>CACBPP010000001.1 GCA_902541175.1 uncultured SAR86 cluster bacterium
GTGTTCAATTACTTAAGCCAAGCGGCTTGTTATTTCTATCAACAATCAACAAAAATCCAAGATCATGGATTACTGCAATAGTCGGCGCAGAATATATATTCAATTTACTCCCAAAAGGCACTCATGAATTTGATAAATTTATAAAACCATCTTCGTTAGCTAAATATGTAAGAGATGCTGAGGCTGAATTACTTGAAACAAAAGGAATGTTCTATAACCCTCTTACACATAAGGCAAACCTGAATAATGATTTAGGTGTTAATTATCTAATGTATGCAAGAAAATCATAAAACAGAGCTTATTTTATTTGATCTAGATGGGACTCTAATAGATACGGCACCTGATTTTCATACTTCATTAAATACCATGCTAAAAAAATATAATATGAATGAAGTCAGTGAATTTGATATTCGGCCTCATATTTCTGAAGGAACATCAAAACTGATTAAAAAATTTTTTGCTATAGATGAAGATGATGCTGAATTTGAACCATTAAAGTCAGAATTTCTCTCTGAATACAATATGAATAAAACAAAAGGCTGTAAGCTTTTTGATGGCATGACATCATTAATTAATTTTATGGACAAAAATAATATTAAATACGGAGTCGTTACTAATAAATTTTTTAAATTTGCAAGTCCTATAATTGACTCATTCTCAGAATTAAAAAATATCAAAGTAATAGTTTGTCCTGATCATGTAAAAATATCTAAGCCTGATCCTGAGGGTATTTTGTTAGCTTGTAAAAAACTTGATATCAATCCATTAAATACAATTTATTTAGGAGATCATATTAATGATTTAAAAGCTGGATTAAGCGCAGGGGTCAGAGTCTTAGGGTGTCTTTATGGATATTCTCTAGATGAAAACAATCTTATTAAGCTTAATTATCCATACATAAGAGATATTTCAGAAATTTACTCACATATAAATATTTAATTACTAAGAATGACAAAAGATTTTTTATTGGATAAAAAATATACTTATTACGGGTGCGACAAGTGGTATTGGCAAATCACTTACAAAATATCTTAGCGAGCATGGAGCAAATATCCTAATGCTCTCAAAAGATGAGTCTAAGCTTGATGTTTTATATGATGAAATTGTAAAAAAATATAATACTGATCCGTGTATATTTAAATGTGATTTGCAAAAACTTAACGAAGATAGTGCTATAGAAATAAATAAAATTATTAATGAAAATTACTCAGGTATAGATGCAGTAATCTTCAATGCTGCAGCTCTTGACAAGATGTCGCATATAGAAAGTTACGATTTAGCTACTTGGGAAAAAATTTTGAAAATAAACTTAACAAGTATTTTCCTCATAGCAAAAAATTTAATACCTATGCTTAAAGAATCCTCAAATCCAAGAATAATATTTACTACTTCGAGCGTTGGTAAAAAAGGAAAGGCCTTTTGGGGTGCTTATTCTGTTTCTAAAGCAGGTTTGAATGCTTTATCAGAAATAATTGCTGATGAGGTTGAATCAGTATCAAATATAAAAGTTTTTAACTTTGATCCAAAAGCTACCAGAACTAAAATGAGATCTCTCGCATATCCTGCTGAAAATCCTAACACCATTAAAGAGCCGCTAAAGCTTATGGATTATTATTTATGGATGCTTTCAGAGGATAGTTCTTCTTCAAATGAAATCCATATCGAATATAGAAGTGATAAGTTCAGATAGTAACATTTTCATCTTCAAGCACTCTCCATAAAAAAAGACACATATAGCTTCTATAAGGTCTAAAAATTTCGTAAAAAGACTCTTTATAGGAATCAATTTTAAACATCTTCAGGTGAGCATTTCTTAGGCCTAAATCTAAAATAGAAAAAACATCTGGATCGCCAATAAAAAATATCCTAGACATTTCAATTGACCATGGTCCAATGCCTTTAATTTGAATTAAGAAATCAAAATACTCTGCTGCACTCATTCTATTAAGTTCTTTTTTTGAGATATTTATAAGGTCTTTATTAAAAATAATTCCATTTAGATATTCAATTTTTTGCCTTGATAAACCAGCATCTCTAAACTTTTGGTTAAGTTTTATATTTTCCTTTTTATACTTATTTTCTTTAAGGATTTTATCTGTCCTTTTCCATATTGCCGCCGCTGATTGAACAGAAAGCTGTTGACCAATAATTATTTTTGATAAATGGCTTACAAAATCCATCTTAGATACTTTGATTTTTAAAGGGCCAACTCTCTTAATATGATTTGCAAGTTGGATAAAGCCTTTTTCAATAGCTTTGTCATATAAAAATTTGTGTGCAAGTTTATATTCCATAGCTCTTTATTGAATCTATTTCTTTGCTAGATAATTCTATATAGCCACCTTTTTTTAATGAAGAAGGCAAAAAAATAGGTCCAAATCTTGTTCTTTTTAATCTGCTTATCTCTAACCCAACAGCATTAAATATTTTTCTTACTTCTCTGTTTTTTCCAGACATAAGACAAACAGAAAACCATTGATTAGATGATTGTTTTTCTCCTTCTACAATATCTGTAAATCTGTAAATATCATTGTCAATCTTAATTCCTGAAAGCATTTTTTCTTTCTTTTCTTTTGTAAAATCCCCTCTAGCCCTTACCAAATACTCTCTGTCAATACTTGATGAAGGATGCATGCAATAATTAGCGAATGTCCCATCATTTGTAAAAAGCATCAAACCTGACGAATTTATGTCTAACCTCCCAATTGAGATCCATCTGATTTTTGATTTACCTTCAGGCAAAAAATCATAAACTATTGGTATGTTTTTTTCTTTTTTGTTTGAAGACAAAACCCCCTCAGGTTTATTTAGCATTAATAATCTAATTTCTGACTCAGTAAAAGAAATAATGTTGCCATCATATTCAACTTCATCATTTTTATTTACCGACGAACCTATTAAAGCTATTTGACCGTTAACCTTAATTTTTTTAGATTTAATTAATTCCTCGCAATACCTTCTTGATCCGATACCAGATTTTGCTAAGAATTTTTGAAGTCTCTCTGCCATTAATTAATTATATGGCTTGAGACAATATGTCTTTCTCTTCGTTTTCCTCAATTTCAGGTAATTCTGGTAATTCAGAAATACTTTTAAGGTTCAAATCATTTAAGAAATCTTTTGTTGTTACGTATAAAGTTGGCCTTCCAGGAACATCTCTATAACCAGATACTTTTATCCAATTCCTTTCCAATAGAGATCTTATGATCCTTGTACTTACTGTAATACCTCTGATGTCTTCAATATCACCTCTAGTAACAGGTTGCTTATAAGCAATTATTGAGATAGTTTCCATTAATGCTTTTGAAACTCTTGGAGCTTTTTCATTCCAAAGTGCGCTAAGAATATGACCATGATCCTCTTTGATTTGAAGTCTATATCCAGATGCAACTTCTGTAACTTTAAGAGATGTCCCTTCATATCTCATCTCTAAATCATTAATTGCTCTTTTGATTTCACTTAGCTCAACACTTAATCCGGTGTTTTCAAGAATACTTTTTATTTCTGACAATCTTATAGGCCTTCCAGAACCAAAAAGAAGAGCTTCAACAGAATTAATAACCTTGTGTTCCAATTTATATACCCCTTACAGATTTAATAAACAATTCTTCACTCTTATTTTGAATTAACTCAATATAACCATCTTTAGCAAGTTCCAATGAGGCTAGAAGAGTTACTACGACTCCCTTTTTACCCTCTGGTTTTCTGAGTGTCTTTGAAAAACTGATAATGTTTTTATTGTTTAATATATCCAACAGAATCTGAATTCTCTCTTTGGTTGATAATTCTTCGAAATCTATTAAATGACTATTTTTATAGTTCGGTCTGTTCAATACTTCAACTACAGAAGTAAATAAGTCCGTAATATTTATTTCAGATTCTTCTTTTAATAATGATTCTTGTAATTTTGGTACCTTAGCACTTGCTATAAAAAAATCTCTATCAACCCTTGGTAAAATTGCTATTTTTTCAGAAACTGTCTTAAATCTTTTGTACTCCTGCAATCTTTTTATAAGAGCTGCTCTTGGATCTTCTTCCTCATCTTCAAAAGATTCTTTTGGTAACATTAATCTTGATTTTATCTCAGCAAGAGTTGCCGCCATGACAAGATAATCAGCTGCTAATTCAAATTTTAAAGAATCCATTAATTCTATGTACTCTAAATATTGGTCAGTTATCTTTGATATATCTAAATCAAGAATATCAATATCATCCTTTCTTATAAGATATAAAAGAAGGTCCAGGGGCCCAGAAAATGTCTCAAGAAAAATCTCTAGAGCGTTTGGAGGAATGAAAAGATCGTCTGGCAACTCTTCCAGGTGATTTCCCATCACTACAGGAATTTCAAGCTGCGCAAGACTGTTATGTTGCATATTTAAACACTATATAGTGTAAGTTTTAGCTATTTTAATACAATATGTTGTGTATTTCCTTAAAAAATGCATATTTATAACAAATTTTTTATTTTCAATTACTTCATAAAAATGGTTTTAATCAGTGAATATTAATTTAATAATATGAAACCATTTCTCTAAATAGAGTTATAAAATATAAAAAATATGAATTATTCAACTGATAACACAAGAATTATTGATAGAAAGAAAGTTCCTGCTCCCTATGAGTTAGTAAATAAGTACCCTATTAATGATGAAATTTCAAAACTTGTATACGGTACAAGAAATGAAATTAGCCAAATTCTTCATGATAAAGATGATCGAATATTTGTAGTGGTTGGGCCATGTTCAATACATGATCCACAAAGTGCAATTGAATACGCAAAAAAGTTATCTAATGAAAATAAAAATTTTAGTGAAAATCTCTTAGTAATAATGAGAGTTTATTTTGAAAAGCCAAGAACTACAGTTGGATGGAAAGGATTGATAAATGATCCCGATATTAATGAAACCTATAACATTGCCAAAGGTGTTGAGATGGCTAGAAAATTGCTTATTGAAATTGCTGAATTGGGATTGCCTGCAGGAACAGAATTTTTAGATCCAATTTCACCTCAATATGTAACTGATATTATTTCGTGGGGAGCAATTGGTGCAAGAACAGCAGAAAGCCAAATTCATCGAGAGCTCGCATCTGGTCTTTCATGTCCTATTGGCATAAAGAATGGTACAGATGGTGGTTTAAAAGCTGCAATTGATGGAATACAAGCAGCAAATCATTCCCATGTTTTTCTTGGTGCAACAAAAGAAGCTGATATTGCTATGCTTAAAACAGCTGGCAATAATGATACCCACATTATTTTAAGAGGTGGTAAAGTGCCAAATTTTGACAAAGAATCAGTAGAAAGTACTTTGACTGCTCTTAAAGAAGCTGAAGTTAATGAATCCATAATGATTGATGCCAGTCATGGAAATAGTCAAAAGAAATTTAAACAACAAATCCCTGTTATTGATTCGATATGCGAACAGATTTCAGATGGTAACAAAAATATAAAAGGTGTAATGATTGAAAGCCACTTAAATGAGGGTAACCAAAAAATTACTGAAAAACTTAACTATGGTCAAAGTATTACAGATGCATGTATGGGTTGGGAAGATACTGTAATGTGCCTTAGCAAATTAAATGATGCAATAAATCTAAAAAGAGGTAAATAATCTAATTGAGCAGTGAGAAAAATTTATCTTTTTCAAGTGAGGTAGCAGAAACACTTGGCATTGAGTGTGCAATCATCCTGAATCTATATAATGAAAACTTGTTAGAAGATATCACTTCATTAGATAGCCTAATAAAGTCAACAAAAAAAAATATAAGTTTTCTTGATGAAGAAAAAATTAAAGAATCTATAAACACGCTAATAAAATATCAATTAATTGATATCAATAAAAAGACTTATAGACTTAAAACTCCAAACAAAACTTCAGATTCATACCAGCTTGATATTGAGTGGATCCCATCACCTGAAGTAGATGAAGTCTTAAATATGACTGAAATTACTGACGATTTCTATAACCTTAAACTTAAAGAATTTAAAATTTATTGGATGGAAAGAGGTCAAAAGAAGAATAACTGGAATTCAACATTTATTGATTTTATAAGACGTGAATGGGCAAAAGAAACTAATTCAAAAAAGACTATCCCTCATATTATTGATGAAAACTGGTATCCTGATGATGATGTGTTTGATATTCTTAATCTGTCAGAAATAAATAAAGATTCTGCGTTAAGATATCTTAGAGAATTTATCTTATATTGGAAGGATAAAGGCTCTGCATTTACAACATGGAATTCTAAATTCATTGAGCATGTTAAAAGACGTCATATGATGAGTAATGAAATAGGTAGTGATGAAGAAAATAAAAAATATTCTGAGCCAGGAAAATATAAAAAAGACTTCAAAACAAGAAAAAATGACAACACTTGGGCAAAAGAAATCAATCTCGACTAAAGAGGATTTTATAAAATCCATTGATGCTATGTTCCTTAAGCTTGAGTTAGCCTATCACTATCAATTTTATAAAGTGTTTGGCACTGACGAAAAACTTAAAGAAGGTAAAAAACTTTGGGCTATTACATTAAAAAGTGAATCTCCAGAAACAATTCTTGCCGCTGTCGAGATAGTAGTAGCGTCTCAATCATATTTACCTACACTGACTGATCTCATCAAAGCATGCAAAGAAATTAACAAAATGGATGGCTTCCCCTCTGCAGAAGAAGCATATATAGAAGCAAGAAAGTCATTCCAGCCAAGAGCTGAATTTAATTGGTCTCATCCTATTATTTATTTCACTGGAAAGAAGATTGGTTGGAATAATCTAATGGAAAAAGATTCAAAAGAAAATTTTAATTTATTTAAAAAAATATTTAATAATTTAAAAAATGAAGTTATTAATGGAAAAATTTTTAAAATAAAAGATAATACAGACCTTGAAACTAGAAAACCTCTTAATAAAAATTTATTCGAAAAATTAAGAAAGGAACATAAAGTTTAAAACTATTAATTTTTATTTCAGTAGTTTGATTCTAATAATATGAACTTAACTAAAAATATAAGAATATCATTGTACATACTTGTCCCAATTCTTTTGTGGATGATTTCAGGTTTTTTTAAAAATGATTCAATTCAAGAACCTATTCAATCATCCGAATTATTTAATGTTCAAACAGTTTTAAGTATTGCCGAGGAATATCAACCTTATATAAAACTTAAAGCTACAACGAAATCTGAAAAAAGAATTAATGTAAAAGCAAAAACATCAGGCGAAGTAGTAAAAATAGGTGCTGTTCAAGGACAATATGTTCAAAAAGATACTGTCCTGTGTAGCTTAGGAGTAGTAGAACTTAATAGAACAGAAGTTAAAGCGCCCTTTTCTGGTTATATCGAGCAAATTGTAAAGCCTGGAAATTTTCTTGAAAGAGGTCAGGTGTGTGCAACAATTATACAATTAGATCCAATATCACTTGTTGCTGGAGTTCCAGAATATGACATTAACAAAGTAAGAATAAATCAAAATGTTTATGTTGATTTAGTAACTGGGCAAGCCATTGAAGGAAAACTGACATTTGTTTCTAAAAGTGCCTCTCCAGATACAAGAACCTTTAATGTAGAATCACAAATTAATAATCCTAATGGCATAATCAAAGATGGTCTTACAGCAGAAATAAGCATTGAAATTGATAAAGTTAAGGCACATAAAATTTCACCTTCAATTCTTCTTTTAAATGATGAGGGAAAATTAGGAATTAGAGTAGTAAATCTAGGCAATCTTGCACAATTTATTGAAATTGAAATCTTAGAGGATTCTGAAGAAGGACTTTGGGTTACTGGCATTCCTGAGGAAGTTGAAATAATAATACAAGGTCAAGGTTTCGTTGAAGACGGTCAAGAAGTTATAACTAATCGTATATGATTAAAATAATTGACTTTGCGATAAAAAAAGCAAAAACAACTCTTTTAATTGCATTTATGGTAATAATTGCAGGATCATATGCAAGACAAGAAATACCAATTGCTGCTTCACCGAATGTACAACTCCCTTTTATAACCGTATCAGTTTTCCTTGATGGTGCATCTCCAAGCGATACTTCAAGACTGATTGCAAGACCCTTAGAGAACAGATTAAAAACAGTTACTGGTGTTGAGAGTATTAGATCAACCAGCTACTTGAGCTATGCAAGAGTATTTCTAGAATTTGAAGTAGGTTTTGATATTGATAAAGCTTTAGTTGATGTAAAACAAGGAGTTGAAGAGATTAAATATCAGTTGCCACTTGAAGCAGAAGATCCTCAGATTCAAGAGTATAGCGAAGCTAGTTTTCCTGTAATGAATATAAGTATTGTTGGTGGCAGTTCTGTAAGGCAAAAAGTCTTTTACGCAAGAGAACTAAAGGATCTGATTGAACCTATTGAACAGATTTTAGAAGTTAGAATGACAGGAGCTCCTGAGGAAGTTCTTGAAGGCGTCATTGATAAAGCAAAAATGGAGTCTTACGGCGTAACATTGTCTGATATCTATTATTCTGTTTCTAATAATAACTTAATAATTCCTGGTGGTAAGCAAGATACTGGAAGAGGAAGTTTTAATATTGAAGTTCCAAGTATTATTGAATCTGCAAAAGATGTATATGCAATTCCGGTAAAAGTTACGAAAGATGCAATAGTAACTCTAGGTGATATTGCAATAATTAAAAGAACATTTAAAGATTTCACCTCTTATGCACGAGTAAATGGAGAGGATGCAGTCACATTAGAAATTTCTTTAAGAGAAAGTGCTAACGCAATAGATGCCTCAACTGCCATCAGAGAAATACTTACTAGCTTCGATAAAACACTTCCAAATAATCTTGATATTGTTGTTTCTAATGACGATACGATATATGCAAGTCTCATGGTAAAAGAGCTCAATGGGAATATCATAGCTGCAGTAATGTTAATTATGGTGCTAGTAATAGCAAGTATGGGGACTAGAGTGTCAATGTTGGTTGGTCTTTCGATTCCTTTTTGTTTTTTAATGACATATTTAATTTTGTATGCTTTAGATATGGAAGTAAATTTTCTTGTAATGATGGGTTTGCTCCTCGGTATGGGAATGTTAATTGATGGTTCCATTGTTATTACAGAATATGCGGATAAGAAAATAGCTGAAGGTCTCTCTCGAGTTGAAGGATATACTCTAGCTTCAAAAAGAATGTTTTATCCAATTATTGCATCAACTGGAACAACACTTGCTGCTTTCATACCAATGATGTTTTGGCCAGGCTTCACAGGCCAATTCATGAAATATTTGCCCATTACAATTTTCTTTGTTTTATCAGCATCTTTATTTTATTCACTTATTGTAATACCTGTTCTTGGTGCATACTTTGGACAAAAAGAATCTGCTCTAAATAATGATGATGGTCATACTTCAATTTTTGTAAAGCTGACTGATTGGTATGGAAAATATATTAAAAGATTTGTAAGAAATCCCATTGAAACTGTAACTGCAGTTGTGTCTGTGCTGTTAATAATAATTATGAGTTACTCTATTTCTGGCATGGGCACAATTTATTTTGCAATTGTTGATCCAATACAGGCAAATGTAACCATCAAGGCTCGAGGTAATTTTTCTGCACTTGAAACAAAGGAAATCATTGAACAAGTTGAAGAAAGATTTATGGAAGTTGAAGGTATAAAGAATGTGTATCTACGATCTGGTTCAAATTGGTGGGAATCAGGCTCGGACAGAGTTGGTGGTGGTTTTATAGAAACATTGGAACCTTCACAAACAAAAATTTCTGGTTTCGAGATTATGGATCGCTTAAAAGAGTCAACCAATGATTTACCAGGAATAACAGTTGAAATTGAGGCAGACGAAGGTGGACCATCATTTGACTCCCCTATTGAATTAGATATTTTTGGTGATACAGAAGAACAAGTGAATGAGGCAGTTACTAAAATTGAAAATTATATGCGTAATAGCATGATAGGTTTAAATAATATCTTCTCTTCCAAAGCATATCCATCTGTTGAATGGAGTGTTGAAGTTGATAAGCAAAAGGCTGCTCAATTGGGTGTTAGCGTAAGCGATGTTGGCGCTTTAGTGCAAATGTTAACGTCTGGATTTAAAGTAGGAGAATATAGGCCAGATGATGCTAAAGACGAAGTCGAAATAAGAGCACGGTTTCCTGACTCTGATAGGACTATTACTGGAATAAGAGACTTAAATGTAGTTACCAGACAAGGTACTGTGCCAGTGAGTTCTTTTGTACAAGTTGTGCCAAAAGAAAATCGTCAAACAGTTAACAGAAAAAATGGTAAATATTTTCAGGAAATTGGGGCTGGAACTGAAGATGAGTCCAAGGTTTCTGAAAAAATTAATCAGTTGAGTGACTGGTTAGAGACTGCTAATCTTGGGCCTAATATTAGTTATAAATTCAGCGGTATGGCTGAAGAAACAGAGGATGTTAATAGATTTATAATTATAGCTGGAGTAACAGCTGTATTTATGATGCTCTTAATGCTCATCACCCAATTTAATAGCTTTTACCAATCTTTTATCATCCTATCAGCGGTAACGATCTCATTTGTTGGAGTGCTTTTGGGCCTTCTTATAACAGGTAAGTCTTTTAGTACTACAATGACTGGTATATCCATAGTCACACTAGCAGGTATCGTTGTGAACAATAATATTGTACTGATTGATACTTTTAATAAAATGAGAGATGAATCACCTCAAGTAGACCAATCAATTCATATCATTAATGCATGTAAGCAAAGGTTGCGGCCGATTATATTAACATCTCTAACAACAATTTTTGGTTTATTGCCTCTAGCAATGGGTACAAGTGTAGACATAATTTCAAGAGATATTGTCATTGGAAGTAGAGTTGTAGATTGGTGGTCAAACCTTGCCGTTTCAATTGTATGGGGTCTTGGTTTTAGTACTTTTATGACACTAATATTAACTCCTGCGGTTTTATCACTACCTTATGCATTAAAAAATGAGTATAAAAAATTCTTTAAAACAGAAGCTAATGGCATACAATAAATCATGGCAAAAGAAGATAAAAAAATAGATTTTGAATCATCTCTTAAAGAGCTAGAAAATATAGTTGCTAAATTAGAAGATGAAAACATTAATTTAGAAGATTCAGTTAAGTCATTTGAAAAAGGTGTAAATCTTGTTAAAGAATGTCAAAAACAACTTCAAACAGCAGAACTAAAAATAAAAAAACTTCTTGATGATGGTTCTGCTTCCGAAATTGATAACGAATAAATAAAGTGTTAGAAAATTTCCTGTCTCAAACTAGGGATCAAGTTTCTCAAAATATTAAAAAATCAATTGGTAATTCCAATTTAATTGAAGAAGCTATGTCTTATTCGGCATTGGCCGATAGTAAGATGATTAGAGCGGCTTTAATTAATGCATCTGGAAAAATAAATAAAAAAATATCAGATTCAAGTCTTTTAACACTCGCAACAGGAGTAGAGCTTATTCATACTTACTCATTGATTCATGACGATCTTCCATCCATGGATGATGATGATTTAAGAAGAGGAAAGGATTCGAGTCATATTAAATTTGGCGAAGCTAATGCAATTCTAGCTGGAGATGCACTTCAATCTCTTGCCTACGAAATTATTTGTAATGAAAGCTCACTTGAGGATAAACATAAAATTGAAGCTATCAGAAAAATAAGTAAGGCATGTGGAAAAAATGGAATGGTTTATGGCCAACATTTAGATATAAATGCAGAAACAAAGAAAATAAATGAACAATCAATTGAAAATATTCATACTTTAAAAACTGGCAAGCTTATAGAGTGTTCTGTGATGTTAGGTCAAATTGGAAATGATAATTTTGAAGAAAAAGATTTTATAAAAAGTTTTGGCAATAAAATTGGTTTAGCATTTCAAATTACAGATGATATTCTTGAGATTATCTCAAACGAGAAAGCCTTAGGAAAAAATATTGATTCTGATAAAAAAAATTCCAAGGCTACATATGTAAATATTATTGGCCTTGATGAATCTATTAAAAAGTCAAGAGATCTTTGTGAGTCAGCAATTAATGAAATAAAAAACATTAAATCCGGTGAAATTGATTTACTGATAGAATTAGCAAAATACATTTGCTACAGAGAAAAATAAATTGAAAATTTTTAAAGAAATACCAACTGAGTTACCAAATACGCCATTATTAGATTCAGTTGATTATCCTTCAGATTTAAGATCATTTTCCATAAATGAACTTGAGACTCTTGCAAGTGAGTTGAGAGAATTTTTGCTGTATTCTGTGGGCCAAAGTGGTGGTCATTTAGGGGGCGGACTTGGTGTTATAGAGCTTACAATAATACTTCATCATCTTTATAACACTCCATATGACAATCTAGTGTGGGATGTTGGACATCAGGCTTATCCTCATAAAATTCTTACTGGAAGAAAAGATAAAATTATGTCTATTAGAAAGAAGGATGGTTTAGCGCCCTTTCCTTCAAGATCAGAAAGTGAATATGATACATTTGGGGTTGGTCATTCAAGCACATCTTTAAGTGCACTTGTTGGAATGGCGGAGGCTACAAAAAATTCAAATCCAGATAAAAAACATGTTGCTGTAATAGGTGATGGAGCAATGACCGCAGGCATGGCTTTCGAAGCACTGAGTCATATAGGACATTTAAAACCGAATTTATTAGTAATATTAAATGATAATGATATGTCTATATCTGAAAATGTTGGCGGTTTATCAAATTACTTTTCAAGAATATGGGCATCAAAAACTTACAAGGGTATAAAAAAAAGTGGTTCTAGTTTCTTGAAACCTTTACCTCAGGCATATCATTTAGCTAGAAAAGTAGAAACGCAAATGAAAGCAATGGTTGCACCAGGAACTATTTTTGAGGAACTAGGCTTAAATTATATTGGTCCTATAGACGGTCATAATTTAAAAGAGCTTAAAGATGTCATTTCAAATTTAAAAGAATTTGAAGGTCCTCAATTTCTTCACGTAATAACAAAAAAAGGTGCGGGTCTAGATTCAGCAGAAGCCGACAGAATAGGTTTTCATGCTATAGGAAAGATAAACGCAATAAAAGATAAAAAAATTAAGCAAAAAAAATATCAAGATATATTTGGCGAATGGATTATAGATATGGCTCAAATAAGTGATGATCTTATTGGCATTACACCAGCGATGAGAGAGGGATCAGGACTTGTTGAGTTCAGTAAAAAATTTCCAGATAGATACTTTGACGTTGCAATAGCTGAGCAACATTCCGTAACATTTGCAGCTGGTTTATCAGTTGAAAAAAAGAAGCCAGTAGTGGCAATATACTCAACTTTTTTACAAAGAGCGTATGATCAATTAATTCATGATGTTGCAGTTCAAAATCTTGATGTAACATTTGCGTTAGATAGATCCGGTCTTGTTGGTGAAGATGGTCCCACTCACTCAGGAAATTATGATATTGCTTACTTAAGATGCATTCCAAATATGGTGATTTGTACTCCTTCAGATGAAAATGAAACAAGAAAATTATTAACGACAGCATACTTACATAATGGGCCAGCCTCTGTGAGATATCCAAGAGGTACTGGGCCAAATAGTAATGTTGATAAAGATCTAAAGCCTTTAAAGATAGGAGAAGCAAATATAATCAATGAAGGAAGTTCAGAAATAGTAATTTTGAACTTTGGAACTCTTCTAAATGAAGCAAATCAAATCTCAAAAGAACTAAAGGCCACTCTAGTGGATATGCGTTTTGTAAAACCTTTAGACGAAAAGCTTTTAAGAAAACTTTTTAAAAAGGCAAAGGTTTTCATTTCTATTGAGGATGGTTCAATTATGGGTGGTGCTGGAAGTGCTGTTCAAGAATTTGCATCAAAAGAGAATTTAAATGTTAGATCAATCCTTTTTGGTATTCCTGATAAATTTATTGAGCATGCCTCTAGAGAAGAAATGTTAGTTGAAGCTGGTTTAGACGTAGAAAATATTAAATCTAAATTAAGTAAACTGTTGTAAGTGAAGCAAATATTGCTGCAAAAATTGCAGCAATAAGATCGTCAAGAACAACTCCAAATCCATTTTTAAAATTTTTGTCTATGTACGAAATTGGAAAAGGTTTTGAAATATCAAATATTCTAAACATTATTAGTGCAAGCAGTGCATATATTGATCTTTCATATTGTGATGAAGCAATAAAAATTACAGGAATCATTGCTAACCATATGCCAGCCAATTCATCAATTACAATAGATTTATGATCTTTTTCGATAAGGTCCTTGGTTACAATGCTAGATATAAAAACTGAAAATATAATTATAAAAGTTGTCAAAATAACTAGAGCAATTGCACTAATAAAATGAGACAAAACTATAAAAATGAACCAACCAAATATACTTCCAACAGTACCCGGCCCGATAGGAGAAAGTCCAAGACCACCTAAGGTTGCTAAAAAATGATATGGATCTTTTAAATTTGGGAATTTCTGCATCTCAAATCATTGTAACAATTTTTCTAGCAATGGTAGGCGATGTTGTCCATTTGCCACCAAATATAGTTAAGAGTGAGTCATTTTCTTGAATAAAGAAATCTCTTGAGGATTTATGAAAATTCTCTTTTGATTTTATTAAGGGTCTTACTCCAGAATACGCACTGATTATTTCATTTTTAGAGATAGGTTTTCTTAAAATTTGATTAAAACTATCAATAAGATATTTCATTTCATCTTTACTTATCTCTGGAAACTCAGGATGAGAGACTTTTTCTTCTGTTGTTCCTAGCAAGGTATGGTCTTTATAAGGTAAGGCAAAAATATATCTAGACTTACATATGCCTGAGAACATCAAACCAGATTCTAACCTTCTATTAATTATCAAATGACTACCTTTTATATAATCGATGTCTTTTTGACTCTTAATTTTATTTTGTTCGAGTAACATTTTTGACCATGGGCCTACTGCTAAAATTATTTTGTCAAAATGACGTTTATTAACGGTACCTTGAGTATCAAAGTTTTTGACTTCATTAAATTCAAGTATTTCTATATTAAGTTCTTTCGCTAATGAAATTAATTCTCTTCCAAGAGATTCATCATCCATACTTCCATCAAAAAATGACAAATATGTTTTATAGTTATCTTTTAGAACAAAATGATCACTCTTGATTTGCTTTGATATTGAGCTTTTACCTAAATTTTTTGAGCCTGCTAAAAATTCATATAACTTAATTCCAAAAAAAGATTTAATTAATGTTATAGAGAATATATTGTTAAATGGAATAAGTATCTTCAATTTTTTTGTATGATTTGGGAAATTTTCTAGCCACCACGATCTATCATTTAGGCCATTTTTCACTTCATTAAAGTGAAAATTCTCAAGATATCTCAATCCTCCATGTAAAAGTTTTGTCGTTTTTGAGCTTGTCTCACTTAGTAAAGTATTTTTTTCAAAAATTGATACCTTATGTCCCTCTTTTGCTAAAAAAATACCAACTATAAGGCCAGTAATTCCACCACCAATTATTCCAATTCTTTTATTCAAAAGAATCCCATCCATGTTTTTTAAAATTAATTGATGAATTACCTTTATTTAAAATGATTTCGGTATCTGACTTTATTTCACCAATGCAAAAGTCTTGTGATATAAATTCGTTATCTCTAAATTCCGGTGAACATGTATAACACAATTTATAGTCGTCGCCATAAGACAGATCATCGATATCATTTGTTATGGGTATATTTTCATAGATTATCTCAGCGCCTACTTCCGAAGATTTGCATATTCTAGATAGGTCTTTCATTAATCCATCTGAAATATCAATACAACTATTAGCATATTTAGAAATATATTTACTTTTATCAAAATCCACTTTAGGTTTAAAAAACTTTTTGATGTATTTTGTTTGTTGATTATTTTTCCAATCTTCTAATCCCTTTCTTCCTTCTCCAAGTGGACCAGTTATATATATTAAATCGCCAACTTTTGCAGTTGATCTTAAGATATTCTTCTCATATGCATAACCAAAAACATTTACACATACACTAATTTCACCATTTGTTATATCTCCTCCAATCAACTTTAGTTGATACTCATTTAGTATTTCCTCTACTCCGCGAGTAAATTGTTTATACCATTTCAAATCAGTAATATTTGATGTCAGGCCAATTGATATAAATGCTGGAAATGCTCCCATGGCAGCTAAATCACTCAAAGCAACTGCAATAGATCTGTATGCGATGTCCTGAGGCATGGAATCTTCAGGAAAATGAGAATTAATTTTTGAAATATCAACAGAATGGACAAGATCTTTCTCTTGAGATTTTATTACAGCAGCATCGTCTCCAGATCCAACTATTACAATATCATCTTTATTAAGATCAACTAAATGTTGAAAGCAATTTAAAATTGCTGATTCTGATATCAAGAAGGATATCTTTCAAACAATCCGCTGGCTCCCATTCCACCGCCAACACACATTGTCACAACACCAAACTGTTTATCCAAATTTTGAAGCTGTCTTGCAAGGTGTCCAACTTGTCTAGAGCCAGTCATTCCAAAAGGATGTCCAATTGAGATCGAACCACCATCTAAATTAAGCTTATCCATAGGTATGCCAAGCTTATCTCTACAATATACTACTTGAACTGCAAAGGCTTCATTAAGCTCCCAGACATCAATGTCATCTACAGAAAGATTGTAATTTTTTAATAATTTTGGAACAGAATAAATTGGCCCAATTCCCATCTCGTCTGGCTCACAACCCATTGTAGTAAAGCCTCTAAAATAAGCTAAAGGTTTTAAATTTAGTTCCTTAGCTTTGTCTTCTGACATAACCAAAGTTACTGATGCTCCGTCAGATAATTGTGAAGAGTTTCCTGCGGTAACAGAACCATTTTCAGGATCAAAAACTGGTTTTAAAGATGCTAAGCCCTCAAGAGTAGTTTCTGGTCTGTTGCATTCGTCTTTATCAACTGTATAGTCAATTTCTTTTGATTCACCTGTTTCTTTATTAGTTAGAAGCATTTTAGTGTCCATTGGTATGATTTCATCATCATAACCGCCAGATTGCTGAGCTGCAGCAGTCCTCATTTGACTCTCAAAAGCATATTCATCTTGAGCTTCTCTTGAAACTTCGTATCGTTTTGCAACAACTTCTGCTGTCATTCCCATTGGAAAATAGATTCCTGGGACTTCCTCAGCCAATCTCTCATTAACAAAGTTATCCATATTCATATTCATCATAGATATAGTTTCTGCCCCGCCAGCAATAACTGTATCATATGAACCAGCCATTATTTGGCCTGCCGCCATTGATATTGACTGAAGCCCAGAGGAGCAGTATCTATTTATAGTTGTTCCACCAGTTGTTATTGGTAATTTAGATAATACTGCTGCATTTCTTCCAACATTATGACCTTGAGCACCTTCAGGATTTCCACAACCCATAATAATGTCTTCAACCTCTTCAGGAGGTAAATTAGGATTTCTATCCAACATTGCATCTATAATATGTGCAAGCATTTCATCAGGCCTGGTCATATTAAAACCGCCTCGATGTGATTTTGCTAATCCAGTTCTAACACTGTCTACAATTACTACATTTTTCATAATTACTCCAAATAAAGCTTAACTATTCTAGTCTATCTTTATCTTTACTTAAAGCCTTATACCATTCGGGTATAAGGTCTATATCATACTCTTTAGCTTTTTTAAGTACATACGGAATTGAAATTGGACTAAATGGAAGAATAACCAAAATACCAAGACCTAAGCTTTTAAAAATTTGCTTTAACTGTTTATTTGCATTTTCAATATCTTCGTCAGAAGCATTGCCTTCAATATAATTTATATAAATATCTAGCATTTTTTTGTTTTCTTCAGTTTCTTCCAAAAAAGAATCTTTTAGTTTTAATAAATTTTGCTTAATTTGATTTGTATCCATATTTTTAAAATTATTATGCTACATTTATTAGCATGATTAAATCCGAAAGAGCTCTCATAATAAAAAAAATTTTGGATGACACGTATCCAAGAACACCAGTACCTTTAGACCATAAAGATACATACACTTTGCTTATAGCTGTTTTATTATCTGCTCAGTGTACTGACGAAAGAGTTAATCAAATAACTCCTGCTTTATTTAAACTTGCACCTAATCCTAAAAAAATGTCTCAAATGTCTGTAGAGAAAATATATGAAATTATAAAACCTTGCGGACTGGGCCCTCAAAAATCAAAAGCTATCTTGAAGCTATCAAAAATGTTAATAAAAAAATATAAAGGAAAAGTTCCAAATAATTTTTCTGATCTAGAAAAATTACCTGGAGTTGGGCACAAAACTGCTTCTGTAGTTATGAGCCAAGGTTTTGGAGTACCTGCATTTGCAGTTGATACTCATATCCACAGGTTAGCGCAAAGATGGGGTCTTACAAACGGTAAAAGCGTTAAAAAAACTGAAGAAGATTTAAAAAAAATATTTCCAAAAGAATCTTGGAATAAACTCCATTTACAAATTATTTTTTGGGGAAGAGAATACTGTATGGCGAGAGCTTGTCATGGAATTGAATGTAAAATTTGTAAATCATGTTATCCAAAAAGAAAAAGACCTTTTGTGCACAAAAGACCATAGATAATATAAAATTACTATAAATCCTGTTTTTAAAATTAAATTAAATTAAATAATTATGAAATCATCAAGAAGCGATAGTATTTTTTCTAATAATGACACCATAAAAGATTATGACAATGAATTGTGGGCATCCTTTCAACATGAAGCTGAAAGACAAGAAGATCATATTGAATTAATAGCCTCAGAAAATTATGCATCAAAACGAATCCTTGAAGCTCAAGGTTCTCTTTTGACTAATAAATATGCTGAGGGATATCCCTCAAAGCGTTACTATGGTGGTTGTGAAAATGTTGATATTGCAGAGAATCTTGCAATAGATAGAGCAAAAGAACTTTTTAAAGCAGATTATGCAAATGTTCAACCTCATTCAGGATCATCAGCTAATGCTGCAGCCTACTTAGCTCTTTTGCAACCAAACGATACTATTCTTGGTATGAGTTTAGATCATGGTGGTCATTTAACACACGGTTCAAAGGTAAATTTTTCTGGTAGAAATTATAAAAGTATTCAATATGGGCTACATCCCGAAACTCATGATATAGATTATGATCAGGTAAGATCACTTGCAATAGAGCATAAACCTAAATTAATAATCGCAGGTTTTTCCGCTTTTACAGGAATAATTGATTGGAAAAAATTTAGAGAAATTGCCGATGAGACCGGAGCCTATTTTCTTGTTGATATGGCTCACGTATCTGGCCTAGTTGCTGCTGATCTATATCCATCTCCAGTTCCATATGCAGATGTTGTTACGTCAACTACACATAAAACATTACGAGGTCCTAGGTCAGGAATTATTCTTGCAAAGGCAAATGAAGAAATTGAAAAAAAACTTAACTCTGCTGTATTTCCAGGTTCACAAGGTGGTCCTCTTATGCACGTGGTTGCTGCGAAAGCACTATGCTTTAAAGAAGCCTTAGATCCAGAATTTAAAATTTATATAAAACAGGTCATGGATAATGCAAAAACAATGGCTGAAACAATAATGTCAAATGGAATAGACATTGTGTCTAATGGAACCGAGAATCACATAATATTAGTTGATCTTAGAAGTAAAGGAATTACTGGAAAAGATCTTGAAAGAGTTCTTGGCTCAGTCAACATAACAGTAAATAAGAATTCAGTACCAAATGATCCAGCATCACCATTTGTGACTTCAGGAATAAGAATTGGTACGCCAGCAGCTACAACTAGAGGGTTTAAAGAAGAAGAAATTATTCAAGTAGCCAATTGGATATCAGATATTATTAATAATTTTGATAATGAAGAATTACAAAAGACCATCAAGGAAGAAGTCCACAAACTTACAAGTAATTTTCCAGTATATAATCTATAGATGTACTGTCCTTTTTGCCAAGCAGAAGATACTAAAGTAATTGATTCAAGATTAGTAGCAGATGGTTCTCAAATTAGAAGAAGAAGAGAATGTGAAGTATGTCACTCAAGATTTACTACATTTGAAACCCCAGATCTAGCCTTACCTAGGGTTATTAAGAGTAATGGGGAAAGACAGCCTTTTAATGGATCAAAATTAAAGAAAGGAATGTTAAGGGCTCTTGAAAAAAGGCCACTATCAATTGAAGAAATCGATATTGTATTTGGGAAAATTTTAAAAGAAATAAGAATCAGAGGTGTGCGTGAAATTAAGTCTATTGAGATTGGAGAAATAATGATGAATGCTCTTAAAGAAGTTGATACAGTTGCTTACGTTAGATTTGCTTCTGTTTACAGAGACTTTCAAGATATTCAAGATTTTTCAGAAGAAATAAGTTCTTTAGCAAAAGAAAAACCAAAGAAGAAAAAATCAAAAAAATGAATTTCGAAGAACTTATGCTTCGTGCTGTTACCAATGCGAAGACTTTTAAATATACTGCAAAACCAAATCCTGTTGTTGGGGCAATTTTATGCAATGATAATGAAATTATCTCAGAAGGTTATCATGAGATTTATGGTAGCAATCATGCTGAAATAAATGCAATTTCTAATGCTAGAAAGCATCAAGGGAAAAAATTTAATAACTTTTCTGAGTTGGCATTAGTATGCACTCTTGAGCCATGTAGCCATGTTGGTAAAACTGGATCATGTGCTGAACAGATTGTTGAAACAGGAATTAAAAAAGTTGTGATTGGTTCTATTGATCCTAATCCAAAGGTTGCCGGTAAAGGTATCGAAATTCTTAAAAAAAACGGTATTGACGTCACTGTTGGCATTCATGAAGATATTGTCAAAAATCAGAATAAATACTTTTTCTTTAAGCATACTAACAACAAACCTTATATTATTTTGAAAATTGCATCTTCTTTAGATGGAAAATCGCATATCGAAAGTGAAGAAAGAACAATTATTACTTCAAAGGCTTCAAGGTATGATGTGCAAATATTAAGAGCTTCGTGTGATGCAATTCTTACAGGGGGAAATACTTTGAGAAATGATAATCCAAGAATGAATGCACGAGTAGATTTTCCTACCAATCAACCTAAGAAAATATTATTAACAAGTAAAGATTGTGATAAGGAGCTAAATTTTTTTAAAGATAATGATGTCCAAATATATAAAAATAAAGATCTTGCACAGATAATAAAATCATTTAAAGATCAAGATTTTTGCTCGATATTAATTGAAGCTGGTCCTAAGTTAGCTAATTCTTTTTTAGAGTTAGGCCTTGTAGATGAAATTATTTCATATACTTCAAATAATGAACTTGGTGATAAAGCTGTAAGCTGGTTTAAAGAAAATAATGCTATTGAAAATTATGGTTTTAAATTAGAATCCTCCTATAAAATTGATAGCGATATAAAAGAAGTATTTAAAAAAAATGGATAAAAGTAACATTCTTGAAATAATTGATGATATTAAATCAGGAAAAATGGTAATTATTGTTGACGACGAATCGCGAGAAAACGAAGGAGATCTTGTCTGTGCTGCTGATTTAGTAACACCTGAGATAATTAATTTTATGGCTTCTAAAGGTAAAGGATTGATATGTCTTCCGATGAGTAAGAAACTTTGTGATAAATATAATCTACAAATGATGACTAATAATAATAGAGCCGCTAACAAAACAGCGTTCACAGTATCAATTGAGGCTGCTGAGGGAATAACAACAGGTATTTCAGCTGCAGATAGAGCACATACAATAAAAACAGCAGTTGATAAAGACTCAAGTTCATCAGACATTGTTCAACCTGGTCATATTTTTCCATTAAAAGCTATGAAGGGAGGTGTTTTAAGTAGAGCTGGGCATACCGAAGCAGCATGTGACTTAGCTAAGCTAGCAGGCCTTCAGTCTGCTGGAGTTATCTGTGAAATTATGAATGATGACGGAACAATGGCTAGACGAGATGATCTAATAAAATTTGGCAAAGAAAATAAAATTAAAGTTGGAACAATTGCAGATTTAATTGATTACAGACTTTCAATGGAAGCGACAATAGAGTCTATTTTAGATAAAGATGTTGAAAATGAGTTTGGTAAATTTAAACTTAATGTATGGAGAGATAAAATCTATGATGAATACCACTTCTCTCTTTCAATGGGTGATCTTAATGCTAAGGAATCGCCACTAGTAAGGGTACAAACTCAAAGCATACTGCAAGATTTATTAGGAATTGATGATCTTGGTAAAAATTGGTCAATAAGAAGATCATTGAAAAGAATTGCTGAAGAAGGTACTGGATTGCTCGTTCTGATAAATCATAGAGATGCAAAAAGTTATTGGCTTAATAAGCTTGAAGAGAAGGAAATAGAACCAAAAAGTAATAGACGAGTTATTGGAGTTGGATCTCAGATTCTAAGAGCATTAAATCTAAAGCAAATAACCGTTTTAGGTACTCCAACAAAATATAATGCTGTATCTGGTTTTGACATTGAAATCACAGGATTTATAAATGAATAATGTATTGATAGTTCATACTTCATGGTATGAAAACTACATCTCACAAATGATAAAAGTTTCATCTGAAATCTTAAACAATGATTTCAAGTGCTCTATAGCAAAAGCACCAGGTGCAATTGAGCTTGCTGCTCTTGCAAAAAATAAACTAAACAAAAATGACTTTGTTGGTGTTATTTTTATGGGGATTATTATTAGGGGTGAAACAAGTCATTATGATTTAGTAACTCAGGAAACTTATAGATCTATTGGCTCACTAGCTGAAAATTATTATGACATTGCAATAATTAATAATGTTCTATGTGTTGAGAATGAAAAGCAGCTAATTGAAAGGCTAGAAAAAAATACAAAAAATAATACTAATGCATTAATAAATCTTATTGATGAAAAATCTGTCTAATTTCAAGATAATAATAAAAACAAGAGAATATTTAATTCAAGCTATTTATCAAATGCTATTTAGCAATGATGATATTCAAAAAATAATATCTCAATTTAAAGAAGAACATAAGGATAAGAAAGTTGATTTTAATGTATTTGCCGACTCACTAAAATCTATTGATAAAAATAAAAAAAAGATTGAATCAGTTATTAAATCAGTGGATATTTCAAGTTCAAGTATTGAATTGATTGATAAATCAATTCTAATTTTTGCTATCAACGAAATGTTTTATGGTGACTTGGACAAACCCATAATTATTGATGAATCTATTAGGTTAGCAAAAAAGTTTTCAAGTCCAGACTCATATAAATTTTTAAATGCTACATTAGATAAAATTTTAAAAAAAGGTATTTAATAATTATCTTAATATTGTTTGATCTCTTGATGGTCCGGTTGAAATAATTGAAGCTTTGCTCTTAACAAAATCTTCAATATATTTTATAAAGATTTGTGCGTTATTAGGGAGACTATCATATTCAGTGATGCCTTCAGTTGAGGATAACCAACCCTTAAACTCTTTGTATACTGGCAGATCATCTTCATAATCAATACAGACATTAATCTTTTTCATTTCATCTAAAACATCAAGCTTTGTAATGCAAAGGTCTGTCACAGAATTTGTAAAAATAGCTTTTTTTAAGGCAACTAGATCAAGCCAACCACATCTTCTTGCTCTTCCAGTTGTTGCTCCAAACTCATTTCCTCTTTCAGCAAGCATTTTGCCATTATCATCAAAAAGTTCTGTAATAAAAGGTCCTTCACCAACCCTAGTCGTATATGCCTTTGATATCCCAACTATTTTGTCAATATACTTTGGACCTATTCCTAAACCAGTAGAGACACCTCCTGCAGTTGTACTAGATGATGTTACATAAGGATAAGTGCCATGATCAATATCTAAAAGAGTTCCCTGAGCTCCCTCAAATAGTATAGATCTGTTTTCTTCAACCCACTTCTGCATCAAATCTTGAGAATCAACGCAATAATTTTTATACAATTCTTCGTATCTAATTACTTCTTCATATACCTCGTCAATGTCATGTGGTTTTTGATGATATAAATCTAATAACTTATTATGATATTCGACAAGAGAACCAATTTTTTCTTTTAGATTTGTCTTATCACCAAGGTCTCCGAACCTTATAGCTCTTCTTCCAATTTTATCTTCGTAAGCAGGACCTATCCCCCTTCCAGTTGTACCTATTGATTCTGTTTTATCTCTAGCTTTATCAATTGATATGTGACTGGGTAAAATTAAAGTACAAGCTGAACTTACAAAAAATCTATTATTAAAAGTTATATTTCTTTTTTTTAGATTTTTAATTTCTTTATCAAGTGCGTCTAAGGCCAGAACCACACCATTGCCAATTAAACATATAGAACGTGCATGAAGTATTCCTGATGGGATTAAGTGAAGTACAGTTTTCTCTCCATCAACTTTAATTGTATGACCTGCATTATGTCCACCTTGGAATCGGCAGACAACATCTATATCTTCACTAAGGTTATCAACAATCTTTCCCTTTCCCTCATCTCCCCACTGAAGACCTAGGATTAAAGTATTGTTAGACACTTGTAAGCCTAATTTTGATCTTTTTTATCGTTAAGATATTTAAAAAATTCTGAATCTGAATCAATTAGCATAACATCTGATTTGTTTTCAAATGTTTCTACATAAGCTTTCATACTTCTTGTAAATTCATAGAACTCTGGATCTTGTGAAAACGATTCTGCATATATACCTGCAGCTTCAGCATCACCCTCACCTCTCAATTCTTCAGCTTTTTTATAAGCCTCAGCTAATATGACAACTTTATCTTTATCAGCAACTGCTCTGATTTCTCTGGCAATTTCCTTTCCTTCTGATCGAAGTTCTTCTGCAAGTCTCTGTCTTTCAGTTCTCATCCTTTCATAAACGGAATTACTTAAATTTGAAGGAAGATCAATTCTTTTGACTCTAAAATCAATTATTTCAACACCCAAATCTTTCACAGATTCATTTAAAGAGCTAAGCATAATGCTCATTAATTCATCTCTTTCACCAGAAACAACTTCTTTAACTGTTCTTTTACCAAAATTATTTTTTAAAACAAATTCAGATCTTTGTCCAAGCAAACTATTAAGACTGTTAAAACTTCCATTATTTGCTTTGTAAAATGTTAGTACATCAGTAATTCTATATTTGATAAATGAGTCAACCAGTAAATATTTACTTTCAACAGTTAAGATACGATCTGGCTCTTCATCAAGTGTTTGAATTCTTGCGTCATATTTTTTTACATCTTGAATAATTGGTAATTTAAAATGAAATCCTACAGGGATATCAGGCCTAACTGCTTCACCAAATTGAAAAACGATTGCCCTTTCTTTTTCGTTTACTACAAAAAAACTATTGATTAATAGGCCAAAAGTTAATGCAGCAAAAATTATGTAAAAAGTATTTCTATTCATCATCATCACCTTTCTTTTTATTTTCTTCCATTATTTTATCTAGAGGTAAATATAAAAGATTGTTGCCTCCCTCCACGTCAACCATAATTTTGGTTGAATTAGAAAGAACTGACTGTAATGCATCTAAATATAATCTGTCTCTTGTAACCTCAGGTGCTTTAGCATATTCCTCTAGGAGTTGATTAAATCTCTCAACTTCACCTTCAGCTTTTGCTACAACCTCTTCTTTATAAGCCTCTGCACCTCTAATTCTTGCTTGAGCTTGTCCTCTAGCCTCAGGGACAATAGATAATGCATATCTTTCGGCTTCGTTTTGTAATCTTTCTTTATCCTCTCTAGCAGCAACAACATCATCAAAAGCATTCTTAACCGCAGCAGGAGGATCAGTTTTTTCTATATTAACCTGTTGAACAATCAAGCCTGTTTGATAAATATCTAAATAAGACTGAAGTCTAGTTTGAACTTCTTGAGCGATATTTTCTCTTCCAACAGTAAGCGTCTGATCTAATGTATTATCTCCAACGACATGCCTTAATGCACTTTCTATAGCATTTCTTAAACTACCTTCAGGATCCTTAACGTTAAGGACAAAATCTTTTAAATTTGCGATTCTATATTGAGCTGAAACTGTAACATCAACAATGTTTTCATCTTTTGTGAGCATGCTATTAGTTTGAGTGTATCGTCTTGTTAGTGATACATTCTCAATATATCTATCATCGATACCAGCTAGTCTAAAGTTAAGACCTTCTTCCTGTTCCTCGTAAAACTTCCCAAGTCTCAGTATTACTGCTCTTTCAGAAGCATCTAATTGATATATACATTGAGATGCATATACGATTGAGAATCCAAATAAAGCGTACGTTAGCATTCTAGAAGATGGAAACTTAAATCCACCACTATTTCCGCTTCCACCAGATCCGTTACTTGAAGATTTTTTACCTCCAAGAATGGATGAAAATTTCTTCATTAATTCATCAAAGTCAGGAGCATCATTTTTATTACCCCATGGATCTTTATTATTTTGATTTTCCCAGTTCACTTTTATGTATTACCTCGTTTGAAATTATATTATAAACTTATGTTGGGACTTATTATTACATTTAAAGTGCTGTAATTAACTTTTTAACGTCATTTTCCAGCATCTCAGTTTCCATTAAATCGATTTCTTTAAATTTATCCCAACTTCTTATCCATGTAGTTTGTCTTTTTGCAAGTTGTCTAGTTGCGAATAACGCTTTGTCAAAAAAAGTTTCATGATCATGTTTTTTTTCTATGAATTCAAAAGCCTGTTTATAGTTAACTGATTTTCTCAGGGGGTGGTTAAGATCAAGATCATACTTGTTAAGTATATTCTTTGCCTCATCAACCAAGCCTTGTTTTATAATTTTTATTAATCTAGTTTTAATTCTTTCATGAAGAATGTTTCTATCGATTGAAATACAAAATTGAGAAACATCAAATTTATTTGATAAACAATCTTTCTTATTATCTGAGAAGACTTCACTCATTCTTTTTCCACTTTTTTCAAATACTTCTAAAGCTCTAATTATCCTTACTTCGTCATTTTTATTTATTTTCTTAGCATACTCAGGATCTATTTGATTCAGTTTTTCATGAAGAAAGGAATCTTTGTTGTTATTTTTAAGTTTTTTCAGGCTATCTCTAAATTTTTGATCTCTTTCAGGCAAATCATTTATACCAGTGTATAAAGATTTAAAATACATCATTGAGCCGCCAACAAAAATAGGCAGTTTATTTTTATTATGAGTTATTTCAATAATTTCCATTGAACGTCTATAAAAATCTGCAACAGTGAAAACTTCATTTGGACAAATAATATCTACTAAATGATGAGGATATTTTTCAAGAATATTTTTATTAGGTTTTGCTGAACCAATATCGCAATCTTTATAAACCATAACTGAGTCAACACTAATTAACTCGACAGGAAATTTTTTTGCTAAATTTATTGCGAGATCTGTTTTTCCAGATGCGGTAGGTCCAAAAAGAAAAACTATTGGTTTATCTAATTTATTTATTAGAGAGCATCCTCATTAGTTTCACCAGTTCTAATTCTAACAACCTCATCGATTGGTGAAATAAAGATCTTTCCATCTCCAATTTTTCCAGAAGCAGATGACTTTATTATTGCAGCTTTAACTTGTTCTACCATTTCGTCAGTTACCGCAATCTCAATTTTTATCTTAGGAAGAAAATCAATGGTATATTCTGCTCCTCTATATAGTTCGGTGTGGCCTTTTTGCCTTCCAAAACCCTTAACCTCAGTCATTGTCATTCCAGAGACTCCAATTTCGTCTAATGAAGTTCTTACTTCTTCAACCTTAAAAGGTTTAATTATTGCTGTTACTAATTTCATAATTAATTAAGTCGTTAATATATATAAATTGTTTATCTGATGAACCCCTATTATTGGCCACCACCTCAGTAGCATTATCTACCATATTAATTCTTAATTCATTATTATTTAGCAATTCTTTATATGCATTTGTTAATTCAGATTTAGACTCAATTTGAAAGCAAGCATTTCCATTTTTAAATAAATTTAAAATATCCTCAAAATTCTTCATGTATGGGCCAACGATAATCGCACATTTATTCTTTGCAGCCTCAATGAGATTGTGTCCCCCATATTTTTTAAATAGGCTGCCGCCGATAAATGCTATTTCAGCAAAATCATATAAATAGTTCAATTTTCCAGTTGCATTGATAATAATTGCACTATAGTTTTCTATTTTTAGATTAAGGTCTGATTGTATAACAGCATTAATTTTTTGGTTTTTAAAAATTTCCATCACTGAACTAGCTCTTTCAGGATGTCTTGGCACTATTATTAATTTTAGATTCGGAAAATCATCTAATAATTTATGGTATGAATCTATAATAATCTCCTCTTCTCCCTCATGAGTGCTAGCTGCAAGAAAAAAATCATCATTTGAAATTATTTTATTAAATCCAACATTGTTTTGTATTTCAGCATCAAATTTGATTGAACCAACTTGTTTAATGTTCTCATTAAGGGCGCCAAGTTGAACAAATCTTTCAACATGTTTCTCGCTTTGAGCCAAAACTAAGGATATTTTTTTAATTATAAATTTTGAAAATGATTCAAATAGTAGATATCTATTTAGAGAGGATTCTGACAATCTTGCATTTGATAAAACTATTGGAATCTTTCTTTTAGATGTTAGATATATCATTGATGGCCATATTTCTGTTTCGAATAAAATAAGGCAAGAGGGGCTAAATTTTTTTATAAACATGCCTATAAATAAAAAGAAATCCCAAGGTGCATATACAACAATCACATCGTTACCATATATTTTACGAGCATGTCTTAAACCAGTGGGCGTTGATACTGTGAGTATTACGTTTTTATCGTTAACAAATTTTCTTACAAGTTGCTCTGAACCAATTACCTCACCCAAGCTAACGGCATGAAACCATATGAGATTTTCTCTGGAAGCCTCCCTATATAATCCAAATCTATTTAAGAAATTAGATAAATAATCTCTATCTTTTAAGCCCTTAATTATAATTCTTGTTACCATAAGAGGTAATAAAATTAATAAAACTAAGTTATAGATAAATAACATCATAAAATATCTAATGATTTAACATTGTAATGATACATCGTAATTTCAAATGAAAAATGCTTTATTGGTAATTCTATTTATTTTTTGGAAAATATTAGTTTTTTTTCCAAGAAGATTTCAAAATTTCATTGCAATAGTTTTGGGTCATTTTATTAATTGGTTACCACTAAAAAGAAACCGTATTAGTAAAGTAAATATTGACTTATGTTTTGAAGATCTTAGCCAAAAAGATAGAGATAATATCCATAAAAAAAATACAATCGAATTTGCCAAAGTTATATTTGATACGGGTATTTCATGGTTTTGGTCTGATAATAGAATAAGAAAAAATATTCCATATAAAATTAATGGGCTCCAAGCTATATTAAACAATCAAAATGATAAGAATGGTATTTTGTTATTATTTAAACATTCCCTTCATCTTGAGCTTGATTCAAGAATTCTAGCAATGCATGCAGAAATTTATGGTATCGAAAGAGAACATAACTCAAAAATGTTTGAAAATATTCAAAAATCAGGAAGACTTAAAAGTATGAAAGGAATTACAGATAGGGATAATACTCTAACTTTCATGAGATGGCTCAAGAAAGGTAAAACTGTTTTATACGCACCAGATCAAGATTATGGAATCAAAAAATCTATAAAGGTAAATTTTTTTGGAATTCCAGCTGCAACAGTTACAGCACCTTTAAAAATTATTGAAAAAACTGGATGTAAAGTTTTTTTTATAAACTCTTATTTTAATAATGGGAAACTCATATTGGATCTTGAAGAGATTAATATAGATCAATCATCTGTTGAAAACTTTTCTAGGCAATTAAATTTAATTATTGAAAATAAGATAAGACTTCATCCACATGAATACCTTTGGCAACATAGAAGATTTAAATCAACACTCGGAAAGAAAAAAATATATCAATGAATTTTCAACAAATAAAAAATCTAAAAGGATTTATGCCTAATCATGAGGGTATGGCTCTTTTTAAATGGGCGAAGAAATTTTCAGCACTTGGACCCATTTTAGAAATTGGAACATATTGTGGTAAATCATCAATGTATCTCTCATCGGGAGCTAAAAAAAATGATCAATATGTTTTTACAATTGATCACCACCTTGGTTCAGAGGAACATCAAATTAATGAGGAGTATTTTGATGATGAAACATATGATCACGATAATAAAAGAGTAAACACACTTCCATTGTTAATTGAGAATATAAATCAATGCAAAGCAAAGAATATTGTCCCAATAGTTGCTGATTCCAAAGAAATATCCTCTAATTGGGTATCAAATATAGGTATGCTATTCATAGATGGAGGACATTCATACGAATCAGCTAACAATGACTATAAATACTGGGAATCAAAAATAATAAAACGCGGTTGTTTGGTAATACATGATATCTATGAAAATCCTGATGAAGGTGGCCAAGCACCATATGAAATATTTCAAAAAGCACTAAAAAATAACTATAAAATTTATGATCGTGTTGACACTATAGTTTGCTTAATAAAGAGCTGATTGATCTTCCAAAAATAAATCAGAAGCATCTGTAAAATTTAATACAGAATCTGCAGCAATTATCAGAGCTGCCGCTGTCCAGCTGGGTTTTTCATTTGGCCAAAAAATATTTTCTTCATACTGCCATCCCATGTATGGAATTTTATTCTCATCAGAAATGTTTATTACGTCTAATAAAAGTTCCTTAGACTTTTTCACATCACCATAGATCAAAAGAGATATTATAAATTCAGATGTTTCGGCTACAGTAATCCATGGCTCTTCTTTAACACACTTTACACCAATGCCATTCACATAAAAACATGAAAAAGTTTTATCGATATAAGATTTAATTTCATCTTCATTTAGACATCCTGACAAAATTGGATAATAGGAGTCCATAGAAAATTTATTTCTATCTTTTAAAATATCAAATTTTCCATTTGGGTTTTTTAAGGCCTTAGATAATAAATTATATGATTTTGTCCACCTTTCAGTATTCTTATTTTTCTTTAAAATATGAGAAATTGCTAATCCACACTCAATACTCTTTAATATGGAAGAAGATCCTGTCAATAAAAAATCGTTTTCTATTTCACCATGTATATTTATTGACCATGGAATTGTTCCGTTCTTAATTTGAAGATTTAAAGAAAAATTAATTGCGGACTCAATCGTTTGCCACAATTCTTCCAAAAAATATCTATCACTAAAAATCTTATAATAATGTAAAGCAGCAACAGAGATATATGGTCCAAAATGTGTTGGCTTGTTTTTTTCAACCGGAATATTATGTTTGTATTTTGCGAACCAGCTTCCATCTTCATTTTGATTTTTTACTAGCCAATTAAAAGCTCTTTTTGAAGCTTCGTTTTCTTTAGCAAAATTTAATCCCATTATTGACTCGATATGATCCCATGGATCATGTGAGCCATCTTCGTTAGAGGGTATTGCTCCAGATTTATGTTGAATAATTTTTATATATTTTCCAAGATTTTGAAAAAAAGTAATATCTAAGTCCTTAGATGAATATAGTCTTTTAGGATGATGCATTTTTACATCTTTTCAAAATACATTGAAAAACTTTTACCCATAATCGGATTCATTAATTTATCAATACTATCAATGATTATAGGTTTTTTGAGAATATGTCTTTCAAGGATCTTCTTATATGCTTTAACAATTAAATTTTCGTCCTGAGAATTCCAAAAGAGGCATCTTAACCACCAATATGGACTATGGATAGAATGAAATTTTTCAGATGATAAAAATTTAAAACCGCAATCTTCAATTTCACGAATAAGTTTCTTTTGATCGAATATTCTCAGGTGTCCTCCTGGCTGATTTTGATAATCATTTGATAAATACCAGCAAATCTTTTCAGGCCAAGATGCAGGCACGCTTGCAAAAAATTTTCCACCAGGTTTTAAAACCCTTTTTATTTCAATAACTGCATCATTGTATTCATGCAAATGCTCTAAAACTTCAGAACATACAATTAAATCAAACGTATCATCTGAGAAAGGTAATGAGTATGCTGATCCTTTCATAAATTCTGCTCCAGCATCAGATATAGATCCAAAATATGCGTAACCCTCTTCAGCCCTCTTAAGAGAATCATTGTCCATATCAAGCCCTATGCATTTCATCTTTGGAAATTCTTGCATAACGCCAAATATATGTCTGCCCTCTCCACATCCGATATCAAGCATCGAACCATTTTCATTGAGATCATATTTTTTAAAATTAAAAGTTAGCATTGTTAAATTCTTTTATAGTTTTTGAGATAACCTTCTCATATTCTTCAATGATCTTAATCCAATTAAAATTTTGAATTACATGTTGCCTGCCCTTCTTAGCAATTTCAATATATTTAGGATAATTCGAAAATATCTCTTTAGCACTATTTGATATCATTTCGGAATTTTTTGGTTCAATCAATTTAGCATAATTTGATGTAAGTTCAGGAATTGCTGAAACGTTTGTGGCAATTAAAGGAATCTCGCAACTCATTGCTTCAATAACAGGATAGCCAAATCCTTCATATAAAGAACTAACTATCGCAATTGAACTTGAAGCATAAAGCTCTTTAATTTCAAGTTTGGATAGATTTGATTTAAAAATAACATTTGCTTCAAGATTTAATTTTTTTATTAATCTTTCAGTATGTCCATTTTTTTTTATTTTCCCAATAATTATTAAATGTATTTTTGGGAAATCATTTTTAAGAATTTTTAGAGCTTTCAATGTGTAATCCAAGCCCTTAAGAGGCACATCAGCACTTGCTGTGGTAATTAATCTATATTCCTTTCTTGAAAAATTTTCTATTGGTGCAAACTCATTTGTATCCAAACCATTGTTAATGACGCTTATATTTGACTTGATACATTTAAATTCTTCAATTATTCCATCTCTAGAGCTATATGATGGAGTGATTATTCTTTTAATACTAGGTGCTACTTTTTTTTGCATTTTTAAAAATGAATACCATCTATGCCTAGAAATTTTGTATTTAATTTTTTTTGATGATTGAAGCTCATATTTATAATCAATTGTTATGGGATGATGAATTATCTCAATAAAAGGTATTCGTTTTTGAATTTCTAGCATTCCATAACTTAATGATTGATTATCAATTATCAAATCATAATCATTGTTTGAACTTAAATATTGATTAGCTCTAATGCCGAAAGTTTTAGGCTCTGGAAAACCTCCAAATAATACTGATATGAATTCATAATAATCGTGTCTGCTTTTATTTTTCTTTTTAAAAAATTTTTTACATCTGTCGTTGAAGTCAAAAGTTTCAAATAAATCTAGTCCCGGTAATCTGATTAAATTTATTCCATGATGAAGATTTGGATATGGTGGACCTGAGATTACATCAACATTATGGCCTAATAAACTCAATGCATATGAGATATCTTTTACATATACTCCTTGGCCTCCACCAAATTGAGCACTTCGATAACTCAGGATTGCTATTTTTAAATTACGCAAAGTTTTACTTAATGAAAGTTAACCAGCTTTGATAGAACTTATCATGTCCAGATATTATTTCTTGAAATTTTTCTTGGAGTTGTTTTGTGATTTCTCCTCTAGATCCATTATTTATTGAATTATTGTCAAGTTTTGAAATTGGTGTTATTTCTACAGCTGTACCTGTAAAGAATGCTTCGTCTGCGTTTAGCAGTTCGTCATAATCAAGGTTTTTTTCTATTACTTGAAGATTTAAGTCTTTAGCAATTTGGATAACAGATTGTCTAGTTATACCATTCAAGCAGTGATCTGTAGTAGGAGTATAAATATTACCGTCTTTTACAATAAAGATGTTTTCACCACTTCCCTCTGAGATATATCCATTTTTATCAAGCATAATTGCTTCATCAGCTCCATTATCTAGAGCTTCGTGAAGAGCCATTGTATTACTGAAATATGTTCCAATTATTTTATTTCCAGAGTGAAGAGGATTTTCATACTGCTTATGAGAGGATTTCATTACTGATATTCCATTTTCTTTTGCTTCTGGATCCATATACGATGGCCACTCCCATGCAGCTATAGCAACATTTACACTTAAATCTTTTGCTCGAAGACCAAGGCCTTCATTACCCAAATAAACAATTGGCCTTAAATATCCTTCTTTGAGATTATTTTTTTCAAGAGTCTCACATTGAGCTATATTAAGTTCAGATTCTGAGAATGGAATGTTGATACTTATTTTTGAAGCTGCGTCATAAAGCCTTTTAGTATGATCAGATAGTCTAAATATTGCTGGTCCATCATTTGTTTCATATGCTCTTACGCCCTCGAATACTCCAGTACCATAGTGCAAGGTATGAGATAAAACATGAACATTGGATTCATCCCATCTAATAAATGATCCGTTTTTCCATATATATTTATTTTCAGTATTTACAAACACGTTTCAAGATATAATTGTGAATGGGTATTATTGCAAAATCATACATATAACTAAAGAAAAATGATGGAAATATCAAAATCAATTTTCAGAGAATATGATATTAGGGGTATTTATCCTGATCAAATTGATGAGAATTCAATAAATAATATAGCAAAAGCAATTGCTATAAAATGTGAACAAGAAAATGTTCAAGAAATATGCATTGGAAGAGATGGGAGGCTTTCAGGAGAGTCTTTAATTCATTCATTAGAAAAATCACTCTCCAAGTATGGAATAAATGTAAAAAATATTGGCCTAGTCACAACTCCGCTCCTATATTTTGCGGCAAAAAAAAATAAATATAAAAGTGGTGTAATGATTACAGGAAGCCATAACCCAAAAAACTATAATGGTATAAAGCTAATTATCAATGATAAGCCGGTCTCTGGGAATGAAATATATAAACTCTTAGTAAAAAATAAAAGCAAATCTAAAATTCCAGGCAAGATTGAATATGTAGATATAAAGAGTAAATATATTGAAGAAGTAAAAAATAGTATTCAAATTGACAATAGTGCTCAAATAAAAGTTGTAATTGATTGTGGAAATGGAGCTGCTGGATGCATAGCTCCAAAATTATTTAAAGATTTAGGTTGTGAAGTTATTGAGCTCTTCACTGAGGTAGATGGTAACTTTCCCAATCATCATCCTGATCCTGGAAAACTAGAAAACTTAACAGATTTAATTAAAAAAGTTCAATCAACAAAAGCTGATTTGGGTTTAGCATTTGATGGTGATGGCGATCGTGTAGGACTAATTACCAATAAGGGCCAGGTCATTTATCCTGACAAAATCCTTATGATATTTAGCAAGGATATTCTCAATAAAAAACAAGGGTCTATTATTTTTGATGTTAAATGTTCAAATGCTCTGCCAAAGCTTATTAAAGATTTAGGCGGCATACCAATAATGTCGCCAACAGGTCACTTTCACATTAAAAATGGTATTAAAGAACATAATCCACTGTTAGCTGGTGAAATGAGTGGACATATATTTTTTAATGATAAATGGTATGGATTTGATGATGGACATTATTCAGGAGCAAGAATTATTGAATTGATGTCAAAAAGTAAAAAAAGTATTTCATTACTAAATGAAGAAATGCCAAGCCTATTCTCAACTCCAGAATTAAATATAACAGTCACGGATGAAATTAAATTTAAAATAATTGAAGATTTCTCGGCAAAATGTAGTTTGGAGGGAGAAAAGATAACTATTGATGGATTAAGAATAAATTTTGATAATGGTTGGGGACTTTTGAGAGCATCTAATACAACTCCAAAACTTGTGATGCGATTTGAAGGAAATACTGAAGATGATTTAAAAACAATTCAAGGTAATTTTATAGACGAACTTTCTCGCATTTGTCCAGATATTGATATAAATTTAGATTGATTAATGAAAAAAGACAGAAAAAATATTATTCTTCAGTCACTAGCAGGTATGCTTGAGGAAAAGAATATGTCAAAAATAACTACCGCCTCCTTAGCTGAAAAATCAAACATCACTGAAGCTGCACTGTATAGACATTTCCCAAGCAAAAGATCAATTTATGCAGAGCTTTTTTCATTTTGCGACGATACAGTTTTTGCTAAATGCAATGAACTTAAAAAAGAAAAAATTTCTTCAAAAGAAAAAGTTAAGAACGCTTTTATTTTTTTTATGATTTTCGTCGAAAAAAATAAAGGCTTTGCTAGATTGTTATCAAGAGAGGCACTTTCATCAGATGAACAAAACGTTAGTGAAAACGTAAATCAATTTTATGAAAGATTCGAGCTAGTTCTTAGGCAAATATTAAAAGAAGATGAAAAAAATCTTAGAGCTCAAGCAGGTGTGTCAGCTCAATTAATAATAACTACTCTAGAGGGGAATATAGGAAGATTTATTAGATCAAAATTTAAAGACTCTCCCTCTGTTTATATTGAAAACATCTGGGCTTTGTTGTCATTAAGCATATTTAAAAACTAATTTATATTCTCATCTAAAAATAGCTCAAAATATGTATTTTTAGAAGATTCTGAGTCAATTGCTCCCGTATTTTTATTAACTCTAACAAAAGATATATTCTCAGGGATTTCTTCTTTAGCAATCTCTAAACTTTTTAATTTAAAGTCCATGTAATTAAGCCAAATTGGCAAAGCAATAGTTGAGCCATATTCATCATTTCCAAGAGAGGTAAAATCATCCGTACCCACCCATACTGTTGTTACTAAATCTCTATGGAATCCTGAAAACCATGTGCTTATTGAATCATTTGTAGTTCCTGTTTTTCCACCAATATCGTCTCTTTTAAGAAACTCTGACTTTCTACCAGCTACACCATTTTTCATGAAGCCCTTCAAGGTATCTGACATTAAAAATGATATCCTTTCATCAATAACTCTTTCTTTATTATTCAATGGATTTAAAACATAGTATGGTCTTTTTGTATTCATTTCTATCGTATCAAGCCAAGGAAAAGCAGAGATATTTTTATTGATAAATTGGGCATCATATTCGTTTTGAGAAAAAATGTATTTACCATCCATATCTTTGATACTGTCAATGAAATGTAAATCAGGAATAAAACCTCCATTTGCAATTACGCTGTAAGCTCTGACCATTTCGGCTGGTGAAAAATTACCAGAGCCTAAAGCCAGTGATAAATCTCTTGGGAGTCGTGATTTATTGAAACCAAAATTATTTAAATATTCATGTGAATTATCAATTCCTAATTCTCTTAAAAGTTTAATCGAAACAATATTTACAGATTTTACTAAAGCATCTCTAATAGATATTGGTCCGTAAAACTCTCCAGTATAATTTTGAGGCCTCCATTCACTTTCAAGATTCTCGTCTTGAAAAACAATAGGAGCATCATTTATTAAACTTGATAAGTTATATCCATTAGCAAGACTAGATGAATAAATAAATGGCTTAAAACTAGATCCAGATTGAGGATAAGACAACCTTACACGATCAAAGTTACTCTCATTGAAATTTTTTCCCCCAACATAAGCTATAACATTACCATAATTTGGATTAATCGATATTAAAGATCCCTCAACATTTGGTATTTGATCTAGAGTATATGAATCATTATCTATTTTTAAATATATGAAATCACCAAAACTTAAAATTTGATTAAAATTAATTGGTTTTGGGCCCAATTCATTGATGGATATTTGTTCTCTTGCCCATTCATATTGATTACTCCAAGAGATACTACCCAACTCAAAATTTTCATCAATAAAGCTTATCTCATTATCAGTTACATTCGTTATTAATACTTTTATATGAGTATCATAAAAGGCATAAGATTCAAAAATATTACTAAGCTTATTTGTAATATTATCTTCATCTAGGTCAATATCTCCAAAATAAAAATCATCAAAAAGAAAACTAACATTTGAACTTTCAAGAAATCTTTTTTGTTCATCATTAAAAAGATTTCCATAATTATCAGGTACCCTCCAACCGTGTCTTTTGTCATAAAGAAATAAATCATTTAAAACACTGTTAACTGCACTTTTCTGTGATCTTGAATCAATAGTTGTATAGATAGACCAGCCTTCTTTATAAGCTCTTAAGCCATATCTCTTTATAACCTCTTGTCTAGCGAACTCTGCTAAGTGTTTGGCATCAACATCATATAAATTTATATTTTTTGCTATTTTTATATCCTCTGAAATTGCCTCTAAATATTCATTTTTATCGATATGATTAAGTAAATACATTCTTGATAAAATCCAGTCCCTTCTTTGAAGTGTTCTTCTAAGGTTTTTAACAGGATTAATTCTTGATGGGAGTTGAGCAATTGCAGCAATAGTAGCTGATTCGCTTATGCTTAAATCGTATAAATTTTTGTTAAAATATGTATTAGCTGCTGCTTCAATTCCATAAGAACGGTTACCTAAAAAAATTCTATTAACATAGAGTTCAAATATTTCTTCTTTATCAATCTTGCCCTCTAATTCTAATGCTAAAAAAATTTCTTTAATCTTTCTTACTATTGTTTGCTCAGGAGTCAACAAATATCCTCTTACGACTTGCATTGTGATGGTTCCTCCACCGCCTTGACATCCAGAGGGTCTTAAACACCTTACAAAAGATCTAATTAATCCGGAGTAGCTTATACCCTGGTGTTTAAAAAAATTATCATCCTCAGCAGAAAGAAAAGCATTTTTAATATTATTTGGAATATCATCAAAACTAGTTGCTCTTCTTTTTATCTCACCAAACTCGCCGATAAGAAAACCATCATATGTATATACTTTTAATGGCATTTGAAGCTCAGATTCATCAACATATTTAATCTCAGGAAGACTTGGCTTTAAAATCAAATATGCACCAATTATTAAAATTATTGATAATAAGGATGCAAAAATTCCTGAAAAAAATATAACTTTGATAAGTTTTTGCATAACATATTTTAAATCTTTAATTTTGAAGAATACATCTTTTACAATTTAAAAAGTGTAATTTTCACTTTAAATGTTAAAATCTCGGCTAAATTTTAGAAGTATGAACATATTTATTGTAGGTCCAATGGGTTCCGGTAAGTCTACCGTAGGTAAAATTATATCTGACGAATTATTTTTAAGTTTCTATGATACTGATGAAGAGATTGAAACAAGAACTGGTGCATCAATTGATTGGATATTTGATCTTGAGGGTGAAGAGGGATTTAGAAAAAGAGAAGGAGTTATTCTTGAAGAAATGGTACAAAAAAACTCAATAGTTCTCTCAACAGGTGGTGGCATTATATTATGTAAGAATAATAGAGAACTTTTGTCCTCAAGGGGAACTGTTTTTTATCTATCCACCCCAATATCTGTTCAGATTGAGAGAACCTCTAAAGATAAAGATAGACCTCTACTCAAAAATGGTGACCCTCGCGAAATACTTACAAAGCTTCATGAAGAGAGAGAGGGCTTATATCAATCTGTTTCAGATCATATTGTTAATACTGAAAATAAATCTAGTCAAGAGGTTGCATCTGAAATAATCAAATTTGTTAAGAGTTAACTATGTCATTATTAACAGCTGGTAAAGGTGATTCAAAATATAATATTCATATTTCAAAAAATATTTTTTCAAAAAATATTTTTAATAAATATATAAATAAAAAAAATAAAGTCTTAATAATTACAGATGATGGTATACCAAAAAATTATGTGTCAGACCTAAAAAAAAATATTAATGTTAAAAACGTTCACACATATGTTCTTAGAAAAGGTGAAAGATCAAAATCATTAAATTCTTATCAAAAAATTTTAAATCAACTTGTAAAACTAAAGTTCGACCGGTCTGACTGCTTGATTGCTTTTGGAGGAGGTGTAGTTGGAGATATTACTGGCTTTGTAGCTTCTTCATATTTAAGGGGGATAAAATTTGTACAAATACCAACCACCCTGCTTGCGCAAGTTGATTCATCTGTAGGAGGTAAAACAGGAATAAATTTACCACAAGGTAAAAATCTTGTCGGTGCATTTTACAACCCAAAGGCAGTGCTTATTTCTACACATTTTTTAACTACTTTAAATATGAATGAATATAAATCAGGTCTTGGTGAAGTAGTAAAATACGCCCTTATAGGAAACAAAAAACTTAAGGAGATTATTGAAAAAAACTCAGAAAAAATTATTAATAAGGACGAATCGACTTTAATGATCTTAATTGAAGAGTCTATAAAAACAAAATCTAAAATCGTAACAAAAGATGAAAAAGAATCTGGGATTAGAGCAATATTAAATTTTGGACATACTTTTGGTCATGCTATTGAAGCATTTAACAATTATAAAAATATTACACATGGAGCCGCAGTCACTCTTGGGATGATTATTGCCGCAAAATTATCTTTTTATGAAGGGCATATCAAAAACCATCAATTAGATAATGTAGTAAATATGATAGATTCCTTAGGTCTTGATTCTGATCATAGTAAATATAGCTACATCAAATTAAAAAAATATATTGCATCTGACAAAAAAGTCTTAAACGGAAAACTTAACCTAATTTTAATAGACAAAAACTTTAATGCATTTAGGACATCAAAGTTTAAGGTGGAAAATATAATTAAATCTTTAAATTAAGCTGCGTTTGCTGTTGTAGCTTTTAACAAATCTTGAATGTTAGAAGCTGCCGGCACAACTAGCCAAAATTGACTTTCAAATCTATCAAAGTCATCTATTATTTCCTTTGCCTTTTTACTATTCGTATATTTATAGTGATTGCTCAGAATTTCTTTTATATGCTTTCTATGAGGCTGCATTTCTTCAGTAGTTATCCTTTCTAATCCTACTAACCCTCTATTACATTTATCGAAGAATGTTCTATTTTCGTCAAGTACATATGCAAAACCTCCTGTCATACCTGCTGCAAAATTTAATCCAACATCTCCAAGAACAGTTACATGACCACCAGTCATATACTCACAGCAATGATCGCCAGCACCTTCAATAACTGCTTTAGCTCCTGAATTTCTTACCGCAAACCTTTCTCCAACTGAACCAGATATATAAACTTCCCCACCAGTTGCTCCATAAAGACATGTATTGCCAGCAAGAATGGTTTTTTCATCATTGATAGCAAAATCAGCATCATTTTTGATAATTATTTTTCCTCCATTCATACCTTTTCCAACATAATCGTTAGCATCACCATTAAGCGTAATATTTAATCCGTTAGCATTCCAACAACCAAAACTTTGTCCAGCAGACCCGATAAAGTTAAGATTTAAACTGCCTGATAGTCCATCTTCACCAAATTTAGATGCAATTTCTCCTGAAACATTTGCACCGACAGATCTGTCTGTGTTCGAAATGTTATAACTAAAACTCCCTTTTTTATCTCTATTAATATTATCTTTCACATCAGACAATATCTTTCTAGATAAATCTGCTTTATCCCAAGGGTTATTTTTTGATACTTTGCAAAAATTAGATTCTTTATTGTTTAAATCTGAATATAAAATTGGAGATAGATCAATATTTTTTAGATAGTCTTCAATTTCGTCCAATTGATATAAGTAGTGTGTTTTACCAATAATATCTTCAAGTTGTTTTACACCTAACTCAGCTAAATATTTTCTTACATCATTGGCAATGAAGTTAAAGTAATTTATTACTCTCTCTTTTTCGCCAATAAAATGTTGATTAATTAAGTCTTTTCTTTGTGTGGCTACTCCAGTTGCACAATTATTTAAATGGCAGATTCTTAGATACTTGCATCCCATTGCAATCATTGGTCCTGTTCCAAAACCAAATGATTCTGCACCAAGCATTGCAGCTTTAATAACATCAAGACCAGTTTTCATTCCACCGTCAGCTTGCAGCCTAATTTTGTGACGAAGTCCACTGTCTCTTAGGCTTTGATGAGCCTCTGCCAAACCGAGCTCCCAAGGTGATCCTGCATATCTTATTGAAGTAAGTGGACTAGCACCTGTTCCACCATCATGACCAGAAATAGTGATTAAGTCAGCGTACGCTTTTGCTACACCTGATGCAATGGTTCCCACACCAGGTTCTGAGACAAGCTTAACAGATACAAGTGCTTTTGAATTAACTTGCTTAAGGTCGAAAATCAATTGTGCTAAGTCCTCAATCGAGTAAATATCATGATGTGGAGGTGGAGAAATTAGTGTAACTCCAGGAGTTGAATACCTCAATTTAGCAATCAAGCTATCAACTTTTCCGCCAGGTAATTGACCTCCCTCACCGGGTTTTGCTCCTTGTGCAATTTTTATTTGTAATACTTCAGCATTAACTAAATAATGAGGTGTTACTCCAAATCTTCCAGAAGCGACTTGTTTAATTTTCGACATTTTTAATGTGTCATATCTTTCTTTCGCCTCACCCCCTTCACCAGAATTTGATCTCGACCCGAGCGAATTCATTGCCTCTGCTAATGTTTCATGAGCTTTAGGGGATAACGCACCTAGACTCATTCCAGCAGAATCAAATCTCTTTAATATTTTTTTATTAGCTTCAACCTTTTTTATATTAATACTTTTTTTAGATTTTTTAATTCCAAGGATATCCCTCAACATTGCCGGGGGTCTTTTATCAACTAGATCTGCATATTCCTGATATTTTTGGTCTGATCCAGTCGAAACAGCCTCCTGAAGTTTTTTTACAATCTCTGGATTATACGTATGATATTCGCCACCATGAACATATTTTAAGAGTCCTCCTACACTAATATCAGATAAATTAGATGCAGCGTATTCACTTAATTTTTTATTTTCTTTGTCTAGATCATCAAAATTTTTACCTGCGATTCTACTTATAGAGTTTGTAAAACATAAATCAACAACATCATTATCAAGTCCAACTATTTCAAATAACTGTGAGCCTCTATAACTAGAAATTGATGATATACCCATCTTTGAAATTATTTTTAATAAACCTTTATTAACTCCTTTTCTATATCTAGCACAATTTTCATGGGGCATTCCTTTAATTTCATTTCTATCGGAAAGATCAAGGATTGTTTGATACGCAAGTGATGGATATACAGCGGTTGCACCAAAACCTATGAGGCATGCAATTTGATGTGTATCTCTAGCAGATGATGTTGATATAACTATATTTGCATCAGATCTTAATCCAAGACTTACAAGCTTTTGATGAACACATCCTACAGCAAGCAATGCGTTTATCGGTAAATAATCTTTGCTTGGTACTTTTTCAACAAGATGAATTATAACTTTTCCATTTTTAACCTCTTTTACAACATTTTCTTGGAGTTTCTTTAGAGCTTTTTCTAAGCTGGAATTTTTTGCATACTCAAGATTTATCTCTATATTGCTGAAATGTTTGTTGTTAATAATCGACTGTAGTTTTTTAAATGATAGTACAGGTGATGTAGTTACTAATCTTTTGGCATGATCAGGCGTTTCATCAAATACATTAAGTTCTGGCCCATAACAAGTTTCTAAAGACATTACACTAGCCTCTCTCAAAGAATCAATAGGAGGATTTGTTACTTGTGCAAATTGTTGTCTAAAGTAATCATATATTTGTCTGTGCATTTTACTCATTACAGCTAAGGCTGTATCGTCTCCCATTGAGCCGGTTCCCTCATTGGATTCAACTGCAAGAGGCTTAATTACAGAGGTTCTTTCTTCTTTATGAAGTAAAAACATTTTAGATGCTATAGATAATTCACTTTTAGAGATTTTTTTTAAGCCTGGTCCTTCATATTTATCTAAGCTTGATTCAATATAAACTGTTTGCTGTTTTAACCATTCTCTGTATGGCAGCTTATCTTTAAGAGAATTATCTATCTGTTTTTCGTCTAGAATCTCACCCGTAAATGTATTTACAGCAAGAATACCGCCAGGTGAAACTCTACCTTTTTTAATTATATTTTCACTATTCTTTGGATTAACACCAGTTTCAGAGGCAATTGTAATAATATTGTCTTTCTCAATTTGATATCTGGCAGGTCTTAAACCGTTCCTATCAAGCATACATACCGCCCATTTCCCATCAGACATCACTATTCCAGCTGGGCCATCCCACGGTTCCATATGCATTGAATTATATTCATGGAAGCTCCTTATATCAGGATCAAGCAAATATGCATTTTGCCATGCTGGTGGCATAACCATTCTTATTGCCCTAAATAATTTCACTCCTCCATTTAAAAGAATTTCTATCATATTATCTAAAGCAGAAGAATCAGAACCTGTTTCATTTACCAGTTGTTTAAATTCTTGGATTTTTGGCAGTCTTGGACTTTTAAACTTTGATGAACGAGCTTTGACCCAATTTCTATTGCCTCTAATTGCATTAATTTCACCATTATGCGCTAAGAGTCTAAATGGCTGAGCTAAGTGCCATCGTGGGTGGGTATTTGTTGAAAACCTTTGATGAAAAACACAAATAGATGACTCAAATTTAGAAGATTTAAGATCTAAATAAAAATCTTGAATTGCATCAGGAAGCATTAAACCTTTATAAATAATTGTTTTTGAAGACAAGCTACAAAAATATAATTTCTCATCATCAAGATATATCTCTTCAATTAATTTCCTTGCCTGATAAAGATTGGTTTCAAATTTTTCTTCATAAAAGACTTTGTCTGTAGATTGAATATATAGTTGATAAATATTTGGCAAGCAACTTAAAGCTATTGTACCAAGAATATCTTTATTTACTGGTACAGGACGAACAGCCTTTAAAATAAGGTTTTCACTTTTGAGAATTTTTTCAATTTTAGAAAGATCAGATTCAATTTTATTATTAGTAAATAATTGTCCTATTGCAAACTCATTTGAAATTTTTAACCCTTGTTCTTCAAAAATAGCATTTTTGAAAAAATCTTTATCTAAATTTAATAGAAGCCCACATCCGTCGCCTGTTTTTCCATCAGCGCCTATTGCTCCACGATGAGTCATACTCCTTAAGGCATTAATTGATTTATTGATAATTTTGTGAGATTTTATGCCGTTAATATCAGCTATTAAGCCAAATCCACAGTTATCTCTAAAGTCATGTTTTGAATATAATTTTGACATATTGTTAAAGTGTGAAGACGAACTATATCATACAATGCTATGAATTATCAAAGAAAAGTGTCATACTATGTCATACACTAATTAAAAAATGACCAATAAAAATAAGCAATATAGAATTGAGAAAGGTCTTTTGCTGTTTACTCAGCCAAGGTCCCCCTACTACTATGGAAAGATTAGGTTAAAAGGTAAATACCATACTAAATCTTTTTCACCTATCTCAGACTTTAATAAAGCTAAAGAGAAACTTTATGAGTGGAGAAATGAACTCATTAACAATCCAATTGATGTATCTTCTCAAAATCTAGACAGAAATGAATATACAGATTTCAAAGAACTAAATAATAATTTTCAATTCCTAGATGTTGGGAGATATGATCCTGCAAAAAAATCAGTTGATGAAAGAAAGATTAATTTTGTAGAAATATATGGTGAATACAGCCAATCCCAAGCATCTAATCAGGCTCATAGATGTCTTGATTGTGGAAATCCATACTGTGAATGGAAGTGTCCTGTCCATAACTACATACCAGATTGGTTAAAGCTTGTTAATGAAGGCAATATTTTAGAAGCTGCAGATCTATGTCACTCAACAAATAGTCTTCCTGAAGTTTGTGGCAGAGTATGTCCACAAGACAGATTATGTGAGGGTGCGTGTACATTGAACGACGGATTTGGGGCAGTCACTATAGGGTCTATAGAAAAATATATTACTGAAAAAGCATTTGAAATGGGATGGAAACCAGATTTATCAAACAGACAATGGACAAATAAAAAAGTTGCAATAGTTGGTTCAGGTCCTGCAGGTATAGCGTGTGCAGATATTCTAACCAGATCTGGTATTCACAGTCATGTATATGACAAAAACGAAGAAATTGGAGGACTGCTTACTTATGGAATTCCTGAATTTAAGCTAGAAAAATCAGTTGTTAAAAGGCGGAGAAAAGTTCTAGAGGAAATGGGTATTAAATTTCATATGGGAATCGAGATTGGTAAAGATATTAAATTTAAGAAGCTTTATGAAAAATATGATGCAGTATTTTTAGGTATGGGAACTTATACATCTCTTGAAGGTGGCTTTAAAGGTGAGAAACTTCCAGGTGTATATAAAGCAATTGATTATTTAATATCCAATACAAAAAAATTACTAAATATGGATTCTGGTAAAGCTGAGTTTATAAATTTTAAAGGTAAAAAAGTTGTTATTTTAGGCGGAGGAGATACCGCAATGGATTGTAATAGAACAGCAATAAGACAAGGAGCTAAATCAGTTACATGTCTATATAGAAGAGATGAAAAAAATATGCCAGGTTCTAGACGAGAAGTTCAAAATGCAAAAGAAGAAGGCGTAGTATTTGATTTTAATATTCAGCCTATTGATATTCTTGGAAACGAAAAAGTTGAAGGTGTTAAAGTTGTTCAGACAGAATTAGGGGAACCAGATCAAAATGGAAGAATGGTTCCAATCCCTATAAAGGGCTCTGAAAAAATTTATGATGCAGATGTAGTTATTGTTGCATTTGGTTTTAGAGCCAGTCCTGCCGAGTGGTTTAATGACTTTGATATTCAAACAAGAAAAAATGGTTTAGTGATAGCTGAAGAAGATCAAAAATATAAATTTCAAACCTCTAACGAAAAAGTATTTTCAGGTGGCGATATGGTTAGAGGCTCAGATTTAGTTGTAACAGCAATATGGGAAGGAAGAGAAGCAGCTAAAAGTATTATAAAATATGTATCATAATGAACTCAGATTCGTCATTTCTAAAAGCATTAAATAAAGAAACTCTCCCAACACCCCCCATATGGTTCATGCGTCAAGCTGGACGATACATGCCAGAGTACCAAAATGTTAGAAAAAAATTTAAAAATTTTTTAGATATGTGCAAAGAGCCAGATATATGTTGTGAGCTTGCGTTACAGCCTATTAATGCATTTAAATTAGATGCTGCAATCCTATTCTCAGATATCTTAACGATACCTGACTCTTTTGGGCTCGGTGTGGATTTTATTGAAAAAGAAGGACCTGTTTTTAGAAATCCTATTAGTAAAAGTACAGATATTAAAAATCTCAATCACTTTGATCCTGAAAGTTTAGATTATGTCTACAAGGCAGTGAATAATATTAAAAGCTCTTTACCAGAAGAAATACCATTAATTGGATTCTGTGGAAGCCCTTGGACTTTAGCTGCATATTCAATAGAGGGAAGATCATCAAAAGACTTTGAGAAGACATTAGGCTTTTTAGAATCAAATCAAAAAGATGTTCATGATTTATTAATAAAATATACGGACGCATGCTTTTTGTACTTACGAAAGCAAGTACAGTCAGGTGCTGATGTAATTCAGATATTTGATTCTTGGGCAAATCTACTAACAAAGGAAAATCTTATTGAATTTTCTTTTAATTATATAAATTCTTTGATCTCAGCGTTAAAGCTTGATCCCGTAACAAAAAATATTCCAGTTATTATTTTTGCTCGAAATCCAAAATGTAACATCGAAGAATTAATTAATACTTCTGCTGACTGCATAAGTCTGTTCTGGTCAATGAATGATTTGAATTTTGAGGTAGCTAAAAATAAGGTTGCTATCCAAGGTAATCTTGATCCAAAAATTTTACTTGAAAGTGATAAAACAATAAAAAGGGAGACCTATAAAATTCTTGAAAGATTTAAAGAATATCCTGGTTATATTTTTAATTTGGGACATGGGATAACTCCAGATATTAGTCCCGATAAAATTAAATATTTAACAAATATTGTCAGAGAGTATTAGTTTTCCCACAATCTTATTAAACCCTCTTGAGTGCATGATGCAATAAGCTTTCCATCTCTTGAAAAAATTGAACCTCTTGAGAACCCTCTTGCATTTCTGGTTACAGGACTGTCTATAGAATATAAAAACCATCCATCTAAATCTAATTTTCTGTGGAACCACATCGCATGATCCAGGCTAGCGTTTTGAAGATTTTTAGTTAGAAAGTTTACGCCGACAGAATTGTTGGCTGCGCCTAAAAGTCCCATATCAGATATATACAAAAGAAAGGCCTGTTGAATTACTTGATCCTTAGGGAGAGAGCCATCTGTTTTAATCCAAGTGTTTTTATATGGTGGCATTCTCTCTGGTTTAAAATAGTTTTGGGGCTCAACTGGCCGCATCTCAATTTCCCTTTGTTTTATAAACATTGGCATATCTTCTTTTTTCATCTTAAGTTCTTTAAGAATTTCTTCTCTGATTTCTTGCTCGCTTTTTAGTGATTCTGGCTCAGGAACATCTGGCATTTCAATTTGATGCTCAAGTCCTTTTTCTCTTTTCTGAAATGATATAGAGCAATTAAATATGACTTCACCTTCTTGAATAGCTTTAACACTTCTAGTAGTGAAGCTTTTTCCATCTCTTATTCGGTCAACCGTAAAAGTAATGGATTTATCCATATCTCCAGGTCTTAAAAAATAAGAATGATATGAATGAGCAAAATGCTCTACGTCAATAGTTTTATATGCTGCTATTAAAGTCTGTGCCATTACTTGGCCACCAAATATTCTCTTGTAACCTACATTTTTTCCATTCCAAGAAAATATATCCCTATCTATTTTTTCAAGCTCAAATAACTCTAAAGATTGTTTCAGAACTGATTTTTTATTCATAAGATTTAAGTTGCGCTCAAACCTCCATCTATTAACAATTCCGTCCCTGTTATAAAAGATGATTCATCAGAGGCGAGAAAAACGGCTGCATTAGCAATATCTTTAGGTTCAGCAAGTTTTCTTATTGGAATCTGTTGGATAAGCTTTTGTTCAATGTTTCTCTCAGGAGCAGCATCAATCATGGTTTGTACCATTGCAGTTCTAGTAAATACTGGATGAATGGAATTACATCTAACTAGATTAGTAGTTTTAGCACAGTGAAGTGCTATTGATTTTGATAAATGTCTAACTGCAGCTTTAGAGGAGTTATATGCAGAAGTATTATGTGAGGCAACAATACCAGACATGGAAGAAATATTTATAATTGAGCCATCTCCAGAGTCTCTCATTAGTTCAATGGCATGTTTGCAACCAAGAAATACTGAATCTAAATTTACACTATGTACTAATTTCCATGTTTCGATATCGGTAGATTCAATATCACCACCATTACCAATACCTGCATTATTAACTAATATGTTTAGAGATCCGGCTTCATTTTTAATAAATTCAATTGCAGATATCCAGTCTTCAGACTTTGTTACGTCCAAATTAATGCCTTGGCAAGATAGTTCGTTACATGTTTTTTTTAATTCACTCTCATTTATATCACTAATAAATACAACTGCGCCCTCTTCAATCATTGAATTAGCCATTTCTTTACCCAAGCCCTGGGCTGCACCTGTAATGAGTGCTACTTTTCCTTTAAGTCTTTCTGTCATAATAAATATATAATCAATTTAAGGTCTCATCTTACATTGTTTGCAAAAAAACTAGAACTTTAATCTATCAAAAGGTAGGATATGCAGTCCTGAACGTATTAAAGAAAGAAATGACAATAAACAAAGAAATTGATTTACCAAATAAACCTGATAATAAAATCAGTGTTGCTGATGTTTTTAATATTGATTCAAAACTCACAGTTAAAGGTTTTGCAAAAAAAACAGCGTGGGTTCCAGAGATTGATAACTCCTATGTATTTGATAAAGAGACAACTCTATCTATTTTGGCTGGGTTTGAGCATAACAGAAGAGTAATGATTCAAGGCTTTCATGGAACAGGCAAATCTACACATATTGAACAAATTGCAGCCAGATTAAATTGGCCATGCGTTCGAATAAATTTAGACAGTCACATCAGCAGAATTGATTTGCTTGGAAAGGATGCTATTAAACTAAATGATGGAAAACAGATCACTGAATTTCAAGAAGGTCTTCTTCCTTGGTCAATTCAAAATCCTGTTGCTCTTGTTTTTGATGAATATGATGCTGGTCGTCCAGATGTTATGTTTGTTATTCAAAGGATACTTGAAGTTGAAGGCAAGCTTACTTTATTAGATCAAAATAAAATTATAAATCCTCATTCATCATTTAGACTTTTTGCAACAACGAATACTGTGGGCTTAGGAGATATGACTGGTCTGTACCATGGAACACAACAGATAAATCAAGGTCAAATGGATCGTTGGCATATTCTTTCAACATTGAATTATCTAGATCCCTCTCAGGAACTGAAGGTTGTTATGTCAAAACTTAATAATCTTAAAGGAGAAAAGAATAAAGAAATCATAAAAAATATGATTAAGCTTGCAAATCTAACAAGAGCTGGGTTTGCCAATGGCGATATTTCAACATTGATGTCTCCGAGAACAGTTATATCATGGGGACAAAATTTTAAAATTTTTAAGGACCTTGTTACATCATTTAATCTTACTTTTTTAAATAAATGCGATGATATTGAAAAGTCCATTATTTCTGAATACTTTCAAAGATGTTTTGATATTGAAATTGATAATGGAGAATCAGGCTCGGCTTCTTAATGAGTTGGACTAAAAAAAGAGAAAGATTGCATGAAGCAGCTGTATCTTCAATTAGAGCTATTTCAAACAATAAAAAAATTTCTTCTAATACAGGATTATCCCAAAGACCACCAACAAGCGATCATGTAGCTTTGCCAAATGTTCCAAGATCTTTTAAAGATTTAAATAAATGGCGAGGAGAATCTGATTTTCAAGCGTTTTGGCACTTATTCCATAATAAAAGTAAAGATTTTCAACTTACCCTTCCTGCAAGAATGATCTTTAATGAATTAGAAATTGCTAGAGTTGAGTTATTAGGTTCTTCAAAATATCTTGGTTCTGAAAGAAATATATCAGAATATACAAATTCTAGAAGCAATGAACTAGAAGACGAAAAATCTCTAAATTTTTTATCTTATGGAGCAAATTTGTGGCTTAAAGAATTTATGAATTTTGATTTAAGTGAAAATTCAAAAAATATAATTTCGAAATTTATCAAAAAATATAAGATTGATGCGTCTTCTAACAAAATCCGAGAAAATCTAATAAAAAATCTTGATGATCAAGTAAGCTTTGAAAAAAATGCAATCCAATTTCTTCAAAAATTAGATCTAGTTAAAGAAAATGTTGAAGATGAAGAAAATAATTTTGAAGAAGCGCCTGGATCAACAGATGATATTGTTAATGAAGAAGAAACTATTCAAGAAGATCAAGGAATTGAAGAAAAAATAGACTTAAAAGATTTTGATGGTGACTTAAATGTTGATATTCAAGATGCAATTGAAAACATTGATGATACCTCAATTGAAGATGAAATTGAGTCTCTTACTTATCCTAATAATGATTTCAAAACTTCATATATAGATGACTATTCTATTTACACATCAAATTTTGATGAGATTATTGATGCCAAAGATCTAGTTACAAATGAAGAATCAATGCGTTTAAGAAATCAATTAGATAATTTAATTAAACCTCACATATCAACCATTGGAAAATTAGCAAACAGACTACAAAGATTGCTTTTGGCTAAACAGAATACAAGTTGGAATTTTAATCTTGAAGAGGGAATTCTTGATAACTCAAGATTACACAGAGTTATTGCTAGTCCTGGATACCCTCTTAGCTTCAAACAAGAAACTGAGAATGATTTTAAAGATACTATTGTTACTTTATTAATAGACAACTCTGGATCAATGCGAGGAAGGTCTATAAGCTTGGCAGCTATATGTGCTGATATCATAGGAAGTACCTTAGAAAGATGTCAGGTAAAGACCGAAATTTTAGGTTTTACAACTAAACATTGGAAAGGCGGCGACTCCAAAAAATTATGGATAATAAATGGAAGTCGATCTAATCCAGGCAGATTGAATGATATAAGACACATAATCTATAAGAGTGCTGATAATAGTTGGAGAAGATCAAGAAAATATTTTGGTGCAATGTTAAGGGAGGGTCTATTAAAGGAAAATGTTGATGGGGAAGCACTTGCATGGTCACATGATAGACTTCTTAAAAGATATGAGGAAAGAAAAATATTAATTGTAATTTCCGATGGCGCACCTGTTGACGACAGTACATTGTCTGCGAATCGTGAGGACTTCTTAGACAATCATCTTAGAGAAATTATTTCAAAAATTGAAAAAGATAGTCCTGTCGAACTTCAAGCAATTGGAATTGGGCATGATGTAACAAAATATTACAAAAATGCACTTACTATAAATAGGGCTGAAGAGCTTGGAGAAGTGCTCTTAGAGGAACTAACAAAGCTTTTCAAGGATTAAACATTGCTATAAAATACTTATTTAACAGGGGATTTTAAATAATTTTATAGGTAATTATCATTATGAAAATTCGTAACCAAGATGGGCCACCAGAGGATTTACTTTACTTCGATGAAGACTTAGATCTGTCCCAAAAACAAGTTGAAGATGTTGTTGAGATATTTAAGACCCCTCTCACTGGAGCATATAACTGGGATTACACGATTGCAGACAACAGAATTAAAAAACTTTATGAATTAGGTAAGGAGCTAAATTGGAATGGCTCAATTGATTTGAACTGGGACTATACTCACCCTGCTGATGAAAAACTAGTTGAACCTGATGAAGAGTTACCTCATGAGGCATTAGAGGCATATCAAGCTCTCTCAGAAGAAGAAAAAATACTTTTTGATAGACATAATACTGCAGAATTAATGAGTCAATTTCTTCATGGAGAACAAGGAGCCTTACTTGTAGCATCTCAATTAGCTAGCTGCGCTCCAACTTATAATGCGAAACTTTATGCTGCCTCTCAAACATTTGATGAAGCAAGACATGTTGAAGTGTTCAATAGATATCTTCAGGATAAAATTGGTATTCACTACCCGATTAATCCATCATTAAAATTATTACTTGATAAGATTCTCACTGATGAAAGATGGGACTTAAAGTTTATTGGGATGCAGATAATCATCGAAGGTTTGGCTCTTGCGGCATTTCAAATGCTTAAAGCTATTACAAAAGACCCACTTTTAAAACAACTACTCCACTATGTTGTTCGTGATGAAGCACGTCACGTAACATTTGGAATAAATTATCTTGAAGACTACTTAACAACACTATCTAAAGATGAGATAAATGAAAGAGCTCAGTTTGCGTATGAAGCTTGTGTTATTTCAAGAGATAGACTTGTAAATACTCAGGCTGAACAGAGATTTCTTAAAATGACTGCTGAAGAAGCTAGAGAATTTCAATTAAGTACTGGTACATTTGAAATGTTTAGGAACTTCTTATTTTCAAGAGTAATGCCAAACTTAAAGAGGATTGGTCTATTAACAGATGAAGTTAGGCCAAAATTTGAGGCACTTGGATTGCTAGAATATGAGCATGCACCAGATGATTTTGAATGTGATTGGGCAGAAATGAAAAAGCCTCTTGAAAAATTTGGACAAATTCCAACCAATCTATAACTTTAAATTTGAATATATGACCATACTTAAATAGTATGGTATTTAATATGGAGATTATTAATGTCTAAACACGCAGCACTTGATACTTTTGGGAGATCTGGGAATCCAGTAATAAGATCTTCTGCATTTGATTCTCGAGCATCGTCAGATTCTGAAAGAATGACTTTAGATGGGGCGGTTAATAAGACGGCCATAATGCTAGCAATTCTTATATCTACAGCAGCGATTTCATGGAACTTTCCAAGTCCATTAGTTGTTATGCTCTCATATATCGGTATATTAGCAGCAGCAATTGCAAGTGTTGCTACTTTTGGTTTTTGGATGCCTTTTATTGGTTTCATAATTAATCCAAGGCCCTACTTAGCTCCAAAGACCTGGTTAGTATTTGCATTTGGAGAAGGATTTTTTATAGGCTTGATCTCTTTGTCATTTGAAACAATGTTTCCTGGTATAGTTCTTGAGGCGGTATCTTTAACATTTTGTGTTGCTGCGACGTTATTATTCTTATATAAATCTGGTATTGTTAAACCAAGTCAAAACTTCGTTTTAATGGTCTGCTCTGCAGTTTTTGGTATCTTCTTATTTTACATAGGAACGCTTATATACTCTTTGATTACTGGCGTATCTCCGGAAATATTTTCAGGCAGTAGTAATGCGTCTATTGGATTATCTCTATTCATAGTAGCTATGGCGGCATTTAGTCTAGTACTTGATTTTGACATCATTGAACAATCTGCTGAATATGGTTCTCCAAAGTATATGGAATATTTTGGGGCAATGGCCTTAGTTACTACTTTAATTTGGCTTTATATAGAAATACTTAGGCTTTTAGCGAAGTTCAGATCGAGATAGTGTTTTCTTCAAATCCTTTGATTCTATTTCTTGGATTAGTTTCCTTTGGAATATTCTTCTATTTATTAAGAATACGAGCATCTAAAAATCAAATAGAGTCTTTTAAAAACAAAAAAAGAATGAATTGGTCTTGGTTGTGGTTAAGATATGGAAAAGATAAATCAAAATCAAATGTTATTGAAGGTGAAGCGAAAGAGGTAAATCATGAAGAAAAAAAGTAATACTTTAATAAAAAATCTCAAATTAATATTTTTTACTACATTAACACTACACATTGTGGGTTCTGAATTGAATCAAGATCCTCAAATAATACAACCAGGCGCACCAGGTAATCCGTCAAAAGTAATTGATGCAAAAGAAGCAACAGATATTGCTAATACTTCATATATAAAAGCTGATGTTGATTTTCTTCAAGGAATGATTGTTCATCATGAGCAAGCTATTGTGATGTCAGAAATGGCAGATGAAAGAACAAATAATAAATCAATTTTAGATCTTGCAAAAAGAATTGATGTATCTCAAAAAGATGAGATTAACTTTATGGAATCTTGGTTAAAAGATAGAGATGAATTTAAAAAAGCAGAAGATAAACATCATCATAATCATCACGATCACAACATGCATAACCATATTGATATGGTTGGAATGGCTACTCCTAAACAACTTAATGACTTGAGCAATTCTGATAGTACTAATTTTGATAGGTTATTCCTCAAGTTAATGATAAATCATCACGACGGTGCATTAGAAATGGTTGATGAGTTAAAAAAATATCCTGGAAATACATATGATCCAATATTAAATGAATTTGTTTCAGATTTAATTAATGATCAGGGTGTTGAAATTGAGAGGATGAATACCCTACTAACTGGTTTATCTAATGATCCAAGAGCCGGTTTGGCTGGAGGATTATTCATTGCCGAAGAAGCTATTTCGAATATGGAGCTAATAACATCACTAAAAAAACCAACTGGTTTTTTTGATCCTGAAAATCCAGCTGCAAAGGGCTCAGAGGATTTAACTGAGGATAATGATGATAAAACTACTGCAGAAATTTCTAGATCTTTAAGATCACCAATGTTGTCTTTTGCAAATACTGATATGGCTTTTAAAGATAATATTCTTGTTGCTGGAAGTTATCACGGATTTAATATATACGAACTAGGGAATGATGGCATTCCTAGTCTAATCTCATCAGTTGTATGTCCAGGCGGTCAAGGAGATGTTTCAATTGTTGGAAATCTTTTGATTATGTCTGTAGAAGAAAACAGAAGTAGAATAGATTGTGGACTTGAGGGGGTAAATAGTGATTCAAGTCCTGAAAGATTTAGAGGTATTAGAATCTTTGATATATCTAATTTATATAAGCCCAAACAAGTTGGAGCTGTTCAAACCTGCAGAGGCTCACATACCCACTCTGTGGTATCTAGTGATAGAAAAAAAATCATAGTTTATAACTCTGGAACTGGAAGAGTTAGAGATACAGAAGAAAAAGAAGATTGTTTCGGCTGGGACGGTGGAGGCTCTTCCTATTTTTCGATTGATATTATTGAAATACCAATTAAAAACCCTTCGAGATCTAAAATTGTTAAAAGTCCAAGAGTCTTCATGGACCTGGAAACTGGTAATGTTGCAGGATTATGGCGAGGTGGTGACCATGGTGATGATACCCAAGATACAAACTCGACCAATCAATGTCATGATATTACGGTTTTCCCATCTGCAAATATAGCTGCTGGCGCGTGTTCTGGTAATGGAATCTTATTTGATATAACTGATCCCTATAACCCTGAAAGGCTTGATGTTGTAACTGATATTGGTTTTGCTTATTGGCATTCTGCAACATTTAACAATGATGGCACAAAAGTAATTTTTACTGATGAATGGGGTGGCGGTGGTCGAGCAAGATGCCGTGCATGGGATCCTTTAGACTGGGGAGCAGACGCTATTTATGATATTGTTGATAAAAAATTGGTCTTCAAAAGTCATTACAAAATGCCAGCACCTCAGTTAGAAACTGAAAACTGCGTTGCTCATAATGGATCAATTATCCCAATACCTAATAGAGATATATTTGTTCAAGCATGGTATCAAGGTGGTATTTCTATAATGGACTTTACCGACTCTTCTATGCCTAAAGAAATTGCTTATTTTGATAGAGGTCCTATCCTTGAGGATATATTGATTACTGGTGGGTATTGGTCAACATATTATTACGATGGTTTTATCTACGGCACTGAAATAACTAGAGGTCTTGATGTTTTCAGGTTAACTCCAAGTGAATATATCAGTGAAAAAGAAATAGAAGCTGCTTCAAAAGCATTCCCAGCAGTTGGCGATAGTGTGTTCAATCCACAACAACAATTCCCAATGGCTTGGCCTGCAACTTTTTTAGAATAAAGTTTAAAAAATGTTTGTTGCTATTGATTTTGGAATAACAAACACAGATGTAGTAGTTAATCAAAATGGTGATGATATATTCTATTCATTTCCGTCTAGATCAATAACAGATGATTTTATTGATTATATCTTTAACGAAATTGATTTAGATTTTGTTAATTTGCATAAAATTGGAGTAACTGGTGGTAAATCTAGTAATTTAGGTGAAACATATAAAGATGTTCCCATCATTAAGATTAATGAAGTAGATGCAATAGGCCTTGGTGCGATCGATTTATATGATATTTCTGAAGAGTCTTTTGTAGCCGTAAGTGCTGGAACTGGGACTGCATGTATTCATCATAATAACGGTAAATTTAATCACTTGGGAGGAATATCAGTTGGAGGTGGAACATTACAGGGCTTATCAAAATATTTAATAAGTACTGAAAATGCAAAAGATATAGAGGAATTGGCTAAAAAAGGAGATAGAAAAGAGTTAGATTTTTTGATTGGAGATGTTGTAAATGAAATTGGATCTTTATATCCAGAAATTACTGCCTCAAATTTTGGCAAAGCAAAAAATAATAAAAATAATTCCAAAGAAGATGCTGCTGCATCTCTTTCAAATATGATTGGGGAAGTTATTGGAACAATATCTTATCTTAATGCTCTTTTGTGTAATGAAAATAAGGTTTATTTCTTGGGGAGAACATCTTTAAATAAAGTTATTAAAAATGGTATTGAAGATAGGTTAAAACTTGCTAATATTAGTGGTGTATTTAAAGAAAACAGAGAATATGGTAATGTACTTGGTGCATTAAGATCTATTCAATCAGATTAGAAAAATTTTTATAGAAAATGGAAGTATTAACAGATAAATCAATAATTATTACACTAGCTGTCCCAGCTTTCTTTGTATTAATAATAATAGAATATTTTTACGGTTTATTTATTGGCAAAAATACATATCGTTTGAATGATACATTAACGAGTATTTCTTTAGGAATGATAAGTAGATTTCCTGTTATGCTAAATTTTGGAGTTCAGAGTGCAATATTTATATATATCAGTAAGTATCTTAACCTGGGACTTTTATCTGTTAAGAATCCTTTTACCTGGATAGCTGCCTTTCTTTTGTATGATTTGTCATACTACTGGATGCATAGAATGCATCATGAAGTAAAGATTTTATGGGCTACGCATAGCGTTCATCATCATGGAGAAGATTACAATTTAGCAACTGCCTTGAGACAAACTAGCACAGGCTGGCTATGGAAATGGATCTTCTATACACCAATGATGCTAATTGGAGTCCCTGGTGAAGTATTCGTAACTGTAGCAGGTATTAATTTAGTTTATCAATTTTGGGTTCACACAGAACACATAGGGCATCTTGGTTTTCTTGAAAAAATATTTATCACGCCAATGAATCATCGCATTCATCACGCAAAAAATAAAGAATACATAGATGCAAATTATGGAGGTGTTTTCATAATTTGGGATAGGATGTTTGGGACTTATACTCCACAAAGAGAAGAGCTCAAGCCTGTTTATGGTACGGCAACACCTCTGAACAGTTGGAATCCTATTTGGGCTAATTTTCAAGTTTTTTCAATAATGATAAAAGACACTATCAAAACTAAGTTATGGAAAGATAAGATTAAAGTATGGTTTGCAGAAACATATTGGAGACCTGAGGATTGTATTGAGGAAAAAGATCCAAAAGACTTTTACAAAAAATTTAATCCTACAATAAGTACTGACATTAAGATTTTTAGTGTTACGCAAATATTATTTACAACAACAGTCTTCAATCTTGTCTTTATAAATGCGCCTTTACTTTCGTACTTTGAAATTTGTTTATTTGGAGTATCCTTAGTTACTCTAGCATCTTTAACTGGATATTTGATGCATGGAAAGAGAATTGCTTATCAGCTTATTTTGTTGTTTTCGATATTAAGCATTCTAGTAATATTCACATATGACCCAATAAACATGGTCTTAATTTCTTCAAAATTACTATTAGCTCAGCTTAGTTGTAATGTTATAACAGTAACTGGAATACTTTTTTTCCAGTCACTGTTAAATATGCGAACTTTAAAAACTTAAATTACTGAATATCAAATCTGTCAGCATTCATAACTTTATTCCAGGCACATATAAAGTCTTTTGCGAACTTATCTGAGGAATCATCCTCAGCATATACCTCAACAATTGCTCTTAATTGTGAATTTGAACCGAAAACAAGATCAGATCTTGATGCAGTTCTAACCTTTTCTCCAGATTTTCTATCAAATGCCTCATAAGAATTTCCTGTTCCATTAGGTTTCCATTGAACAGACATATCCAGCAGAGTTTTAAAGTAGTCATTGCTTAATTTATTTGAATCCTCGGTAAATAATCCATATCCGTTTGAACTTATGCCCAGAGATCTCAAACCACCAACAAGCACTGTCATTTCTGGTGCCGTAAGGCCAAGTAATTGAGCTTTATCAAGCATAATTTCCTCAGGAGATGTATTTACACCTTTTGCATGATAATTCCTAAAGGCATCCGACTTTGGTTCTAGAACTTCAAATGATTCTATATCAGTTTGTTCTTGAGATGCATCACCTCTTCCAGGAGTAAATGGAACTACTACACCTGAAGCCTTTTCTATAGCAAGATTACCAGCCAATACTATAACATCAGCAACTGAGGCGCCTGTTTCATTTGAAATTGATTCGTATATATCCAAGACTTTACTAAGTTGACTCGGATTATTGGCTTCCCAATCTTTTTGCGGAGCTAATCTTATTCTTGAGCCATTAGCTCCTCCTCGCATGTCAGAGCCTCTATATGTAGATGCGCTTGCCCAAGCAGTCTCCACCATTTCCTGAATTGATAAACCTGACTTACTAATCATTTCTTTTACTTTTTCAATATCGTAATTAGAATTGCCTAAAGGAACTGGATCCTGCCATATTAATTCTTCATTAGGAACTTCTGGACCCATGTATCTCGACTTTGGACCCATGTCTCTGTGAAGAAGTTTAAACCATGCTCGTGCAAAAGCATCTGCAAATTCGTCAGGATTTTCATGAAATCTTTTTGAAATTTTCTTATAACTTGGATCTTCTCTTAAAGCCATATCAGCAGTTGTCATCATTGTTGGAACTTTCTTTGAAGCATCTTCAGCATCCGGAGCCATATCTTCTTCAGTTTGACCAACAGCATGCCAAATGTGAGCTCCTGCAGGACTTTTAGTTAATTCCCATTCATAACCAAATAATAAATCAAAATATCCATTATCCCATTGAGTAGGATTTGCAGTCCACGCTCCTTCAATACCACTAGTTATTGTGTCGCTACCTACTCCAGATGCATATGTGCTTGTCCATCCAAATCCCATTTCCTCTAATGGAGCTCCTTCTGGTTCTGATTGAACATGATCTTCTGCTCCAGCCCCATGTGCTTTTCCAAAAGTATGGCCTCCAGCAACAAGAGCAACAGTTTCTTCATCATTCATTGCCATTCTTCCAAATGTTTCTCTAATATCATGAGCACTTGCTAAAGGATCTGGATTTCCATCTGGTCCTTGCGGGTTAACATATATTAGCCCCATCTGAACAGCTGCAAGGGGGTTATCTAGTTCTCTTTCACCCTTATATCTTTTATTTTCAAGCCATTCTGATTCAACGCCCCAATGAATATCCTCTTCTGGACCCCAAATATCTGCTCTGCCACCACTAAATCCGAAGGTAGTTCCACCCATGGATTCAATTGCTACATTTCCAGCTAGTATTAATAAATCTGCCCAGCTAATTTGTTTCCCATATTTTTGTTTAATTGGCCACAATAACCTTCTAGCTTTATCTAAATTACCATTATCAGGCCAACTATTCAGTGGAGCAAAACGTTGAGCGCCAGTGCCACCGCCGCCTCGGCCATCTGTGTTTCTATAGGTACCAGCAGCATGCCAAGTCATCCTAATGAAAAATGGTCCATAGTGACCGTAGTCTGCAGGCCACCAATCTTGTGAATCTGTCATTAATTCATTTAAATCCTTCTTAAGAGCTTCATAATCTATTTTTTTAAACTCTTCTCTATAATCAAAATCTTCATCCATAGGATTCGATTTTTTGTCGTGTTGATGCAATATATTGAGGTTCAGCTGATTTGGCCACCAGTCTCTTGTTGAAGTTCCACTTGAACTATTTGTTGTCATTGCCCCATGCATTACAGGACATTTACCTTCTGATTTATCAGTCATCTAATAATCTCCTTATGTTATAAAAATATGCAAAAAGAAAGTTTCTAATAATAAATATACTATAAAAAAATCAAAAAAAAAGTACTAAAAGTATATTTAAATGGTGGAGCTACGCGGGATCGAACCGCGGACCCCCTGCTTGCAAAGCAGGTGCTCTCCCAGCTGAGCTATAGCCCCACATTAGGTTGCAATATTGTACTTTAAAGAATATTTTTTTGTATATTTAATCTAAATTCTTTTTATTATTGATCGGAGCTAATTTAGAAGATTTTAATTGTTCAGTATTTGGATTTTTACTGCTTCTGCCCGAAGCACTAGCAACAACGTTTTGTTTATAAATATTAAAAACCTCAAATAATAGATAAAACCAAAATCCATTAACCACAGGTTCAACTATTGCATCTATAGCGGCTAGGTTCAAGGGCGCACCAGTTAGCAGCCTGTTACATGTCATTGCGATTAATATGTGGCCTATTGTATATATTACTGCAAGATAAATTCCAACATTTTGCGAACTAAAAATTTTTGTCGGCATATTATCTAATCTTTTTGTAATGAGATTCTTTAAAACTACAAGAAGAAAATAAAACCAAAATCCATTAATAATAGGCTCTACAAATGCATCTGCGGCAGCCATATCTAATGTAGCTCCGGTAATGATTCTGTTGCATGTCATGGCTATTAAAATATGACCAATGGTATATATGACAGCAAGAACTAAGTTGTCATACTTAAAAACTTTAACGTCGTCATATTTTAAATAATTTTTCATATTGATTATTCTACTTCAAAAAAAAGGGCAATTGTATTGCCCTTTCTTTATTTTTAGGGGTACTTTATAACACCCCTCTCCCAAGAACTTTAGAAAGTCTTACTTATAGAGAACCTAACGTTTAAGGGTTCACCAACTGAAGCCTGGTGTCTACTGTGAGAATGAGGAAAATATAAAGTATCATTTAAATTCTCAATATTCATTTGCACACTTAAATCATCAGCAATCATATAGTAAGCAGCAAAATCTACTCTTGTATATGCTGGAAGAAGATTTCCAGGCTTATCATTTCCAATTGCTGACTCTCCTTGTCTGGTTAAGCCCAAAGACCAACCAAGCTTGTCTGATACCTGATTAGTAGCAAATAATGAAATCATATGATCAGGTATTTCTCGTGGCTCACCACCTTTACCAGTTTTACCACTCATTTTAGTCAAGCCAAGAACAATATCCATTTTTTCAGATACACTTCCTTTCAACTCAAGTTCCATACCATCAACTTGTAAACCAACAATTTCATTAGTTTCTCCGGTTTCACTATCTCTAGCAGCTCTTGTTTGTTCACTGTCAAAATATGCAGCTGTCAAACTAAGGTCATCTGATAGCGCAACTTTGACACCAATTTCACTACTTTCGTATACATCAGGATCAAGTGCGGCGCTACTGGCAGACAATGCTTTAAATTGCTCTCCAGATCTTGGAAGGAAGCTTTCACTATAGCTATAGTACCAAGAGACATTTTCTTTTGGCTTATAAACAATCCCAGCTCTTGGAGAAAACTCTTTATCTTCTCTGGATTGCGCAGAACTATTTTTAATATCAGTAACAGTAATGTCAAAAGTGTCATGACGACCACCGATCATTAATTTTAAATTATCAGAAACATCTATTTGATCTTGGAAATAAATTGATGTTACTTCTATATCAGATTTAGTTTTACTCTTTAAGTCTGCAGTATAGTCATTTGTTGATGCCTGGCCAGCAGCATTAACTGTAAAGTCCATTGGATCTGTAATATTAAATACTTCATTATCATCCTTAGTGTTACTAAAGTATGTGTTGTAACGATAATTATTGTTTGTTGTATCAATAATTTCAGCACCGAATAACATTGTATGAGTTGCTGATCCAATTTGTATTTCATTTACTAGGTTACCACTTATGATTGTATTTTCACGTTCAGTTGGATCAAGATATCCATCCATAGTTACCACAGTCGCTCCTGCAGTATATCCAGATGCATAATAGTTTTTATACATTTTTTCAAACTCGCTAGAGACTATTTGAAGATTAGCTTTTCTTGTGTCAGAAAATACTGTACTCAGGGTTGCTCTGAAAATATCTGCCTCAAGAGTTTGAAGATTGTCTCCTTTACTGTCTCCAAAAGTAATTCCAGCAAATCTTTTTACTGGTGAGCCATTTTCAGTAGGAATACCTCTATCAATAAATCTTTCATGATCTGCATGTTCATATGAGAAATCTAGAGTAGTTTTATCACTCATTATTACTTTAAGTGTTGGATTAAATCCTATTCTATCTCCATCATAGTAATCTCTATGATTCTTTAATGTGTCAGAGTGAAACATTATTCTGAATGCGGAGGTATCATTGATCTGAACGTTGCTATCTATTACTAAATCATTTCCCCCAAAATCATCCAAACCAAAATCAACAGCACCAAATTCTTCACCAATTACAGCTTTTTTCGATACCCTGTTAATAACTCCACCAGTACCACCTCTTCCAAATAAAAGCGCATTAGGTCCTCTTAGGATTTCAACCTGTTCAACATTATAAAGAGAACGATAATATTGAACGTCATCTCTTGTTCCATCTTGAAAAAAGTCAGCTGTAGATCTTACTCCACGAAACACTACTGCATCCCTATGTCCCTCACCTTGAGATGTATTAACGCCTGGTGTATACCTAACAATGTCTCCAATTTGTCTGAAGCCTTGTTTACGAATATCATCATCAGTGACAATTGATACGGTTTGTGGAACATCCAAAACTGGTACAGGAGTCTTTAAAGCAGTTACCTGATCAGAATAAAGTACATTACCTTTTACAACAATTTCTTCAATATCTTCATCATTTTCTTGAGAGACAACGAATGATGATATTAAAAGGGCACCGATAAAAAATATTGAAAATATATCATCGAAAAATCTAGTCATTATTTTGTTCATATTTTTTCCTAACAAAATTAAAATGAAAGCTACCTTTTTCGCCTAAAGATTTTTGATTAAAAAATCAGAAAACTGCACACTTTTAGGGGAATGACCAATAAAGTAGCTTTCATGAATGAGAATGATAATGATTCTCATTTAGATTTGCAAGTAGAAATACAAAAAAATATATAAATTTTTTTATCAATCAATAATTATTTGAAGAAAAATTTTAGAATATAGCTATTTATTGCCTCTTATGGCGAAATAGGTTCCTAGAAGAAATAAAAATATTTGCTCACTCATAAATAGCTTTTTAGTCACTAGCCAATCAGAATGAGCGATCAAAATAGCTCCTATCATTATTACACCAACTGCTCCACCGGATAATCTTGTTATTAAGTCACCAACTTTGTTATTAAGCAACCCACCTAAAATAATTCCAGCACCTGCACCAACCTCACCTAATGCAACTAAACTAGTAACTAGTTCTGGATACATGTAACCCATGCTTTCGAACCAAGTAACCATTCTTTCTGGAGGTAATGGAAATTTACCTAATCCATGAAGAATAAATGAGATACCTAATCCTAATCTAAGTAACCAAGGTGTAATTGGCATTAAAGGTTTTGCTATAGATTCAAGAAGATTATTTAATTTATTCATTTATTTAGCCTAGCTTATATGGATTTTAAAAGTATATCCTCATCAGCACAAAGTTCAAAACCTTTTAAGTCGAGTAATTCATCTAACTCATCATTACCAATTCTTATCTTGGCTAACATCTTTCCACATTTAGAAACTTTTTCTTCTTTAACGCACCCCATATCAAAAAGTGAAGATCTAATATTCCCCATATTATTTTCCATAGAAATCCATCCATGATATACCCCATTAAAAAGAACATTATTAATTTTTGCTCTTAAATCTTTAAATTCATTGTCATCTTGAGCAGAAATAAATACTTGCTCGTTTTTTTTGAACTTTAAGATATCTAATTTTGAAGCATCAATTAAATCACATTTGTTGTTAACAATAATTTGAGGAATGTTCATAACTCCTATGTCATTTAAAATATTGTTAACTTCCTTAATTTTTATTTTGTAATCAACATCATGGCTGTCCACAATATGCAATAAAAGATCAGCAGTTTTAAGTTCATCTAAAGTAGCCTTGAAAGACTCTACCAATTGGGTTGGCAAATCTGAGATAAAACCAACTGTATCTGAGAATAGTATTGGACCATGTTTTGGATCCTTGTTTTTTCTTGTAACTGAGTCCAATGTTGCAAATAATTTATCTTCAGCTAGTTGAGAACTTTCGGTCAATTTATTAAATAAAGTTGTTTTTCCTGCATTCGTATATCCAACTAATGCTACTAATTTATTTCTACTTTTTTTTCTTGAATATCTATTGATCTCTCTTTGTTTGTGTGATTTTTCAAGTCTTTGATTAAGTCTTTTAATTCGCTTATTTATAAGCCTTCTGTCAGTTTCTAACTGAGTTTCACCAGGGCCTCTTAAACCTATTCCACCTTTTTGTCTTTCAAGGTGAGTCCAACCTCTTATAAGTCTTGTTGAGAGATGTTTAAGTTGCGCAAGTTCAACTTGTAATTTGCCAATGTGCGAAGAAGCCCTTGTAGCAAAAATATCTAAAATAAGTTCAGTTTTATCAATAACCCTCTTGTTAAAAAACTTTTCTAAATTTCTTGTTTGAGAAGCAGAAAGTTCATGGTTAATTATTATTATTTCAACATCGCTATTTATGATCTGATTCTTTAAGTTTTCAAGATTTCCTTTAGTTATGAATGTATTAATTACTGGAGTAGTTTGTTTTAAAAATTTAATATCTTGGATAATTAATCCAGATGAAACAACAAGACTTTCAAACTCATCAAAAGCATTTTCTAATTTTGTTTTTTTATTTAAAGATTCAACATTAATGAATAATACAAAAGCCTTCTTTATTTCATTAATATCAACAGAAATCATTAATGATATTTTAAAGATATTTTTGTATTTTTATTAAAAAATTAGAACTTTTTCTTTTGTTGCTCGCATTTACCATTTGCAAAGATTTCAATTTTAGGATTTTTGCCTTTTGATTCGTCTTTCTTTTTAAGCCATATGTCTCCATAAATTTGGCCTTTTCCTGTAAACCAATTGAAGCTGTTTGTAATTTTATATACTTCTACTTTATATTCTGGAAATAATGGATGCTCTTCTTCAACTTCCATGGTATGAGTAACAGCAATTCCAGTATCCTTTGTTTCGACATACCATTTTGCGTCTTCGTTGATCCATGCTGGAGCAGGTTCTAGTGTATGAGTAAGAGATTTGTATGTTTCTTCAGCAGAATCAACATCCCAATATTGAACTACATATAAAGAATTTTTTTCCCAATCTTCTTCAGCAAAATTAGTTTTTGCCCTTCTCAATAAAAAAAGAGATTGTTGAGTTTGTCTAGCTAAATTTCTAAAAAGCTCAATGCCCTCAGCAAGATAAGTTTTTTTTATGTCTTTATAAGTTACTGAATATTCTCCATTTAATTCACATAATACTTTTGAGCTTTGAGAATAAAGCGGTATTGATAGAATTAGAATTAATAAAAAACGCATTCTGTAATGTGAAGCGAAAATTATTTACATAACTTTCGCTTCATTTAAAAATCTTATTCAGCGAAATCTTTTCCTTTAGCTGCTTCAACCTCACGTTTGTTTGGATTGACTGATTCTCTAAATGGTACATCAACAACTTCGCCTTCAACTGGCTCACCTGGAGTTACCGAATATTCATCAGGTAATTTCACTAGCAATTTAGTCCCTACCTCAGAAGAGGACCATGGAACCCATGCAAGCGCAATATTAGTTTCAAGCTCTGGCGACCACCATGGAGAGGTAACATATCCCATATCATTTCCATCAGTGTCAGCAACAAGCCAAAAATCAGGAGCATAGTCTGTGATTTCTTTACCCCCTAAGGTAATTCCAACCATTTTCATTTTGAATGGAGCATCACCGCTATCAATAACATCTCTTTGTCTTTCTAGTTCTGCCTTTCCAATATAGTCTGACTTTTTATTACGAGGTACTTGGTAAGCTAAATTAACTTGAAAAGGTGAAGTTTCATGATCCAAGTCTTGACCCCATGACAAAATCCCCGCAGCAATTCTTCTATGGTGAGCAGGAGCAATTACCATTAGACCAAACTCTTCGCCATCTTCTAGAACTTTATTCCAGACTTTTTCAGCATTCTCATGCGTATCACGAACATAAATTTCATAACCCTTTTCGCCAGTAAATCCTGTCTGACTTATAACGCAGTCAGCACCATTGATGTTAGCTTCCATGAGACCATAATATGGAACATCTCTAAGCTCTTCACCTGCTAGCTTTGCCATTAGATCCTCGGACAAAGGTCCTTGTATCTGAAGAGGACAGACATCAATTTCATCTATTTCTACATTAAATTTTTTCGCAACATTGACACCTTGCATCCAAAGTAATAAATCGCTGTCTGATATTGAGAACCAAAACTCGTCCTCAGATAGTCTTAATAAAACTGGATCATTAAGTATGCCACCCTTCTCATTGCATAAGATTGCATATTTACCATGCATTGGTTCGATTTTTGTTGCATCACGAGTAATAACAAAATCTGTAAATGCCTCAGCATCAGGACCTTTCACTCTTATTTGCCTCTCTACAGCAACATTCCACATTGTTACTCTATTGACCAATGCTTCATATTCGACCATAGCACCTCCATCCTCTGGTTTTACATAACCTCTTGGATGATAGATCCTGTTATATACAGTTGCTCTCCAACAACCTGCTTCATGAGATAAATGCCAAAATGGCGATTTTCTTACTCTAGTTGATATAAGAAGTTCGGTAGGCGTTCTGCCACTTTGTCTTAAGTTTATAGGTACTACTCGATCACTTTGATCTACATTTGGATGATTTGGATGTGTCATATTCCCTCCCCGATATATGCAACAATTTCAGTCAATTTATCATCAGTTTTTTACTTTGTAAATCAAAATTTTTTATGATTTTTTTGTTACTAAAAAAGATAAATTTTTTATAAAAATTAAATTATTGGAACAAAAGGTATGCAGCTAAATAACCCAAAAATAAGAACTAAAATTATCATCATTTTCATATCTAGATTCTCTCATATAAAAAGAATAAAATGTTGAAATGATAAAAAAATTCTTATATATATTATTCGTAATTATATTTGTGCCCTTTGTGGTATCTGAAGACGATATCCCAGATCTTGACTCTGAACAAATGCTTTTAGTTCATAAAACACCTACATGTGGTTGCTGCAAAATGTGGATGGAGCATGTTGAGGAAAACGGTTTTACTGCTTATGGCCAAGATCATCAAAACCTAATGAAAATAAAAGAAAAATATAACATTGAACCTCAATATAGATCATGTCATACAGCAGTATCTTCTGATGGATTCATCTTTGAAGGTCATATTCCTAGTAAATTCATAAAACAATTTCTTTCAGAAGATCATCCAGAAGCTATTGGATTATCAGTTCCAGGTATGCCTCTTGGGTCTCCTGGCATGGAAGTTGAAGATCGTTATATGCCTTATGATGTGCTCATCCTTTTTAGAGATGGTACGAGTAGGGTTTATGCAGAAGTAAGACAGTAATGGTGGGCCCGGGAGGACTCGAACCTCCGACCAATGGATTATGAGTCCACTGCTCTAACCAACTGAGCTACAGGCCCAATGTTCTAAAGAACAAAGAGCGTGTAATTATATAAGAATTAATATATTAAGGAAGCCTTAAACTTTTCAAATAAAACGAATAGGTTATTATCTTATTATGATTAATCTGGATGATGTAACCCCTTTCGCAGAAGGTGGCAATCGAATATGTTTTGTACACCCTGATAATCCAAATAGATGTCTAAAAGTAATTCATCCAGGATTGCTTGAAAAAATTAAAAAAAATAAGTCTTGGTATAAAAGATTTAGATCTCTAGAAAGCTTTGATGATAATTTAAGAGAACAAGAAGCATATAATCAAAAGGCACTCAAAAATGATGATCCTGATATGTGGACACATTTAGCCAAATGGTATGGCATGACAGAAACAAATATTGGTATGGCTTCTGAGACTGAGTTAATAACAAATAATGGAGAAATAGCTGAAACACTTGAAACATATCTTTTTAGAGAAGGTATTACTGAGGAAATAAAGTTAGCTATAGAAGAGTTTCAAACTTGGCTAGAAAAACATTTAATACTAACGAAAAATCTTATACCTCATAATCTTGTTATTAGTCAGCAAAACGAAAAAATCAATATTAAAATCATTGACGGTTTAGGCTCGCAAGCATTTATTCCTCTTCCAAACTACTCAAGTTTTTTTGCTAAAAGATACATTAAAAGAAGAATTCAACTCATGTGGAGTAGAATTCATTGGGATCTCTCTGGAAGAAAAGGAAACTGGAAATAAATTATTCGTCTAAGAAGCTTTTAAGATGACTTGATCTACTAGGATGTCTTAACTTTCTCAAAGCTTTAGCTTCAATTTGTCTGATTCTCTCTCTTGTAACATCAAATTGCTTACCAACCTCTTCAAGAGTGTGATCAGTATTCATGCCAATACCAAATCTCATTCTTAAAACTTTTGCTTCTCTTGCTGTTAGCGATGCAAGCACATCATCAGTAGCAAAGTGTAAACTTTCCTCAGTAGCATTTTCTAATGGAGATTCAATAACTGTATCTTCAATGAAATCACCTAGACTTGAATCTTCATCATCTCCAATTGGTGTTTCAGTTGAAATTGGCTCTTTTGCAATTTTAAGAACTTTTCTTACCTTGTCCTCTGGCATATCAAGCTCTTTACTCAACTCTTCAGGAGTTGGCTCTCTTCCCATATCTTGCATCATTTGACGAGAAACTCTATTAAGTTTGTTAATTGTTTCAATCATATGTACTGGGATTCTTATGGTTCTGGCCTGATCAGCAATTGATCTTGTTATAGCTTGTCTAATCCACCAGGTTGCATATGTAGAAAACTTATAACCTCTTCTATATTCAAATTTATCAACTGCTTTCATAAGCCCAATGTTGCCCTCTTGAATTAAATCTAAGAATTGCAGTCCTCTATTGGTATATTTTTTTGCAATAGATATTACTAGTCTTAAGTTAGCTTCGACCATATCTTTTTTGGCTCTTCTCATTTTTGTTTCGCCCATAGACATGTTTCTATTAATTTCTTTTATTTCTTTAACGCTAAGGCCAACTTTATTCTCAATTTCTAATATATCTTTCTGGGCAATAACAACATCTTGTTTTACTTTTTCTAAAAGATCTTTCTTGTATTTCTTTTCTTTCATCAAGCCATCTACCCATCTAACTTTAGTAAGATTGTCTGGGTATAGGGCAAGAAAATCTTTTCTCGGTATACGAGCATTTTTTACTAATTGAGTTTGAATAAACTTCTCTTTTTCTCTGATGCTATTAAGTCCATGTCTAGCAATTGCAGCTATATCCTCAAACATTCTTGGACTAAATTTTAAAAACTGAAATATTTCACCAAGTTTTTTAAATTCAGCATTGGCTTCTTTAGAGTGTTTGCCCTTTTTATCAATAACTTTTGTTGTTTTATTAAATTGGCGTTTAAGGCTGGTCATTCTTTTTTGGACCTCTTTCATATCTGGTCCCGATGATCCTTCTTCATCAGATGACTCAGCAGCTTCGGCTTCTTCTTTAGCTCTTTGACTTCCAGGTCCTGCTGATGGAACTTCTTCCATTTCTTCTAGGAATCCTGTAAGAAAATCATTTATTTTCTTTTCACCATCTTTTACAAGTTGAAAATAATGTAAAACATATTCAACTGTTTTTGGATACATTACACTTGCATTAAGAAGGTCTCTCATTCCTTCTTCTATTCTTTTAGCGATCTCAATTTCGCCTTCTCTAGTAAGAAGATCAACTGTTCCCATCTCTCTCATATACATTCTAACCGGGTCAGTTGTTCTTCCAGTTTCATTTTCTACAGCTGCTAAAGCTTCTGCTGCTTGTTCGAGAGCAATATCATCAGAATCTTCAGATTCTGCTAACATTAATGTATCAGCATCGGGTGCTGTTTCATGCACTTGCAGACCTAAATCATTAATCATTCCAATGATTTCATCTACTTGATCTGGATCAGATATATCATCAGGAAGATGATCATTAACATCTGAATATGTTAGATAACCTTGTTCTCTTCCTTTTTCGATAAGCTCAGCAATCTTTGAGCCTTTTTGGTTTAATTTATCCACAGAAAAATCCTCTTTTGTCCCCTTTATTTATGGATTGATTAGCAAAAATCAATCTAAATAGAGCTTAAATTTTTTATCAAAGCTTCTTCATCCTGCGACATTTTATCTTTTTTTAGAATAATTTGTTGTAATTCTCTTTTTTCTGCAGATGTTAGCTCTTGCATATTATACTTTTCTTTTAAAATTTCTTCTCTTTCAGAGTTTGTTTGAGAGATTATTTTAAGACAATCTTTAATCATCGAGTTGGCGTCCTCCTCCGATAATTTAACTTCTGATACTAAAGCCTCACCAAAAATATTTTTAATTCTTTCTGATTCTATCTTCTCAAAAATAATTGATGGATTTGAATCTGGAGAGTCTTGATATAAGTTTTTAATATCATTAATAAAATTAAATTTTGAGTCATGAGTAATTAATGAAAACTCATTAATTGAAGATAATCTTGGATGTTGTATAAGCGCTGTAAAAATTCCCAACACAGATTTCCTTAAAACTGTGTTTGTTGATTCCTTAACTTCTTCTTTTTTTGTAGAAGAAACTATTTTAGATTTTGATTCTCCTTGAATTAATTTTGAAAAATCAAGATCACATATTTTTGATACTTCATTAATATATGCTTCCTTTAAAGTATCATTTGAAATTTTATTCACCAGAGGTAATGCAAATTTTGCCATCATCGATCTTCCTTCCAGTGTCGATAAATCATCTTGATCTTTAACATAATCAAAAAAGAAATCGGAAAATGATTTAGCTTCTTTTGCTAAATTTAAGAAAGCATCTTTTCCATTACTACTCACATAACTATCTGGATCTTCATCCGGCTCCAAAAAAATAAAACTAATTCTAGTATCCTCTCTTAAAAGAGGTAATGCATTTTCAACCGCTCTCCAAGAGGCTTTATATCCGGCTTCATCACCATCAAAAACAATATAAATAGTATTTGTGTAACTTAAAATTTTTCTTAGTTGCTCTTGGGTAAAAGCTGTTCCTGATGAGGCAACAGCATTTTTTATACCATGTTGAAATAATCCAATAACATCCATATATCCTTCAACAAGAAATATAGATTCAGGTCTTTTGTTGATTTCTCTTATTTCATATAAACCGTATAGTTCATATTTTTTCTTATATGTTTTTGTTTCTGGTGAATTAAGATATTTTGCCTGATCTTTTTTGTCTGATAAAAGCCTACCTCCAAATGCAATGCACTCTCCTTTAATGTTTCTAATTGGAAACATAAGTCTGTCTCTAAATCTATCGTAATATTCGCCGTCGTCGTTTTTACCAAATAGTCCTGATTCATCTAAATCTATTTCCTTAAATTCATTTTTAAGATTTTCATAAAGTGTAGGTTTTTTATTAGATGAATAACCTAATTGAAAAAATTTTGCTGTTTCTCCGGATATTCCTCTTTCCTTTAAGTATTTGATTGTTTTCTTACCCTGATCTGATTTAAGTTGTTCGTAAAATACTTGAGAGGCACGATTGTTAATCTTTGAAGCATTAGAAGTATCTACAGGTGCCTCCTGCTTTGGTATCTCCATTCCAACCTGAGTTGCAAGTGTTTCAACAGCTTCTAAAAAATCCAAGCCATCATGTTTTCTTAAAAAATGAATTGCATTTCCTGACTCTTTACATCCAAAGCAATGATAGGTACCTGTTTCCTCATATACCTTAAAGGAAGCTGTTCTTTCCTCACCAGAGCCATGAAAAGGACACTTGGCCCAATAAGCACCACCTTTTCTCTCGAGAGTTAATCTTCTTCCAATGACATCAACTATGTTTATTGAAGACAATAAACGATCTATAAATGTTGAAGGAATAGACATACTTATAATTCTTTATTAAACCAATTATCAATTAATATTTTTGCTGCATTAGCATCTACGATATCAGATTTATTTTCAACGAGAATTTCTTTAGCCTCGAATGTGGTTAATCTTTCATCAATATATTCATATTGTGCATGGTAAATAGTTTTTAAATGTTTAACGAACTTCTCAACTTTTTTCATTATTTCACTATCAGTGCCATCCATATTTAGTGGCTTACCAATAATAATAAGTTCAGGCTTCCATTCATCTAACAAAACACTAATCTCATTCCAGTTAACTTGATCATTATTATTAAAAATAATTTGTAATGGTGAAGAAGTATTAGTTTCAGTTTGTCCAACAGCAACGCCTATTTTTTTCTCACCATAATCAAAAGCGACTATTTGCATTTAATTAATCGAAAAATTCCAGTCACGAACTATTTCAAGAACGCTATATTCGTTAGACATGGTTTTGTTAAAAGGAGCAAAAGGAGCTGACTCTTTTAAAATATTAATAGCCATGTCATCAATTGCCTTATCCCCTGATGAAATAAGAATTTCTGATTTAACTAAATTCCCATAAACATCTATAGTAGCCATAATCTGCACTCTGCCATCCAAGAAAATTTTACTCTCTGAAATTATATTGTCTCCAGTAGTTTCTATTTGTCTTTGCCATAAATTTAAATATACGGCTTCCTCAGTATTAACAACAGAATTTGCCTGAAGTTTTTTTACTTTATATGGTTGTAATGTTTTCTTTGATGAGCTTATGTTTCCATTCTGAGAGATTGATAAATCTAAATCCGAACTAAATGAATCACCCAAATTAGTTTTAGTAATTAAATCTTGATTTGAATTAGCGAATTTAACGTTAATTATTGGAGATTCTTTAAAAATTGGTAATTTATAGTATGTGGTAATTGAAATTCCAAAAATTAATAACAGATGAATTAATAGCGAAATCATAAAAGATTTATTAAAAGTTAAAGAACGTCTACTAATAGTTTCTGTCGAGGAAAAAATACTCATAAGCCTTTAAAGTATTCTTCTATAGGATTCATCTGTGTTTGATCAAGAATTTCTCTTGCACAAGTTGGGCTTGTAATATTAATTTCAGTTAAATATTTTCCAACTATATCTATACCAGCAAAACTAATCTCATTTTTAACTAATATTGGTGCAATTGCCTCGGCAATCTTCTTTTGATTTTCTGTTATATCTTTAGCAACTCCTTTCCCTCCTGCAGCAAGATTGCCCTTGAAGTCTCCATCTTTTGGAATCCTTGCAAGTGTTTTTGGAAATGGCTTGCCATTAATTATAAGAATTCTGAAATCTCCTTCATAAACATCCTCAATAAAACTCTGACAAATAATCTGTGTTTTTTCAGAATTTGTCATAGTTCTTATTATTTTTAAATTATCTTCGTTTAAGTCATCTACTTTATATATTGAAGTACCTCCCATTCCATCTAGAGGTTTAATAATTATTTTCTTATGCGAATCGAAAAAAGCTCTAATTTTGTTAATGCTAGATGAAATAAGTGTTTTTGGTATAAATTCAGGAAAATGTGTTGCAAATACTTTTTCATTAAATTTCTTTAATGCGCATGGATTGTTATGGATAACTGAGCCATTATGTTTAGCTAAATCAAGTAAATGAAGAGCATTATTATAATCTTCATCAACAGGAGGATCCTTTCTCATAAAAGAATATTTAAAATCTTTAAGGTCAATATCAATTTTTTTAACTTCTGTATCAATATCTTCACTTAAAGAATTTATCTCTCTACAATTTACTAAAACATCATTGTTATCTACGAATAAATCATTTATTTCACACTGAAAAACATTCATTTCTTTTTTAAGAGCTTCTTCGATCATAAGGATAGAAGTATCTTTTTTGAAATTTAAATTTTCAAATGTATCTGTTATGAATAGTACTTTCTTAGTCATGGTTAAATTTTACCAAAATGGTTTTTTACAATAGAAGAAACAAAAATTGGAGCTGTTTCTGCTTTGAGAATATTTTCACCCAAATATCTAATTTCAATATTATTTTTCTTGATAGAGTCTAATTCTTTTTCTGAGAAACCTGACTCTGGTCCTGTAATAGTTGTTATAGAAAAAGTAGAGCCCAACTCTTCGAAAGAAAAGTATTTTTCTGCATCCGTATCAAATACATATTTGTTGTTGTCATCTTCAATCAAATTAATAGCCTCATCTAAGTTTCTTGTATGAATAATTTGTGGCAAGAAATTATTTCCGCACTGCTTGCAAACATTAATAATTATATCTTTAGATCTTTGAATTATCTTTTCTAAATCCTTTTTCGCAATACTTTGATCGCAAAGTTCAGGTTTGTAGATTATGAATTTATTTACTCCAATTTCAGATAATTTTTGAATCATATAATTAAAATTATTTGTTTTAATGAATGGAATTATGTTTGTTAGGGTTCGATGTGGTTCATTATCTTTATTAACTTCAGAAATTCTTTCCAGCTCACACTTGTTATTATTTAATAAGACTATTTCACACGATGCTGAGCTACCGTTTCCATCAAATACTTCAACAACTCTTCCCTCTTTTAAACGAAGAGCTTTAATTAAGTGATGCGACTGTATATTATCTAAGGCAAATTTCGTATTAGGTCCTGATACAGATTTACAATATACTCTATGAATTCTCATATTATTATTATAGCTATTGCGAATTAATAAATGGCATCTATTGAAGTTATATTTATAAGGCATGCTGAGGCTTCTAGCTCTTGGGGCGATCATCATGATCCTGATCTTAGCGATACTGGTATAGCTCAATCAAAAAAATTAATTAATCGGCCTGAACTGAAACGGCTTGATGATTATTCTTTTATTTCAAGTCCAAAACTAAGAGCAATAAATACAGCAAGACCGCTAGCAAAAAAGTTTGAAAAAGAGCTAATAATTGAAAATATATTCACAGAAATACCATCACCAAATATTGAGCCTGAGAATAAACAAGACTGGTTAAAGAATATCCTTCAAATGAATAAGAATGATTTGCCAGAGAAAATTGTTAAGTGGAAAGATAATATAATTTCTAAAACAAAAGCACTCTCACAAGATAGCGTTGTTTTTACTCATTTTATGGTGATAAATGCATTATTAAGTGAGCTAAATTCAAAAACCAAGCTTTTATATTTTTATCCTGACTACACTTCAATTGTAAAAATAACTATTGAAGATGGAGAATTCATAAATTTCTCAATTGATAAAGATAAAAAAACATTTATTAATCTTTAAAAAACTATTGAGCAATTTTTAAACAACTGTAAACTTTATCTTCTTTACACAAAATAAATTATTTTGAAAAATAACAACAAATCATTTGATAACTACGCTAAAAAACCTCTTAAAGATGAAGTTAGAAAAGCGATGAAAAGATATTTCAAACAGCTTGATCAAAAAAATACTCCAATAGATGTTTACCAACTTGTTTTAAATGAAGTTGAGCCACCTCTTTTGAGATCAGTTATGCAATTTTCGAATAATAATCAATCAAAAGCCGCAAAGATTTTAGGAATAAATAGAACAACTCTTAGAACAAAACTCAAAAAATATAAAATCGAGTAGCAATGATTATTGTTAATCCAAAAACAGCCCTGATAAGTTTATCTGATAAAACAAATCTCGAAGAAATTGTATCTTTTTTGATTAAAAAAGATGTGAAGATACTTTCAACTGGTGGAACTTATAAAGCAATAAAAGAAATTACGGATAAGGTTACAGAAGTTTCTGAGTTTACTGGATTTGAAGAAATGATGGATGGAAGAGTTAAAACTCTTCATCCAAAGATACATGCAGGCATTCTTGCAAGAAGAGAATCTGATATGAAGGTGCTTAAAGAGAGAGGATATGAAACCATTGATTTAGTAATTGTTAATTTATATCCATTTACAGATACTATAAAAAAAGGTTCTTCTTTTGAGGATGCGATAGAAAATATCGATATAGGTGGTCCGACAATGATACGAGCTGCTGCAAAAAATTTTAAAGATGTCGTCGTAGTATGCAATCCAAATGACTATAGTCATATTATTAGGGAGTGGGATGAAAATGATGGCATTTCATATGAAACCAGAAAGAATCTCTCTCAAAAAGTATTTGCCTTAATGGCCAATTACAATAAATCGATATCTGATTACCTCAAGGGAGAAGTTGTAGATATTCATTCCTATAATTTTTCAAGTAATGTGAATCTTAGATATGGTGAAAATCCACATCAAGATGCAACCCTTTTTACTTTTGATAATTTAAAAAATAAAAATATTGCAAATGCTGAAATTATCCAAGGAAAAGAGCTTTCATATAATAATATTGTAGATGCTGATGCCGCTTGGGAATGTGTCAGGGAATTTAGTAATCCTGCTTGTGTTATTGTTAAGCATGCTAATCCATGTGGTGTTGCTGAGGCAAAATCAATCAATGAAGCTTATGACCTTTCTTTTAAAACAGATCCAACCTCTGCGTTTGGAGGAATTATTGCTTTCAATAAGAAATTAGATAAAGAAACAGCAAAAGAAATAAATCAAAGACAATTTGTTGAATTGGTAATAGCTCCAGATTATGAAAAGGATGCGATTAAAGAGTTTTCTTCTAAAAAAAATATAAGAGTCCTTAGAGTTGATTTAGATCAAGATAATCCTTATCCAGGAACAATTAAGAAAGTCTCTGGAGGTATTTTGATACAAGATGATGATACAAAAAAGTTAGATGCCAACGAACTAAGATGTGTTACCCAGAGAAAACCCTCAGACGACGAGCTTGATGATCTTTTGTTTGCATGGAAAGTAGCTAAATTTGTAAAAAGTAATGCCATTGTTTATGTAAAAAATAAACAAACTATCGGTATAGGCGCTGGTCAAATGAGCAGAGTCATTAGTGCAGAAATTGCCAACTTAAAAGCCAAAGAAGAAGGATTAGAAGTAAAAAATGCTGTAATGGCATCGGATGCATTTTTCCCATTTAGAGATGGAATAGATAAAGCAGCCTCAAGCGGAATTGCTGCAATTATTCAACCAGGCGGGTCTATAAAAGATGAAGAAGTAATAGCTGCAGCAAATGAACACAACATTGCAATGATGTTTACTGGAATGAGGCATTTTCGACACTAATGAAAGTTCTGATAATTGGTTCAGGTGGAAGAGAACATGCTTTGGCCTGGAAATGTGCTCAAGATGATATCGTCAAACATGTTTTTGTCTGTCCTGGTAACGCAGGAACCCATCTTGAGGATAAAGTAAGCAATATTGAACTTAACTTAAATGAATTTAGCTCAATAGAAAAATTTTGTTTAGAAGAAAAGGTAGAGCTTGTCATTATTGGTCCAGAACAACCACTTGTTGATGGTTTGACTGATTTTTTACAGAGTAAAAATATTAAAACTTTCGGTCCATCTAAAAATGCAGCTCAATTAGAGGGTTCAAAAACCTTTTCTAAAGATTTCTTCGTAAAGTACAACATTCCAACAGCCAAATACAAATCGTTCGACAACTTTGAAAGCTCATTAAAATATCTAAATGAGATTTCTTTTCCAACAGTCGTTAAAGCTGACGGTTTGGCAGCTGGTAAGGGCGTCATAATTTGTCAAAACTCTGAAGAAGCAATAAAAGCACTTGATAGCATTTTTAATGATAAGGCCTTTGGAACTGCTGGTAATCGAGTAGTAATCGAAGAATTTTTAGAAGGTGAGGAAGCATCATTTATTGCTGTAGTAAGTAAAGATAAGATAATTCCTTTGGCAACAAGCCAAGATCATAAAGCTGTTGGAGATGGTGATGTCGGTTTAAATACCGGAGGAATGGGCGCTTATTCTCCAGCACCAATTGTAACTGAAGAAATCCATAAAAAGATTCTTAATGAGGTTATGTATCCGACCATGAATGGCTTAATTAATGAGGGCTCACCTTACTTAGGATTTCTTTATGCAGGGCTGATGATTAAAGATAATGAGATTAAGGTTCTTGAATTTAATTGCAGATTTGGTGATCCAGAAACTCAACCTATTTTATTAAGGCTCAATTCGAGTTTGGTTGAACTTTGCAAAGCAGCTATTGATGATGAATTGGATACATATTCAATTCAGTGGACTGAAAAACACTCATGTGGAGTTGTAATTGCCTCTGAAGGCTATCCTGAAGACTATGAATCCAATAAAAAAATTTCTTTAAAAGAAAATAACATCAAAGATTCAAAGTTGTTTCATGCAGGAACAAAATATGAAAATGAAACAATACTTACAAGTGGAGGTAGGGTTTTTTGTGCAACAGCACTAGGGAACGATTTGAAAGATGCACAAAAAAACGCATATAATCTCGTAAATAATGTCGAATTTGACGGTGCATTTTTCAGAAAAGACATTGGATTCAAAGGAGTTAAATGAGCATTTTAAATAATATTTTTAATGAGCTTGATATAGCTTTAAGGACTCTATCAGACAAAAAAACAGGAACTGACAGAGAGTACCCGCCTGCTCCAAAAGAAAAAAATACTAAAGAGCTTTCAAAAAAAGAAAAAGATTTATCTATTCAAATGATGAGGATAAATCATGCTGGAGAAGTTGCTGCACAAGCACTTTATCGTGGACAAGCTTTTGTATGCAAAGATCCAAAAATAAAAGAACATTTAATTCATGCTGGTGAAGAAGAAACAGATCATTTGATTTGGTGTAAAAAAAGGCTTGACGAGCTTGGTGGTAATAGTTCAATTTTAAACCCCCTTTGGTATGCTGGGTCATTTGCCATTGGAGCTATTTTCGGATCTATGGGAGAAAAGACAAGTCTTGGATTTGTTGAAGAAACAGAAAAACAGGTAGTTATACATCTTCAAAAACACTTAGATAAAATTTCAGAAAAAGACAAAGAGACTATTGAGATATTAAAGACCATGCAAGCTGATGAAGATCTTCATGCTGGGCAAGCAAATGAGTCAGGCGCTGAAGAATTAGAATCGCCTACAAAAAAAGTAATGGAAGTCACAGCCAAAATAATGACATCTTCAAGCGCATATGTATGATCAGATTTCTTTTCTTGATTTGTTTATTTAGTTTAAATTCATTCTCTGACAATAATGAGGAAGCTTTAAAAGAAACCCTTATAAAATTTTGGGAAGCAAGAAATGAAAGAAATTATGAGGCTATCTTTTTCTATGAGAGCAAGATTGGAGCTATTACTGGTTCATCATCTGAAAATCATTTTTATATGGACCCACCGCCTGACTTTAAATCAGTGCTTGACTACTACTCTAAAGTTGAATCAAATGTTACTCCTTCAAACATTAAAATTATCAAGCTGTCTGATACTGTTTATTTAACTCTTTATTATCTGAGTGGGAGTTATAAATATTCTAATGGAAAAGTAAATAATAATTACCAAGCTCGAGTTTCAAATATTTGGCTTTTTGAAGATGAAGGTTTCAAACTCTATTATAAAAACTTTAGCAATTTAAGAAATGATCTTAAGCCTATGGATATAATTGCATATCCAATGGATTAAATCTTCAATTAATATAATATTAATTTATATGACAAATTCTGAAAGTAATCAAAAAACATCGGACATGCGAAAGGTTGCTCTGACCGCTCTAGCTGGAACTAGTATTGAGTGGTATGACTTCTTTCTCTATGGGGCTGCAGCAGCTTTAATTTTTCCAACTGCTTTTTTTGGTGAAGTGCCTGAAACAACAGCTTTAATTCTATCTTTATTAACGTTTGCTGCGGGTTTTATAGCAAGACCAATTGGTGGAATAATTTTTGGACACTTTGGTGATAGGGTTGGAAGAAAAAAAACTCTTATTGCAGCTTTGATGTTAATGGGTATATCTTCAACTTTAATAGGATTATTACCAACCTATGCAATGATTGGAGTTACGGCCCCTATTCTCCTTACACTTTTGAGATTTGCTCAAGGTCTTGCAATTGGCGGTCAATGGGGAGGAGCGATGTTGTTGGTTACCGAGAGTGCTCCCTCAAATCAAAGAGGATACTATGGTGCCTTTGCACAGGCTGGCGCTCCAATTGGTGTAATCTTAGCCAACTTAGCATTAATTGTTACAAGCGCGCTAGTGTCTGAAGAATTTTTTAATACATGGGGATGGAGAATACCTTTCTTAGCAAGTGCCGTTCTCATTCTGATAAGTATGTATATACAACTTAATCTTGAAGATACTAAAGCATTTAAAGCACTAGCAACAAATTCAGATAATAGCTCAAATGAAAAAGTAAAAAGTTCTCCTGTCGTTGAAGCAATAAGAAGATATCCAAAAAGAATCATGCTTGCTGCAGGTGCTTTTTTATCAGTTCAAGTAACCTTCTACATTTTGATTGCATTTATGCTTGCTTATGGAGTTTCAAGTGCAAATATGGAAAGAGATGACATGTTAACTGCTGTTCTTATTGGCTGTGCCATTATGGTACCGCTTCAATTTATGTTCTCTTCATATTCTGACAGAAACGGTAGGAAAGGAATATTTATGCTAGGAGCAATCCTTTCTGGGATTTGGGCTTTTGCAATTTTTCCATTAGTTGATACTGGAAATTTTTGGTTAATAGTCCTCGCATTAACCTTTGGACTTATTTTTTTAGCAATGATGTATGGCCCTCAGGCAGCTTTTTTTACAGAGCTTTTTAGTACTGAAGTAAGATATTCTGGTGCGACATTGGGGTATCAGTTTGGAGCAATCGTGGGAGGAGCGTTTGCTCCGACTATAGCGGTTAAGTTATGGTCTGATTTTGATATTTTTTGGGTATCTGTTTACATTGCATTTGCAGCATTCTTGACGCTAATTTCTGTTATGGCATTAACAGAAACATATCAATCAAACCTTGACGATTAATATCAAGTCTTCAGGACTTCCACTTAATATTACAACCCATTGATGGAAACTGTTCATCTGAAATAGGTTTATTATTTTGTAAATTATCTATTGCCGTCCTTAAGTCTTTGCCTGATGGAACTTGGTCAGAGCCAGGAGATGATTCATCTAACCTTCCCCGATATACGAGTTTTTGATTTGAATCAAAAAGATAAAATTCAGGCGTACACTCAGCTTTATATTTTCTTGCTATTTCTTGAGTTTCATCAAACAAATATGGAAATGATAAGTCTAAAGAGTTCCACATTTCTTTCATTTTGTGAGGATTATCTTGGGGATGACTAATAATGTCATTAGAACTTATAGCTATTATATTAATACTTTCAGCATAATCTGCTTCAAGTCGAACAATCTCATCATGATAATGAATGACATATGGACAATGATTACAAATAAACATTATTAATGAAGGTTTATCTCTATCAATTGAGTCTGACGAAAAATTTTTATTAGACACTGAGTTTAGTAAATCAAACTCAATAAGATCGGTTTGAAGTTCAAGCATGCTCGAGTACGTTAAAGCCATATTAATATTATAGACTCATTTGCTGCCACTTAATTGGAACGCCCTCTAGCTTATATCTATTTGATTCTTCTCTTAATTTTTCGTACTCAGTTTTTGAAGAGTAAACAGTAACTATCAAAGCATTTTCTTTATTAGCAGTTATTCTTAAAACCCTTCCCATTCTTTGAATTCTTTGCCTTTTAGATGATGAGGCACTGAGAATCATTGCCCCATCTGCCTCAGGCATATCAAAGCCCTCATCTAATGCAGTGCAACTTACCAAGACATTTAATTTGCCTGACTTAAAAGCCTCAAGATTTTCTTGTCTTTCATCGTCTTTAAGATCTGTATTATAAATACCTGACTTAAATCCCTTTTTGTTTATAATTTTGTTGAAGTCTTTTGCCTGTTTCTTATTTTCAGTAAAAACAATCCAGCTATCTCTTTTATATTTTTGAATAAGCTCAACGCCATATGGGATCCTATTCTTAGAATTTTTTACAAGCCTAGCTCTATTAAAAATTAGCATTTTCAATGGATAGTCATTCATGTCTTGACCGCCAATTGTGGCTGCTCGTCTTTGTATGCTCTTTGTAAATTTTTTATATTTTTCTTCTTCTTCTGGAAGAAGGGCTGCATAACCATATAGAAGTTTAAAATTTACAATTACCTCATCTTCTCTTGCATCTATGTAATCGTAATCAAAGATGATATCTCCAAGTATCTTTTTAATAATGATATAAAAATTGTCATCATAGTCTCTCTCAGGGGTTGCTGATAATCCAAGTGTGGCATTCCAATTATTTGAGAGCATTTCTCCTCTTTTTTCTGTTCCAATTTTATGGCATTCATCAACTATTAATAACGTGTTTTGATAATTTACTTCTTCAATAATATTTTTTAATGAATCGATAGTTGTAATGCATATCTTTTTAAGTCCATTGGTTTGCTCTCCTCCTCCATTAAGAGAAATTTCTTTTGATTTAAATTCTTGAGAGAGACTTTCATACCACTGATCTAAAAGAGCTATTGAGGGGACTACAATTAGAATATCCTTTTTAGGATCATCTTCTAGATATTGTTTTAAACAATGAATAGCAAAGAACGTTTTTCCTCCACCGGTGACAACTTTAATGATGCCTCTTTTTTTTGCCCACCAAAGCGGGAAAGCCTTTTCTTGCCATTCCCTAAGTTTCAAAAAAATCTCCTTTCATCAAGCTTTCACCAATTAGAAAAACATTAATATTATTTTGTTGAAGGTATTCGATATCTTTTTTACTTTTTATTCCCGATTCAGCAATAAAAATATTTTCTCCTTCAAAAATTTTTTTTAGTGCAACTGCATTATTAATATCGACATCAAAAGTTTTTAAATTTCTGTTATTGACTCCAATAATTGCATTAGAGAAATGTTGTACTCTTTGTAATTCCTCCTCATCATGAACTTCAATAATATAATCAAGCTTCAGTCTTTCTGCTATTTCTGAAAAATTTTTTAATTCTTCATCATTTAGTATTGAAGCAATGAGTAAAATACAATCTGCTCCAATCAACTTTGACTCGTATATTTGATACTCATCAACTATGAAGTCTTTTCTCAGGATTGGAAGACTAGTAATTGCTTTGACATCCATAAGGTGCTGAATATTTCCTAAAAAATAATCTTCCTCTGTGAGAACAGAAAGTGCCGAGGCTCCAAAAAATTCATATTCTTTTGATTTTAAAACTGGATCAAAATTATCACTGATAATGCCTGCGCTTGGGGATGCTTTCTTAATTTCAGCAATAATAGCCTCAGCTTTATTTTGAAGACTTTTCTTAAAATTTGTTTCTTTAAGATTTTCGAAATCTATTTTAGAACTCAATTCTTCAAGCGATAGTCCTTGTTTTTTTTCTTCAAGTTTAGATTTTGTTTTTGCTACTATTTCATCAAGAATATTCATTATTCGTTTGAAACCCTCACATAATCTGCTAATTTTTGTGCAGCTTGTCCGTTATTCATACAATCAAATGCCATTTCAACGCCATCACTTATAGAGTTAACTACACTTGCTACATATAAAGCAGCCCCGCTATTTAATGCGATCATGTCTTGCACAGCAGAACTCTCTCCATTAAATGCGCTATTCACAAGTAAAAGACTTTCGTCCGAAGAATTCGCAGCAATTTGATCAAATGAAGATAGGTTAAGTCCGTAATCTTTTGGAGAAATTTTATATTCGCTAATTTTATTGTCTTTTAATTCTGAAACGATGGTTTCTGAACAAATTGAAATCTCATCAAGACCATCATCGCCGTGAACAATCATGACATGTTTCATATCAAGATTTTTTGCAACATTAGAAAACATTTTTACAAGCTTCTCATCGTAAACTCCTAAGACCTGTTTTTTTGCGCTGCATGGATTAGTATGCGGCCCTAACAAATTAAAAATAGTTTTTTCAGCAATTTTTTGTCTTACTGGCATCACAAATTTCATCGCTTCATGATGAAGTGGCGCAAATAAAAATACGAATCCAACTTTATCAAAAATTGATATTAATTTTTTTCTTTCATGATTAATGTTTGCACCTGACTCTGCAAGAAAATCTGCACTACCAGATTTACTAGAAATTGCTTTATTACCGTGCTTAGTGATTTTAGCTCCTGCAGCTGCAGCAACAAAAGATGAGGCTGTTGAGCAATTAAAAGTATGTAGACCTGTTCCGCCTGTTCCACAAGTATCAATATGTGAACCATCGCCTATATCAAATTTTAGAGATTTTTCTTTCATAACAATTGCAGCAGCAGTAACTTCAGTCTCTGACACACCCTTTTCATTTAATCCAATAAGAAAAGATTCAATATCCTCATCATCAGACATTCCAGACATTATTAAATTAATGGCCTCTTGCATCTCGTTAAGAGTTAGATCTTCTTTATTGTTTATTTTGTTAATAAAGTCTTTCATATTTTCTTAATAAAGTTTTCTATAAGTTTTGTACCATTATTTGTATCAATTGATTCAGGATGAAACTGAACACCATAAATTGGTCTATTAATATGCTCAACCGCCATGATAATCTCCTTATCATCACTTAAAGTTGCAGTCACATTAAGTTCGCTTGGTAAAGTTTTTATATCAATTATTAGGCTATGGTATCTGACAACATCATAAGATTTTTCAATTTCACTAAAAAGTAAGCTTCCATCATGATCGATGCTTGAGGTTTTTCCATGAAATACTTCTGGTGCCTTAATAATATTTCCACCAAAAGCTGCACCAATTGCTTGATGTCCTAAACACACTCCAAGAATTGGAACTTCTGCAGTCTTTATAAGTTCAACTGATATACCTGCTTCTTTTGGGGTGCATGGGCCGGGTGATATTACAATCTTGCTTGGATTATTGTCCATAATTTCAGTAACGGACATTTCATCATTCCTTATGACTTTGATGTCTTGTTCAAACTCACCAATATAATGGACTAGGTTATATGTGAAACTATCATAATTATCTATAACAATGATCATGAAATCATCTCCATTGCGTCTAAAAATACTTTAGATTTTTGGACACACTCCTCCCATTCCTTTTCTGGATCTGAATCGGCAACTATTCCTGCTCCGGCTCCAACATGAATTTTATTATCCCTTATTACGGCAGTTCTTATGGCAATCGCAGTATCAATATTACCATTCCAAGATATATAACCTATTGCACCGCCATATATACCTCTTGAACTTGGCTCAAGCTCATTAATTATTTCCATAGCTCTTATTTTTGGAGCGCCTGAAAGAGTTCCAGCTGGCAAAGTAGCTTTAAGAGCATCAGTAAAATTTAATCCCTTGGATAATTTGCCTACTACGTTTGATACTATATGCATGACATGGGAATATCTTTCGATCACCATTTTTTCAGTCAGTTTCACGCTACCAATTTCAGAAACTCTTCCAACATCATTTCTTCCAAGATCTATAAGCATAAGATGCTCAGCTAACTCTTTTGGATCATTTAATAAATCTTTTTCATTATTTTTATCCTCTTCTTTGTTTGCACCTCTTTTTCTCGTGCCTGCAATTGGTCTGAGAGTAATATTGCTATCTTCTAATCTAACCAATATTTCAGGTGAAGATCCGACCACCTCACACTCATCAAGGTTGAGGTAATACATATATGGTGATGGATTTATCTGTCTTAGGGCTGAATATAATTCAAATGAATCGCCTTCAAAGGATTGATAAAAATCTTGTGCTAGTACAACCTGCATCACATCACCTTCTTTTATATATTCTTTAATTTTATTCACAGACGACATGTACTCATTTTTTGTAAAATTTGATTTAAATTCTAATTCCCCAGAAGTATTTGAATATGAAGTTTCTTTAAGTTCTCCAGAATGATCAATGCTGTTTTGAATCTCATCAATGATTTCCAAAGCATCTTCATATGAAGTCTTTTGAGGATTTGCATTATAAATAGCTTGAATACTATTATTAAAATTGTCGTAAACGATTATTTTTTCAGACTTTACCAAATAGATATCTGGCATGTGAACATCAAATTTTGAGTCTTTTCTTTGAAGAGCATTAATTTTGTTTTCAGCATACTTAGCACTTTCATATGCAAAAAAACCTACATATCCTCCATAAAATCTTGGCATACCATTTAAAATTGGAGACTTGAATTCAGCAATTAATTTATTTAGTTCATTCAAGGGCTCTTTGCACTCAATTAGATTAGTTCCCAGAGCTGTTTTAATTTCAATTTTATTATCTGATACTTTTATTGAGTCTTGGCAATCTAATCCGATTATTGAATACTGAGCCCATTTTTCTCCACCTTCAATGGATTCAAGCAAGAAAGTATTTTTTTTATTCTTAATTCTTGAAAAAACTTTTATGGGCGAATCCAAGTCTTTCTCAATAGTTTTAATCAATGGAACAATGTTAAATCCATTTTCTGCAAATTCTATATATTCTTCTTTACTTATCATTAGAAAGTATTTTTTTAATCTCTATTGAGTCTCCAATATTTATATTTTTTTCTTCAAACCATCCAGAATTTACTTCAAGAGCATATTTAGCTGCCTTAGTTGAACAAACAGAATCTTTTGAAAACGGAACCATATCATATATTTCTATTATTTTTCCTTTAATATCAATGTATGCAACGCTTAATGGAACATAAGTATTTTTCATCCACATGCATTGTTTTCTCTCATATGGCCATATGAATAACATTCCATAATCATTTGGAATAGATCTTCTGTTCATTAGTCCTTTCTTTCTATCTTCGTATTTTGAAACAATCTCTATATCAGATAGATATTCTTTAATATCTATAACCTTTGATGCATGAAGATTGCTTACAAAAAGTAAAAATATAAAGTACTTAAACAATTTTTGAACGAAGTTCAGATATTGTTTGCTCATAATTTTCAGTATTGAATATAGCTGAGCCTGCTACAAATGTATCAGCGCCTGCCTCAGATGCTAGACCAATGGTATCTTTGTTTATTCCACCATCTACCTCCAAGCGGACATCTTTTCCTGACTCATCTATCATTTTTCTAACTTGAGCAATTTTTTCAAGAGAGCTATGAATAAACGATTGGCCGCCAAAACCAGGATTTACGCTCATAATTAATACTAAATCTAGATCCTCAAGAACACTTTCTAACGTGTGAAGTGGAGTTGCAGGATTGTAAACAAGTCCTGCTTTACAACCTTTGTCTTTTATTGCGTGAATTGATCTATGGATATGTTTGGTTGCTTCGGGATGAAAACTAATTAAGTCTGCTCCAGCATCTATAAAGCTTTGGGCCAATTCATCTACTGGATCTATCATTAAATGAACATCAATAAATTCTTTTATGCCGTATTCTCTTAAAGCTTTGCAAACCATTGGTCCAATAGTGAGATTTGGAACATAGTGATTATCCATTACATCAAAATGAACCCAATCAGCTCCTGCATCAAGGACAGTACGTACCTCTTCTCCAAGTCTTGCAAAATCAGATGCTAGGATAGACGGTGCAATTATATTTTTCTGGTCACTCATAACTTAATTTTGATCATTATATAGGCTATTAGCAAGTTTTAAACGTTCCTGCGTTCCAACATCTATCCATAAATCATTAGATTTGTGAGCCGATACATTTCCATTATTAAGATAATTTGGAAGTACTGTATCCCAAATATTAAAAGAATCCGATCTAAAGTTTTTTTCTTTAAATATGATTGGATTTATTATGGAGATACCACTCCAAGTTAAATCATTAAACTCGTCTATAGCAACCTTATTATTATCTTTGATGCAAAAGTCCCCTTCCTGATTATGAGAAGGATTTGGAACTCCAATTAAGTGAGCAGCATCAATTTCTTTTGGCAAATTTTTAATATCAATTTTATGAAAAATATCAGAATTCATAACTAAGAAATTTTCATCACCCAATAAATCTATAGCATTCAAAATACCTCCACCAGTTCCTAAAGGCTTATCTTCTTTTGAAAACTCAATATTAATATTGGAAAATTTTTCTTTTACATGATTTTCAATCATGTGACCAAGATGGGAAATATTAATAACGAATTCTGTAAAGTCATTTTTAATTAAATGTTCAATGTTGTGTTGGATTAAAGTTTTATCGCCTATTTTTAAGAGCGGTTTGGGGGTTTCTTTGGTTAAGGGTAATAACCTTTTGCCGTACCCAGCAGCTAAAATCATTACTTTCATAATTGCTCAACAGTTTTCAATAAAAGTGGTTGAACTTCTTGTTCTAAAAAAAGTTTAGAAGAATGTTCTTCAGGAATCATCTTTATAAGATTCTTTAAAATTAGGGGCATATCTTTTAATCTAAAACTTCTATCTTTTGTTAAATATAAATCTGATAGAGTTCCAAGGATTCTAAGATTTCTTTGTATGCAGCCCCATCTAGTAAATTCAAAACATGCATCACTTGAATATTCTGATTTAACATTTGTTGAGAAAAAATTTAAAAAACTTTTAATGTTGGAAATATCTGCTTCGAAATAGTGATCTACTAAGATTCCTGCCATATCAATACCAATTGGTCCCTTTTTCATATCTTGATAATCGATAACTGTTAAATGATTATTCTTATCAAGAACTAAGTTACGTCTTTCAAAATCAAAATGACAATTAACCCAAGGATGTTGATAAAGCTTATCAATGGTTATTGATATTAAGTCATTAATAGATTTATCTGATGCAAGATTTAAAAATTTTTGACAAAAAACTTTATCAAATAAGCTCATCTGATTGATTAAGTCTTCTTTTGAAAATTCTTCCAGATTCTTAATTTCAGATTCTTGTAATTCAATCAAAAGATTTAATGAACTTTCTAATAGCTCTTTCTTATTATCGTCATTAAATATTGATATCAAGTCTTTGTCTCCCAAATCCTCCTGAATAGTGACTCCAGCTTGTTTATCATGATGAATAATATCTACACCTGAAATATGATTTCTTTTAAGCTCGTTAGATATATTAATAAAATTTTCGTGATCGCCTTCGTTCGGGTCTAAGTAGCACAAAATTATTGTTTCTTTGGCATCATTAATTATTCGCCAATACTCTCTTCCACTAGCTTCTCTTTTTAATGGTATTACCTCTAGAGGATTAAAGTTAAATTTTTTACTTAAATTTATTACTTCTTCTTCTTTCAACTAACTATTCTTAATTTCATCAGGCAGAGGAGTATCTTCAGGAACGAAGAAATCTGGCATTAATTCTCCAAAAGGAACCGAAGCATATTTTGAAAAGTCTTTTACCCCAGATTCATATAAAACAATATCATCTATGCAAAAATTTCCAGTGAATTCTTTAGAGTCTTTTGTAAGAATCTCGTATGCTGAGTCAGCCATTATGTCTACATTTCTTGAGAGTTTCATAATTTCATCGCCGCCTAGATGATTTTGAACAGCTGCTGTTGCTATCGCAGTTCTTGGCCAAAGTGCATTCACAGCTATACCGAATTCCTTAAATTCCTCTGCCATTCCAAGAACACACATACTCATTGTGTACTTGGCCATTGTGTACGCAACTGTTCCTGAGAACCATTTAGATTCCATATCTAGAGGTGGCGCAAGATTTAAAATATGTGGATTATTAGATTTTTTTAAATGAGGTAGGCAATATTTACTTACCATGTATGTGCCTCTTCCATTAATTTGATGCATTAGATCATATCTTTTCATTTCAGTATCAGTGACATTCGTTAATTGAATTGCTGAAGCATTATTAATACAAATATCAATTCCACCAAAATGATCAACAGTTTGATTAATGGCGTCTCTAACATTATCTTCATTTCTTATATCACAAATCACCGGCAATGCTTCACCACCAGCTTCAACTATTTCATCAGCTGCAGTATATATTGTTCCTGGTAGCTTAGGGTGCGGTTCTGCTGTTTTTGCAGCTATAGCTATTTTCGCCCCATCTTCAGCCGCCTTTTTTACCATAGCAAGGCCTATACCTCTGCTTCCACCAGATATAAAAATTACTTTATCTTTCAAACTCATATTTTTTTCCTCTAATTATTAAAACTTTTCCATATAAGGACGTAAATCTAGTTCATGCGTCCATGCGCTTCTATGCTGCGTATGAACAAACCAATACGCATCAGCAATTGCATCAGGTTGTAGAATACCGTCTTTTTCTTTTAAAGCATATCTGTCAGGGAAATTTTCTTTTATAAATGCAGTATCTATTGCTCCATCGATTACAAAATGAGCAACATGAATGCCTTGAGGTCCAAGCTCTCTGGCCATACTTTGTGAAACTGCCCTTAAAGCAAATTTTGCACTAGCAAATGCAGAAAAACCGGATCCACCCCTCATTGAAGCAGTCGCTCCAGTAAAAAAGATAGACCCCTCATTCCTTGCCGTCATATATTTTGAAGCCTCTCTTCCAGTTAAGAATCCTGCAAAAGCTGCCATTTCCCAAACTTTCTTGAAGACTCTTGATGTAGTATCAACTATAGGAAAAAAAACATTTGCACCTGGGTTAAAAATAACAACATCTATAGGAGCAACCTCTTCCTCGACTTCTTTAAAAAACTGTGCGATTTCGTCCTCGTCTCTAGCATCAACTCCATATCCCTTTGCCCATCCACCAGAATTATTAATTTCATCTGCCAATTTATTCACTTTCTCAATGCTTCTAGGACGTCTAGCTGGACAAACTTTATAGCCGTGACTTGCAAATTTCTTTGTCAACGCTGCTCCTGTAGCGTCACCAGCACCAATGATAATAGCCGAAAATTTTGAAAAATCTTTCATAACAGTGTTTAATTGTTTTACTTTACAAAATTGTTAATAGAAATGATAGTAGACTTTATTTTTGATGTAGCAAGTCCAAATACATATCTTGCTCATAAAATTATTCCTCAAATAGAAGAAAGAACAGGCGCAAAATTTGAATACATCCCATGTCTATTAGGTGGAATTCATAAATTATCTAACAATCAACCACCCTTTATCGCTTATGCAGATTGCAAAAATAAAAGTGATTATCAAATGATAGAAATAGATAGATTTGTAAAACAGCATAGTCTTACAAATTATAAATTTAACTCTCATTTTCCTCCTTTAACCATTCAAATACAAAGAGGTGCAATTGCAGCAAAAGAGCTAGGTATCTTTGAAGATTATTTTGAATGTGTAATTAGTGCAATGTGGGAGCAGGATAAAAATATATCTGATGTTGAAGTTCTTAAAGAAGTTCTTAAAGAAGGCGATTTAGATGTTGAATTAATTATGGAGATTGTTCTTTCCCAAGATTGTAAAGATAAACTAATCAAAAACACTGACGACGCTGTAAATAGAGGATGTTTTGGGGTCCCAACATTTTTCTACGACAATCAAATATTTTTTGGTAAGGATCATCTTCATCAACTTGAACAATATATCAATTCAAATAAATAGTAGAACTTTTTAAACAAAAATCTTTCAAACTATTAAAATATCAATTAAATGAAAAAAATAACAAAAATATTTTATCTTTTAGTTTTGATTTTTAATCAAAATTTCTTATTTAGTAATATTTTAGAATCTGATGTTTTTGTAGAAAACAATACTAATAGTTCATGCATGATATATCAGCCATATTTAGGTGTCGTAAAGAATGCAGAAAGCTTAGACATAAAGTCTGATAAATTTGAAATAACAGACGAGAAAGTGCTGATATTGAATGATAATGTGCGAATTGACTTCCCTGAAGGCATTCTCAATGCCGGTAAAGCAAGAATTGATCAAGAAAATGGTTTTATTAATTTTAAAAAAGGTGGCGAGCTTATATTAAAAGACTATTTTTTTAATTCAGAGGAAGGAATTTTCGATAAGAATAATTTATTTGTAGATTTCACTGACGGAGAAACTTACATAAACAATAGAGGTTTTGTAATTAGCTTCAAAAAATTAACTGGCAATCTAGATAATCAAATAACTTTAGAAGACATATCAATGACTTCCTGCAAAGATCCAAAAAATGGCTGGCAATTAAATGCTGAAAGCATAACGTTAGACGATAATACTATGAGGGGCTATGCTAAAAAAGTTAAGGTAAAAGCATTTGATAGAACTGTCTTAAGGATACCTTATATACCGTTTGCCACTTCACAAGAGAGAATGTCTGGTTTTTTAGAACCTAAGATATCATATTCATCTGATGGGTTAGATTTTATGATTCCATACTATAGAGTTTTATCAGAGACATCTGATTTTACAATTGCGCTCAGAAATATATCCGATAGAGGCTTAGGTTTTGAAGCAAATTCTAGAAATCTCCACGGAAATAATAACTTAAGAAGTATTGATTTTATTTATTTTAATAATGATAAAGAGTATGAAAATATCTATCCATCAGATTCTGATTCAAGGTGGGCATTTAGCATAAATGATTCATTTGGTGATAAAAAAAAATTTTGGGTAGATGTAGATTGGTCAAAGTCATCAGATAGTTTGGTTTTGAGAGATATTCCAGGAGACATCACATCAATTGGAAGTCAAAGAGAACAAAGCTTAAAACAAAATGTAAAAATTAATGGTGTATTTAATAATTTTCAAGTTAGTGTTTCACAAGAAGGATACCAAACCTTAAATCCAATTCTTACAAATGGTTATAAAAAATCTCCTTCAATAAACTTAAATTATTTCAAAAACTTCAAAAATGTTTCTGTTCATGAGTACTTAAACTATACAAATTTTGTTGCAGATACTATTCACGGATTCTTTGGTATAGATAAAAATAATAAATTTAGATCATCTATACCAAACCCTGTTGAAGGAGAGAGAATTTTTTATATGCTAGAAATTTCAAATTCTATGAATATAAGTGGCTATCAATTAAATACATCTATTGGCCTAAGAGGTATTGATTTTGACATTGTTGATAATAAAACAAATTCCAATTCAGTAATGGTTCCAACTTTTAAATTTGATTTAAGTACCTTATTAATCATGAAAAGTGGAATGAAAAGCCATGTATTAAAACCGAGAATATTTTACGGGTATGTCGGACATGAAGAACAAGATGATAATCCTGTCTTCGATACTTATAAGTTGGGCATGATGAATCAGGTATTTAATCTTAATCGCTTCACTGGAATGGATAGAGTTGGTGACCAAAATTTTTATACATTGAGTATGGAATACAAAAAGCGTCAAATGAATATGAATAATATCTCCTTAAAGATAAGTCAAAAATTCTATCTAAAAGACAGAAAAGTATTTATCAATAATATGAGTATGAATTCAATGCACTCTGAAATGATGTCGAATACTATGGATATTGGAATGATGTCGAATTCAATAAATATGAACACAATGTCTGATTCAATGGATATGGGAATGATGTCTATGATGAATGGTGATAAAGATCCAATAATGATTATGGCTAAATGGATGCCTAATATGAAAACAATGTTTATGGCCTCAGGAAGCTATTCTGAAGAGATGAAGAAGTTTCCAATGGCAGGACTAACAATAAATCATATGTTTGATAAAGGAAAGGTTGGGTATGCAAAAAGATATACCAGGATGACAGGAGATTTTAATCAAACTTTAGACTACTCTGAATTTTTTGCTAATCTTAAAATAAAGGACAATGTGAGTTTTGTTGCAGAAGTTAAGAGAGATGATGAAAATAGCTCTAAAATCGAATCCTCTGTTGGGATTGGATTTGAGAATTGTTGTTTTTCTATTAGGATCTTAGCTTCAGATAAAAACTTATCGAAGTATCTAGACGGCTACCGACCTGAAGCGTATCAATATTTAGGTGATGCTTGGGATGATATAATTAGAATTGAAAGTAAAAGTAGAATTAATCTTGAATTCGAGCTTAAAGGATTAAACTCTTCCTTTGAAAAAGTTTCAAGATTCATGAATAATTCACTATTGAGCCACTAAACCATTATGAAAAAAACTTTAATAACATCGCTTTTAATATCATCTGCTTTATTAAATGCAAAAATCGAGCTCCTTGATAGAATTGCAATCATAGTTGACGATGGTGTTGTGATGGAATCACAAATAAATTCCGCCATCAAGACTCTCGAAAAAGGATATCGAGATCAAAATTTGCAAATCCCACCTAGAGATATCCTTATAGATCAGGTAAAAGAAAAATTAATTATAGAGGAGCTTCAACTTCAGCTTGCTGATAGGGCTGGTGTAAGAATAAGTGATGCAGAATTAAATTCTACATTATCCAGGCTAGCTTCTAATAATAATATGACTTTAGAAGAATTTATTGCTTTTATAGAGAACAATGGTGATTCTTATGAAGAAATTCGAGAAACTATGAGGAAGGAAATGCGAATTCAAAGAATTCAAAGAGGAAGAGTGAATCAAAGCATTGAAATTACAGAAAAAGAATTTGAAGCATTTCTAGCTACTGATGAGAGCCTCGCAACTCTCGAGCCTGAAATTTTAGTTAGACAAATTCTTGTTAAAGACTTAAATGTAGCCAAAAGGCTAATTAATCTGGTTAACTCAGGTTCAGATTTCTCCGCCTTAGCTAAAGAATATTCCTTAAGCTCAAATGCCTCTAATGGTGGACTTATGCAATGGAGAAAATCAATAGATATGCCTGAATTGTTTGAAAATGCTCTTAAAAATAAGTCGATAGGCTTTATTTCAGAACCATTAGAAAGTGGCTCTGGTTTTCACATATTAAAACTTGAAGATAAGAGAGGTCAATTTGTTGCATTTGAGGATCAATGGCTGTCAAGACATATTCTTTTAATCCCATCCGCTATAAGAAGCAGTGAGGAAACAGAAAAACAACTCAATGATATTAGACAAAGAGTATTAGATGGTGAAAACTTTGCTACACTAGCTGAGGAATTTTCTGAAGATCCAGGTTCTGCTAAACAGGGTGGAGATTTAGGATGGATTGGTATGGGTGTTTTTACTGCAGCGTTTGAAGAAACAATGTTAACAACTGAAATTGGAACAATTTCTGAAGTATTTGAAAGTGAATTTGGATATCACTTTCTTGAGGTCCTAGGAAAAAGAAACCATGAACTTACCAACAAGCTTATTGAAGACAGAGCATATAACATGCTGTATGCAAGAAAATTTGATGAAGAACTTGAAAATACTTTAAGAACAATGAGAGCAGAAGCTTTCGTAGAATTTAAAGACTTAGATTGAAAAAAATTATCTATTCACCTGGTGAGCCAAGTGGTATCGGTCCAGACTTAATCATTAAGTTATCCTCCTCGAAGTCATGGGAAGATTTTAAAATCCCCATTGTTTCTATTGGTGATCCAAAACTTTTTATAGACAGAGCGGCTTTGCTCAAGAAAAAAATAAAAATTGTTGAATTGAAGTCACCTAATGAGGTGAGTAAAAATACTAAAGGACTTATACAAATTATAAAAGTAACTAAATGTCTCAATACCAGGCCGGGAAAACTCTATAAAAGCAATGCTCAATATGTTCTTGATAATCTAACTTATTCTATTAAACAAACTATGCAAAATGAAGTAACCGCATTAGTAACCGGTCCATTAAGTAAAGAAAATATCATCTCAATTGATAAATTATTTACTGGGCATACTGAATATATAAAAAAACTTACTAAAAGTAAGGATGTCTTAATGATGCTTGCATCGGATCAGTTACGTGTTGCCCTATCTACAACTCATATTCCTCTTAAAAATGTATCTAGAACAATTACAAAAGAATTAATTATTAACAAGGTAAAAATACTTAATGAAGATTTAAAAAATAAGTTCAACATTAAAAAACCAAATATAAAAGTACTTGGTCTTAATCCTCATGCAGGAGAGAACGGTAAGATAGGTAAAGAAGAACAAGATCATATAAAACCAGCAATAAGAGAATTAAGAAAGAAAAAAATTAACGTATCAATGCCTATTTCGGCAGATACTGCATTCTCTAGAAAATCATTGAAAGAGGCTGATGCCTATTTGGGTATGTATCATGATCAAGTTTTGCCAGTATTAAAAACTTTAAGTTTTGGAAACTCAATTAATATTACACTTGGAATTCCAATAATTAGGACTTCTGTTGATCATGGGATTGCTTTGGATATTGCTGGAACTAATAAATCAGATCCCTCATCATTAATACTAGCCGTTAAAACTGCAAAGAAATTGATTTAATGAGATCTAGAGATATTAGAAGAAAATATGGTCAAAACTATCTAACAGATAAATCAGTATTGTTTAAAATGGCTGATGCTATATCACCAACATCTTCAGATAATTTCTTAGAAATTGGTCCTGGTCTTGGGGCCTTAACTGAACAAATTAATAAAGATAATATAAATATTATTGCAATCGATATAGATTCAGAAAATACAGAGATATTAAAAAAGAAGTTCATCGGTCCTGCAAACTTTCAATTCCTAACTGATGATATTTTAAAATATAAGATTGATAATGATCGGCAAAGAATAGTCGGAAACCTTCCTTATAATATTTCTACTCAAATAATTCTAAAGCTCATTGATAGCTGTGAGAAGATACTTGATATGCATTTTTTAGTACAAAAAGAAGTAGCTGAAAAGATTGCAGGGAAAGTTGGAACTAAAAGTTGGGGCAAGTTAGCTATTAAAATTGCTGCTTTTTTTGATAACGAAATTTTGTTTGATGTTCCTCCTGAGGCATTTGATATAAAACCAAAAGTAAATTCAAGCTTTATAAGGCTTATGCCAAATAAGAATCTTAAGGAAAATATAAATCAAAAAGATAATTTTTTTAAGTTGATTGACTTAGCTTTTGCATCAAGAAGAAAAAATATCAAGAACAACTTAAAAAGCTTAAGTATTAATTGGAATGAAGTTGATATTGATTCAACTAAAAGGCCTGAAGAAATATCTCTTGATGATTACCTTCTCCTCTCAAAGGTTTTAGTGCTCTGATGTCTCACTATGTGATTGGAGATGTGCAGGGTTGTTATGATGAACTTATTAATTTGTGTTCAAAAATAAAATTTAATCCAAAAAAAGATACATTAATCTTTGCAGGAGATCTTGTTAATAGAGGTCCTAAGTCGCTTGAAGTCTTGAATTTCTGTCTTGAAAACAAAAAATCTATTAAAGCTGTTCTTGGTAATCATGATTTTTATCTCTTGTATCTCATAGAACACAAGAAGAATAATAGATCATTAAAAACAATTCTTAACGCTAACAATATTTCTAAAATACATAAATGGCTAAAAAAACTGCCGCTATTGATAAAAATAAAGATTAATGGTCACAATTTTTGGATTTCTCATGCTGGAATACCATATATATGGGATTTTAAAACGGCCAAAAAACTAGCAACAGAAGTTCAAGTTGCTCTTAAAGAAGATTCCTATAATTTACTTAAAAATATGTGGGGTGATACTCCAAGCAAATGGAACAGTAAACTAGTTAAATACAAGCGCTATAAAGTAATAATCAATTACTTTACTAGAATGAGATTTTTAGATAAAAAAGGAGCCCTAAAGTTAAAGAAGAAAAATCTAAAATCAGAAAAAAATCATATTCCTTGGTTTAAGCAAACCACTCATAACTTAAAGGAAGATGAGTCTATTGTATTTGGTCATTGGGCAGCACTTGAAGGAAAAACAAATTTAGATAATATAATCGGCTTAGATACTGGCTGTGTTTGGGGTAATAAACTAACAGCAATAAGATTAGAAGATAAAAAACTATATCAAGTAAGAAGAAAATGAAAATTTATAAAGTTGGTGGCGCTGTAAGAGATTCGCTTATGGGCGTTAAATCTTCTGACAAGGATTGGGTCGTAGTGGGCTCATCTCCTGAAGAAATGGTATTTAATGGTTTTAAGCCAATAGGTAATGACTTTCCAGTATTTTTGCATCCTGAAACGAATGAAGAGTATGCCCTAGCAAGAACAGAGAAAAAAACAGGAACAGGTTATGGTGGATTTACATTTTATTACGGAAAAGACGTTACTTTAGAAGAAGATCTATCAAGGAGAGACTTTACTATTAATGCTATTGCTCAAGATAATACTGGTATCATTATTGATCCTTTTAATGGACAAAATGATATAAAAAATAAACTTTTTAGGCACGTTTCTGATGCTTTTTTTGAAGATCCTCTAAGAGCAGTTAGATTGGCAAGATTTTTTTCTTATGATCATCTTAAAGATTTCGATATAGATGCATCTACTGTTAAATGCATCGAAAAAATTGTTTCATCTAAAGAAATTGCAGATATTTCATCAGATAGAATCTGGTCTGAAACTGAGAGAGCTTTATCTAATTCAAATCCAAGTAAGTACTTTGAAAAAATAATATCTTTGAACTTATTAGATCCTTATTTTAGTAAGCTAAAAAAAACCTCTTGTGACAGCCACAATATTAAAACATTGAGGTGGGCTGAACTTCAAATAAATAATAATTTTGAATTAGGTAGCAAACTTCCACTCCCCAATGATTTTAAAAACATTGTTGAGGTATGTAAAAATGCATTGAAATTAAATAAAGATGCCAATCAAGACGACTTAATTTTATTAATTGATAAAATTAATTTTGTTAGAAATTTTGAATTAGTTAATCAATTAATTTCGCTACCTCATTTTAGCGATAACAAAAATTTTATTTCCCTGCTTGCAAAAAAAATTAAAACTACTGATTTCTCATATTTATCAAATGTATCAAAGGAGAATATTGAGGAAGAAAAGATTAAAATATATAAAGAAATTATTGACGGCTTAGAATGAATAAAACAATTTTTATAACTGGGGCAGCAAAAAGAATTGGCAAAGAGATAGCTCTTACCTTTAAAGAATTAGGCTGGAATATTATTATTCATTACAACTCATCAAAAGAAGCAGCAGATGATCTTGCCGCTGAAATAAATAATTCAAATGATAGCTCTGCGGTTACTGTTCAAGGAAATCTAGATATCAAAGAAGATGTTGAAAAAATTATCAGTGAGGTTCTTGAGGCATTTCCGAGTATAGATTTATTAATAAATAATGCGTCCACTTTTTACCCTACTCCAATTGATGACATTTCAGAAGATCATTGGGAGAAATTAGTTGGAAGTAATTTAAAAGGGCCAATGTTTTTAATTAAAGGGCTCAAACAAAAACTTAAAAAATCAAACGGATCAATCATTAATATAACTGATACCAATTTATCAAAGGGAGTTGCTAATTACTCTATTTATTCTGCTGCAAAGGCTGGATTAGAGGCTATTACAAAAGGGCTAGCAAGAGAATTAGCGCCTGAAATAAAGGTAAATGCAATTGCTCCAGGTGCAATGCTTGAACCTCCAGATGTTACTTGGACTGAGGAACAAAAAAATAAAGTCATTGATTCTATTCCACTTAAAAGAATGGGTTCAGAAAAAGATATAGCTGAAGCAGTAAAGTTTCTAGCCCATTCTGATTATATAACCGGGCAAATTATAAAAGTTGATGGTGGTAGGTCACTCTAATGAAGCCTCTAGATGATGCAAAATTCTCTGGAACAAAAGATGTTGATGAAAGATTAAAAATTGACTCTGCAAATTTACAGCCCTGGATTGATGAGTATGTTCCTAATACAGGAAAGATAAAAGCAATAGAACAGTTCAAGGGAGGACAATCAAATCCCACGTATAAAATTATTACAGAATCAAAAAATCTTGTTCTAAGAAGGAAGCCACCAGGAAAACTTCTGCCGTCCGCGCATGCTGTAGATAGAGAATATAAAGTTATTACTGCTTTATATGAAACTGACGTACCAGTTCCAAAAACTTATGGGCTTTGTGAAGATGATGATGTTGCTGGCACCGCTTTTTTTGTGATGGATTTTCTAGATGGTGATCTTTTTTGGGATCCAATGATACCCTCAATGACAAATACAGATAGGACAGAAATTTACAAGAATAAGAATAAAACTTTAGCAAAACTTCATAGTGTTGATTATAAAAAAATTGGTCTTGAAGATTATGGTAAACCTGGCAACTATGTTGCTAGACAAGTATCAAGATGGTCTAAGCAATATAGGGCATCAGAAACAGACAATATTGAAGCTATGAATAACCTTATTGATTGGTTACCTAAAAATATTCCTGATGATGATGAGACAACTATCGTTCATGGCGATTACAGATTAGATAATATGATATTAAAAAATAATGAGGTAATTGGTATTTTGGACTGGGAATTATCAACTCTAGGTCATCCAATTGCAGACTTTAGTTATCACTGTCTTTCATGGCGAACTCAAGAAGCCTTTTGGGACCAAGCTAGACTAAAAGAACTTGGCATACCCTCTGAAAGGGAATATATGGAAATGTATTGTGAGAATTCTGGTAAAGATTTATCAAAAAATTGGGAATTTTATATGGCTTTTAACATGTTTAAGATTGCTGGAATTTTACAAGGTATATTAGGAAGAGTGAGAGATGGAACTGCGGCATCAAAACATGCGGAGGAAAGAGGTAATATGGTCTTTCCTCTCTCTGAAGCAGCGTGGTCAACAATTGAAGAAAATTTTTTGAAATAACTTCTTTATCTTTTAACAAAGAATAGCGTAATACCTGAAACAGAAGTCACAAGAGCAAGCACTGATAAAATTTGAAGCAAGATATTATTTATATTATCTCGTTCGCGATAATCCATAATGTGTAGTGACCACAAAAAATCCCATATTCTCCATGAGTCTGATCTTATTGATCCAATATCGCCCGTCATATAGCCAACATAGACATTGATACCGTCCTTGGTATCTGTTGTAACTTTGTATACTGGTAAGTCTCCTCTGTATTCTGCACCAGGATATAGTTCTGTTACTAAACTTACCTCAATTGGATTTAAAGTAGTTTTTTGAGCAGTTATTTTTATTGCCTCTTCCTTTGTAAGAGGTTCTATGACATTACCTTCAGGATAAGTTTGATAAGTCTTTATACCCTCCTCGATGGTTTCGATTACAGAAGTGCCAAGCCTATCGAATATTCGATACTCTATATCTTTGGGAAGACGATACTGCTCTCCCCTTACCAATTCAATTTTATTGTAAGCAAAATAAATTCCAGATATTGTCCAAAGCAATAACTGTATTGAAACAAATATACTTAAATACCTATGAAAATTTCTTACAAATCTTTTTGTTTTCATTAAATTAGTTCTTTTAAAGGTGCAGATACGAACTCATATTTCTGAATTTCGTCACTTTCAAATAATATATCATCATTTTCATCTATTTGAAGAACTATATCTATATCAAGAGTTCTGGCACTAAATTTTGGAGCATTTCTGTTTCTTCCGGCATTGTCTTCAATTAACTTTAACTTTTTATTAAGGTTCTTAAAATCTAGTTCAGAATTTCCGCAAACTACTGAGTTTAGAAAATCATCACCTTCAAAGCCTTCAGCTTTTGTTTGATGAATTGATGAGGATTGAATATTTGAAAGTATTTTTTTTAGTTCTTCTAAAGCAAATTCTAAATTTTTCTTGGCATTAATATTACTACCAAGTGATAAAAAATATTTCATTATCTATGAATTATGAGTCCGACATCTTTAGAACCTCGAAGTGCTCCAGGCTTAGATATACGTAATTTGATCGATTCAACTCCGTAAGTATCTTTTACGAGAGATGCAATTCCCTCGGCAAGTGATTCTTGTAATTGAAAGGACGATTCCTCAACAAACTTTATTACTCCTTTGCAAATAGTTTTGTAATCAACAGTATCCTCAATTGAATCAGTCTTTGCAGCTCTTTTACAATCAAAAGGAAATTCCATATCAATGCTGACCTCTTGTTTAACTTTTCTTTCCCAGTCAAAGATACCAATGATTGTTTTTACTCTTAAATCTTTTATGTAAATTATATCTTTCATGCTTTCAACTCATCTAACGGCCACCTAGCTCTTGCACTTGAAGATCTATCATTTTCAATTGATGGCTTCATCATAGATCCTACAAATGCAATCATTGCAGCATTATCGCCACAATATTTCAAATCGGGATAATACACTTTTATGTTATGTGATTCTTCAAGCTTTTTAAACTCACTTCTCAAAAACTTATTTGCAGCAACACCTCCAGCTATAATAACTTCCTTTCTTCCAGTCGTCTCAATAGATTTCTTAATCTTTGCGACCAAAACATCTGAAATTGCTTGTTGAAATGATGCAGCAATATCTGATTTTATCTCTTCAGTCATATTAGATATTTTTTGAACAGTATATAAAACAGACGTCTTTAGTCCGCTCAAGCTCATATTTAAATCATGACTATTAATCATAGGTCTTGGGAAATCAAATGCATTCGATCTTCCCTCAAGTGCCAGTCTCTCAATATAGGGGCCACCTGGATAAGGTAAATCTAGCAACTTAGCTACTTTATCAAAAGCTTCTCCAACTGCATCGTCTTGAGATTGGCCAATAATTTCATATTGTCCTTTATCTTTAACATCAACGATCATGCTGTGGCCACCAGAGACAAGCAAACATATAAAAGGCATTTTTATCTCAGGGAATTCCATCATTGGTGACATCAAATGTCCTTCTAAATGGTTTATTGGTATCAAGGGAATATTTAGAGCTGTTGAAAGTCCTTGAGCAAAACTTTCTCCAATTAAAAGAGCTCCCAGCAAACCTGGTCCAGACGTATAAGCAATCTGATCAATACTATCAAGAGAAAGGTTTCCTAAAGCGTCTTCAAGCACATCCACAATTTTTAAACAGTGGTCTCTTGAGGCTAATTCAGGTACAACTCCGCCATATTCGGCATGCATATCCATCTGGCTATGAACAGACTCTCCAATAATTCCGTCTTTAGAATCATAAATAGCTATTGCCGTTTCATCACATGATGTTTCTATTCCTAAAGTTTTCATAAAAAGTTTTGCAAAATTGTTAATAAAAGCCTAAACTACGCGTCACATTATGCCTTCAATTATTATAAAAGATACAGAACATTTTGATATTGGTTTGAGAAAATTCAAGCGTGCTTGTGAAAAAGCAGCAATTGTCCCTGAAATAAGAGCAAGAGAATTTTATGAAAAGCCAACAGAGAAAAGAAAACGTCTAATGGCAGCAGCTGTCAAAAGAGCAAAGAAATCTAATAGAAAGTTTTCATTCCCAAGACAAAGATCTAGATAGTTTTGGCGCTTTTATCAGATATTAAAAACGACCTAAAACAAGCTATGCTTGATAAAAATGATTTGGTTAGAGATACCATAAGAATGTTTTTATCAGAAGTCCAAAGATTCGAAATAGATAACAAAGAAGAAGTTGATGACGCGAAGGCATTACAGATCATCAATAAAATGATTAAACAAAGAAATGACTCCATTTCTCAATTTAAAGAAGGCGGCAGAGACGATTTAGCTAATAAAGAGCAACAAGAAGTTGAAATTCTTTCAAAATATAAACCAGAGCAGTTAAGTGAAGAAGATATTTCTAAAAAAGTAAAAAGTGCCATCGAAGAAACCGGTGCCGAGTCTATGCAGGATATTGGTAAGGTAATGGGAGTTTTAAAATCAGCTTTAGCTGGCTCAGCAGATATGGGGCTTGTTAGCAAAATAGTAAAAGATCAGCTTACTTAGTAATATTTTTCGAAAACATGAAAAGAAATCAAGATCGAAGTAATAATCAACTAAGAGATATTACTATTGAACCAAATATAAATATTCATGCCGAAGGCTCTGTATTAATTTCATTTGGTAATACAAAAGTCATTTGTAATGCATCAATAGAAAATAATGTTCCTAGATGGATGAAAAATTCAGATGAGGGCTGGGTGACTGGTGAGTATGGAATGCTTCCAAGATCTACTAATGAAAGAATGAGCAGAGAGGCTGCAAGAGGCAAACAAAGTGGCAGAACACAAGAAATTCAGAGACTCATTGGAAGATCATTAAGGCAGGCAGTTAATCTTAAATATCTTAAAGGAAAAACTATAAATGTTGATTGTGATGTAATACAAGCTGATGGTGGAACTAGAACAGCATCAATTACAGGTGGTTGCGTAGCACTTTTTTTAGCTATTAAAAATCATCATGATGATCAACGTGCAATTAAATCGTTTGTTGCAGCAGTATCAATGGGTATTAAAGAAAATCAAGTTCTACTTGATCTTGACTATGATGAAGATAGCACTGCAGATACTGATTTAAATATTGTTATGAACGATAAAGACGAATTAATTGAAATTCAAGGTACCGCAGAAGATGCTCCTTTTTCAAAAAAGGAACTTGATGATATGCTTGTGATGGGCAGCCAAGCAATAGCTGATATTATTAAAAAACAAAAAGCTTGTATTGAATAAGTGAAAGATTATCAAAAGTCATTTTTAAATTTAGCAATAGAATCTCAAGCACTACAATTTGGGGAATTTACACTTAAATCAGGTCGACAGAGCCCATATTTTTTTAATGCTGCAAATATGCTTAAAGGCTCCAATTTATTCCAGTTAGCACAATGTTATGTTGAAGCAATAATTGATAACAATATTAAGTTTGATTGCATATATGGTCCTGCCTATAAGGGTATTTTTCTTGGTTCTATTGTTGCTACAGTTTTCAGTGAACAAGGTAAAAATTATCCTGTTAGCTTCAATAGAAAAGAGGCAAAAGATCATGGAGAAGGTGGAAATATTATAGGTGCGAATCCAAGTGGGAACGTGTTAATTATTGATGATGTTTTATCGGCTGGAACCGCTGGAAGAGAATCAATTAATTCAATAATTAATCATAATGCGACTCCTTCCAGTTTTGTTGTTGGTCTTGATAGACAGGAGAAAGGAGTTTCTGATGAATCAGCCAGTAAAGAATTAGAAAATGAATTCAATATGAATGTTACATCGATAGTAAATCTTGACTCTCTAATTGCATACGTCAGCAATGAATCTGAGCTTACAGAATATCTTGAAGGCCTAAATAACTATAGAGAGACCTGGGGCGCATAAATGTTTTCAGGAATTGTTCAGGGTACTGGAAAAATATCTAAAATAACTTCAAAAAAGAATCATATTACTTTAGAAATATCTACTCCTAAAAATTTTAATAAAAACTTAAAAAAAGGGGCTAGTGTCTCCGTAAATGGAATCTGCTTAACCTCTTTAGATAATGGTAAAAAGAACCTGAAGTTTGATGTTATCAATGAAACATTATCAAAAACAAATATTGGTAAAGCTAGAAAAGGTTCTTTAGTAAATTTAGAAAGATCAATTACAGCATCAACAGAGATAGGTGGCCATCTAATGTCGGGACATGTCCATTTTGCTGGAAAAATTGAAAAGATAATAACGAAAAATACCAATAAAGATATTCAAATTAAATTTCCAAAGAAATATAAGCAATATATTTTTGAAAAAGGCTATATCGGTGTAAATGGATGCAGCTTAACTCTTGGTAAAGTTAATAATGACTCTTTTTATGTACATTTAATACCTGAAACTCTAAAAATTACTAACCTTAGTGACTTAAAAAAAGGTTCTTTTGTAAATATTGAGATTGATCAAAATACGATTGCTATAGTTGAAACACTAAAGAATTCTTTAGCTACCCAAAAATCTTGATAATACAGCCATTCTTATTGCAACACCATTTGCCACCTGTTGCCTAATTACAGAATTTTCTGAGTCATAAACAGCTTCTGTTATTTCAATATAATTAACCGGTCCTGGATGCATTACTATTGCGTCACCTTTTGCAGATTCAAGCTTTTCAGAAGACAATTGATACTCTGATTTGTATGTTTCAAGATCTAAATTAAGCTCTTTTTCAAATCTTTCGTACTGAATTCTCAAAGCCATCACAACATCTGCATTTTCAAGGGCTGACTCTAATTGAGATTCATACTTACCAATCTTAGGATTTTGATACTTGGTACACATTTCAGGATGCCCACAAAATGTGAGTGATCCTAAATCAAAATTAGATACACCTTCAACAAAAGAGGAAGTAACTCTTGAGTGATCAAGATCTCCTACGATAACAATATTCAGGCCATCTAAATTTTCTTTATGGTCCATAATTGTCTTTATATCTAAAAGTGCTTGTGTTGGATGTGAAATTGATCCTTCTCCTGCATTTATGAAAACCATCTTCGGCAAATATTCAGCTAATTCTCTAATTACAGATTCAGGATGTCTTAACACACATAAATCTACACCCATAAGATTGAGAGCATCTACAGTTTCAAAAATAGATTCACCCTTTTGAATTGAAGAATTTTCAATATCAAAATCTAATACTGAGCATCCTAAATTGTTTGCAGCGATTGCAAAAGATGACTTTGTTCGTGTGCTTGGCTCACAAAAAACATTTGCAACTATTTTGTCTGGAAAAAGATTTTCTTTCCTAAAGTTACCTTCATCATCAATGAAATTATTTGAGAACTCTATCAGGTCCAGTATGTCTTTTTTTGAAAGATCATTTATTGATAAAAGATTATTAGCCATTAATTAATACTATTGCCTCTATTTCAACATTTACTCCAAGCGGGAGACCCGAAACCTCCACAGTGGCTCTTGCTGGATATGGTTCAGAAAAATACTCTTTCATCATATCGTTAACAACTGCAAAATTACTTAAGTCAGTGAGAAAAATTGAAATCTTTACAATATCATCAAGACTACACCCCGCAGCTTCGCAAATACTTTTCACATTTTCTAAAACTTGTTTAGCCTGATCTTCTATTGATTGCGATACTAAGTCGCCAGTTTCAGGATCCAATGGTATTTGGCCAGATATAAACATTAAATTGCCTGCCTTTACTGCTTGAGAATATGGTCCAATTGCCTGAGGTGCATTCTTTGTCGAAATAATTTCTTTTGTCATCTTAATATTCTCCCTATAAAAAATACTCTATTCTACTACTTATCATTAATATTTCTTTTACAACTTGTTGTAAATTTTAACGATCTCACCTTTTGCATAACACTTTTAAGTTCTTCTTTGTTTTTAACTTCAATTTGTATCTCAAATCCTGCAAACTTTTTATCAATTGTTTTTGTATTTACAGATCCTATATTTATACCTGATTTGGCAAATACAGAACCTAAATCTGATAAAACTCCAACTTTATCTTCAGTGCTTACATCGATTTTAACTTTATAAGAATGCTCTTTCTTATTTTCTCCCCATATAGCGGGCATATATCTTGGATCTTTATTTAAAAAAGGTTTTACCTGTTTACATTTTTGATTATGAATAACCATGCCTCTTTCAGTATCAGAGTGGGCAACAACTTCATCTCCGTAGACTGGGAAGCAGCACTTTGCAAATCTAACTGTCACACTTTCAATTTTATTATCAAGAATTAAGACTGGCTTTGGTTCTTTTATTCCTTCTCTTATTTGAAGTCCTGAATAAAATCTTTCTGCAATGATACTACCAGTTCTTTTTCCAAGTCCAAGATCAGTAAGAAGTTTATTAAGAGAGGTTACACCTATGGAGTCGAGGATCTTCTTTAGTGAGTTTCCTCTATATTCCTTCAAACTGGATCCAGCTCTTTTAAGCTCAGTTTCGAGCATGACTTTACCGGCTTTTCTTGCATCAGATGCTTTTTGTTTTCTTAGTCTAGACCGAATTGCACTTCTAGCCTTGCTTGTTGCTACATAATTTAACCAAGATGGATCTAGGTAAGGTTCTTTTTTGGATGTAATAATCTCAACAGTTTGTCCTGACTCTAACTCAATGTTCAAAGGAACTTCACTTCTATTTACTTTACATCCAATAATTGTGTCACCTAGATCAGTGTGAACCTCATATGCAAAATCTATTGGTGTTGAGCCCCTTCTTAGAGCGTAAATATCACCTTTTGGTGAGAATAAGAAAACCTCATCTGAACTAAGGTCTGTCTTAATGGATTGAGCAAATTCTGATGGATCATTAGTTTTCTTTTGAAGATCTGCTAATCCCAATAGCCACCTTGAAGCTCTTAGTTCTGATCCTTGTTTTTTATCATCAGTTTTATACTGCCAATGCGCTGCAATACCAAAGTTTGCAATCTCTGCCATGTTTCTAGTTTGAATCTGAACTTCAATAGGAAAAGCATTTAATGCTAACAAACTAGTATGAAGAGCTTGGTAGCCATTACTTTTGGGGATAGCGATATAGTCCTTAAATCTATTTTCTATCGGGGAGAAATAGTTATGGATAATACCTAGAGATCTGTAACACTCGTCGATAGAATCAACTAATATTCTGAATCCATAAACATCTAATATTTCAGAAAATGGCTTATGTTTGGATTTAATTTTTCTATAAATACTATAAATATTTTTCTCTCTTCCTTTTACTCCCACTTGCTCAATTCCGTTTGATTTAAGCTTACGTTTGAGCTCCTTTCTTATTTTTGAAATTATTCTTTTTCTTCCACCACTTGATTTATTGATTGCACTTTCTAGCATAGATGCTCTGAGTGGATGAATGCATCTAAATGCGAGATCCTCCAACTCAGATCTAATTTCCTGCATACCTATTCTTAAAGCTAAAGGTCCATATAATTCTATTGTCTCTTTAGACTTCAATATTTGTTTAGATCTTGGAAGATGTTCAATAGTGCGCATGTTGTGAAGGCGATCACATATTTTTACGAGAATTACTCTAACGTCTCTAGACATTGCGAGCATCATTTTTTGAAGATTATTAGCATCTCTATCTGATCGACTAGTTATATCAAGCTTTCCAAGCTTGCTAACGCCATCCACTATATTTGCAACATCACTTCCAAATATATCTACCAAGTTCTTTTTAGAAACATCACAATCTTCTAACACATCATGCATTAAAGCTGCGCAGATAGAATCTGGATCCATTTTTAAATCCAATAATATTGTTGCAACTGCAAGAGGATGAGTAATATATTTTGATCCATCCATTCTGTCTTGGCCATCATGAGCATAGAAGGCTAAAGAATATGCGGTCTGGATTTTTTTTATTTCGTCTTTATTAAGGTATTGTTTTGCGCTTTTATAAAATTTTGCTGGTAACCTTAATAGGTTTGCTTCGTTGAAATTTTCTAATAATATGTTTGGGAGCACATGTTCGCTCAAGATAACCCCCCTATAGTCATCTATCCTATGTTTTCGTCTTCTTTATTGCTTGGAGCAGAGAATTCATCTAACAATACATCTTCCTCGAGAGTTTTTTCAAGAGTTTCTCTATCAAGAAGCCCTTCTTCAATCTCTCTTAATGCTACTAATGTTGGCTTATCATTATCCCACTCAACCAAAGGATCTCGACTTGTAGTCGATAATTGTCTTGCCCTTTTTGAAGCCATAAGTATTAAATCAAATCTACTAGGAATTTTTTCCAAACAATCTTCTACTGTAATTCTTGCCATTTATTAATCTCCTGGGACGAGTATTCTAATTCTAATCACCCCATTAATCCAATAAATCTTTCAATATATTTTTATTATAAGTTTCATTATATTCATAATTCTTATCAAAGATAATAGAAGTTATATCATTAAAAGCTCTATTAAAATCATCATTTAAAACAATATAATCAAAATGTTTAGCATGCTTTAATTCTTTTATTGCATTTTCCATTCTTCTATTAATAACATCATCAGCATCTAGACCTCTTAAGATTAATCTCTTTTTTAATTCGTCTAATGATGGAGGGATAATAAAAATTGAAATAACTTCTTTAATTGAGTTACTAATTTGAATAAATCCTTGAACGTCAATATCTAAGACAACGCTGATATTATTCTCTAGCTTCTCTTCAACAAAAGCTTTAAGAGTCCCGTATTGATGTCCATGAACATCAGCACTCTCAATAAATGCATCTTTTTTCTTAAGATCATTAAACTCATTATCAGTTATAAAAAAATAATCTTTGCCATGAGTTTCTCCTTCTCTTGGTGATCTTGTTGTCGCAGATACTGATAATTCTATATTCTCATTATTACTAATGATTTCTTTTATAAGAGACGACTTGCCGGCACCTGAAGGAGCTGCAAAAACAATTAACTCTCCTTTTTTTAAATCATTCAACATTTTGAGTTTGCTCTCTCATTTCTTCAATAAGTAACTTCATATCAAGAGCATAATTTTTTAGCTTTGAGTCGTCGATTTTTACTGCAAGAGTATTTGACTCTCTAAAAAGCTCTTGCAATATAAAATCTATTTTCTTCCCACTCGATGTTTTCTTTGTTAGCTCTTCATTTATTGTTTTCGTATGAAAAAAAATTCTATCTAATTCCTCTGAAATATCATGTTTCAAAGCAAGCATAGCAACCTCTTGATCCAATCTAGTTTCGTCAAAATCTTCTATAAGATTTTTTATTTTATTTTTATAATTTTTTATTCTTTTATTAAGAGTTTTTTTCTCCATATTCTGAATACTTCGAGCAATCTTTTCTATGCCCTTAGTTTTTTTAGATAATACGTTTTCAATCTTTTTTCCTTCTTTAAATCTTGAATTAATAAATTCTTTTAAGGCAGTATTAAAGTTATTTTTGATTAGTTTCTTATTGATACTTTGAGACGTTTCTATATTAAAAATTCCTGACACATCTTTTATATCTGAAAAATTTAAGTCTACTCTATTTCCAAGTGCTTCTTTTAATGAACTTTCAAGCATTCTAAGAAGTTTTTTATTAATATCATATTTTGTTTTTGAGGATGATTTTGCTTTTATCTTTACCTCTATTTTGCCTCTATTTATATTTTTAGATATTGCTTCCCTAATGAAGTCTTCTAAATCATTACTCAAGTTATTAGATTTTATTGATAGTTCTAAAAATCTATGATTTACACCTCTAATTTCAATTGAGATATTGGACGTTTTATCAAAAGATTCAGACAAACCGAACCCAGTCATGCTACTAATCATTTAAACATTGTATTTTGCATAAGAGTTGAGTTCTAGTCGTATTCATCAAAAATAAAGCCTAAACTCTTCAATTTTGAATTTGAGATATTACCATGTTCGTCATTTCTATCTTCTGCACAATTAAATATCTCATGTTCTTCTGAATTAAATTCGTTCTCTATAAAGAATCTAATAATATTTGCAGCATTATTTCTGTGTAAGTAATTTGCAAACTTTCTTTCAGATACTTTTTGATAGAGACCAGCAAATCTTAAAATTATTAGGTTTTTGCCATAATTTTTTATTTGGTTATTTTCATAGTTAACTAGAGTTTTGCTCCTAAAATCATCTTCGCTTAAAGGATCTGATTCCATGAAGATGCCGGACTTATTATTTCCGTAAACTCTTGTTGATGAGATGGTTATAAATTTTTTTATATGATAATTCACTAGTCAATCTAAAAACATTTTCTGAGGAATTGATAAAACCTTTTTTGTATCCATCTTCGTCAAACGAGCTTGGTTTTGGTATAAAAATTATTGAATCATATTCAGTTATATTTAATTTTGGAATCTCCTTTGATAACCAGTCCCATTTGATATGGTTTTTTATATCTGATTTTTGATTACCTCTCGATATTGAGTACAACTCATATTCATTATCCTTGATAATATGACTAATTCTTTTAGCAATATCACCAAAGCCTATTATGAGAACATTTTTTTTCATGTGGTACTTACATTAACTCAAAAAAAATCCAGGGCTGCAACCCTGGATTTTATTACGTTAAAAAATTTATATGCTTAATAATGGCGCAATTACAAGACTAACTATAGCCATTACATTTATTAAAATATTCATTGATGGTCCTGACGTATCTTTAAAAGGATCGCCTACTGTATCGCCTACTACAGCTGCTGCGTGAGTATCAGAACCTTTTCCACCTAGGTTGCCCTTCTCAACATATTTTTTTGCATTATCCCAAGCACCTCCTGCATTCGCCATCATAAGTGCGAGAGATACACATCCTAACAGCCCACCAGCGAGCATGCCTCCTAAAGCTTGAGCACCAAGACCAAAACCAACAATAGCTGGCATAGAAACTGCAATTACTCCTGGTAACATCATTTTCTTTAATGCAGCTTTGGTTGCTATCTCAACACATTTTTCAGAGTCAGGCTCAGCTGTGCCTTCCATTAAGCCAGAGATTTCTCTAAATTGTCTTCTGATCTCATTAATCATTTCAAATGCTGCATCACCAACAGCCGTCATTGTTATTGAAGAAACTAAAAACGGTATACAAACTCCAATAAACATTCCAACTAAAACAATTGGCTCTGTAAGTGCTAACGAAAATTCAGGATTTGCTACACCTACTACAGCTGAAAAAGCTGAAATTATTGCTAAAGCAGCTAACGCTGCAGCTCCAATTGCAAAACCTTTTCCGATTGCAGCAGTAGTATTTCCTAATTCATCAAGAGAGTCTGTAATTTCTCTTACTTCCTCACCCATACCTGACATTTCAGCTATGCCGCCAGCATTGTCAGCAACCGGTCCATATGCATCTATTGCCATAGTTATTCCAACAGTAGCAAGCATACCAACAGCAGCAATTCCTACACCATAAATACCGGATAGTTGAGTTGAAGCAAGGATGATGCCTGCTAGAATAATAATAGGTACCACAACTGATTGCATTCCTACTGATAAGCCTGAAATCATTACAGTTGCAGAACCTGTTTCTCCTGATTCAGCAATTTTCTTTACCGGACCTCCACCTGTGTAATATTCTGTAATAAGTCCAATCAATACACCGCCAACAGCTCCAGCAATAACACACCACCATACATTCATTCCAACTCCGTCAAAAGAATTAATTATGAAATACGCCATAGCCACAAATATTACTGGCGCTAAAAGAGTTCCAGATCTCAATGCACTTGCAGGTGCTTTTGCTGACTGAAGCTTAACTATAAATATTCCGATTATTGAAGCTATTAAACCAGTCGCAGCTAAAGCCAGTGGAAGCATCATCATATCTTGGTTTCCAAGCGTATAAGCTATTGCTATTGATGCAATCATGGAGCCGCAATATGACTCAAATATATCTGAACCCATTCCAGCAACATCACCAACATTATCACCAACATTATCGGCAATAACGCCTGGATTTCTTGGATCATCTTCAGGAATACCAGCTTCAATCTTACCAACGAGATCAGCTCCAACATCTGCACTCTTTGTAAAAATACCTCCACCTACTCTGGAAAAAAGTGCTACAACAGATGCTCCCATAGCAAAACCTTCAAGCTTATGAGGATCAATTTCAGCTGGGATATAGAAATAATATAATCCACCTAAACCAATGAGACCCAATGATGCAACACATAGACCCATTATAGAACCACCATAAAAAGAAACCGATAAAGCTGCTGCTGGACCATCTTTTTGAGCTGCAGTTGCAGTTCTAACATTTGCTTTAGTAGCTGCATACATACCAATAAAACCTGCAACAGATGAGCATATTGCTCCAACAACAATAGAAATTGCTGTATAAGGTCCCAATGCATACCATGCTAGTAATACTATTACCGCGATAAATATGGATAAATATTTATACTCTGTTTTCATGAAAGCGAGAGCTCCGGCATGAATCTGATCGCCTATTTTTTTTACGTTATCTTCGCCATCGGGATATTTCATGACAAGCTTATAAACAACAAATGCCATTATCATACCCAATATGCCAAGAGCTGGTGGAATGATTAAATTATCCATATAAAACCCCTTATTTTTAATAAAGCATTCTAGCAAATTATTCGAAACAAAAACGTTTTTTCTTTATTTATTAAATATGTTTTTGTCTAAAAGTTCTTCTGAATTTGCAACAACGCATGCCACCGCTGCATCGCCAGAAACATTTACTGATGTTCTAATCATGTCGAGAATTCTATCAACCGCCAAGATTAATCCAATTGCATCGAGTGGAAGCCCTAATGAGCTCAAAATAAGAGCTAATGTAATAGTTCCAGCAGATGGAACAGCAGCTGCTCCAATAGAAGCCACCATTGCAAGAAGAACTATTTGAATATATTCAATCATGGATAGATCTACACCAACAGTGCTTGCAATAAACATAGTTGCCAGGCCCTGCATAATTGCAGTGCCATCCATATTTATTGTGGCTCCAACAGGAATTACGAATGAGGAAACGTCCTTTTTAACACCCAGTTCATCAGTTACCGTCTTAAGAGTAACTGGAATAGTTGCAGCACTTGATGATGTTGTAAACGCAAATAAAGCAACATTTCTCATTTTTTTAAAGAAAATAATTGGATTTAAATTAGCAAATATTTTTAGTACTAATGAATATGTAAAAAATAAATGAAACAATAAAACGAAAATTAGTATCAAGACGTATTGAATTAAATCTCCAAAAATATTTAGCCCTTTATCCATTACATAACTACCCATCAAACAAAAAACACCAATTGGCGCAAAACTCATGATGATTAAAACTATCTTCATAAAAACTATATTTAATCTTTCAAAATTTTTAGAAAGATTATCAGTAAGATTGTCAGTAAGATTTAGAGCGATGCCAAACAAAATACTTATGAAAACAATTCCCAACATATTATTTTCAACAAAAGCTCCAAAAATATTATTAGGAAAAACTTTTAAAACAGTATCATATAAACTGGCTTCGCCTGAGGGTGCGTTAAATGATGTAACTTCACCTTCATATCCAGAAATATTAAAAACCCATCCAAAAAATATTGCTATTACAACAGCAAAAGCGGTAGTTAATAAATAAAGCAGCACTGTTTTTGAGGCTATTGATCCAAGCTTAACCATGTTTGATAATGAAGAAATGCCAGAAACTAGAGAAAAGAAAACCAGAGGAACTACTATTAACAAGAGTAGGTTCTTGAAAATTTGTCCGCCTAAGTTAAAAAGATATTTTTCTATGCCTAGAAAAACCGATTGAGAAATTGAATCTTGAAAATAAAAGAAGATAGATGCTAAAAGTACACCTGAGAACATGCCCACCAAAACATTTCTTGTTAGATTTTTTGGAGGGTCTAATTGACTCATGTTATCTCTATCATATCAAAATCTTCTTTACCGACACCACACTCTGGACATAACCAATCTGCGGGAACATCTTCCCATGCGGTTCCAGGCTCAATTCCATCATCAGGCCAACCTAATTCTTCATCATATATTAGTCCGCAGACAATACATTCCCATTTTTTATATTTCATAAAGTGCTAAAAATTAAGTTATTTCGTTTATAACAAGGAGGCTATAATATCAGATTTAACCGTTAAATTAATGAAGCTAAAGCAAAAATCTTCTTGGATAACTTATAAAGAAATGTTGAATATAGTCAAAAATGACTCTGTAAAGTCTTGGCTAACTGAAAATGGTCCAATTACAAAAAGGATTTCTGTAAATGAAGATTTCGAGTTAACTTTAATACGTGACGAAATTGATAAAGTTGATGAAATGGATAAAAAATATTTAGATAACGAAGTTGGAGACATAAAGGTAAGAGAGGTTATCTTATTAGGCAATAAAATTCCCAAGGTTTACGCTAAATCACTAATACCCATTAATACGATTGAAAATGGATTTTCTAAACTAGGAAGTCTGGGAACCAAACCTTTGGGAGACATCTTATTTGAAAAAAATATATTTAATAAGATTGAAGTTATTTATTCTACTTTCTCAGATGAAATTAGCATATTTTGGGGCAGAAAAACGAAGTACTTAGTTAAGAGCCTTCCCTTTTCAGTCATGGAAATTTTTTTATTAGAAGAATGATAAATAAAATTTACTCTTTTGTAGAGATTGCAAGACTTGATAAGCCGATAGGTATTTATCTTTTGCTTTGGCCGTCTTTATTAGGGTATGTGTTAGCAGGAATAAATTCAGAGCTAGAGTTTAAAAACTTTCTAATTGTGGTCTTTGGCTCTATCTTAGTTCGATCTTGTGGCTGTGTTATTAATGATATTAGTGACTATAAGATAGATAGGCTTGTAAAAAGAACTTTAAACAGGCCTCTCGCATTGGGTTCAATTTCTTTAATTGAAGCGTGGTTATTTTTCCTAGCCTTAAGTGTTATGTCATTGTTGCTTTTGTTTGAAACAAATTCTCTTACTATAAAGATCTCTATATTTTTTGCTTTTTTAATAATTTTGTACCCTCTTACAAAAAGATTCTTTGTTGCGCCACAGTTCATTCTTGGAATTACATTTGGATCTGGTTCAATTATTGCTTATTCACTTGAATCGAATATCTTCTCTATGTCACTAGCGATTTTATATTCTGGAATAATTGCGTGGATAATAAGTTTTGATACCTATTACGCTATGGAAGATAAAAATGATGACGAACAGATAGGTGTAAATTCTACAGCAATTTTATGGGGCAATAATTCAATAATATATTCGAAAATACTTCATATATTCTTTTACATGTGTCTTTTAACTGTAGGATTGATTAATAATTTTTCATACCTTTTTTTCTTGTTCTTTTTCGTACTCATCTATCTTTTTTTTCATCAGTCAAGAATTATCAAAGAAGAGAAATATATCGAAGCATTTAAAATTAATAATTGGGTTGGTATTGTGGCTCTTGCTAGTTTTACATTTGAAATAATTTACTTGGGTTAAATGAGTACTAATTTAAGTTTTGTTGATAATTTTGATTCAATAGATGAAGCTCAGTTTTGTAAATTAATACGAAAGAATGATGCTCCTTTTATCCAATATTCTTTTTTAAAGGCACTTGAAAATTCAGGGTGTGTTGGAAGAGACTTGGGCTGGACTCCCAAACATCTAGTGAAATCAAATGAAAATGTTTTAAGTGGTTTCATGCCAATGTATATAAAAAATAATAGTCATGGTGAGTTCGTTTTTGATCACTCATGGTCATATGCTTTAAATAGAGCGGGAAGAAATTATTATCCTAAATTACTTACTGCTATACCTTTTACCCCATGTGAGACTAGAAAAATTATCACTGAATCAAATACAAATGAATATGTTGAGAAAATAATTGAATTTATGGAAGAAAAAAATATTGAATCTTGGCATGTCCTCTACCCGGATGCAGATTTAAAAGAATTATTTCTTGAAAATAAACTTATAGAACGTTTTGGATATAAATTTATATGGAAAAATAAAGAATATGAGACATTTAATGACTACCTAAATATTTTTAAATCGAGACAAAGAAAAAACATTAAGAACGAAAGAAAAAAAATATCTGACTTAAATATTTCTTTCCAAATAAAAGAAAGTGATTCTTTGACAATTGAAGACTGGGAGGAGTTTTTCAAATTTTATAGAAATACATATGAAGAAAGATTACAAAGACCCTATCTAAATATCGATTTCTTTAAAGAAATTCATAAATTCAAAAAAACCCTTAAGCCCGTTATTTTTTTTGCAGTGCATAATGATAAAAAAATAGCTGGATCATTGTGTTTCATAGGTAATGACACCCTATATGGACGGCATTGGGGATCTTCCTTCAACATTGATTCACTTCATTTTGAAACCTGTTTTTATCAAGGTATAGAATTTTGTATTAATAAAAAAATAAAATACTTTGATCCGGGTGTTCAAGGTGAACATAAAATAAGAAGAGGATTTGAGCCAAAAAGGACTAGCTCATTCCACTACATCAAAGAAAATGATTTTAGAAATGCAATAATTGAGTTTTGCGAGAAAGAGAAAATTGAAATTAATAGATATCTCAAAGCATGTGAGAGATATACACCTTTTAATAAAGAATATAAAATTTAAGAATGATTAAATCTCTGCCAAAAACAAGTCATCAGTTGGCTGTATGCGAAGCTAACTTTTTAAGGTTAAAGAAAATCCTAAATAATTTTTCTGTAAATAAATATTTGTTTGAAACGATTAATCCTGACTCTTCATCTAATCCAATATCCTTTAGCGTAATTCATAGAACAAAACATACATTAATAATTGAAGCTAAACAGAAAATTAAATTAAAAAAGATGGAAGGTCTTATTATCAGAATACAAATTTCTTTAGATGCTAAATTAGCTGAAGTTATATCTTTTCAGGGAGAGAGAGCAGTTCCATATTTTATGAAAGTTCTTAAAACGCAATCACGAGACGAAAAAATACAACAAAATAGATTCTTAACTGAATGGCTGGAGAACATTTTTGCAAATGGAATAAATCCTCAATTTAAAATTTGATGGTAAAAACAATTTTATATTTTCATGGATTTGCCTCTTCTTCAGATTCAGATAAAGCAAAAATTATTAAGAGTTATATATCAAAAATTTCTAAAAAAATAAAAATATTTACTCCAGATCTTAGCAATAATTTTAAAGAAGCAAATAATCAGATAACAAAACTCATTGACGAGAATGAGAAAGATTATGTATTCATGGGAAGTTCTTTGGGTGGATACTATGCTAATTTTTTTGGAAGCATTAATAAATCAAAAGTTATCTTAATTAATCCAGCTATTCCTCCATTAAAAGGTTTTGAGGAATACCTTGGTGAAAATGAAAATTATTCGACTGGAGAAAAATTTATCGTTACCAAGGATGATATAAAATTTTTAAGATCACTTGTAACAAAAAAATTTAATAATCAAAAAAATACATTAGTCTTTCTAGAATCCGGAGATGAAGTGCTTAATTATGTTGAGGCTGCTAAATACTTTTTAGGGTCAAATATAGACATAACATATGGTGGTAGCCATTCATATGAATCCATTACAGATAAACTAGAAAAAATTGCCAGATTTATAGGAATTTAATTAATTGAACTGAAATTGAACAAAAAACTTCCTTTTGCACAGAATTAATGCATAATATTACCTATATTAGTGCAAATATATCAATTTAATGCATTAATAGTATATTTAATCAAAATTATATTTTACATTTGTAGGAGAAATAAATGAAAACATACGAATATATTTGGCTTGATGGTTATCAACCTGAGCCATCGATGAGAAGTAAAGTTAAAGCGACTAGGGATGAAACACCACCTGAATGGTCATTTGATGGATCTTCAACTCAACAAGCAGAGGGAGGAAGTTCAGACTGTTTACTTTTACCAGTTCAAACATATGAAAATCCAAATGGGCATGATCTAGTTATGACACAAGTTCAAGCAGCTGACCACACTACTCATCCATCAAATTTTAGAGCAGCTGCAGCTGAAGTTGTCACAGATGAATGGTGGTTTGGGTTTGAACAAGAGTACTTTTTTACTGATCCTGAAACTGGTGAACCATTGGGATGGGAAAATGGAGAGCCTGGTCCTCAAGGTCCATACTATTGTGCGGTTGGGGCTGGAAATGTTTCTGGAAGAGAAGTTTCTGATGCTCACCTAATGGCTTGCTTGGATCTAGGAATAGAATTAACTGGAACTAATGCTGAAGTTGCAATAGGTCAATGGGAATATCAATGTTTTGGTAAAGGTATTAAAGCTGCCGATGATCTTTGGGTAAGCCGATACATGTTGTATAAGATTGCTGAAGAATTTGGTGTTGGTGTAAATATCCATCCAAAGCCAAAAACTGGTGATTGGAACGGATCAGGCATGCATACAAATTTCTCAAATGAAGCAATGCGAACTGGAGGAAGTGAAGAACTCTACTCATCAATTTGCGATAAGCTTGGTGAAGTTCATGAAGAAGGTATTGCGTCTTATGGTTCTGATAATGACATGAGACTTACTGGACTACATGAAACTCAAAGCATTGAAAAATTTTCATATGGTGTAAGTGACAGAGGAGCTAGTATAAGAATCCCTGTTGCCACGGTTGAGAATGGCTGGAACGGATATCTTGAAGATAGAAGACCTGCTTCAAATGCTGATCCATATAAAATCCTATCTCATATAGTAGGAACTCTCTCTAAGTAATTTTGATTATGTTTTTCTGCTCTATTTCTAAAATAGAGCAGAAATTTTGAGATGAAAATGAATACTGAAAAACTTTCCTTTTTAAATCAACTTGAAACTGAAATTATTATTTTAGACAGGGAACTTTTTATTATTTGGTTAAATGACTCTGCTCTTAATAAAGGCTGGGTTTTGAACTCAAAAAAAGACAAAAATTTAATAACGGATCAGTTCTCAGAAGAAACAAATGGAGCATTGATAAATCTTTTAAAGAAAACAATTGAGAAAAATGGTGCTAAAACTAAAAGAGACTTTGAAATAATAACTGCTGCAGATACTAAAAGAACCATTGACTTAACTGTATCTTGGAATAATGAAAATGAATGTTTGATTCTTGAAATATTATGCGTTGATAATCTTAATAAAATAATAGACTCAACAAAAACATTTTCTACACAAAAAATTGCTGCAAATTTAGCAAGAACTCTCGCTCATGAAGTTAAGAATCCACTATCTGGCATAAGAGGAAGTGCTCAAATTTTAAGCAAAAAATTAACAGATGATTATTCAGAAAAGTTCTTAAAAATAATTATTGATGAGACTGATAGATTAAATTCCATTGTTACAAAAATCTTAACTCCACCCTCAAAACCAAATCTAAGCATGTTTAACATTCATTCTGCTTTAGAAAAAGTTTATGCTCTTGCAGAAGCAGATAAGGAAAATAAAATTAATCTTATTAGAGATTATGATCCTAGCATTCCTGAAATTAATGGAGATGAAAACTTATTTGTTCAAGCAATTTTAAATATAGTTAAAAATGCTCAACAGGCAATAGAAAATATTGAAGATCCCAATATCACCATTAAATCTAGAATTGAATATGGAAAGCCAATTAATGGAGTGGTTCATCAAACAATTTGTTCTATTGAGATTATTGATAATGGTCCTGGAATTCCTCAGGAACTTCATGATCAAGTATTCTTTCCAATGGTTTCTGTAAAAGAAAATGGATCTGGTTTAGGTTTAACAATTGCACAAGATATAATAAGAATTCATGGAGGTGGCATCATTTTTAGATCAAATCCTGGGGAGACAATTTTTGCAATACAAATCCCTATTAAAATAGAGGATAAGGAGGCAAAAATTGCATAATATTTGGATTGCAGATGATGATGAAGCCATCAGATTAGTTCTTGAAGAGAGTCTTACTTCTGCTGGCTATAAAACAAAAAGTTTTTCAAGTGGCGATGATTTGGTTTCTGAGCTTGAGAGCTCTGAACCTGATTTAATTATAACTGATGTCCAGATGCCTGGAATGCTTGGCTACGACCTTTTAAAACATATAACTAATAATTACGAAGACCTTCCTGTAATTGTTATGACTGCCTTCGCTGATATGCAAGCTGCCGTTGAATCATTTGGTGGAGGAGCTTTTGAGTATATGCCGAAACCTTTTGATCTTGAGGATGCAATAAAAATAGTTGAGAGAGCTCTTGAAGAAAAGCCAAAAACTAAAGGCCTAAAAAAAGATACCAAACTAGACATTATCGGTGAATCTCAAGCCATGCAAAATGTTTTTAGAGCTATAGGAAAACTTTCTAATACAATCGCAACAGTTTTAATACAAGGTGAGTCTGGTACAGGCAAAGAATTAATCGCAAAGTCTCTCCACAAAAATAGTCCAAGGCATGACATGCCATTTATTGCTCTTAACATGGCTGATATACCAAAAGAACTTGTCGAGTCAGAGCTTTTTGGGCATGAGAAAGGTTCATTTACTGGAGCAGTCGATAAAAGAATAGGAAGATTTGAACAAGCAAATGGAGGAACACTGTTTCTTGATGAAATTGGAGATATGCCTCTAGACTCACAAACAAGACTATTAAGAGTTTTATCTAATAAAGAATTTTATAGAGTGGGAGGCGATAAGCCTATAAAGGTAGATGTAAGAATTATTGCAGCAACTCACCAAAATCTAAATAATTTAGTCTCTCAAAAAAATTTTAGAGAAGACCTTTTTTATAGACTTAACGTCATAAAAATAGAAGTCCCTCCTCTAAGAGATAGAAAAGATGACATCAGTGATCTTTCAAAGTATTTTTTAAAAAATTATGCTGACTCCCTTGATGAGGATTTAAGGGTAATTTCTGATGAAGCAATGAAATTAATGAATAAGTACGATTGGCCTGGAAACGTTAGACAATTAGAAAATGTTTGTTATTGGTTAACATTGATGTCTCCTTCACAGAGTGTTAAATCTCAGGATCTTCCCACCGAAATAAAAGAGTTCGAAATTACTGATATTCCAACATCTTCATGGGAGGACGGAATGCAGAATTGGCTAAAGAATGTGTCAATGAATATTGACTCAGGTTTATCTGAAATAGCAATCACTAAAATTGAGAAGATGTTAATAAAAACTGCTTTAGAAAGATCAAATGGTAAAAAGAATGATGCAGCTCAAATTCTTGGATGGGGAAGAAATACACTTTCAAAAAAAATGAAGGAACATGGTATTTAGACCAATGGAAGATTATTCATTTTCCACTCATTAATTCCACCTCTTAATATAAAAATATCTTTTAGTCCCTCTTTCTTTAAAGTTTCTCCTGCATTAGTGGACGAACTACCCATTTCGCATACAAGCACTACAGATTTTGTAGAGTTAATAATTTCATTTGATCTTCTTGAAACATCATTTACAGGAATATTAATTGAAGCTGTTATATGACCGGAATTAAAAGCTTCAGAACTCCTAAGATCAACAATTAAAGCTTGGTCTTGGTTTGAAAGACTAATTAATGATTGGCAAGATATTTTTGTTCCACCTTTTTTAGAATTTGATATAAAAAATAGTATAAGAACAATTACAAGAGGTGCTGAAAAATAAAAGTGTTCTATTAAAAAATTAATTAGTTCCATATGTATATTATCTATTAAAATAGGAGATATTAATAAAAAATATAAATGAAAAATACAAGTTTAATTTTAGTTAGGCACGGTCAAAGCGAATGGAATGAAAAAAATCTTTTTACTGGTTGGGAAAATCCAGGACTGACAAAAAAAGGAACTGATGAAGCAAAACATGCTGGCTTATTAATAAACGATCTCGATATCGAATTTGATCACTTATTTACATCAGTTTTAGATAGAGCCAAACTCACCGGAGAAATTATTCTAGAGAATATCAATCAAAAAGATCTAGATTCTATTGAAAACAAAGCTCTCAATGAAAGATTCTATGGTGACCTTCAAGGTCTTAATAAAGACGAATGTAGGCAAAAATGGGGTGCTGAACAGGTACAAATTTGGAGAAGATCTTATGATGTTGGCCCGCCTGGGGGAGAATCACTCAAAGAAACTGGTGAGAGAGTTTTACCATATTATTTAAATGAGATTTACCCATTAATACTTCAAGGCAAAAATATTTTGGTTGCTGCACATGGAAATTCTCTTAGATCATTAATAATGCATTTGGACAAATTATCTTCTGATGAAATTGTTAAATTAGAAATACCAACTGGGGCCCCTATTCAATATATCTTTGATGATCAGGGTAAAGTATTAATTAAAAAGAATTTAATTGAATAATTTGAAACAAAATAATAAAAATTTTTCTCAGGTTATTTCCCAGTGGTACATGACCTCTGGCAGAAATAACTTGCCATGGAGGAAAGGAATATCTCCATACAAAGTTTGGATATCTGAGATAATGCTCCAACAAACTCAAGTCAAAACAGTCATACCCTTTTTTAATGCTTTTATAAAAAAATTTCCAAACTTAAAATCGATATCAAAAGCTTCAGAAGATGAAATTCTAGCTCTTTGGACAGGTTTAGGTTTTTACAGAAGAGCAAAAAATATCTTTAAAACTAAAGAAATAATTAAAAATGAATTTAAGAATAGATTTCCAAAAAAATTTAAGGAATTAATTCTTTTGCCAGGTATTGGGAGATCGACTGCTGGAGCAATTATGTCAATTGCATACAACAAATCGTATCCGATACTTGATGCAAATGTTAAAAGAGTTATTTCAAGATACGAAAATATAGATATTGAGCAAAAAAATGCAATTAAGTCTCTATGGGAATTGTCTGAAAAATATACCCCTTCAGAAAACATCTTTGAATATACTCAAGGAATCATGGACTTAGGCGCGACAATATGTCACTTGAGGTCTCCAAAATGTTCAATTTGTCCTTTAAATATTTCTTGTAAAAGCGCTTTTAAAGAATTCGAAACTGTTAAAAAGACCAAAAAACAAAAATTAACCAAAAGAATTAATTTTACCTTAGCTCACTCAAATCAATCCTTTCTATTATTTAAAAAAAATGAGCTGAGTTTTTGGGAAAGTTTATGGACTCCATATGACAATCAACATCATAATATTAAGAGCATTTTCAAAGATCCAAAAAAAGTTCAAACTCGTCACCTAAATCATGCGCTATCACATATAGATTTGGATATTACTGTTGAAATTTTTGATTACGACAAACCTTTTAAAATTAAAACTAACCTGGAACATCAATGGATAAATAAATCTGAAATTAATGATTTTGGTTTGCCCAAGCCTATAAAGACTATAATACAAACCTATGTCTAAAAAAATACTTTGCAAAAAGCTTAATAAAGAATTACCTGCTCTAAATAATCCTCCCATGCCAGGCCCAAAAGGAATTGAACTAATGAATTCTATCTCAGAAGAAGCATGGGAAATGTGGAAGTCTCATCAAACAACTCTCATAAATGAAAAACATTTAGACATGTCAGATCCTGAAAATAGAAGATGGCTTCAAGATCAAATGGATAAATTTCTTAACAATGAAGACTATGAAAGTGCTGCAGGATTTAAAGCACTTGATTAGCAATTTTTACAATCAAAAATCCTAAAATTTTTTGATTTACAAAGAGAATAAAATAGAGTTTAATTTTCTTAAATATCCTTGGGAAAAATTCTATGACTGATAATTCAAATTCAAAATTTCCATCCGAAGCTGAAGTCGTTATCGTAGGCGTGGGAGGCATAGTTGGGTCTATGTTGGCATATTGGCTTGCTGAGCTTGGACAAAAAAATATTGTTGGTTTAGAAAAATCAACGATAATTCCATCTGATATTGCATCAACAGCACATGCATCCGACTTTGTTTATAACACAACTCACGATAAGTTAGGTTGTTGGACGACTGCATTTAGTAGAAAATTTTATGAAGATAATGGATTCTTTTTAAAAAAAGGCGGATTAGAAATTTGTCGTGTTGGTGATGATGAGCGCTGGGAAGAATTAAAAAGAAAAGTTGCATCAGGAAAGGCATTTGGTACAAATGTAAGCTTAATATCTGCAGCTGAAGCCGTTGAAAAATTCCCATTACTAGAGGAAGAGTCAATGATAGGTGCCATGTGGGATCCAGATGCTGGATTGGTGGTTCCACGATCACAGGAAGTTGTTAACTTCGCAGTTGAAAGTGCTAAAGAAAAAGGGGCACTGAAAACCTTCACGAATACTCCTGCAACAGACTTTGAAATAGAAGACGGCAAAATTATTGGGGTTAAGACTGATAAAGGAACAATTAAAACTAATAAAGTTGTTATTGCTTCAGGAATTTGGGGGCCTTTAATGGGTGATAAGGCAGGTGTTGGTGTTCCTTTGATGCCGGTTGAACACCCACTATTATTTTTTGGACCATATGAAGAAATCCAAGATACTGAAGAAATGCTAGTCTACCCTCTTCTAAGAGATCAAGGTAACTCAGCCTATGTTAGAGATACAGGAAAATTTCATGGCGGCATGCTCGAATGGGGATATTATGAAGATAAAAATCCTAGATTAGTTGATCCTGAAGATATTGGGAATCCTGATAAAACAATGTTGTCAGATTCCATGAGATATTTAGAACTTGAAGAAATTGCTGAACCACTTGAAAAAGCTTTTGAAACAACACCTATACTTAGCGAATTAGGTTGGGATGAAAAAAGTTCATTTAACGGACTTTTATCTGTAACAGCAGATGCAGGCTCTTTAATTGGTGAAAGTCCAGAAGTTAGAGGATTTTGGTTATGTGAAGCTGTTTGGGTAAAAGATGGGCCAGGTTGTGCCAGACTTTGCGCAGAGGCAATGGTCAATGGTAAAACTCAAGTGGATATGCATTCTTTTGATATATCAAGATTCTACCCACATCAAAAAGAAAGGGAATATGTAAAAACAAGAGCATTTGAAAATTCTCAAACTATTTATACTCCTGCTGTGCATCCTAGAGAACCATATATTACTCAAAGAGAAATGTTTGTGAGTCCTTTTTATGAAAGAGAAAAAGAACTTGGAGGGCATTTTGAAAATGAAGTTGCAGGCTGGGAAAGAGCTCTTGCTTACATAAGCAATAGAGAAAAACTTGATAAATATATTAAAGAAGTTCCATTAAGAGAAAATGAGTGGGATACACGTCACGTACCATATGACGTTGCAAATGCTGAACATCTTGCCATGAGTGATTCAGTCGGCATGATTAATTTATCTCATTTCCCCATCATGGATATTAAAGGCCCAGATGCCGAGAAAATGTTAGAGTACCTATCCGTTGCAAAAGTTGGTGGAAATACTCCTGAAGGTAAAGTTATATATACAAACTTTTTAGACGAAGACGGTGGAGTCCATGCAGACCTTACTATCTCTCGCCTTAGCAATGACAGTTATAGAGTTGTAACTGGTGGTGCTGACGGGAATCGTGACTGGGTAACCTTACGCAATTACAGGGATGATAATGGATTAAATGCGGATATAAATATTAGAACTCATGACATAGCAACATTAGGATTATGGGGGCCTAAAGCAGTTGAAGCCTTAGGTAATTTTATAGATCCTAACGAAATTGATATTAAGAACTTTCCATTTGTATCAGCAAAAAACCTAACCTTAAATCTTTCTGGCGGAAAAAAAGTTGATGTATGGGCGGCCAGAATTTCCTATGTTGGTGAAAGTGGCTGGGAAATTTATTTTAATAATAATAAAGATGATGGTTTAGCTTTGTATGACTCCTTGTTAGAAGTTGGGGTTGTGCCAGTTGGCATTGAGACATATGCAAATAGTAGACGTCTCGAAAAAAGCTTTAGACTTCAAGGCGCAGACCTTGAGACAGAATATACAGCTATTGAGGCAGCAATTCAGAGACCCTTGGTAAAAGAAGCTGATTTTCATGGCAAAGCAGCACATCTAGCTCATAGAGAAGAAGATCCCTGTGCAATATTATGTACCATGACATTAGATGATCTTAATGTGTCTGGTAAGACAAGATATCCTGTTGGCATTTCACCAATTATTGATCCTGCAACAGGTGAGGTACCAATAGATAGCAAAGGTAGAAGATCATATACAACTGGTATGTCTTATTGTCCGTCTCTTAAGAAATTTGTGGTTATGGGTTATTTACCAAAAGAAATTGCCATTCAAGGCAAGTCACTCTTAATCGAGTACTTTAATCAAGATGGTGATGGTTTATATCCTATGACTGTTCAAATAGTTGGTAAAGGGTCTCTTTATGATCCTACTAACGAAAGAGTTCGCGCTTAACTAATTGCACTTAATGACAACAGTTGTAAACTTGCCTATAATCCGAAGTTCATTCTAAGCCCAGATAGCTCAGTTGGTAGAGCAAAGGACTGAAAATCCTTGTGTCGGTGGTTCGATCCCACCTCTGGGCACCATTAAATATCTTAAGAAGGTTACAATACACACATGATATCAAAACAACAAAAGCCAATAAAATCTGGATTTCATGCTAAAACAAATGCTGATGAAATAATAAAAGGAGTTGATCTTAGTAATAAAGTAGCCATTGTTACAGGTGGTTACTCAGGAATTGGACTTGAGGCCACTAGAGAACTTGTTAATGCTGGTGCGAAAGTGATTATTCCAGCTAAAAGAGAAGAAATTGCTACAAAGAATCTACAAGGCATAGTATCTAAAGAAGATATTATTGAAATGGATCTTGGCAATTTAAATTCGGTTAAAAACTTTACAGATGGTTTTAAAGAAAAGTTTAGTAAATTAGATCTACTAATTAACAATGCAGGAATTATGGCCTGTCCCGAGACTAGAATAGGAAATAAATGGGAGAGTCAATTTGCTGTTAATCATATTGGGCACTTCTTGCTTACAAAAGAATTAATGAACTTAATGGCAGAGAATGATGGTGCAAGATTTGTCAGCCTTTCGTCTTCAGCCCATTCACTTACAGGAATGCTTTGGGATGATATTCACTTTCAAAATAATCCTTATGATAAATGGATGGCATATGGTCAATCTAAAACAGCGTCTTCACTAATTGCTATCGAATTTCATAGAAGAATGGTAGATAAAGGTGTTTCTGGGTTTTCCGTGCATCCAGGCGGCATTCTTACACCTCTGCAACGGCACCTTCAAAAAGAAGAAATGGTGGCTCTAGGTTGGATGGACGAGAACGGATCACCTTCAGAGATGGCAAAAAATTTCTTTAAAACGACTAGTCAAGGTGCATCAACTACTCTTTGGTGCGCAACCAGCTCTAGCCTAAATGGAATAGGTGGAGTATTTTGTGAAGACTGTGATATTGCAAAAAGAAAAAATGAAGTAGATGAGTCACTACAGCGATATTTTGGTGTTGCCGATTGGGCTGTTGATACTGAAGAGGCATCAAAATTATGGGATGTGACTGAAAAAATGCTTGCATCGTGAGTCAGGTAAATACGCTTTTTTGAAAATATTGAGCCTTTTTCAACAGGTTACTTAGAAGTTGATAAGCATAAAATTTATTATGAGGAATGTGGAAATCCAAATGGGAAGCCTGCTGTTTTTCTTCATGGGGGACCAGGTGGCGGTGGTAGTACAAAAGTAAGAGGATTTTTTAATCCAGAATTATTTAGAATTGTGGTATTTGATCAACGCGGTTGCGGTAGAAGCAAACCTCATGCATGTCTAAAAAATAATACAACTTGGAATCTAGTTGAGGATATTGAGATGCTAAAAGAAAAGCTCAAGATAAAAAAATGGCTTGTTTTTGGTGGTTCTTGGGGAAGCACACTCGCATTAGCTTATGCTCAAACATATCCTAATTCAGTTTCAGAACTAGTTCTAAGAGGAATATTTATGTTAAGAGATAAGGAACTAAAATGGTTTTATCAAGATGGTGCTAGCAGAATATTTCCCGAGGCTTGGGAGGGATTCTTAAAACCAATTAACCAAGAAAATAGACATAATTTAATGGATGCTTACTACAAAATTTTTACAGGTGATGATGACGAAAAAAAAATGGAGGCAGCAGTAGCATGGTCTAAATGGGAAGGATCTGTAAGTACACTAAGTCATAAAGCTGACATGGTTTCATCATATTCTGAGTCAAAATTTGCTTTAGCCTTTGCCCTTATCGAAAATCATTATTTTGTTAACAAGGGTTTTCTTGATAGTGAGGATCAATTAATTTCATCAGAGTCGATTGATAAAATTCGTCATATACCTGCAAAAATAATCCAAGGTAGATATGATATTGTTTGTCCGATGGAAACAGCATGGGAACTTAAAAAAAATTGGCCTGAAGCAGAATTAATAGTTGCGCCCTCTTCAGGACATAGTGCATTTGAAAAAGAAATTACTCATGAACTTGTTAGGGCAACTGAGGAATTTGCAAAAAATGATTAACATTAGTTTCATTGGTATGGCGGCTTGTGGTAAATCTACAATCGGAAAAGCTGTTGCTAACAAAATAGGTGTCAGCTTTATTGATACCGATTTGCTTATTGAGCAAAAACATGCGGCCACACTTGAAGAAATCAAAAATAAATATGATTACAAATTTGTAAGAGATGAAGAGGAAAAAGTCATACTTGGTCTAAACTCATCGAATAGAATCATATCTACTGGCGGAAGTGCAGTCTATTCTGCAAAATCGATGGAACATCTTAAAAAATTTTCTAGAGTCATATATATAAATACGCCTCTTGAGATAATTATGGAAAGAATTGATATTGATCAAAAAAGAGGTCTTGCAGTTCCAGAGGGAATGTCAATTCCTGAGATTTACTCTGAAAGAGAGCCTATGTATCAAAAATACTGCGAGACAATTTTGGATGGATCAAAAACTATTGATCAGCTTGTTGGTGAAACCATAAAACAATTGCATGAGTAAAAATATTTTAATTGTTGGAGCTTCTGGTTTAGTCGGCGGCGAAATACTTAAAAACTTAAAAACAACCAATAATGACTTAATTTTACTCAGTAGAAAAAAGCATTTATGTGAAAATAGTATTAATCAGATAGTTATTGATTTTGAGAATATTGATTCATTAGATGCAAGTCTTAAGGTCGATGAAATTTATATCGCGATTGGGCAAAAGTTAAGCCTTTTTGAGCTTGTTTATATTAAAAAAAATAATAGAAAAAGTTTTGTTAATGTAGATTATAACTACATTAAAAAAGTTGCTGAATTTGCTAAAAACTGTGGAGCTAAGTCAGTTGGTTTGATATCTGCAATTGGAGCAAATACCAAATCTTTTAATACATATTTAAAAGTTAAGGGTGATATTGAGAATGAAATTAAGTTAATGGGATATGAAAAAATCATAATTGCTCATCCAAGTCATTTGTTAGGCAAACGTCCCGATGAGGTAATTCCATTAAATGTAAAAATATTTGAAAAAATCACAAACTTATTTGGCCTCCTAATGATTGGGCCATTACAAAAATTTAGAAATGTAGAGGCAAAAAAAGTGGCTAAAGCAATCATTTACAAAATGGATTCAGTTGAGGAAGGCATTCATTATATAGATTATAAATATTTCAAAAATTTTTAATCCTCTTATTTTTAGTTTTAATTATTTTCTTTATGCCGTTACATGCATTGAGAAGCCAAAATGCATTTGCAAATACAAAATAGTATAAACCTAGATATAGTTGAACAATTATCGCGAAAAAGCTTCCAGCAATTACAGCAGAGAGCCCCAGCATTCTTTTTTTAGCTTTTTTTGAAACAACAAGAGGTGCGGCTATCAAAGTACCGAAAAAAACACTCAATAATTGAATTAAATCTAGCATATTCATACTAATAAACACCCAGAATATGCTTATTAGTATGAATACTGGCGCGTATTATGAATACTTAAAATTAAAAGTAAAGATATTTTTGGAACTTTTAGAAAAAAAATGTAATCTAATATATACCTACAAATTAAAGGTGATTATTATGAAAAATTTTACAATGATATTAAGTTTTTTTCTTTGTTTTACGCTTGTCGCAGACGATCATATGGACAAGGAAAAAACCATGAAGGATAGGTTTATGAAAAATCCAAACTATCTTATGGATTTTAAAGAGTGCAAAGAAATCAAAGATGGAGTAGTTGGATTACTATCTTTAAGCGACTCGATTTGGAAAGAAATTGAACTCAATCCTGAGAACGAAGAAAAATGGCTTGAGGTTAGTGTATTAGCAGATATGGCAGCTAACTATTCAACTATTTATGATGTTTGGTGCAAGGATATGATTAATCATAGAATGAAAATGAGAATGATGTCTGAAAAAAAGAAAGGTAAAAAAGAAAAAGAAGATAATTAAAATTTTCCTCTTTGAAACCTCATTCTTATTGCATAAACCCTTATTAAAGCTACAACGGTAATAATTAACTGAACGAAAATTGATATTTTTATGGGATCTGCCCATTGCCAATTATCAATTGTTAGCCATAAAAGATATGTTTGTAATGGAAAATTAATTACAGCGCCCATCATTACCACAATAACTGCTTCTCTTAGAGCAACTTTTTCTGTTTTATTCATATTTCTTCCTATTTAATTTTGACACCAGTCCCATAAGCTAAAATTTCTGCTGCTCCACTAGCTACAGTTGAAGTCTGAAATCTAAACCCAAGGACTGCATTGGCACCTTTGGATTTTGCATCTTCTATCATTCTTGCATATGCCTGCTCTCTTGAAGTCTGTAAAAGTTTCGAATAGCCAACAAGCTCTCCTCCAACTATGTTTTTAAGATTTGCTAGAAAGTCTGAGCCAACATTTCTTGCTCTTACAGTACTTCCTTGAACAAGACCAATATGTTTTTCAATCTCAGCACCGTCGATATCATATGTAGTTACGACTATAAAATCTTCATCCATGACTTTTTCCTAATAATGGTTTAAGTTATAAATATAATGCAAGAATTAGTAGAAGCAAAGTTTTCAATTGGAAATGTTGTAAAACATAAATTTCTTAATTTTCGTGGTGTTATTTTTGATTTAGATCCCTCTTTTAATAACACCGAAGAATGGTATAACTCGATTCCAAAGGACTTCAGACCAAAAAAAGACCAACCTTTTTATCATGTTTTTGCAGAAAATGAAGAAATATTTTATATCGCTTATGTCTCAGAGCAAAATCTAATTAATGATGTTGAAAGTGGGCCTGCAAATCATCCTGATATTAAGAAAATTTTTTCACACTTTGATGGAAATTCTTACATTCCGCATGATTTAGCAACAAACTAAACATCAATTTCAAAATGAGCAACTTCTACAGAGGTTATAAAAACATTCATAGCATCAGCTAGCTCTTCTTTACTTACATATGTAGGAGCTAACCTAATAACGCTATCATTAGGATCATAATTTTTAGGAAAAGTAGAGCCAGCAGGAGTTATTAATACGCCAAGATCTTTACATAATTTTACAACCTTGGATGCGATAGGTTTTGAAGTGGAATATGTAATAAAGTATCCCCCGGTTGGTTTAGAAAATGAACCACATTCCTCCGGAAGTTTTTTTAAATAGTCATATGCTAACTCAAACTTTGGCCTCACTAATTCAGCATGTTTTTTCATATGAGACTTGATATTTTCAACATTCTTAAAAAACTCAACATGTCTTTTTTGATTTAATTTATCAGGACAGATAATCATTGTTGTTCTTACCTTTTTAATCAAATCTAATGAGTGTCCTGAAGTAGCCATAAACGAAATTCCACCACCACCAAAAGTAACTTTTGAAAAAGAGGTTGTAACTACAGTTTGATCTTGCACATTAGACTCCTCAACAACTTGCCATAAAGGTTTTTGTTCTGGAGTTGGTAAAAAGTCATGAATCAAATATGCATGATCAAAAAGAAACAGAAATTTATTTGAATATTGTGATCCTATTTCAAACATCTTTTTTAAATTCTCATCTGAATAAATTTCTCCAGATGGATTTGAATGTTTTGGAACACATAATATTCCTAAATAATCATCTCCAGTTTTTAGTACCTCTTCAAACGCATTTAAATCTATACCATCATCAGTTAAAGGAATTGGTACCGCTTCAATTCCAAAATCCTCAAGCATCATAAAATGTCTATCAAATCCTGGAACTGGGCATATAAATTTTGGATTTTTTAAATCTTTCCAGGGAATTGGTTCTGCAAAAAGGAAATTTGAAAGAACTGTTTGATATGTGAGTAAAAGACTAGATTGTTCTCCCGCAAGAATATTCTCAATAGGAGCATTTAAGAGCTCAGAACCAAGTCTTCTTGCTTCGATTATTCCAAAAGGTTCACCATAGTTCCTTAGATCTGCGCCATCATCTGATGAAGTAGGAATGGATATATCAATAAGATCATTAGATAAGTCTAGTTGATCTTTGTCTGGCTTTCCTCGAGTAATATCTATAGATATTTGCTTTTCTTTCAAGGAATTAAATCTTTCTATAATTTCTTGGTGCATAATATATGTGTAATTTTATACTAACATCATGATTAATTACTTAATATTTATATCTTTAGTTCTCATTTTGGGGGCATTAATTTATCTAATCTTTAGTATAAAAAATAAAGAGACCTCAGATATAGGCGGAACTCAATTACTACAAAACAAACTTAACGAAGTTTCAAATGATATAAACAAGATAGAAATTGACTTGGCATCAGTAACTACACCAATTAATGAATTAAATAGGTTCTTGGGTGGAAATGTCACAACAGGAAGGCTTGGCGAATGGAGTCTTGAGTCAATTGTTCAAGATATAATGCCAAGCGATAGTTATAAATTTCAGGCTCAAATAAATTCTGAATCTTCTGACAGAGTAGATTGTGCAATAACAAGTGCAGAGGGCTTTATTATACCTATTGATTCAAAGTTTTATGCCGGTCAATATCAAAACTATCAATCAGCAGGTAATGATGTAGATAGAAAAAAAGTTTTGAGGGATCTCAGGACAGCTTTATTGAGAGACGCTGAGGATATTTCTAACAAATATATTTTGCAAAATACTACATCTAATTATGCTGTGCTGTACATAGCCTCAGAAAAGCTAATCGATCTTGTAGATATGATTGATAGTTTAAGGCAAGAGTGTCTCACAGAAAAAAAGATTCTTATATTAGGGCCTAATACGCTAGCTGCATTTCTTGATACTATAAGAGTGGGACATCATTATTTAAAGTTAAATGAAACTGCAGCGAAAGTTGCAAGAGTTGTAAGCGATATTCAAAAAGAATTTTCTAATCTAGATTTAAGTACAGAATCTGTAATAAAAAGATTAGATGGCGCTTTAAAGGATGTTCAAAAACTTCAAACTAGGGTAAATGTTCTAGGAAATAAACTAGAAAAAGGCGCAGAAAGTTTAGACGAAGAGCAATAATGCAAAATTTGAGATTATGGAAATATATTTCATTACCATGGATTATGTTCACATTTATTTTCTTTATTATCTTTTTTATTATTGCTTTTACTAATGACATTGATATTGAATTCTTATCAAATAGATATTTATTAAGTCTATTCAAAAACACAATTTTCTTGTCTTTTGGATCTGCTTGCATATCTATGCTTTTAGCTGTTCCGTTAGCAATATTAGTAACTTTTTATAAGTTTCCAGGATGTAATTTTTTTAGTTGGGCTTTAAGTCTTTCAATAGCATTTCCTGCATATGTTTATGCATTTATTTTTGTTGGAATGTTTGAATACTCAAGTCCCATATCTGAATTTTTAAGAAATTTTGGTATGGCTCTTCCATCAATAAAAAATATATTTGGCGCATCTCTGATAATGTCAATGGCATTATTTCCCTATATTTATCTTATAATCAAAGCTCAACTTTCATCAGTTGGTATTAAGATATTTAAAGCAGCAAAATCTTTAGGTGACTCGAATTTAGGCGCTGTAAGAAAAGTAATACTTCCATCATTAAAGCCGGCAATTATAGGAGGAATGGCCTTAGTAATCTTTGAAATAATCGCAGATTTTGGCGGGGTATCAACTTTAAGGATAGATACATTTACAGTTGGCATATATGACGCCTGGTTTGGATATCAAAGTTATTTTTCTGCAGCTAGACTGGCTGGATATCTTTTAATATTTGTTATTTTCATTATGCTACTTTCTAAATACTACGCAGATAGTCCACGTGGGGTTGCTACAAGAACTGCAGAATTGATAAATAAAGTTGAACTAAATAAATCTAAACAAATAATGTTCTCATTAATATGCTCATTAGTATTTTTAATTGTATTTTGCCTACCATTATTTCAACTTATTTATTGGCAGTTATCTGAATCAAGTATCAATCTTCTTAGTAATATTAACTTATTAATAAATTCTTCGATTCTAGGTTTCGCCGTTGGCATTTTTACAATCTTTTTCGCAACTGCTCTTTCACTATCCTATAGACAGTCAAGTAAATTAAAATCATTAATTTCAATTTCCACATCAGGTTATGCCATCCCAGGGTCTGTAATATCTGCAGGACTTTTAATTGGCTTTGATACTATCTTTGGTACTTCTATTACAATTTATGGAATATTTGGTTTAATACTTTGTCTAGGTTTGAGATTTATGACACCTGCTTATAATTATTCTAGTTCCTCTTTGGCAAATATATCCAAATCATCAGAAAATGCATTATCTCTTATTCCAAGCAATCCTCTGAAGGCATTTAGTTCATTTTATTATCCACAAATGAAATCAGCCTTATTTCTAGGGTTCATGATTGTCTTTATTGAGTGTGTGAAAGAACAACCAGCAACTCTTCTTCTAAGACCAGTTGGATTTGATACCCTTTCAACAAAAATTTATAACTTTACAAGTGAGGGAGAATGGGAGATGGCAGCAAGTCCAAGCCTTTTATTAATATATTTAAGTCTAGCATTTGTATATTTAATTAATAAAAGTATTGACCTAAATACTAAGTAAATACATGCAAGATAACGAATACAGATTGAATGTTGGTGTAATTGTTGCTAATAAACAAGGAAAATTATTGTTATGTAAAAGAAAAGGTATAAATAGTTGGCAATTTCCTCAGGGAGGAATTGATTTTGGAGAGAATTCCCTGAAAGCCGCTAAAAGAGAGCTATTTGAAGAAGTTGGCATAAGCTCAAAATCGGTAAGACTTATCGACTCAATTGACGATTGGTTAAAGTATGATATTCCCAAAAAAAGCAGAAGAAAAAAAATATTTAAAACAAATTTTAGGGGCCAAGAACAAAAATGGTTTTTATTTAAATTAAAAGAAGATGTAGAAATATCTTTTGATAATGATCCTGACAATGAGTTTGATAGTTTTAAATGGGTGTCCTACTGGTACCCTCTCAATGTAATTATTTCATTCAAAGAAAAAGTCTATAGAGAGGCATTAAATAAATTAAAATATTCTTTCTGTAAAGAGTTTGATAATGTTTGATGAAATTTTAATATTTGGAGTGCTTGGGATTCTTTCAGGATTGCTAGCTGGTATGTTTGGCATCGGTGGGGGACTTATAATGGTGCCAGTTCTGATTGGTACATTTATAAACCTTGGATTTGAAAATGAGATTATCGTTCAGCTTGCAATTGGTACATCAATATCTTGTATTATCTTTACAGGACTGTCTTCAGCAAATGCCCATAGAAAAAAGAATGCAATTGATTTTGATAGCTTCAAGCCTGTTGCGTCTGGAATAGTATTTGGCGCATTTTTAGGAGCAATATTTGCAGTCCAAATTGATGGATTGGTATTAAAAATTACAATAGCAACATTTGTATTAATTGTTGGCATAGATATTCTCTTAAATAAAGATTTTTTGCAGAATATGATACGCCTAAAATCAAAATCAATTTTTGTTGGTTCTGGTATAGGTTTTTTATCTTCAATTTTGGGTATCGGAGGTGGGACTTTTTCAGTTCCATATTTCAAGGGTTCTGGGCTTAATCTTACCTCTGCAATAGGCACATCAGCAGCATGTGGAGTACCTATAGCTATTTTTGGGACATTAGGATATGTTCTTGCAGGCATTAATCAAAATATGTTGCCTAATTTGAGTTTTGGATATGTATATTTACCAGCTCTTTTAGGAGTTTCTCTTACAAGTATTTTTTCTGCAAAATATGGAGCAGATATCGCACATTATTTATCTCAAGCAACATTGAGGAGACTTATGGCAGGTTGGTTTTTTATAATATCAATATATATGTTTGCAGTATGACAATTGAGCTATCAAATTTCTTTAATAACCCTACTCTTATTGAACTTGGGCCATTAAAAATTCAGTACTATGCAGTGACATGGTTGTTGTCTGCATTATTGATCTACATTTTTTTAAAAAATAACAGAACTATAAAAGAAATAGGCCTTAATAAAGATGAAGTAAATGATATGGTTTTTCTGTATGGATTATTCTTTGGAGCGATTTGTGGTGGAAGAGTCGGTTACATGTTTATATATGGGTCAGAACAGTTAATGAATAATCCCTTATCTTTATTTTATGTTTGGCAGGGTGGACTGAGTTTTCATGGTGGTTTAATTGGAGTAATTATTAGTCTAGTTATCTTTTGTTATAGGAAAAATATAGAGTTATTAAAATTACTTGATGGTGTTGCTTTGGCAATGCCTATTGGTCTTGGCTTGGTAAGAATTGGTAATTTTCTTAATGGAGAATTATACGGAAAGGCAACAAATGGCGATTGGGGTTTTATATTTCCTACTGATCCTTTTGGCATTTTAAGACATCCATCCCAAATTTATGAGAGCTTTGGTGAAGGATTATTTTTATTTGCGATCTTATTAATAATTTCCAATAAAACAAACATTAAAGGTGTTGTTTCATCTTCATTTCTTATTTTTTATGGATTAATAAGATTTATAATTGAATTCTATAGACAGCCTGATGCCCACATGGGTTATATTGCTTTTGATTCATTAAGCATGGGGCAGATCTTATGTATTCCAATGATTATTATTGGAATTTGTATATTAATATATTCAAGGAAAAATTCATGAAAGCATACTTAGACCTTCTTCAATACATCCTTGAGAATGGGGAAGAAAAAAGTGATAGAACAAATACAGGAACAATATCTTCTTTTGGTCATCAGCTGGAATTTGATCTAGAAAAAGGATTTCCTGCTGTTACTACTAAATCACTCGCATGGAAAGGTGTAGTATCTGAACTTTTATGGTTCCTTGAAGGCTCTGAGGATGAAAGAAGGCTTGCTGAGATAAGATTCAATAAAGACAGATCAGAACTAACAGATTTAGAAAAATTTTCAACAATTTGGACAGATAATGCAGATAATCAAGGAAAAAAATTAGGATATGAAAACACTAAAATGAAAAAAATTCTTGGTCCTGTTTATGGCGTTCAATGGAGAAATTGGTGTGGAATTGATCAAATTGAAAATTTATTAACTAATTTAAAAAATAATCCAGATGGAAGAAGACATATTCTTTCTGCTTGGAACGTTGGTGAGTTAGATAAGATGGCGCTGCCTCCATGTCATGTTATGTCACAATTTTATATTCATAATGAATCAATAAGTTGTCATATGTATCAAAGAAGTGCTGATATGTTCTTGGGTGTTCCTTTTAATATTGCCAGCTATGCATTGCTATTATCTATCTTTGCTGAAATTCTAAATTTAAAGCCTAAAAGATTTATTCACTCTTTTGGTGATGCTCACATATATAAAAACGCTGTTGAGCAAGTTAAGGAACAAATATCCAGAAATCCAAAACCTCTTCCAATGCTAAAAATGCCAAAAATTTCAAATCTAAATGATTTAAGTAATTTTTCTGTAGATGATTTTGTTTTAAATAACTATGACCCTCACCCTCCTATAAAAGCAAAGATGGCAATATGAAATTAGTTATTTCCCATGTTGTGGCTCTTTCAAACAATAATGTTATTGGAATAGATAACAAACTTCCATGGAATCTTAAAACTGATCTAAAGCATTTTAAAGAATATACTTCAAATAAAATCATATTAATGGGAAGAAAAACTTATGATTCTATTGGAAGGCCTCTACCTAACAGATTAAATTTTGTTGTTTCGACTTCAGTTAATAAGATTGAGGGAGCGACAGTATTTCAAAGCACGCAAGAAAGTATCGATGCTGCAAAGCAAAAATGTCTTGAAGACCATAATTATAATGAGATTGTAATAATTGGAGGTGGTTATCTTTTCAGAGAAACGCTTGAAATTGCAAATAAACTAGTTTTTACAAAAGTCGATTGTGAAATAGAAGGTGATGTATATTATCCTGATGTAAATCTTGATGAATGGGTAGAAAAAAGTTCAAGGTATTTCTCAAAGGACTCTGAAAATGATTATGATTTTGTGGTGAAAGAGTATGAGAGATATTAGGAAGAAGATGATGAGTTCATTTGAATGAAATCTCTTCTTAAAGCTAGGTTTGCTACTCTTATCTCTTCATTTTCAGTATATTTAATCCAATTATTTGCTTGAGTTTTAATTTTTTTATCTTTATCTCTAGCAGCAATTCTAAAGTTTTTCTTTGCTTCATCAAACTCTTCTAATTCAAAGTATGCCTGCCCTAAAGTTAAATAAACTTGTGATAATTTAGTTATCTTTCCTTTTTCAAGTCCTTTCTTTATTGCAGCAACGGCCTCATTAACTTTATCTTCTGATAAATATAAATTACCTAATAATACATATGATTTTCCATCTTTGGACATAGCAGCTGCTTTTTCCAAAACCGGAATTGCCTTATCAATTTCTTGGGCCATTCTCCATGCATCAGCTAGGACTTTGAGATTTTTTTCAGTGCTTTTTACAACAGGAACAATTTTTTCTTCTTTTGTCTCTTCGTCAGTAATAGTAATCATTTTCTTTTGACCGGAAACAAGAACCTCTGCTGCCCAGTATGGATTTTTATTCAATAAAAGAAGTTGTGCTAAAGCTAGATATTCTCCTTCTTTATTTAAGAAATCTTTTTGATAAGCAGTTTTCATAGTGATCATATAGTCTCTCTCTCTGCCGAGAGTTCCGTAAGCACCGCCTAACTGAATGAAATATAATTTCTTAGGATACAGATTAACTAAGATTTCATATATTGGTATTTGTTTAAGAATTGATTCTTTCTCACCTATTTCATCCTTTAATTCACTGTAGCAAGCAGCAAGAAGCGAGTACCAATTTTCTCTTGGTTTGTAGCCTTCCTCTTCTGCCATTTCAATAGCTGTTTCAAGGGATTTCATTGATTTTCTATAATCTTTAGTTGCGTAGTATGCCTGACCGAGCACTGAATAAGATTGAGCTGTTACTTTTTCAACTTCATCCATCCATTGCAAAATTAGCTGAATACCTTTTTTGTAATTTTCTTGTGCTAAATTTAATTGTGCTAATGCAAACATAGCTCCGTTTCTAAGACCAATGGTTACTTCAGGTTCATTCATTAACTTTGTGTAAGCGTCCATCGCTTCTGGGTATTTATCATCGTTCATATAAACATATGCCCAAGCATTCCACATAACGGACCTATCGTAACTTTTGAGATTATCTTTATTATTTCTTAAATCTGTAAGGACTTCTAAAACAGTTTCCATATCAGGAGCAGGTTCTCCTTTATCGTCAACCTCTTCAAGTGCTTCATAAACCTTTGCCATTTTTTTAGCAGTTGAAGTTTGAAGAGCCCTAGCTTTTTTGTATTTTATTTGTTTCTTTGTTTCAGGTTGTGACTGCGCCTCAATATAATTAGAAGATAAGGCAAACATAATTGCTAAGGTTGAAAAAAGATAAATTGTAAGCTTTCTGTTCATATGCTTTATTTTATTCTTCATCTAGTATATAGGTAAATCTATGCAATACTCCACTAACTGGCACTGCCCTACCATCAACAATTTTTGGTTTATATTTTAATTTTAAGGCCGCTCTTGCCGATGCGCTATTAAACATTGTGCAAGGTCTAAATACTGCTGCTGGATCGCTTGGATTAGTATTTGAACAATAGCCCTCTAAGGTATTTGCATCCTCTACACTACCAGTTTCTGTAATAGTAAATTCAACTAGAGCATAACCCATTGTGCCTCTTTCTTGAGCTCTTCTAGGATATATAGGTATAACCTTAAAAAGTGGAATATATTCTCCATCTCTAAAAAAAGAGCCTCCAGTTTTAAAGTTAGCTTTAGGTTTTGCGACTGAGACATCTAAACCTGTTAATGGTTGCAAATCTAATTCAGGTTGTGCAATATCCTCTGGTTGCTCTTCAGGCTTTTCAGGTTTATCTACTTCAGTTAAAAAAGTGTCTATTTGTCTCTCAGGCATAACAACGTCAGCAAGTTTTACAGAAGTATCTTCTTTTAAACCGCTATCACCTAAAGCAATTAAGATCACCATAATAAAAAATAAAGCTAATGTTATTAAAGAAGAAAATCCTATACCTGCAGCATATTTATTAGCATTAAAAGCTTTGATATAAAAACCATGAATAGGTTTTGTAACAGAATTTATAGCTGCAAGAACTTGATTCATAATTTATTTTGGTTCTGATGCAAGAGAAATTGCATTAACTCCTGCTTCTCTAGCTCCGTCCATAACTTTAATTATGGTATCGGCTACCGCTTTTTCATCTGCCTGAATAACAACTGATCCTTTTGGATTGTCGGCAAGCAACTTAACAACATTTGCTTTTACTTGTCTTACATCAATTCTTCTTCCATCCATCCAAACCTCACCAGTAGGACCCACTGCAATTAAAATCGCTGCATTTTCTTGAGTTTCAGCGGTATCAGAATCAGGTCTGTTAATTTCAAGTCCTGGTTCCTTAATAAAATTTGCAGTTACAATAAAAAAGATAAGCATGATGAAAACTACATCAAGCATTGGAGTTAAATTAATCTCACTTTCTTCTTCTTTTACAGCACTGCTAATTGCATTTCTTCTCATTTAATCGCCCTCCTCCTATAATTCTCTTTTAATTAGCTCTCTTAAATCATTTGTATGTCTATCAGATGCACTACTTAAATATATCGTTGCAAATACTCCTGATAGTGCTACAACCATACCCGCCATTGTAGGTAGAGTTGCTTTAGAGACACCGCCAGCCATTGATCTAGCATCACCACCGCCATTGAAAGCCATTACCTGAAAAACCTCTATCATTCCAGTCACTGTTCCTAAAAGTCCAAATAAAGGGGCTAAAACAACACAAGTCTGAATAATTGATAAATTTTTATTTATTTCTACTTTAGCCTGAGAAAGCATCTTTTCTCTAATTTGAAGAGCATGCCATGAGGTTTTGTCACTTCTGTTGTTCCATTTTGCAGAAATATCCTGAATATAAAACTCGTGACCATGAGAAAAGTACCATATTCTCTCAAAAATCATTGCCCACATAAAAAATACTAAAATAGCTATTAACCATAAAACACTTCCACCAGCTTCCATAAAATCCCTTATGGAAGAGAATGCTTCGGTTATAGCGAAAAACATAATTAGTTTCTAGCTTCCTTCTGCTCTTTCAGCAAGAATACCTGTACTTTGTTCTTCTAGCACACTGATAATTCCTTTAGCTGATGAAGCTGTAAATGAATGTAACAATGTTGTTGGTATAGCAACTAACAAACCTAAAACAGTAGTTACAAGTGCTTGTGAAATACCACCAGCCATTAATTTAGGATCACCAGTTCCGTATAATGTAATCATTTGGAATGTAACGATCATACCTGTAACGGTTCCCAGTAGACCTGCAAGTGGAGCAACAACAGAGATAATTCTAACAGCACTAATACCTCTTTCTATGGAAGGTCTCTCCGCCATAATTGCTTCCGCAAGTTTGAGCTCTAATGTGTCTATATCTTTTTTAAAGTTTTCTTCGCCAACTTTAAGAACTCTTCCTAGTGGGTTTCTAACATCAAGAGTTTTAGATCCTGCTTGAGCTCTCACAGCTTTTCCGAGTATATATAAACTATATAATTTCCAGAATGCTAGACCAATACCAATTAAACCAACAAAAATAATGGCGTAACCGACTTCTCTACCTTGAGCTGCTCTTTCAGCTAATGATGGAGTTTGTATTAGGTTTGCCAATAAACTTCCACCCGTTGGGCCAGTAGGATCAACACCAAATCTAACTTGTTCACCAACATCAGCATTTCCAACATTCTTTGCTGTTTTTGTATATCTTCCAGCAGGCTGTCTGGGTAGAAATGCATACTGTCCAGTTGCAGCAACATATTCCAAATACTTACCATCACATACAGCATTAAATAAACCAACTCTTGTTACATTACAAGTAGAAGATTCACCATCAACATCAATAACAGTTGTATCAAAAGAAACTACTTGTCCACTGGCAACCATTTCTCTTTGAAGTTCATACCATAGTCCCTCTATCTCTCTAATTGTAGGTAATTCTGTTGTTTCCGACATTTTAGAAGTCAAATTATTTAAAAAATCTACTCTTTCAACTCCATATTGTGGGCTGGTTAATGATCCAGAAAACTGAACAGCTGCTTCACCAGCAGAACTTTGAAGATGACCAAAAAGCTCAACTAAAGAACCAAGTTCTTTTTGATAAGCTTCTTCTTTTACTCTAAGAATATCCTCATTTTTCTTATATTCTGCTTCTAACTGATCTGCAATTCTTTCTTGCCTGGCTAGTTCTCTTTTTTCAGCAGCTAAGATTTCAGCTTGCTTATTTTTATTTGCCATAAACTGAGCTTCACGATCAGCATTTGCTGATTGCTCTTTAGTTTTGCCTTCTTTTACAAGCATTAGAAGAGCTTCAACAGTAGAAATTTCTGTTTCCTCTCCTTCTGAATCCTGAGCAAATATAGTATTAATTGTTAAAGAAAGAAGGAATAAAATTGATAAATAATTTTTCATTACGCTTCTCCCTTTACAACAGGCATCATCATCATATCTGTTGGAGCTAATTTTTTAGCTATCCTAATAGCATCCCTAATAGGTTTTCTATAGCTACCTGACAATTCTTCCCATGTTCCTGTTTCATTGTCCCATCTTCCACTTGTCCTTTCGTCTTTGGTTTGATAAAACATTCCAATTCTTCCAATAACAAGAATATTAACGACGGTACCATCAGCTAACTTATCCTCATAAGTGTCAATCTTTCTTCCGTACTCAGCTTCTATGTTATAAGCTTCAAGAACTTGTCTTACTTGTTCTGATGCGGTTACTTTTGGTTTTGCCAAAGAAGATCTAACTAAATCAACTCTTGCTCTTCTCTCTTCAGCTCTAAAAGGAGTATCTAATTTAATGAAAGTTTCTAAAGTATCAAGCATCTTTTGAGCCAAAGGCGGTATTTGTCTTTGCATTACCACAACCTGGACTAATTGCTCATCAAGCTTGTCCATTAAGTCAAGCTGAGCTTGAATTTGTATTCTTTTTTGTGCGTTGTATAGTTTTAGACCTTCAACTTGTTTGTTCACAACTTTATATTCATTTACAAGTTTATCGGTTTGCCTTTCTGTTTGATCTATCTTATCTTGTGAATTTGCAGAAAGAATTTGATTTTCTCTACCAACTTCTAAAATACTTTCCATATTTGCTTCAACACTTGCTTCATTTGACAAAACAAATACGCTGAAACAAAAAAGTATTGGTAAAGATATATTCTTTATTAATTTTAACATTTTTTGTACTCCCTAAGGTTTGGACATATTAACAGTCCTAAACCAATAAATAAAATATATATTAATACTTTATCTAATGGATAATTCTATCAAAAACTTTGTCATTTCTACTAATTTTGTAAATTTTTCTAAATTTGCTTGAAATTTGCCGAAAGTTATAGTTTTGGAAATAACATAGGAGTGTTCTCCTTATATGACTTATAATTTTCATCATCAGCCCATTTTTTATCATTCATATCTTCAAGCATTCTAACTCCGCTAACATATACAAGAAGAATATATGTAAAGACAGGTGATATTAGTGTGATAAGTTGAAGCCCTTCAAGTGATGAAAAAGAAATAACTGCAATTGCAAACCATAACAACACTTCTCCAAAATAATTAGGATGCCTTGACTTTGACCATAGTCCAGAAGTTATAAAGCTATCTTTATTGGCTTCAATAGATCTAAAGGCTGTTTTTTGATTATCAGCAACAATCTCAATACCAAATCCAATTATAAATAGAATTATTCCAATGTAAGTTAAGGCATTCATCACCAAGCCTTCAGGGCTCGATATGGCTACCAGAGCGCACATTGAGCATAGCGTTACCCACAAACCTGATATAGTAAATGTCATAAAAAACTGTGAGGCAGATGTTTTAATTGTTCTAAACCTTTTATCTTCCCCAGCTTTATGTATTCTCATGAACAAAAATAATCCTAATCGTATTGTCCATATTGAGATCAATAAAACTAAGATAAGATTTCCAAAATTGAGTGAAATGGATTGATATGTAGATAAGAAAACAAACCATACAACACTTAAATAAGTAACACTTCCTGTTAAATCATAGAACTTTTCAGTTTGAAATATATAAGCAGGTATATATGCAATCCAATGAATTACATATGCTAAAAGTACAGCATTTTTTACAATTACACTTCCAGTTAAATGTGCAATACCGTAACTAATTACAAACGATAAAACCGAAATTAAAATATTAGTTGTCACTTTCATTCTTCACTCCATCCACAAGTTCTATTTTTATTTTCTTCATCAAGCCATTCTTTTAATGGTGCGTAGTAATTCATTATTGATTTACCGCTAAGTTGTCTTGATCCAGTAAGATTCTCAAAAGCATCCTGCCAAGGCAAGCTTTGACCCATTGCCATAGTAGAAATAATTCTATCACCAGCTTCCTTATTCCCATATATTGAGCATTCATGTAAATATCCATCATAATTAATTAAATTACAAAGTGCTTCATGAAACTGATACTGCATGATGCTAGCTAAATAATATCTAGTGTAAGGAGTATTCCCAGGTATATGATATTTTGCACCTGGATCAAAATAATTTTCTGACCTTTCATAACTAGTATTAATTCCCTGATATTCCTCCCTAAGACTCCACCATGAAGAATTTAAGTTGCTTTCATCAATATCTCCATCGAATACTCCTGACCTCCATTTATCTAGCATCAAAGCCCATGGAACTATAACAACACCATCTAAAGCTTGTTTCATAAGCAATCCGATCGGATCTTTTTTTGCTTCTTCAGCACCATCTTCTGATATGAAGCCAATATCAACTAAGTAGTCTGGAGTAATTGAAAGCGTTAGTAAATCTCCAAATGCTTCATGAAAACCATCATTTGCACCTGCTTGGAAAACTGTTGGGATATGGTTGTAAGCTTGATAATAAAAAATGTGACCTAATTCATGATGAATAGTTATAAAGTCTTCTTCATTTTTTTCAATACACATCTTTATTCTAAGATCATTATTTGCAGGATCTAAATTCCATGCAGATGCATGACATACAACCGATCTGTCTCTTGGTTTCACGAATAAGGATCTTTCCCAAAAAGTTTCTGGAAGAGGCTTGAATCCCATAGAAATGAAAAAATCTTCTGCATACTCTACCATTTCAATTTCGCTTAATGATTTTTCGTTAATTATCTTAGTAACGTCTATATATTTGGAATCTGATTTTTCTTCATACACTAAATCATAGATATTTGACCATGACTGACCCCACATATTCCCAAGCATATGAACAGGCAATGGGCCTGTCTTTGATATCACTTCATCACCATAATGTTCATTTAATTTTGCCCTCACATGGCAGTGAAGAGCATCGTATAATGGTTTTACCTCACTCCAGACTCTATCAGTATCATCTAAGAAATCTTCTGCAGGCATATCATATTTACTAAACCACAAATCACTCAGTCCTTCATAACCAAGATCAACCGAGCCTTGATTACCAATATCAACCATTCTCATATACATTGGTTTCATCGGCTTACTAATCTCATGCCACCCTTCCCAAGCTCTCAGCAATTCATTAGGATCTCGTGAATTATCTATAATTGATTCAAATGCTTCTAAGTCATAGCATTCTTCGTCATCAAAACAATACTCTCCACTCCCATACATTGCTTCGAGGCTTGTAGTAATTTCTGATAATTCGGATGCCAGTTCTTCATCTAAAGGCGGAGGCATTACAAAGGAACTTTTAAGGATATTTAGCATTCTTTGATTTTCTTTCGATGTATCTAGGCCATCAAAACTAGCAGCCTCTCTAGATCTTTGTAGCGATTTTAATGTAGATTTTGTTCCATAATCTGCAATTACTTTTTGAGAATCGTATGTTATAAAATTTGAGCTTATCCATGAGGCAGAATATATAACAGGACCATCTTTTTTATTTTCCGATTCAACGTTTGCAAGAAACTCTTCTAGGTCTTGATTGTTAAGGGTTTGTTCGCTACTTGGAGCACAAGAAGTTACAATAATAATTGATATTAAGCTTAAAAAATTTTTCATTTATATTCCTCGCTATTAAAATAACATAAAAATAAAATTAATATGAAAATTTCAACGAACCAGTTTAAAAACGGAACAAAGTTAATAATCGATAATGCTCCGTGCTCAATTATAGAGCATGAATTTCATAAGCCTGGAAAAGGCCAAGCTGTAATGAGGGTTAAATATAAGAATCTTCTAACTGGAAACACTAATGATAAAACTTTCAAGTCAGGTGAAAGTGTTGAATCGGCAGATGTAAGTCATAAAGAAATGGAGTTTTTATATAAAGATAATGATTCTTGGCACTTTATGGACAAGAATAATTACGAGCAAATTGAAGTTAGCGAATCACAGATGGGAGACGCATCAAAATGGTTGGTAGGACAAGAAACTTGTGAAGTTGTTCTGTGGAATGGTCAACCTATTCTTGTAAATCCACCAGTAATTGTTGAGCTTAAGATTGTTAAAGCAGAGCCTGGAGTAAAGGGAGATACTGTTTCAGGTGCAACAAAGTCTGCAAAACTTGAAACAAATGTTGAGGTTCAAGTGCCTTTATTTGTGAATGAAAATGAAATAATAAAAGTAGATACTAGAGATATGACCTATGTGGGGAGAGCAAAATCTTGATTGATGAAATTAATAAGGAAATAGAAAAATTCCTATCTTCAATTGTAAATAATAAAAAAAATATCAATTCTATTATTAAAAAATGCTCTACTTCTATATCAGATGATCTAAAAAAAGGTCATATAACTTCAAATGTATGTATGGTCGCAGCAAGCATACTAAAGCTTAATCCAAAAAATTTAGCTGAAGATCTTAAAACAAGATTAGAAAAAATTGATAGATTTGATAACGTTGAAATAGCAGGACCTGGATTTGTAAACATCTCATTGAATAGAGAAGATTTTGTATCAACAATTCAGTTTATTAATAAAAACAAAGATTCATTTGGTAGTTCTGCCATAGGTAAAAAAAATAAGGTGCAAATAGAATTTGTGTCTGCCAATCCAACTGGTCCACTTCATGTTGGTCATGGGAGAGGAGCTGCCTATGGTGACGCAATTGGTAGAATTCTTGAATCAACAGGCTCAATTGTTGAAAAAGAATACTATGTTAACGATGCTGGAAGACAAATCGATATTCTGACTGCAAGCGTTATATTAAGATTAATAAAAAATGATATAAGTAATTACTTTCCAGCCAACGGATATAAAGGTGAGTACATTGATGAAATTGGAAAAAAATTAGACAAAAAAGTAAAAATACATGACTTCAAGTCACTTTCAATCAAAACCAGTGAGGACCCAGAAGAAGAAATAGATAATATCATTCATGAATTAGAAAAATTAAATAATAATTCATGGAATCTCATAAAAAAATTCTCATTAAAAGAAATTGTTAAATCAATTGAGGATGATCTAAAAGCATTTAATGTAAATTTTGACAAATGGTTTTATGAATCATCGCTTGGCAAGATTGGTGATGACTCATCTGATATAGCATTGTCAGTAAATAAACTAATAAAAGATGGTCATGCTTATGAGAAAGATAAGGCCATATGGCTCAATACGGACATAAGTGGTGATGATAAACATAGAGTTTTAGTAAGAGATAATGGGAAGGCAACATATTTTGCCTCAGATGTTGCATATCATAAAAATAAGATTGATAGAGGCTTTGATAAGCTAATAAATGTTTGGGGAGCCGATCATCATGGATATATTAAAAGAATAGAAGCATCTATTGAAAACCTTGGGTCAAATAAAAATAAGCTAGCTGTAAAACTTGTTCAATTTGCAAATCTTTTCAAGGATGGAAAAAAGGTCAAGATGTCCACAAGATCGGGAGAATTTTTTACATTAAAAAATCTTATCGAAGATATAGGTTCGGATGCTGCAAGATTTTATTATTTATCAAAGCAAGCTGATCAGCACTTAGATTTTGATCTTGATTTAGCAAAATCGGATAGCAAAGAAAATATTTTTTATTACATTCAGTATGCGCATGCAAGAATCGTTTCGCTTGAAGAAAAGGCCTTAGATAAATTCTCTAAAATTAACAGAAATATTAAAAATATCAGCAGTGGGAATTATAAAGAATGTGACAATCTAATTCATGAAATATCAAAATTCCCCGATATTGTAAATAAATCTGCAAATACGCTACAACCTCATGTCATTATCTATTACTTAAAAGATTTATCACAACTTTTTCATAGCTTTTATAACGATAATCATGTCTTGTCTGAATCTGAAGAGAATATGCAATCAATTTTAGAGTGTCTAATAGCTGTAAAACAAGTTATTTCAAATGGCTTAAATTTATTAGGAATTACTCCAATGCAAAAAATGTAAGCATATGAAAGATTTTGCAAATGTTAAAGGTAATAAATCAAAGAAGAATAAAAGAAAAACTGTTTTTACTTCAAAAAAGCCATCAGTAAACACAATATCAACTAGTACCATTCTGATATTAATTTTTATTAGCTTAGGTCTAGCCTCTAGTTCAATATTTCTATTCAAGACAGATGTTATATCAATTAAGACTGCCAACACTTCCAACACCGTAAACATAGACTTCCCTTCATCACTAATGGAAAATTCAGTGCTTATTGAATTTAATGAAGAAAATAATTCTTTAGAGTGTCAGTACTTTGTCCAAATTGGCGCATACGGAAATAAAAAATATGCTCTTGAGGCAATTAAAATGCTCAATAGTGACATTGAAAACCTTTCAATTAAAGAGGTATACAGTACTCTTTTGCCAGGAAAGCTCTTAAATAGTGTAATATCAGGCCCTTATATTAATAGATCAGCAGCAAATAATGCTAAAGAGAAAATAACAAAGAGCGGTTTTGAACCACGATTAAGAACTGTATGCAAAGAGAACTAATTAAAAATATAAATGCCATTAATAACAGTATCGATGAGTTGTGCTCATCTATTAATAGAAGTAGAGATGAAATAACTTTAATTGCGGTTTCTAAGAAAAAAGGATTTGAGCTCGTTAAGTTAGCTCTTGAGAATGGAATCAATAACTTCGGAGAAAATTACGCACAAGAGCTTCAAGAAAAATCTTCACTGATAGATTCAGATAATATTGTTTGGCATTTCATTGGTCCAATTCAATCCAATAAAGTTAAAGTAATTGCAAATAATGCTGATTGGATTCATACCCTCGAAAGGGAAAAAATTATTAGAAAATTTAATGATGAGTGTAAAAAAATTAACAAAGTAATAAACGGATGCATTCAAATTAATATTTCGTCTGAAAAATCAAAAAGTGGATGCAGTCCTGATGAGCTTTTTGATATAGCAAAATTAGTAGAATCTATGGAAAATATTAATTTAAAAGGCATAATGGCTCTCCCAAAACTAACAAATGATAAAGAAGAAAGAGATCATATGATGGAAGAGGTTATAAACTTGAGCGTCAAGTTACAAAAAATTTATCCCAGTGCTAGTGCTATTTCACTTGGAACAACTTCGGATTACGAGGATGCCATAATTCATGGATCTAATATGCTTCGAATAGGTGAATCAATTTTTGGTAAAAGATCATGAAAAATATATTATTTTTTGGTGGTGGTAATATTGCTCAAGCATTAATTTCAGGACTACTATTGAATGGAATGAGCAACAAAAATATTTTTTTTGTAGACAGAAATCCTTTAAATCAAAAAAAATTAAATAGCTTAAAAGTTAAAAGTTTAAAAAAATCGAATTCTGATATAGATATAGTTATTTTATCTGTAAAGCCAAAAGATGCTATTCAAGCATACAAAGAAATTTTAAATAACTATAAAAATCCTAAAATTGTCAGTCTTGTCGCTGGTATAAAATCCTCTACATACATCAAGCTGGATAATAAATCGGAATTTATGAGAGCAATGCCAAATACTGCATCAAAATATGGTCAAGGAATAACAGCTTTATATAATTCATCTTTTAAAAAAAGTAACTTTAAAAAGGTCTCTTCTATCTTCTCTAAATTAGGTACAGTTATAGAAGTAGATAATGATTCAAAAATAGATACTTTTACTGGTGTCATTGGAAGTGGGCCCGCATATTTTTTCCAAACTCTGAAATCATTTGAAAAAAAACTTATGAGATTATGTAACCAAGATGAAAAAATTGTTAGAGAGATTATTGTCAGTCTTATGAAAGGTGTTGGTTCATCAATTGAAGATGACGGTGATTTGGATAATCTAATTAAAGCAGTTGCTTCAAAGAAAGGAACGACAGAAGCTGGACTAAAGTCGCTTAAATCCAATAATTTAAATCAAATCTTTGAAAAAGGATTAAACGCTGCGATCAAAAGATCCAAGGAAATTTCAAATGAATTCTAATATGCAAATACTTGGGCTTATTTTAAGTATATTAAATTACGCCCTTGTTTTTCTTTTTATCTTTAATTTATTGAAAGTAAATTATTACAATCAAATTGTTTCAATATTTGTTAAAGCGTATAGTCCCATAGCAAAAATATTTTCACCCTTACCAATTCAAGCCCTTAATATTTTAATCTTGGCCATAGTATTTAAGCTTTCATCTCTTGTCATATATTTTGGTGATCAGTATGTAATTACAACATTATTAGGGGTGGCTGTAATTCAGACGATAATGATTATTTTAAGGATCATATTTTTTGCAGTAATTGGTGGTGTAATCCTAAGTTGGGTATCTCCATCAAGCTCAAATGCTTTTTTGGAGTTAATTGAGGAAATATCTTATAAGTCTTTAATGCCGATAAGGAATTATATTCCATCAGCTGGAGGCTTGGACTTTTCTCCTCTTTTTGTTTTGATTTTAATTAATCTAATTGAATCCTTCTTATCAGATATGCTTAGGTCAATAGTATGAAGACGGAGACAAAATTAATTCATTTTTCAGAAGGAATTGAACTTGAATCAGGTGAGAAGCTCAATTCATTCGATTTAATGGTAGAAACCTATGGTGAACTTAATGAAGGCAAATCAAATGCAATTCTTTTATGTCATGCATTTTCAGGCAATCATCATGCAGCAGGAAGTTCTAAAGACTTTGGAATTGGTTGGTGGGATCAATTAGTTGGTCCTAGTAAAACAATCGATACCAATAAATATTTTGTTGTATGTTGTAATAATCTTGGGGGATGTGCGGGTTCCTCTGGGCCATCATCAATTGATCCTTCATCGCAAAAAATATTTGGAAAATCTTTTCCTCAAGTAAGTGTCCTGGATTGGGTGAACTCACAAAAAATGCTTATGGATAAATTAAACATAGAGTGTTGGCATTTTGTAGCAGGTGGAAGTTTGGGTGGAATGCAGGCTTTACAGTGGTCAATTTCATATCCTGATAAGGTTAAAAAGGCTGGAATTTTTGCTGCAGCTTCAAAATCTAGTTCTCAGAATATTGCGATGAATGAAGTTGCAAGAGAATCTATAAGAAAAGATGAGAATTTTCATAATGGAAATTATTATGAACACGACGTTATACCTAAAAATGGTATTAAAACTGCAAGAATGCTTGGTCACATTACATATCTTTCAGAAGAACATATGGATTCAAGATTTGGGAGAAAATTTCAAGATGAAGATTCAAAAGTAGAAGAGTCCGTAAGCTTCGAAGTCGAAAATTATTTGCAATATAAGGGAGAACAGTTCTCAGAGCTATTTGATGCAAATTCATATATTTTAATGACAAAAGTAATGGATAGTTATGATGCTGGAAAAGATAAATCGCTAGTTGGGGCTTTAAAAGAAGTGAAAGCTGAGTTCTTAATTGTGGGTTTTTACTCTGATTGGCTATATCCACCAGAAAGAGGAAAGGAAATACAAATAGCTGCAATGAATAATAATATAAGGTCCTCTTTTGTGGTTCTCCAGGGAGATCATGGACACGATAGTTTTCTATTTAGTTCAAAAACTTACTCAAATTTAATTTCAAATTTCATAGAATCATAATGGCTATTAAACTTTCAAAAATTATAAACAGTTGGGTTCCAGAAAATTCAAAAGTGATTGATTTTGGTTGTGGTGATGGATCCTTATTAAAAGAATTATTTGAAAATAAGCAAGTGCTTGGATATGGCGTTGAGATAAATGATACAAAGATAGAAAAATGTATTGAGAAAGGCGTACCTGTAATAAAACTTGACATAGACAAGGGCCTAAATGACTTTATGTCATCTAATTTTGATTTATCGATTATGGCCAGATCAATTCAATGTCTTAAAAATCCTGATCTTGCTCTTAACAGAATGCTGGAATTATCAAAAAGATGTGTTGTGACTCTTCCTAATCTTGGCTATTGGAGATGTAGAATAAACCTTGCATCAGGGAAAATGCCAATTACACCAGAGCTGCCCTCTAGCTGGTATGAAACAGAAAATATTCACTTATGTACGATCAAAGATTTTGAAAATCTTTGTTTAAAAGAAAATATTAATATTAAAGACAAAGTTTTCATAAATAGAAACGGTGATCAAGGCGGTTTATCTAAAATCAATCCAAATTTATTTGCTGTAGAAGGAGTCTATTTACTTGAAAAGTAATGATGACATTCTTATTGCCTCATCAAACAAAGGCAAATTAAAAGAATTTAAAAAACTATTCAAAAATCATAAAGTTTTTTCTTTATCTGATCTTAATATAGAAGATGCTATAGAAGATGGGGATTCCTTTTTAGAAAATGCAATGATTAAAGCAAAACATGGCGCTAAGGAATCTAAAATTTATACGATTGCAGATGATTCAGGAATTGTAGTCCCTAAATTAGGCTATGAACCCGGTATTTATTCTGCAAGATATGCTGGCGAGGGTGCTAGTGATAAAGATAACAGAGATAAGATTATTGACAAAATGATTGAGAAAAAACATGAGAGTCTTGAAGCTTTCTATGTTTGTGTTCTTGTTGGACTAAAAAGTCCCAATGATCCTATGCCAATAGTAACTCAAGGTGAAATTCATGGGAGAATATCGATAAATAGTTCAGGAGAAGGAGGCTTTGGATATGACAAAATCTTTTATCCCGATGGATATGACTGCTCAATGGCTTCTTTAGACCCACAAATTAAAAATAAAGTTAGTCACAGAGCCGTTGCTTCAGAAAAATTTATAAAATTGTTTAATAGTAGTTATGATACTTTTTTATAATTAAATTCAAATAACTCTCTGCCCTCGTCTTTCCCTCTTCTTTCAAACTTAGAAAGAGATTCTTTTTGAAAAGATTTGTTTGAAGATGGCTTAAATAATTTATTTTTTTTAAATGATTCAGAAATGTTTTCTGCATAGTTTTCCCAGTCTGTAGATATATATACATTTGAATCGTCCTTCATAAAATCATAAACCATTTTTAAAAAAGATTTATTTATTAGTCTTCTTTTGTGATGTTTTTCTTTAGGCCAAGGATCGGGACAAATAATAATCACTGAATCAAATACTTTTTTTGGGCTTTGATCTAAGAGCAGCCTAATATCGTCTGAAAAAATTTTTATGTTATTGATATTGTTTTCTTTTATGCTTGAAACCAAAGTTCCTATGCCTGACATATAGACTTCGGAACCTATAAATAAATAGCTAGGATTATTTATTGCTTGAAAAATAATATTTTCAGCATTACCAAATCCAATTTCTAAATAACATTTATCAAAGTGTTTGCTGAAATCTTCTACTTCCTGAATACTTTTTACAGAAAATTCTGATAAAGAGCTTAAACTTTGGATCTGCTTTTTAGTTATTCGGCCTTTTCTTTTTACAAACGAAGGAAGAAACTTTAATTGCATTGCTAAATGCTAGATTTATGCAAAATCTACCATAAATGCTTTCAATTTTTTAAGTGCGCTGTTTTCAATTTGTCTAATTCTTTCAGCGGAAACTTTATATTCATCAGCTAAATCATGAAGTGTAGCCTTTTCATCTGATAGGTATCTTCTATTAAGAATATCTTTACTTCTATCATCAAGAGTTTTTAGTGCTGCAAGAAGCTCTTCCTTGTTTTCTTGTTCGGCTTGCTCTGATGCAACTATGATTTCAGGATCATATCTTTTATCTTCTAAATATTGAGAAGGAGACATAATTTCATCATCATCACCAGAGGGAACCGGTGAATCAAATGATGAATCATTTGAAGATAGTCTATTTTCCATGTGTAATACATCTTTGACCTCAACATTTAGGTCAGATGCAATTTTTTCAGCTTCTTCTTTAGTCAGCCAATCAAGTGATTTCTTTTTGCTTCTAAGATTGAAGAATAGTTTTCTTTGCGCTTTAGTTGTAGCAATTTTTACTAATCTCCAGTTTTTAAGAATATATTCATGAATCTCAGCTTTAATCCAATGAACTGCAAAAGAGACTAGTTTTACACCTCTATGAGGATCATATTTATCTACAGCTTTCATTAAGCCAACATTACCTTCCTGAATAATATCTCCCAGCGGCAATCCATAACCTTGATATGATCTTGCAATATGAACCACAAATCTTAAGTGATGAATCACGAGCTGTCTTGCAGCATCTAAATCGTCTTCCTCATATAATTTCAAAGCAAGCTCTTGCTCCTCTTCCTTGGTAAGAATAGGTATTGAATGAACAGATGAAAGATATGATTCAATATCTTTACCTGGACTATTTAATTGTGAGGGTTGTAATTGTGTGCCCATAATATAAATAAAAATTATAATTAATTATATCAATTAATTATGAATAATAGAAAATTATACCAATTTTTTGAAAAAATCTCCTAAAACAGGTAAAAAATCGCTTTTAATTGAATTATTTCTAAAGGCTATAAAGAATGGATTTAGTATTGAATCCTCCTTTGCATAGGTCAATTCTTCATAATCTCCAATTTTGATAACACTTCCTCCCTTTTGGTTAAGGACTGCATGAGCAGCAGCTATATCCCATTCAGAAGTGGGGCCAAATCTGGGGTAAATGTCAGCCTCGTTATCTACCAAACTACATAGTTTCAACGAACTACCCTTCTCAATAATCTCATAATCTATGTTTTGTGATTCAATATAATTAAGAAAAGCCGTATCTTTGTCACTTTTATGACTTTTGCTCATTACAATTCTTAACTTATCGTAAGAATCATTTTGTGACTGCACATCTTCAAAAATAGATCCATGCCAAATTTTTCTAGTTACAGGGGCGCCAACAATACCAAATACAACTTTCTTATTGTTAATCATTGCAATATTTACGGTAAATTCACCAGTTTTATTAATAAACTCTTTGGTTCCATCAAGAGGATCAACTAACCAATATGTTTGGTCTAAACTTTTTATTAGATCCTCACTAAAAGTTTCCTCTGAGATAATTGAAATATCCTTTGAAATTTTCTCTAATGAATTCAGTATTATTTCATTAGATTTTTTATCTGCTATCGTTAAAGGAGAGCCGTCTGATTTTTCTTCTTGATCAAAGCTTTCAGAATTATAAATCTGCATAATTTCATCAGAGGCAAAATTAACGCATTCTATCAGTGCGCCTAAATGATTATCAAAAAAATTTTTACTTACCATTTTATTCAAATACTACAACTTTGTTTATTAAGATTTTTGTAATCAATTGCTTCAAGGATTTTATAATGAATGTCTGTATTATCCATCAATCCTTGAAATAGTTCTGCTCCAGGACCATAAGCATGCACTCCTACAGGAATCGAAGTGTGTCTTCCAGTACCCCATTGAATAACAACTTTATCATCGTCTTGCTTAAGAATTTGTAATCCTCCAGTTTCATGATCAGAAGTAACTATTAACAGTGTCTCGTTATCTTCATTTACAAAGTTAATCAAATCTCCAATGGTTAAATCAAAATCTTTAAACTCCTCTATCATTTCATTTGCATCGTTATCGTGTGCAGCCCAATCTATTTGACTACCTTCAGTCATTAAAAAGAACCCATTACACTGCTTGTTCAAATGATTTAATGCAAAATTTGTCATTTCTCTTTGAGTTGGTTTTTCATTTGATCGCTCAATGCCATCATCGTCAAAAAGACCAATAAGCTTTTTAGAATGATCAAAATTCAATTGCAGAGACTCTTTTTCTGTGAGCACATAGTGCGTGTCATTAATTTTATTTAAATCAAAAAATTCTTTACCTCCTCCTAAAGCAATATCAATTGAAGAATTAATAAGCTGATTAGCAATATTTTTGTATTCATATCTGCTGTCAATGTGAGCATATAAAGCTGCAGGCGTTGCATGAGTTACTGAAGATGTTGCGACTATGCCGGAGGTATAACCCTTTTCATGAAGCATTTCTACAATGGTATCTAATATTTTTTTGTCTGGATCCAATGACAAATATCTATTTTTTGTTTTATATCCAGTTGACCATGCTGTTGCTGCTGCTGCTGAGTCTGTATATGCATTGTTATAAGAATGGGTTAAAGAGGTACCGACATTTGGGATTTGATCAATAAAAAGTCTATGGTCTAGACCACCAATTGCAATACGTGACAAAGTTATCTGATTAGGCCCAACCCCATCCCCAATAGCAAGAATTATATTCTTGGCTTTTAAGTTATTAGGAAAATCTTTAATTTCAATAAATTCTGTTTTTTTTGTGCCGATTGAAATCGATTCAGTTCTCTTAGATGTATCACATGATGAAATTACTAAGACTATTAAGAGAAAAATATATTTCATTAAGTTTTAATCAAGAGCCTTCATTCTTTGTTTTATTCTATCGCTTTGCTCTGGAAAACAACTCCAACAATGGTCATATATTGCCTCTTCCCACTCACCATACATTGGATTAATAATCATGAACCATTTTTCTCCCCACATGTTTGCGTATTTATCTATTAAATCCTTTCTACTTTGCACACTTGTAGCGGTCTCTTTAAGAGGTATAAAGTCATCTAGTTGGTCACCAAAAATTTGAATGATACGAAAATCTTTTTTAATTAAATCTCTTCTACTTGTCTTATCTGAAGTCCAACCTTTTTCATTTTTCATAAGAAGAACATCAATATCACTATCAAATGGCAATCCTAATGCTTTTATATTGTTACGCGTATATTCCTCTAAATCATGAGTCCTATTTGTTACATAAAAGATTTTAATTCCTCTGTCATCAGCATAACTAAGATAGTCTTTTACTCCGGGTAAGGCACCAGCTGCCTCCTCAGACACCCATTCTTTCCAGCCAATGGGATAACTTGTTCCATTTCTAATGCTTCTTACCTGATGTTCTGAATTATCAAGAACAGTCTCATCAATATCTAAAATGATTGCTGGAGGCAGACTTTGATAATTATCACTTTGATCCAAGATAGCTGTCCAAGATTTATCTTCTAAAGCCTTATCTATATTTTTTTGTGCAGAAGAATATACTTGAAAGGTATTTGCTTTAAATTCAGCGGATGTTCGTTTAAACAAAACTGCAAGAAGTGATTGTGACTGATAAGAATTATCTATTTCACTTGCAAGTGGAGCGTTGTTGAAAAAAATTATGCAGTATAAAAATATGTGTCTTAATGATTTCATAGTACAAGAGCATTATAATGCTAAGATTATAATTAGTTACAAAAATTATTTATGGATAATAGATTAATAGAAAATTTAGAAAAATTAAAAAAGATGCTTGTTCTTTTGAGTGAAGAAAGAAAGGTTGTCTTGTCTCATCATAAAACTTTTGAGCATGTTGAAAAAATGAGATCGATTGTTAACGAATCTATAGAAATGGCGAATAAATCATGACAAATAAAAAATATAAATGCTTTGACCTTAATGTATCAGACAATATAGCAAATCTAGTTTTGTCTAGGCCTAACGAACTTAACACAATGTCTAGAGACTTCTGGGTAGAGCTCGGAAGCATACTAGAAGAAATTAATAGAAATTCTGACATAAGAGTTGTTGTTATGTCTTCCACAGGCAAACATTTTTGTGCTGGAATGGACTTGAGTGCTTTTTCAAATGGAGTTGAGGATATTCCAGATGACAAAAAACCTGATAGTGCAAGAATCGGTGAAGCTTTGTACAGAGTTGCAAAGGAGCTTCAAGGATATATTAGTAATTTAGAAAAAATTAGAGTTCCTGTTATTGCTGCTATTCAGGGTGGCTGTATTGGGGGTGCTGTAGATATGGTTACAGCATGTGACATCAGACTTGCATCAAAAGAAGCTTTTTTCTGTATACAAGAAATTAATATTGGTATGGCAGCTGATGTAGGAACTCTTCAAAGACTTCCAAAAATTATTCCTGATTCTAAAATGAGAGAGATGGCCTATACGGGTAGAAGAATGTATGCAGATGAGGCAAAAGATTCTGGCTTAATAAGTGATATGTATGAAACTCAAGAAGAAATGCTTGAGGGTGCTAATAAGTTAGCAAAAGAAATAGCTTCAAAATCTCCAGTAGCAATATATGGACTTAAAGCAGTAATGAATTACTCAAGAGACCACAGTGTAAGTGACGGTCTTGAATACAATGCTTTGTGGAGCGGCGCCATGCTAAGTCAGAAAGATATGACTGAGGCTATAACTGCTAATATGGAAAAAAGAGATGCATCGTTCGATGATATGGTCGATGTTAAAAAGTTTAACGAATCGGGCTCTTAAGATTTTCTAAGAAATACAGGAACAGTTACTGTGGATTCAGCTTTTGAATACTTATATCCATCCAAATCAAACCCAGATAAGTCTTCAAAATTAGTTACCTTATTTTGAATTATCCATTTAGCCATAAGGCCTCTAGCTTTCTTTGCATAGAAACTGATAATTTTATAATTACCGTTCTTATAATCTTTAAATGTTGGAGTAACGACATTAATGTCTTCAGGTAATTTTCCTAAAACTGTAAAGTACTCTTTTGAAGCTAAATTAATTAAAAGATCTGACCTTTGAACTTTCAATTCATTTAAAACATTTTTTTGGACCTTATCACCCCAAAATTCGTAGAGATTCTTTCCTTCTGAAGTTTCTAATTTTGTTCCCATCTCAAGCCTATATGGTTTCATTAGATCCAATGGTCTCAATATCCCATATAACCCAGATAGAATCCTTATATGCTTTTGAGCAAATTTCATTTCAGCATTATTTAGATCCTCAGCTTGGAGTCCTTGATATACGTCTCCTTTAAAAACAAGCATTGAAGGCTTCGAATCAGCAGATACTTTTTTTGCTGGAGACCATGATTGGTATCTATCGAAGTTCAGTGTGGCAAGTTTATCGCTTAAACCCATTAAAGATGCAATATCTTTGGGTTCTTTTGTTTTTAAGTTATCTATAAGTTTTGAGGATTGACTCAAAAATGCAGGCACAGAATGATCATGATTTGATTCAAATTCATAATCAAGTGTTTTTGCTGGAGAAAGTACTATAATCATGGCTGTATTTTAACGAATACATAGAGGCATATTCAATAATGTATATAGAAAAAGGCATAAATTCTTTAGGAAAATTCATATCATTGATGATTCCAGTTATGACAATATTGATGATAGTGATAATAGTCGCCAGATATTTCTTTGGTATTGGACTTACAGGACTTCAAGAATTTGTAATGTATCTTCATGCATTCATATTTCTTGGTTGCGCAGGATATGTTCACTACAAAGATGAGCATGTCAGAGTAGATATCTTTTATAGAGACTCATCTAATTCATACAAAAATAATGTAAATTTTATATTAAGCCTTTTCTTCCTGTTACCTGTTTGTTTTGTTATAGGTTTTTATTCTCTAGAGCTAATTGAGATGTCTTGGAAAATTAGAGAGGTTTCAACTGAGGCTGGTGGTCTTGATTATGTTTACATCCAGAAAACGTTAATCATTCTTTTCCCACTTACTATGATTTTAACTTTCGCATATCAACTAATTCATAAAAAATGGAAATAGTTCCTCTTCTGCTACTTGTGATAATTTGTGCTGCTTTACTGGTAGGTTTTCCAGTAGCGCTTACTCTGGCAGGTGTATCAATAATATTTGCGTTGATTTGCATTCCTCTAGGAATTTTTGATCCAACTATTTTTAAAAGTATTCCAATTAGAATTTTTGGAATTATGAATAATGTAACATTGCTTGCAGTTCCTTTATTTATTTTTATGGGAACTATTCTTGAAAAATCTGGTATTGCTGCAAAGATGCTTGAAAATATGGCAAAGGCTTTTAGAAGTATAAAAGGCGGATTGTCTATATCGATAATTATTGTTGGTGCTTTACTTGCAGCAAGTACAGGGATTGTAGGCGCGACTGTAGTAACTATGGGTCTAATGTCCCTCCCAATTCTAATAAATCAAGGATACGATAAAAGCTTCTCAGCTGGGTTGGTTGCATCCACTGGGACTCTTGGACAAATAATTCCACCATCCATAGCCTTGGTTTTGCTTGGTGATGTTATGTCAAATGCTTATCAAAGAGCTCAAAATGACATGGGTATATTTTCCCAACAAACCGTAACTGTTGGAGATTTATTTATAGGTGCTATTGTTCCTGGAATTCTGATATGTATTGGGTATCTTATTTATACACTTTATAAAAATAGCAACAATTTAGATTTAAAATATACTTCAACAGAATTTACTATAGATAAAGTTGAATTATTTAAGACGCTAGCGCTCCCAATAATCTTAATTTTTTTAGTTCTAGGCTCTATATTTGCAGGTATTGCAACGCCTACAGAGGCGGCTGCAATTGGAGCATTTGGTGCCTTATTAATTGCATTAATAAACAGAAAAGTTAATTTACATTTCTTTAAAGAGACTTCTGAGAAAACTGCAATTGTTTCAACAATGATTTTTACAATTCTTATTGGTGCATCAATTTTTTCACTAATATTTAGAGGTGTTGGAGGTGATGAGTTAATTGACCTAATTTTTAATTCTCTCCCTGGAGGATCATTTACTGCTCTAATATTTGTCCTAGTTATTATTTTTTTGCTTGGTTTTATTTTAGATTTTATTGAGATTTGTTACGTAATAGTGCCACTCGTTGCTCCACCTCTTTTGATGATGGGCTTTGATCCTGTATGGCTTGCTATTTTATTTGCAATAAACTTACAAACTTCATTTTTAACTCCACCATTTGGATTTTCGCTTTTTTACTTGAGAGGGGTTGCAGATGAGAGCATACAAACTAAAGAAATTTATAAAGGCGTTACTCCTTTTATATTAATTCAAATTATTATTCTTTTTGCAGTTATGCTATTCCCAATTCTAGTAATATAAGAGTTAATGAACAAAAAATTCTTAATCATATCTACTTTCTTTATTTTAATAAGCTGCTCAGATAGTTTTGTTGAATTAGAAGACAGAATCAAAATTCATGCAGAAAAGAATGGTATTGAGAAGTCTTTTTTTCAAGTTAAAAAAGAAGCTCTATATATTCAACAATGGAGCAAAGACGACACATTCATTGATGAAATTAATGAATTTAAAAAATTAGATAAAGAAAATTTTCCTGAAAAAGGCAAAATTCTATTTACAGGTAGTTCAAGCATAAGGTATTGGGATTCGTTAGAAGAAGATATGGAACCACTTGAAGTCTTAAATCGTGGTTTTGGAGGAGCACAAATTTCTCATGTTATTTATCATTTTGAAGAAATTATTAAGCCATACGAACCAAAGGCTATTGTTTTTTTCTGTGGGACAAATGATTTAACTGCGCTAAAGACTCCAAAAGAAACTATGAGTGATTTCAAAAAATTCTTAAGTCTTGTTAGGAATGAGTTTGGAAATATTAAAGTATACGTAATAGGTATAAAGCCATCTGTAGACAGACTTTATCTTGATAAGGAAGAAAGGATTTTTAATAGTTCGATTAAGCTACTTGCAAGTCAAGATGCTTACTTAGAGTATATTGATGTTTGGGATTCTATGCTAAGTGAGGATGGTTCAAGAATGCCAGAATTGTTCATTGAGGATGGCCTTCATATGAACAAAAAAGGATATGAAGTTTGGACAAAGCAAGTAAGGAAAAGTCTTTCAAAAGATTTTAATATTTAGTTTAATAAAGGGTTTTTGCCCCATTTGTTCTCATCTTTTTTTCCCGGAAGTATGCATAAGATTGAAATTATTAGTAATCCAATAATTATTAGATATGATAGTTGCCACCAACCAGAAATACCTATATCTTGAAGTCTTCTTGATGTTACTGATATTGAAGGACATAAAATAATTACATTAAAAATCAAGGTCAATGGTCCAATTGGATTTTGCACACTCTCCCATTCTTTATCTCTTATCTCGATTCCGTATGTAAATAAAGTTGGATAACTTTCGATTGATAAAAATAGCATGGTCTCAAAAAAAGAAATCAAAAAGCTTACAATAAATACAGCCAAGCAAAAATACCAAAATTCGCTTCTACAAGCTCTTCCGCTAAAATTATTCCAGTTGCTAAAAACGGAAACGCATGCCTCTTTTATATTCATAAGAAAATAATAATTTATGTGTATGATATTAGACAGTGAAGAAGTATAAAAATTATTTACGTATTTCTATAAGATCTGCATTATTCTTTTGAAGAACTCTCTCTGCTCTGTAACTAGATCGAACCATTGGTCCTGAAACAACCTCAAGAAATCCTTTTTTAAGTCCTATCTCTCTATATTTCTCGAACTCTTCTGGTGTAACCCATCTTTCAATTGGGTGATGGTTCATGGTTGGCCTTAAGTATTGTCCAATAGTAAGAATATCAACTTTGTTATCAATAAGATCATCCATAGTCTGCTCTATTTCTTTGTCTGATTCGCCAAGTCCTAGAATAATACTTGTTTTTGTTAAAACCATTGGATTAATGCGTTTTGATTCTGCAAGAACACTTAAAGTTTGTTGATATCCTGCTCTTATATCTCTTACTTGATGAGTTAATCTTTCAACAGTTTCAATATTTTGAGCAAACACCTCCAATCCACAATTAACTAGAGTTTCAATTGAGGATGACAGTCCTTTAAAATCAGGAGTTAGGGCTTCAACAGCTGTATTAGGATTTAATTCTTTGATGAATTTTACAGTATTTGCAAAATGCTGCGCGCCACCATCGGGAAGATCATCCCTATTTACAGATGTGAGTACCACATACTTTAGCATCATAGCCTCTACTGCTTTTGCTATGTTTATTGGTTCGTCTTTATCAAGCCATCCATTGGGATTGCCAGTATCCACCGAACAAAACTTACAAGCTCTTGTACAAACTGATCCCATAAGCATAAAAGTAGCTGTTCCAGCAGACCAACACTCGCTGATATTAGGACAATGAGCCTCTTCGCAAACTGTATAAAGTTGCTTACTGTGTACTTGTTCTTTTACCTTATGAAAATTAGGATTGAATTCAGCTTTAACTTTTAGCCAGCTTGGTTTCTTTGGTGTAGGAATATTAGCGTACTTATTAAGCTTTTGACCATTTTTTATAGCCTTAATACCATCTCTATTTGTAATTTTTGTAGTTGCTATTATTTCCATAACTAAAATACTTTTCTTAATAAATCTATTATGATTTCATGCAATTGTAATTTAGAAATATCTTTATTTAAATCCTTTATCTGAGTAACTTCAAGGCCTTTATAACCACAAGGATTTATTTGTTTAAACGGTGATAAATCCATATCAAAATTAATGCTTATTCCATGATAAGACTTTCCTTTTGAAATTCTTAATCCAATTGAAGCAATTTTCTTCTTATCAACATATACACCAGGAGCTCCATCTTTAAAATTACATTCTATAGATAATTTTGAAAGTAGCTCTTTAACAAAATCTTGAATTGTTGCAACAAGTTTATTGGGGCCACAATTTAACTTCTTAACATCGAGTAAAAAATAAATAATTATCTGTCCCGGTCCATGATAAGTTACCTCTCCTCCTCTATCAGACTGAACAACAGGAATTTCCTTTGACTCTAATATATGCTTTTTATCAGCAGCAGTTCCTAAAGTAAAAATAGGTGGATGTTCAAGTATCCATATCTCATTTTTAAAGTCATCTGCATTAATGTGAGCTCTCATTTGCTCTAGAGTCTCATGATAATTAACAATACCAAGAGATTTAAAAGTTAAGTCTTCAAGCACTATTTGTTTCTTGATTCAACAAAGGCATCTTCAGATATCTTGTGATATGCGGATACATTATTCTTAAAGTTTAAATAAGATTCATAAACTTTAGCTATTGTTTCATCTTCCTTTGCCAGGTCATCAAGAATTTTGTTAGATATTTCTCTAAATTCTTCAATTACATCATCAGGCAATCTTCTTAATTCAACACCGTGAACCTCAACAAGCTCAGTAAGTGCCTGATTGTTTTTTGCTAAATATTCATCAAGCATATCCTGATTCACGGCTTTTGTTGCAGTTTCGATAATGACTTGAAGGTGATTTGGTAGAGAATTCCATGCATCAATATTAATTAATAGTTCTAACATTGGTCCTGGCTCATGCCATCCTGGATAATAATAATATTTTGCTGCCTGATGGAAACCAAAGGTTAAATCATTGTATGGACCCACCCACTCTGTAGCATCAATCACACCCGTTTGAAGCGCAGTAAAAAGCTCTCCTCCTGGAAGTGTTACTGGTATTCCGCCAGCCTCCTTCAATACTTCACCACCAATTCCAGGAATTCTCATTTTTAGTCCTTTTACATCCTCTAGAGAATTAATTTCTTTATTAAACCATCCAAACATTTGTGTGCCTGTATTTCCTGCTGGAATAGGATAAATATTAAATGGAGCATAAATTTCTCTCCATAATTCTAGGCCTCCGCCTCTATTGACCCATGCATTAATCTCATCTGCGGTTAACCCAAATGGAACACTGGTAAAAAATTGTGCAGCTGGAACTTTGCCTTTCCAGAAATAACCTCCACTGTGTCCCATCTGATGAGACCCACTTGATACAGCATCAAATACACCAAATGCAGGAACTTGTTCTTCTGCACCATAAACTGTAATTTTCATTTGGCCATCACTCATTTCCTCAACGAGGTCTGCAATTCTTTCTGGAGCCATTCCAAGTCCTGGGTAATTTTTAGGCCATGAAGTTACAAGGCGCCAATTAAAGGTTTCATTTTTATCAATTGATTGCGAATCAATATTTTCAGACTGATCAGAGCAACCAACTAAAAAAATTACTGACAATATAAGAGTTATTTTTTTCATTATAGTTTTTCAAGATTTGCGTAAGCCATTACCAGCCATTTTGTTCCAGAAGCATCAAAATTTACTTGAACTCTTGCTGAATCTCCTGAACCTTCATAATTTAATACAATACCTTCACCAAATTTCTTATGTTTTACTTTCTGGCCAAGCGCAATTCCGATTTCCTCCTCAAACTCTACTTTGGTTTCATTAAAGTCTTTTCTATTATAAGGAATATTGGTTTGTGCTCTAGGTCTTATTTCGTCAATTAAGTCTTTTGGTATTTCTCTTAAAAATCTTGAAGGAGGATTAAAAGTATCATTACCATGCAACCTCCTTGATTCAGCATGCGTTATATATAATTTCTCCATTGCTCTTGTAATTGCAACATAACAAAGCCTTCTTTCTTCCTCTAATTGAGATGCGCTTTCCATTGATCTGCCATGTGGGAATAAACTCTCTTCTAAGCCAGTAAGAAGGACTAATTTAAATTCAAGACCCTTTGCAGAGTGCATTGTCATAAGTTGTGCAGCATCATCATGCTCAGCAGCTTGTCTATCGCCGGCATCAAGAGAGATAACATCAAGATAGTTTTCTGCAATCTCAGTATTTGTTTTATCTTCTTTAATACTTTGCTCAAAATTTTTAGTTGCCGTTATTAATTCTTCAAGATTTTCTGTTCTAGTTTTGCCTTTTTCACCAGCCTCTTTAGCATGATATGAATATAGGCCAGATTCTTTAATAATAAGTTCCATTAAATCCGACAAACTATTGTCTTCAATGAAAGACTTACATCCTGCAATAAACTCCAGATAGTCTCTCAATCCAGAACCACCCCTCCCAGAAATTGATCCTTCATCAATTAATTTTGCAGATGCCTTAATATAAGAAATATTATATTTTTGAGCCGTTTGTCGAATTTTGCCCAAAGTTTTTTCTCCAACTCCTCTAGTTGGATTTGATATTGATCTCTCAAAGGATGGATTATCATTATTGTTAAATATAATTTTCAAATATGCGATTGCATTTTTTATTTCGAGCCTTTCATAGAAACGCAATCCGCCGTAAATCCTGTACGGAATGCTTATTCTTAATAAAGCTTCTTCTATTGCTCTTGATTGTGCATTTGATCTATACAGAACTGCTGTTTCTTCATATGCCCCACCTTTATTCATCCAGTCCTTTAGAACATCTGCAATAAACCTTGCCTCATCCTGTTCGTTGTAAGCCTGATAAAGGACTATTTGTTCACCCTCAAGTTTTTCTGTCCATAAATTTTTGCCAAGTCTGTCTTTGTTATTATCAATTAACGCATTTGCTGCGTTTAGAATCACGTTAGTAGATCTATAATTTTGTTCAAGCCTTACAATCTCCGTATTTTTGTAATCTTCTGTAAAAGAATTTACATGTTCGACTTTAGCTCCACGCCAGCCATATATGGACTGATCATCATCTCCAACCGCTGTTACATTTGCATCGTCCGATGCTATTTCACGAAGCCATTTATATTGAATAGTATTAGTATCCTGAAACTCATCAATGAGAATTGATTGAAACCTTGACTGAAAAAAAGTCTTAACTGAAGGCGAAGCAACTAGTATTTCATATGACTTTAAAAGCAGTTCACCAAAATCAACTAGATCATCATTTTTACAAATTTTTTCATATTCTTTATATATTTTATTAACAGTTTCAGTGTAAAAATCTCCTTTTTCATCAACATCTTTACTTCTTAATCCATCATCTTTCCATGAATTGATTTGCCACTGACTTTGTCTAGCTGGCCATGTGGCTTCATCCAAACTCAGTTCTTTTGATATTCTTTTTACTATTCTTAATTGGTCATCTGAATCTAGAATGGTAAATCCACTTGAGAGTTCTGCCTCTTTATGAAATCTCTTAAGCAGTTTATGAGAAAGGCCATGAAATGTTCCAACCCAGGAATCAATAATTGGAGATTGAAGAAGTTCTTCAATTCTTGACCTCATTTCATTTGCAGCTTTATTTGTAAAAGTTACAGCCATTATTGTAGATGGATTTCTTCCAAGCGCCTCTACTTCCCAAGCAATTTTGTGAACAAGAACCCTGGTTTTGCCAGAACCGGCTCCTGCCAAAACTAGGAGATGTTGCTTTTCAGATGTAACAGCGTTTCGCTGATCTTCATTTAAGCTGTCTAAAATATGAGATACATCCATTTAGGGATTCATTTTTTTGTTTAAGTTAGATATTCTAACCTTATGTCGACTAAATTATTGAGACAAATTAAAAATTCTCTTCCTGATTTAAGAAAATCTGAAAAAATTGTTGGAGAGTATATTTTAGAAGATCCAAAATCAATTATTACTATGAAAACTGCAGAAGCTTCAGAAGCAATGGGTATTAGCGAACCAACATTAATAAGATTCTGTAAAGCAATTGGATTTTCAGGTTTTCAAGAACTTAAAATTAATTTGTCTCAGCAGCTAGCAGCTGACGATTATTTTGTTATGTACGAGATAACAGAAGACGATTCAATTCATGAGCTATGTGAAAAAGTTTTTGATACAACAATAAGTGAGATACTTAATGTAAGGTCACAGCTTGATCAGAGTATTCTTGAAAATGCCATTGAAGCTCTTGTGAATGCAGATAGAGTTGAATTTTATTCATTTGGTGGTTCAGCACCAGTTGCAATGGATGGTCAGCATAAATTTTTTAGATTGAAAATACCCTCATCATATATTTCTGACCCACACCTACAATTTATGTCTGCGAACTCTTTAAGCAAAAATGATATTGTTGTAGCAATCTCCCAATCTGGAACAACTGCAGCCTTAATTGAAAGTGTCAAAATAGTTAGAAAAAATGGTGTTAAAGTTATTGGAATAATGCCAGGCGATACACCACTTGCAGATATTTGTGATTTTCCTCTAACAATCAATATTGGAATAAATAATAGAATTTCAAAACCCCTTACGTCCAGAATTGCTTATACAGCGGTAGTAGATGTGCTAACGATGGGAGTAGCTCAATTAAAACCTGAGGCACAGGATCACCTATATAACATTGCGGACAGCCAAAGGTCTTTAAAAATAGATAATTAATATATAGCTGATTCTCTAAACCAGAGATTTACTGCCCATTTTTCGCCAGAAATTACTGGAGATCCTGCATGAAGAGCATCAGGATTAATTTCAGTTGTTCCCTCAATACAATTATGAAAAACTACAACATCTCCTTTATTAGGTTTTACAGAAACATTTATCTCGGGGAAATCAGTCTCTCCGCCCTCTTCAACATCATTTAAATATGCTAAAGCTGTTACCATTCTTTGTCCTCCAGGAAACCAATTGTTTTGGCCTTCTTTGGTAGTTTTATCAAACGCATCAAAATGAGGCTTATATTCGTTTCCTGGCCCATAATAGACAAGTTGAAATTGCTCTGCGTTATTAATAGGCATTTGGACCAAAACAGAAAATCTTTTACTTACTTCGTGAATAACTTCATTTGCACTATGCTCAAGCCAACAATAGTCATTAGTTCTGCTTGAATGAACTTCGTGCTCAGAATCAGTTATTACAGTTGCCCTTTGCATCTTGCCTTTTCCATGCTCAACAAATGCTTCACATTCATCATTAGATAGAAAATTAGATACAACATACACAACCGGATTGGCTGAATACATGGTTACGTTTTCAGATATTTTTTTTGGTTCCATTTACGATTCAAATTATACTATTTTTGTACATTAATAATAATTTTTCATGAAAATATTTATATCAATAGCATCCTATCAAGATCCCTTGTTGGAAACGACCATTAACAGCGCATATAAAAATGCTAAACATCCTGAAAACTTAGTCTTTGGTATATGCGATCAGTCCTCAAATCCTATAAATATTGATTCTTTTAAATTTTCTAATCAATTTAAGTACGATCATGTAAATCCAATAGATTCAAAAGGTCCTTGTTGGGCTAGAGCAAGAATCCAAAAAAGCTTTAATGATGAAGATTTCTATCTTCAAATCGATTCTCATATGCAATTTGAAGAAAATTGGGATTCATATTTAATCAAATATATTGAAAAGATTAAGAATACTGATTCAGAAATACATCAGAGTCCAATTATCACCTGCTATCCTCGTGCCTTCAATGTCATAGATCTAGAAAGAGGTGAATTTGATCTCAATAATGCCGAAACAAGAACTGATGCTATTTCATTCAGAAAAGACAGTATGTTCATAAAAAATAATTTCTCAAGACAAATTGGCTCAATTGCATCCAAAGAAATAACTCATGGGTATTTAATTGCTGCTGGTTGCATATTTACTACTGGTGATTTTGTAAAAAAAGTTCCTTATGATCCAGAATTTTATTTCTATGGTGAAGAAATATCATTAATGCTTAGATCATTTACAAGAAACTTAGGAATTTTTCATATTCAGTCACTCCCGATTTTTCACCTATATGCTGAGCTTTCGAATATTAAAAGAAAGCTTCATTGGAATGAAGATGAAGATTCAAATAGAGATGTTAAATGGTATCAAAGAGAAGAAAAAAGTATAAATAAATTAAATGCATTGATAAATGATGATGTAGAAGGTGCTTTTGGCCTTGGTGATAAAAAAACATTAGATGATTATGAGTATCTTTCAGGTGTAGATCTTAAAAATAAAGTTGTTACTGACGAAAATAAAGCATTTACAGCAAAATTTATTTCTACTCTTGATTGGAGAGAATCGCCTTTTAAATAATTCTTAAGAACAGATGTTAAAATTGTCTAAATAATTCTGGAGAAAATATGAGTGAAGAAATCAAAAAATTTTTTAAAACCTATACAGATTTCGTAACCAAAGTTACTAGCGATCCGAGCTTGGACCTTGAGTCTTTAAAACAAAGTTTTATTGAAATTGAAAAGAATTCAGATATTAAGACTCCCAGGCTTTTAACAGCAGCATTGGGATTGGGAAGTGAAACAGGTGAGTTTGTGGAAATAGTAAAAAAAATGTTTCTCCAGGGTAAGCCTCCTTCTGAAGAAAACATATTTCATATGAAAAGAGAGCTTGGAGATATCATGTGGTATTGGGTAACTGCCTGTGCCTCATTAGGGCTTGATCCGTATGAAGTAATCAGTGAAAACCAAGAAAAACTTGCCGCTAGATATGGAGAAAAATTTGAGGTTGAGAGAAGCGAGGTCAGAAAAGAAGGCGATCTTTAATTTGAAATATGGAGCATCTTAAAAATCTTAACATTGTTATAACTGCAGGAGCTTCTGGTATTGGTTCAGAAATGGCAATTGAATTATGCAAGCATGGATCATGCGTAACAATATGTGACAAAGACTCTTCAGTACTTGATAGATTTTCTAAGAATAATCCTAAAATAGATTGCCATAATGTTGATGTTTCTGAAGAGCCACAGATAAAAAAATTTTTTAACGAAATTGAAAAAAAAGCGGGAAACATTAGCGCATTAATAAATAATGCAGGCATTTCTGGTCCATCAGCAAAACTTGAAGATATTAGTTTTCAAGATTGGAAAGAGACTATTGATACAAATCTTGACGGAGTTTTTTTAGCAACAAGATCTGCAATACCTTTAATGAAAAAAAATGGAGGCTCTGTAATTAATATTGGATCAACATCATCATTTATGGGAACTCCTCTAAGATCAGCGTATTCAGCATCAAAGTGGGGCTTAATTGGTCTCACGAAAACCTGGGCCATGGAATATGGAAAAAATAACATCAGGTTTAATGCAATATGTCCAAGCTCAATTAATGGTAAGCGTATTGAAAATGTTATTAAAAAAGAAGCTGAATATCGTAATACTTCAATAGATAAAATAAAATCAACATATCTCAAACAAACATCTTTAAAAACTTTCATTGATGTTGAAGAAGTTATTGGGATGATAATTTATTTATTGTCGCCTTTAGCAAAAAATATAACCGGGCAAATGCTTGTTATTGACGGACATACAGAAACCCTATCGATGATGGAGAAAGATTAATATGAAAGCAGCTTGGTATGAAAAAACTGGTGAAGCACAAAAGGTTCTTCAGATTGGAGAATTAGATAATCCTGTTCCAAATAAAGGCGAGGTTTTAGTCCAACTTAAAACATCTGGCATTAATCCATCAGATGTGAAAATAAGGTCAGGAGCAAGAGGTGAGCTCCAATTTCCAAAGATAATACCTCACTCTGATGGTGCGGGAACTATCGTTGATGTTGGAGAAGGTGTTGATAAAAATAGAATTGGCGAAAGAGTTTGGATCTGGAATGGTGCTTTTGGAAGAGCTTATGGAACTTGTGCGGAGTTAATTTCTTTACCTGAATTTCAAGCAGCCAAAATCAATGACAGTGTAGATTTTAAATCTGCAGCATGTATGGGTATACCTGCTTCTACAGCATATTATGGGATATTCGCCAATGGTTCAGTTAAAGACAAAACTGTATTAATTTCTGGAGGAGCTGGTGCTGTAGGATTTTATGGTATTCAACTAGCCAAACTTTCTGGAGCAAATGTTATTTCAACTATAAGCAGTGATGATAAGGCAGAAGTAGCTCAAGAAGCAGGTGCAGATAAAGTAATAAACTATAAGAATGAGGATGTTGTCGAAGAAATTATAAATTACACAGATAATAAAGGAGTAGACAGAATCTTTGAAGTTGAATTTGGTGGTAATTTATCAATTAATGAGAAAGTCTTGAAATCAAATGGTGTTATAGCAGCATATGGTTCGATGGCAGAAATAGAACCAAAATTGCCCTTCTACAACTTTATGTTTAAAGGGATAAAAATTGATACTTTTTTAATTTATTCGATTAACCAAAATTTCAGAGAACAACTTATATATCGGCTTTCAAAAATGTTAAACGAAAATTCTTTAAAACATATGGTTACAAAAACTTTCTCTATAGATAATATTATCGAGGCTCATGAAGCAATGGAAAGTGGTAATATTATTGGCAACATTGTAGTAGAGGTGTCATAAGAATGATTACGGTATTGTCTTCAATATATTTTATTTATGGTTTTATCCTATTTTATACATACTCAAAAGGTTACAGTCTATTGAGATATCTTCTAAAAAGAAAAAATATTAATGTCTATATCTCGATTGAGCTAATTTTTGTAATCTTATGCTCTTTAATTGTTTTTACATCACAGCCGTTGAACTGGGTCGTTGGATTAATAATGCTATTCCACATAGCTGGAATAATATGGCTTATTTCTAATCCGGGAAGCTTTTATTCTATGGCAGAAGATCCTTCTATAGATATTGATTCGTTAGAAATCTCGTCTGCTATGGTTGTAATTGGATTGGGTGTATTTGTATATTTTTCAACAATATTTTAAAGATTATCTTTGAGCCTCTTATATAGACTGGATGTATCCCATTTCCCGCCTCCAGATTTTTGTATCTCTTTATAATAGTCGTTAACAATTTTGGTGACTTCTAAACTTATGTTTTCATGTTCTGCTTTTTGAATAACTATGTCTAAATCTTTTCTCATTAGATCTACAGCAAAACCATGATCGAATTCATCTTCGAGCATTGTGTGCCATCTATTTTCCATTTGCCATGATTGAGCAGCTCCTTTAGAGATGACTTCTAAAACATCTTTGGAGTTTAATCCTACTTTTTCTGAGAAATTCATCCCTTCAGCAAGACCTTGAAGTAAACCGGCTATGCAAATCTGATTTACCATTTTTGTTAACTGTCCTGATCCACTTTCTCCCATATATTTTATAGACTTAGAGTAACTCATTAAAATATCTTTCAGTTCTTTATGTAGCTCATTTTTACCACCCACCATTATTGAGAGTTGACCAGATTCGGCTCCAGCCTGACCCCCAGATACAGGTGCATCAAGATAATTTATATTCTTTGTGCTTAGAAGATTATTCATCTCCTTGGCTAGATCAGCTGAAGTAGTTGTATGATCTACAATGCAAGAGCCTGATTTTAAATGTTCTAAGGCTCCATCTTTATCAGAAATAATTTCTCTTACATCGTTATCATTGCCAACACAAAGAAAAAGAATATCAGATACTTTTGATATTTCTTTTATGGAGCTACATTCAGATCCAGAATATTTCTTTATCCAGCTTTTGGTTTTTTCAAGTGAGCGATTAAATACTCTGATCTCATGCTGTTTTGATAGATGCCCGGCCATTGGAGATCCCATGACTCCAAGGCCTATAAAGCCAATGGCTTTATTCATACTATAAAATCTTGTCTGTTTTTTTTAGCAGTTCTTTTGATGCCGTCTTTAGTTTGATATTCAGCTGTAATGCCTTTGGTACCCTCAAAGTTTTTTAATAAGAGCATATAAATCGCCGACATAACGATCCACATAATGGGAAGTATAATAATTGATTCAATCATAGTTATCCTTGCATTCTATTTTTAAATTCATCAAAAGCTTGCTCATATTCTGACTTTATTCTTCCAACAAGCTCAGCAACGGAAGGAGAATCTTTAATTCCACCAATTCCCTGTCCAGATCCCCATATGTCTTTCCAAGCCTTGGAGTCAGTGTTTCCACCAGAGCCAAAGTTCATTGCGGACTTGTCTGCATCTGGAAGATTATCAGGATCAAGACCTGCATTTTTTATTGAGGGTTTAAGATAATTCCCTAAGACTCCAGTAAATAAAGAAGAGTAGACTATGTCACTTGCAGCGCTTTCCTCTAACATTTTTTTATATCCAGGATCAGCATTTGCCTCCTCAGTGGCAATAAATCTAGTGCCTAAATATGCGTAGTCTGCACCAAGAGCAATTGCTGATGCTACCGAGTGACCATCACCAATTGAACCTGAAAGAATTATTGTTCCATCGAACCATTCTTTAACCTCTCTAACCAATGCAAATGGTGACAAGGCCCCAGCATGACCACCTGCGCCAGCGCAAACTAATATAAGTCCATCGACGCCCTGCTCGGCTGCCTTTTGTGCATGTCTTACATTTATAACATCATGAAAAACCAGACCCCCATAGCTATGAGCAGCATCTACAACTTCTGATGGTGGTCTTAAAGAAGTAATAATTATGGGCACCTCATGTTTGACACAAGTTTCCATATCTTGCATTAGTCTATCATTAGATCCGTGACATATTTGGTTGACTGCAAAGGGAGCAACTTTTGCATCAGGATTTTGCTCTTGGTATTCTGCAAGCGCAGTTTTTATTCTAACAATCCATTCATCAAGAACATGTTGGGGTCTTGCATTTAATGCTGGAAAAGATCCTACAATTCCAGCTTTACATTGAGCAATGACTAAGTCTGGGCCTGAAACTAAAAACAGGGGTGCGCCAATAACTGGCATCACTAATTTATCTTTTAACTGATTAGGAATAGTCATATTTTCTCCTTAACTAATAATCTATTGTCATATATACCAAAGACTTCAATCCCTCATCTAAAGCATCATCATTAACAGTGAAATATGGTGAATGATTGCCGGCTTGTTCAAGTTTGCCTGGGTCATTAACACCAAGAAATATATATAGTCCTGGAATTTCCTGAGAAAAGTATGAAAAATCTTCTGCGCCAGTCCGTCTTGTTATTTCAGCAAAGTTTCCATTAGTCGCTTCAATTAAGGACTGTTTCATTCTCTCACCTAGAGGAATATTGTTATACGTAACTGGATAAAAACCGCCAACATCAAACTCAACCCTGACTGTTGCTCCTGTAGCAGTTTCAACTCCTTCAGCAATTTTTAATATGTCATTATAAATTTCTTTTCTCAATTCTGGGTCAAAAGTTCTAATGGTGCCCATCATTGTAGCTTCTTCTGGAATAATATTATTTCTTGTTCCTGCTTCGATCATACCAACGGATACCACAGCAGGATTACCAACAATATTAACTCTCCTGCTAACTATAGTATTAATTTGATTAATAAATTGACTTGAGGCCATGATGGGATCAATTCCCTCCCAAGGTCTTGAACCATGTGATTGAACACCCTTAATTTTTACTCTCCATGCTGAAGCAGCTGCCATGGCTGGACCTGGTGCAAATCCAACATAACCATGTGGTGCATTTGAGACATGAAGACCAAATATCACTTCAGGATTATATCTTTCAAAAATCCCTTCCTCTAACATCATTTTTGCACCGCCATTCTCTCCTTCCGGAGGGCCTTCTTCTGCAGGTTGAAAAATGAACATAATGCTTCCTTTGAGTTGGTCTTTGTTTTTAGAAAAAAATTCAGCCACTCCCATTAAAATTGCAACATGAGCATCATGACCACATGCATGCATAACACCAACTTCATTACCCATATAAGTTGTCTTAATTTTTGATGCATATGGTAAACCAGTTTTTTCAACCACAGGTAATGCATCCATGTCGGCTCTTATAGCAATAGTTGGGCCAGGCAGATCACCAGTTAGTAATCCTACAACTCCGGTATGTGCAATACCAGTTTCAACATCCATTCCTAATGAAGTTAAATGATCAGCAACTTTTTTTGCTGTTCTAAATTCTCTATTACCTAATTCAGGATTTTCATGAATATCATGACGCCATTCAATAACCTTAGTCATCAAACTATCGAGATCTTTTTCAAGAGTTTCTTTTAAATTTGCGTCTATGTTGAAGGAAAAAAATACTAAAACTGTGACTAAAGTTTTTTTCATAAAGTGATTATAAATTAAGTTGTAGTTATTATGAATTACCCATTGCTTCAAGAATTTCTAATAGCAAGTTTATAATATCTAAATAGAGTATAAACGCCATTTCAAGTGCAGTAGCCCAATCATTTTTGGCATAAATGCTAGATTGCATTTTAATATAATTGAAATCAAATAAAAGAAATAAAGAAAAAAGAATCGCACCAAAAATTGCAGATCTTCTCACAACCTCCCTACTAAATTCCATATAAAAACGCGCAAAATTAAAAATCAGTAATCCAAATAAAGATATTATTAAGATGATTCCAAACAATGAGCTTTCTGAGAAAGATATAAAATCGCCATAACCTATAAAACCTGTAATTAAAGTTACAACTAGTACTATTTTAAGAGCAGTAAATCCATCATTTTCATCCATCTCAAGCATTACCAGAGCAAGAAGAGGACCAAAGAATAAACTCGTTAGAGTGAACAAGGTCATTCCAACCCAAAGGTTAATAAAATCAAATGAAGTTATAATTGTTGATGCAAATAAACATCCCATCCATAGCGAAAACAGCAATCCAATGCCCCACGATGAACCCATTGGGGAATGTATGTAACCCATCTTTAATAATTCAATGACTTCATCCTGATTTTTAGCAACTTCATGAAGCACAGTGTCTTTATCTTCATGTTTTTCCATTGGTTTTGGAAAATCTTTCTTTGTTTCTAAATAAGGAATTAAATCTAATTTACCTTTCATGTTGACCGAGCCCCTAAATAAAAGCCCCATAAAAGTTGTGTTATTTTTATATGCTTTTTTTGCTCTATTAAGGCAAAAAAAACACATCATCAAAACTATCCCTAGTTGTGCTGAGAGTATTACAAGTGTTTTGAATATTAGAGAAGTTTCTACAAACATATACAGACCATATCATACGATTTTTACAATATGCTTTTATTTAAGTATAAATTCTGATTACTTTTTAAAAAAAGCTACCGAGTGATCTTCATATTCTCTATTTCCAATTTTTTTGAAACCAAAATCTTCATGGAACTTTATAGATATTAAATTTTCTGGAAATGTGTTTACTTCACAACATAGAGGTATTTCTTTTGTAATAGCAATTTTTTCAATAAGCTCATAAAAACTTTTTCCAATACCCTGTCTTCTATATGAATCTTTTATTGCTATTCTATCGATATATAGAAACTTGGATTCTGTATTGCTAAAAAATTTATAGTTAGGTGAATCATAAGAGGATTTCTCTCTGAAACATATGATGAATCCTTTTATTTCATTATCTTTTACTACATAAAATTGATATGAACTAAGTTGTATTAATTGTCTCAGGTACTCTATTGAACTCAAGCTTCCAACTTCTGGAGAATTTTCTTGATTAAGCTTAAAAATTTTCTCTAAAAATTCATGGCTTAGTTTTGAAGGAAAATTGTGAATTTCATGATAAAACTGATTCATTCATCAAGAATCAAGTTCATTTATTGCGTCATCAATCTTTTTATGTGTTTCAGCTATGTAAAGCTCTTTTGTCATCGAATAAGCTGGATGTCCCATAGTCGATAGATCTTTTGCTTTTTCAAGAGCGACTTTCATCAAGTTATCTGATTCAACGACTTCATCCATAAGACCTGCATCTATTGCATTCTCTAGTGTATACATTTCAGCGCCCAAAACTGCTCTATATTTATGAGATTGAGCAACTCTAAATTTAATGAGCTCTAATATAGGTAAAGGTATTACCATGTTTGTTCTCATTTCATTAGCTCCAAGCATGAAGTCGCCTTTTACGCCTATTCTATAGTCACAACAGCATAATAAAAAAGTTCCTAGGGCAATACCATGACCTGAACATGCTGCAATAACTGGTCTTGGAAATGCAAATATTCTTGATAAGAGCTTAAAGCCATTTATTGTCATATTCTGAATAAGTTTCATATCTCCGCCTTGTATAGTTTTGAGATCAAACCCAGCAGAAAACATTCCCTCTCTTCCTGTAATTATGAGGCATCCCTCTTCGGTAGGAACATCATCAAGACATTCATTTATATGCTGTGACATTTCTGGAGAGAAAACGTTTGCCTTACCATCATCTAAAATAAGTATTGATACATTATCTTCTTTCTTAAGCGTAGCTAGTTTTTCTGACATAATATAATTTTCTTTAAAAGGAAATTTTATCATGATTAAAAAAATTCTTAAGCACACGAGAAATCTTTTATTAGTTACTTTGGGAATTGGATCTCTGTATTTAATAAATCTTTTTTTTATGAAGCCCTTCTCAATTGATCATTTTTTAGCAAAAGAGCTAATTCTTGATCTTACAAGTTCACCTGAAGAGTTAACTTATGTTGGGGTATTAGATGACTATAATTGGCTGACGAATCATAACTCCAAGTTATCAATTCCAAAAGAAACTGATATTGAAAATGGAATTGAGCATACAGAAAAAACTATAAAAACCTTATATAAGTATGTTGACTCGAGACTATCCGATACTCAAAAAAGTACAAAGAAAATTGCAATTTTTGATTATGAAAATCATTTAAGAGAACTTAAAGATTTTCCTTATTTAGACTATCCGCTAAATCAAATTGGAGGAATTCATTTAAATACCATTGAGTTTATGAATGATGTACATCCTATTAGGAAAAAGTCTGAAGCAAACGATTTCATAAAAAGGACAGATTTAATTAAGGAAGTGTATCAAGGAGTTCTTGCCGACCTTGAAAAACAAGCTAAGAGTGGTATTTATCCGCCTGAATTTGTATATGACCATGTAATTAAACAGCTAGATGAATTTATAGAATATTCGAATGAAGAACATCCTCTTTATACCCAATTCATGTCAAAGATAAATCAACTAGATTTAAATCAAGAAGATGTAAATTATTTTGAAAATGAAATAAAAAGGTCCATTAGCAGAAGTGTTACGCCGGGTTTTGAAGCTTTAAGAGATTTTATGATAAGAACTCAAAAATATGCTAATAAAGATCATGGTATATGGTCTCAGCCAGGAGGAGACGAATACTATAAATTGAAAATAAGGACTTTCACCACAACAGATTATTCACCAGAGAAAATTCATCAAATAGGGCTTAGTGAAGTAAAACGGATTTCTGAAAGAATGAGATACATTCTTTCATCTCTTGGATATGACGAGAGTAAGTCTGTTGGAGAAATAATGAATGAATTAAATGAGAATCCAGATTTCCTATATGCAGACACTCCAGATAGAAAAGAAATAGTTGTTAAAGACTATACAGAAATGGTTGAAGAGGCTTATGAAGTAATGAAAGATTATTTCCATACTATGCCAAAGTCAAAGGTCATAGTGAAAGCTGTTCCTGAGTACTCTGAAAGAACTGCGGCTGGAGGATATTATCAGTCGCCAGCGCTTGATGGAAGTAGACCTGGTGTATTTTATGCAAATCTATACGATATTAAGCAAACACCAACCTATAGCATGAGAACTTTGGCTTATCATGAAGCAACACCTGGACATCATCATCAAATAGCACATTCTCTTGAAAATGAAGATTTAACTCTCTATAGACGGTTTGGATACTACACTTCTGCTTTCGCAGAGGGATGGGCTCTTTACTCTGAAATTTTAGCTCTTGAAGCTGGTTTGGCTGAAGATCCATATGACGAACTAGGAATTCTTCAAAGCGAACTTTTTAGAGCAGTAAGATTAGTGGTTGATACCGGAATGCATTATAAAAGATGGACTCGCGAAGAAGCAATGAAGTACATGAAAACAAAAACAGGAATGTCAGATACAGAAGTTAGAGTCGAAATTGAAAGATACATTGTTTGGCCAGGACAAGCGCTAAGCTATAAAGTTGGTATGATCAAAATACTCGAACTCAGAGAAAAAGCTATGAGTGAGCTTGGTGATAAATTTGATATAAAAGATTTCCACTCAGCTGTTCTAGATCATGGAAATCCTCCACTCTTTATTGTTGAGGAGATGGTAAATAATATGATTAAAGAAAATTTGAACTAGTATTTTTCAGGATATTTTGCAGTAAAAACACTGTAATAATTCTTAAGTTCAGTTATGTCTTTCATATTATCACCTGAAGGACTAAAGGCCTTACCAAGAAGTATTTCTTTTTTTGCAAAATCTAATGATGCTGGAATTATTTTAGTATTTAATTCTTTTGCTATTCTTAAGAATCCTGTTTTCCATTCCTTTACTTTTGAACGGGTTCCTTCAGGAGATATTCCAATTAAGGAACTATTAATGTCTTTGATCTGATTAATTGCGTCTTTAATTATCCCTCCAGGTTTGTTTCTATCAACGGGTATTCCCCCCATGTATCTCAAAAAAACTCCAAGTCCATACTTAAATGCAGTATGTTTACCAATAAATGTAACTTTTGCATCCAGGCCAGCAATTGCTGCAACCCCTAGAATCCCATCCCAATTTGATGTATGCGGAGCAACAATTACTACAAGTTTTTTTTCATTAAATTCATCTGAAATTTTTCCATGAACCTTCCATCCAAGAGAAGTCAAAACAAATCTACCCAGCCATTGAAGAGCTTTTGGTCGGTATGCCCGAAAACTTTTCGGAATTTGTGAGCTTGAAACACTTTTCATTTTTAAACAGCAGTTTTATTTAATTTATCCTTAATTAAATATGGCAAATATATTGAATAGCAAACAATTACAGCAAGAATATAGATATCAATCATATGGTATGGCGCATCTCTCATAAAACCTGTTACATTTAAACCGGGTGGTTTTTCCATAACATACCAATAATTTGCTGGCGGTCCAAGTAAATAATTAATTGGATACATCAAAATTAAGAAGAAAGTTAACACTAATAGAACTCTGTGTACATCTTTAAAGTAAGGTCTTTGATTATCAATTATTATTGCATAACTTACGCCTAGTAAAATCATTGAATGACCAACCATATGACGAACATAATCAATATGTGGGAATGAATATAAAACATCAGGAGTTAATATGGCCATGCCTGCTCCAGAAATACCAGCAAAAAAAGCAAAGATAAAAAACTCTCTTCTCTGAGTTATAAAATAGAGCATGATAGATGCGCAAGAAAAATCACATAGGTGAAGAGGCAATCCTAGCTTTATTTGTTGAGTATATCCCTCCCTATAAAAATCTAAACCTTGGTTTATTAGAATAAAAATGAAAATTGCAGCTATTACAAGTTTTTTCCATATATCACTTTTATTTAAAACAAATTTAGGTAAATAAATAATCAAAGCAATGCAAGCTATGGCAAAAATGATATGAGAAGTATCTAAAAGGCTAAATTCTGTCATCATAAATATTAGGCGTAAACTTTGCCGAAATCATTATTTAGAAAATCATCCCAAGACAAAGATTCTTGTTTTGTGAAACCCTTGTTAGTAACTTTACCATCAAGATACATTTTAAGAATGCTACATACTCCAGAGGCAGTCGTTAATTGAATAGCGCTGAATTTTTCATTTCCATATATTTTTCTTAAATAGGTTTTCTCTTGTAAAACTCCATCAATAAGTCCTATAACTTTTACAAAAAATATTATTACGTCATTTTTTGTCCTTGGGACTTCTTTGTCAAAAAGCTTCTCTAAGACATCTTTATTCTTTTTCAAGTGAAGATCGTTGAACAAAAATTTCATATGATTTAAATGGCCTGGATATCTAATTGTTTTATATGAAAGATTTTGGACTTCACCTTCAAAAGTCTCACACATGGTCGCACATCCTCCACTTGTATTAAAGGCTTCAAAGCTTTCTCCCTCAATTACAATTTTTTCAGCTCCCTCTAGAGGCATAACCTTTATTGATTTTCCTTCATAAATTGCATCAGCTTCATTGCAATATTCATTAATTAATCCGTTTGTTGACCAACTTAAGTAATAGCTCATTTCATTAGTTGTAAATCTTGGTAAAGCTCCAACTCTCATAAGAACTTCATTAACAGAATCGAATTGATTCATCATGCCAGCTGCACAAATATTAATGGCTCCTGGAGCAAGACCGCACTGTGGCATTAAAATATTTTCTGATTTAAGTGATCTAATGTATTCAGTCGTTTCAACATCTTCAGTAAGATCAAAGTAAGCGATTCCATTTTCTGATGCTACGCTTGCTATATTTTTGTTTACTGCAAATGGTCCTGCTGAAATTACTGCATCAACCCCATTTAAAAAATCTTTAACCTGTAAAATATCATGAGCATCGAAACCATCTTCTATGTCGCCTTGCTTAATGTCATAGTCCTTTTTTAGTAATTGTTTTAATGCCCAGCCTATGTTTCCACTGCCAACAATCGCAATTTTAGCTTTCATCAAATTCTACCCCCTGAGCAAGTGGTAAATCTTCTCCGTAATTTACAGTTGCAGTTACTCTTCTCATATAATTTTTCCAAGCATCTGAACCTGACTCACGTCCACCTCCCGTATCTTTTTCACCACCAAAAGCGCCACCAATTTCAGCTCCGCTTGTACCAATATTAACGTTAGCAATACCACAATCACTTCCAGATTCACTTAAAAATAATTCTGATTCCCTCATATCATTTGTAAAAATTGAACTACTAAGTCCTTGACTAACATCGTTTTGCATTCGAATAGCATCTTCAATTTTTTCATAACTCTTAACATATAAAATAGGTGCGAATGTTTCAGAAAGCATTTCATCTTCTATTTCCTTTACAAGGACTAATGCTGGTTTTACATAATATTCATCAGAATCTTCAATATCTAATCTTTCACCACCGATTACAGATACATCCTTAGCTCTCAGAGACTCAAGTGTTTTTTGCATAGAATTAAAGCTATCTTTAGAAATTAAAGGACCTATTTGAGAGGAATCCTTTGAGGGACAGCCTATTATTAATTCCTCAAAGCATTTTTCCAAACGCTCAACACAGTCGTCATATATATCTTTATGAACAAATAATCTTCTTAGCGAGGTGCATCTTTGACCGGTTGTTCCGCAAGCAGAAAAGGCAATACCTTTTATTGTTAAATCTAAGTCTGCTGAAGGACATACGATTGCAGCGTTATTGCCTCCAAGTTCAAGCAAAAGCTTACCAAGTCTAGCTGAAACAATTGGTGCCAACTCTTTGCCCATTTGTGTGCTTCCCGTAGCAGATACCAAAGATATTCTCTTATCTTCACAAATTAAAACTGCTTCTTCGTTACCACCTTCTATGATTTGAATTAATTCTGAAAACTCGCCGCTTATCTCATCCCAGGCTTTTTTTATTCCTTTTGCACACTCATTTGAATGTGGGCTAGGTTTCCATATTATGCTGTTTCCACAAACAGCAGAAAGACAGAAATTCCATGCAAATACAGCCATTGGGAAATTAAAAGCTGTTATGCAGCCAACAACTCCCAAAGGATGCCATAACTCTTGAAGTCTGTGATTTGGACGCTCACTTGGCATAGTCAAGCCATATAGTTGCCTACTTAATCCAACAGCAAAATCACACATATCTATTGCTTCTTGAACTTCTCCGAGCGACTCTGTCTTTATCTTTCTGGCTTCTTTGGTTATGGTTTTTGCAAGGAGTTCTTTTTGAAGTCTTAACTGCTCACCAAATTGTCTTATAAACTCTCCTCTTTGAGGCGCTGGAATTTTTTTCCATTTTTCAGCAATGTCTTGCGATCTAATAATAATCTTGTTGTACTGTTTTTTATCCATAAAGATTTACAGCAAATTATGCTCTCCCGATAAATACTATTTTACTATAGTTGTGCTTTAAGGTATTCCAATAAAATGTTTATTTTGTTGGATCCACCAAAATATACTGATTCATATTCATCAAATGTCTCTAGGCTTTTAATAAGGCCTCTTAGTGCATCGGGATAATCAACAATTTTTTTTAATGGTTCAAATAAAACATTTATTGTAAATAAAGAATAATCTTCATGAAATCTACATAAAGTTTCTTTTTCTGATCTGATATACCAAGACGAAGGATCTGTGAGCAAAGAAGCTTCTTCTTTTAAATGAAATCTTTTTGTATCTCCATGAATAAGCCAATTCTGCCTAGCAAAGGGTTTTTTAATAGGTGCCTGTCTTATAAAAGTTGCAATTCTCTCGCCTATCTTCTCGTCTAGAGATTTAACAGGATCATGTATAACCTTTAGTGGTTTACCAATTTTTGTTCTTACATCCCAATAACTTGGCGAACAAATACTTGCCGCAAGAAGTTTTTGATCGCCTTGTGACTCCATTAAGCATAAATCATCTTGAATATTGAGGCTTAATTCAGCAATGAGATCAGGATACTTAGAATGCGTTATTCCAAATATTTTTCCTAAGCAAATTTGTGCATCAATAGAATCTTCAGTTACTGCAATAACCTTGTTGTAATTAGAATCGAGTAAATTTTTTTTATGTTTTAAAAGATTTTTACCAATCTTTCTATTTAGCCATTCATCTAACCCTATTGGCCTCAATCCTAGTCGATATTTTTTTTCGCCAGCACCCCAAGGAGGCTTAGTCCAAAAATTATTCTCAGAAGCCTCCATACAAATATGAAATACGGGATTACAAATTAAAAAATTTTATGTTTTCCTTGAAGTATCTCTAAATACATCTTGTAATCACCTATTAAGCTGTAAAAAGGATATTTAAAGGTAGCAGGTTTATTTTTTTCAATAAAGAAATGTCCTACCCATGCAAACCCATAGCCCGACAGAAGTGCATATAAGATAAATAAAAAATTAAATGACAGAATAAATTTAATTAAAAAATATATGCTTATACTTGTTCCAATAAAATGCATCAATTTTGTGTACTTATGATCATGCTCAGAAATATAGTAAGGATAGAAATCCTCAAAACTTTTATATCTTTCCATTTTAATTTCTACTTAGGAGCCGCTTCAGGTTGAAACATGTAATAACCCTCAAAAGGTATCATTAAATGCGCATATGGTGTGCCTTTAAACATCTGATATGGCTCTCCTTTTGTAAAATCTGTTGTAAAGTTTTCTATAGTTTTTGTGTCTTTTGGCATTAGCATTAAATGTGGTCCTGATTCAATAAAGTGATTCATTTTTATTGCATTCTCCTTGTTACCACCATATAAAGATGAAACTCTATTGTCTTCTCCAACATCACCATGTAGCATCCATATATAGGCATCTCTCTCCATATTAGGACTAGTGCCATTTACATATGCCTCAACCCATTTGAATCCTTCAATATCTGCGCATGACGCATTTGTATCTTGAGCATCTTTGTAACCATCCTCAGGCATTGGCCTTCCTGGAGAACATGTCCAGCCATTGCTACCCTCTTTAAGAATTTTTCCATCATATGTAGCAACTGAAGCATTATCACCTATAAATGATGGCGCAGCTGTAGATAGTGTCTCAATCATCCATTCATTTGATTTTCCGTCAGCAAAAGCACCAACAGTAAATACCAAACCAATTAAACATAAAAATTTTGAATTCATTTTATCTCCTCATATAACCTTTCTTTAATTCTAAGAAAGAATCTTATTTAATACAAATATATTAATTAAATGTATTTTCAATATGTTTTGTTATAGAGCGAAACATAGCTATATGAGCTGCTTTTGAGTACTCTCTTTCTGACCTAAACCTATGGTTTGAAGATGTTTTGGCTATAACAACGTTTGATTCTGGATCAACATATATGAATTGATTAAATATGCCGTGAGCAGTGAAATCAGTTATGGGATCCCCAGGAACCCACCATTGATAACCGTAACCCCATTCATTTGAAGAAAGCTCTCCTGAATTTGGCATTAGGTGGGGAGCGTCTGGTGTATGAGATTGAATAACCCAATCCCTAGGAACAATTTGCTCACCTTCCCAACTTCCTTCATTCAAGTAAAGCTGCCCGAACTTGGCAAAGTCACGCAAAGAAGCATTTAGGCCACCAAGCGCCATATCTGTACCAGTATTATCAGCAATGTAATATGCTTCACTTTCTGTACCTATTTTGCTCCATATTCTTTTATATAAATACTCTCTTAATGGCATATCGGTTACTGATTCAAGAATCATGCCTAATACTTGAGTATCAAGGCTCACATAATGATTATATGTTCCTTGTTCTCTTCCATTATTTAGTGTCTTGGCAAAATCTCTGAATGACGATCCTCTTGCGGTTGCTCTTGCAAACCTGTTTATGTCTGAGCCTGGATCAGCATAGTCTTCATTGAATTCAATTCCTGAAGACATTTGAAGAAGATTTTTAATTTTTACGTTTTCGTAACCAGTTCCATCAAAATCATTGAGATATTTCGAAACTTTATCATCAATACTATCAATTAGGCCTTCATCAACAGCTATGCCAAATAAGGCTGATAAGTAAGATTTAGATACTGAAAAAGCTATGTGTTTGCTATCTTTGGTATTACCGTGCCAATATTGTTCAAATAGCATTTTCCCGTTATGAAGGATTATTAGTCCATCCGTATGGAAATGATCTAATCCATCAGCTAATTTTAGTTCCTCTCCTTCAAAAAAATAAAATTCTGGTAAATCATAATCCTTTGTTTCAAAAATATATGGTTGTTCTGATGCGGGTATAGGTGAAGATGTTTCAAAGATTTTATTAATGTTAATGAAATTCTTGGCTATTGATTTTTCGTTATATAAATTAGCTAGTTTGTAGAGCCTAACAATGTTTGGGCTATATATAGCTAAGCCTAAAAGTATTAATGCTAATGCTGCAATTAAAAATTTACTCATAATCATGATCTCCCCACTTTATATCCATTGATCATTTGGAGCAGTTAATTCATCAATTTTGTCACCTGTGTTAACTATTCCTCTTGGCTCAACTAACATTATACTAGCTTCATCATTTGCAAAGGGTCTATGTTCTGTCCCTTTTGGAACAACTATCATTTCTCCTGCTTCAAGTTTTATCGTTTCAGTTTTAAATTCAATAAACATTTCTCCTTCAATAACAATAAATACCTCATCGGTATCAATATGCTTGTGCCAGATAAAATCATTTTGAATCTTTACTAACTTAAATTGGTAATCATTAAGTTCCGCAATCACTTTAGGCGACCATTGATCTGAAAACTTTTTAAACTTGTCTTTAAAATTAACCTTTTTCATTAAAGATTCTCCTTTAGCTCAACCTTTTTTGTTCCATCGTCATTAAACGTTACCGTTATAGGTTTCCATTCTTCATGGCCGCATATTCTCATCAAACAACCCTCAATTTTCAAATTCCCATTTTGTAATAAATAAATATTTGATTTAAAAGTTCTTCCCCTTCCTGGGTCATATATCCTTCCGCCAGATAGCTTTTTTGCTCCATCAATATATTTGAAACCATTTATTAAGTTAATTCCGACAAGCGTTCTATCTCTCAAAGATTTTTCTTTGTTGTTATTATCAAGTATTGATTTCTGGTCTATTCCTTCTTCAACAAAAATATGTTCAATGGTTGCGCATAATTCATTTTCGCACTTACTAACCAAAACGATGGATTGGGATGTCAACCAATATCCAATCATAGAATGATTATTATCAGCATCTAAATTTGAAGATAAAAATATTGCAAGAAAAGTTAAGTAGATATTAATTAAATTTCTTTTAGCCATTTGTTGTCCTATTTAATATATTTTTAATTTTTTTCTCTAATACATTTTTAGATAAACATGTTCTGTATGGATTGTCGCTGTAGACAGGATTGCCTACCAATAATTCTTTTGGTTTATTAGATTTAAATCTCCATCTTGTTCCTGTCTCTTTTGAAAAAAAAGTGTATCTGATCTCATCATTATTAATTCTATATAAATTGTCTTCATTTACTATTTTAAAGGTTATAACAGCTTCTAAATATGAGCCAAATATCCTATCAATATAATTTACATAAACCTCATTATTCATAAATCCACAATCAATATATTTACTTATTATCTCTCCTTCAAACTTGACTTCGTTTGATGAAAAAAGGTCTATTTCTTTATTAAGTAGATTCGATAACTCATCGCCAACACTTTCTAGAACTTCAATTGAATAGGCGTTGCTGGTTTTATCTATTTTTGAGGAGATTTCTATTGAGGGCGGTTTATAAGTATTTTTAGATTCTTCAATTTCACAAGAATAAAGAAATATTATTGTAGATAGAAAAATGAAAATATTACGTGAATGTGATCTCAATCTTCCAATACCAAGATCCACTCTCTGACCATATCAACAGCCTCGGTGTGTGAAAGTGCTCTTCCAGATTCTGGCATCATCACTCCTGGATCAAGAGAAATCATTCTATGTAATAAAATTGATTCGTCCGGTTTGCCTGGCACTATTGAATACTTTAAGCCTCCACTGCCTCTACCAGTTGCAACAGGTTTTTTATACAAACCCAAATGAATATCTCTTGTTTCATCTAGGTGAAGATAAAGACCGGTTGAATTTGCATTTCCTGTTGGAGAGTGGCAATGCCCACAATTTACATCTAAATAAGAACGAACTCTGTCATTAATATTTTGGCTTTCGTCTGTCCAATCAACTGGAGAAACTAACTCCATTGGATAATCATCTATTATTTGTCTATTCATCCAATAAGTTAACTGATTAAATTCTCCATCATTAAATTCAAACTTTTTATTTAAGTTTCTGGCTTTTGGCCCAATTGGTGTGATCTTATCCTCAGCTGCATGACATTCCTTGCATTGATTTACGTTTGGCACTCGATATCTAACATCTCTATCGTTGCCCATAAAGTCAGTCCAAGAAACATTAATTGTTTTTCCAGCAATTTTTTTATATGCCTCGTTTTGTTCTTCATTCCATGCATAAGATACAGCTTCCCAGCCATTTTCTTTCCTTAATAAAAGTCTTGTTTCTAAAAGATTCATTCCTAGATCCGGATTTCTTTCATCAACAGGATAATAAAATGTTTTTATTAATGCAGAACCGACAGGAAAATTAAAAACCCAATTCTCTTCATATTGAGCTTTTTTATTATTAGGGACATATACCCATCTTTGCTTATATGAGTAATCAGAAAATAGTGTTGATATTAGCTCATATGGTATTACATTCTCATGAGGTATCTGTGCTGAATCATCAAGAAAAAAACCAAACTCTGATAGTTTTGCTGGAAAAGATTCAGAAATAATTAGATTATCATTAATCGCAGTTAGCCTGGTGCACAGAATAAGCACTAGCAATATTTGAAATTTCTTTTTCATTATCCCTATATACCGTCTATTACAATCGGCTCAAGTGGATTAATGACCCCTTTAAATTCTTTCTTTTCTGTTCGTATAGGATTTGAAAATCCTAACATGTACTTTATTGGACTGATCGTTAAAAAACTTACATCGTTATTTTCGTCCACCTTTAACTTGTCGTTATTTGGTTGCCCAAAAATCATTTGAGAAATTGGAACAACACCATCCCAAAAAATATCTGGCATATTCCCATCACTTATTTCAAATAATGCTTTTGCCAAATCACCTGTTTCAACATCTGGATCAAATCCACCAGGGCCATATATATTGTTATGAACCTGAATCCTTCTTGGATGGGGATAATAATTTGGATCATCTGTTTCATCAGAATAAGAGACAATCGAGAGGTTTACTGTTCCATTTCCACTCATTTCATTATTAAAAACCTCGACATCAGAATTAGCCATAATAATAATTCCCGTGCCTCTTGGAACTTCCCCAACAATATTGCCCTCTGGAGCAAAGTTATCAGTATCATTGTCTATTGATTTGTTATCAAAAACTCTTATATGGTGGCCGCCTTGTTGAGGCAGATCAGGTAAATCAAATATTAAAATGCCACCAGTATTATGTGAAGCAAGATTGTTGTATACATCTGCATAGTAAGAATTTTCTATTTCAATTCCAGCTACGTTATATTGAGCAGTACTATTTCTAACAATAATGTTCTTAGATTGTCCTACGTATATTCCAGCATCTGATGCGCCTATGGCAACACACCCATCAATAAGAACATCTTCAGACTCAACTGGATAAAATCCATATGCACCATTTGTGCTCTTTGGTCCGCCTGTCCACTCTGTTCTTAAGTTAATCATATTGATGCCTTTTGATCCTATTACCTTTAGAGCATCACCTTTTGCATCCAATATTGCGAAATCTTTTAACGTCACTTTATTTGAAGTTACTAAAAATCCTTGAGCTCCAGACTGTTGATTTTTGAAATCTAATATAGTTTTATCCAAACCCTCGCCAATTATTGTCACGTTATCTACATCAAGAGAAAGTCCATCTTCAAATAAATAGTAACCAGACTTAATCAAAAGAGTATCCCCTTCTGACATAAGTATTAGAGCTTCTTGCAGTTCTTCTTGAGCATTTTCTCCTGGATTTATCACTATTTCTTTTGCGTATAGCTGAACGCAAAAAACAGCTATGACTGAGAGAATACATGCCTCAAATAAAAAATTATTTTTAACTTTCCTTAAAAAAATACTAATTCCCCTATATGTAATAATTATTGTATTAGAAATGTCTTTGAGAAAAAAGAAAAGCTTTAACTATGGCAGTATTTCGACATTAATAATTTCTGAAAGAATTGGGTTATATTTTTGGTCTAACCTATTTCTATTGATGGGTTTATGTTCATAGTCACCTATCGCAAGTTGAAGAGAATATTTTCCAGGAGGAAGCGAGAGCTCTGCTTCTTTTTGACCACCACCAAAATGGAGAATATTTGCTCCATATGGTATCGGTTGATTTTCAAAACTTTCAACTTTATAGGCATTATTAATAATTAAATGATGATGTCCGCTAACTATACAATTATCTTGTTTCTCAACAACTATACCTGCAGGACTAATATTTATATTTTTTGTTCCAAACTCTACCTTTAGTTTTTGATTCTCACTAACAAAACCGTCATGTGGACTTAAAAAGAAGAGCTCAATATCATCACAATTATCTGAGCTATCAAAAGAAAAAGCTAAAGGTGATACAAAAAGAAAATATAAGATATGTTTCATAATTAATTTTTAGTTTTTGGTGGTCCTAATAAAAAATAGATTGCTTCGGTAAAGTTTGAGGCGTTTTTCATGTTGTTAAAAATATCTATCCATCCCATAAAAGTTATTTTCGTTGGATTAAAAGTATTCACATTTCTTACTAAACCAAACTTTACTGGCTCGCCTTCCGGTTCAAATGTACCAAACATTCTATCCCAGATAATTAATAAATTTCCATAATTTTTATCTATATACTGGCTATTGGCTCCGTGATGAACCCTGTGATGAGATGGAGTATTAAAAATCCATTCAAGCGGGCCAAGCTTGCCAACAATTTGTGTGTGTCCAACAATTCCCCATAGTGTGCTGACTACACCTGCCACCGCAATTATGGTTGGATCGAAACCTACTAAAGGCAAAATCATAAAAAATGGTAATTTTGATATTGGGCCAAACCAAGCCTGTCTAAAAGATACAGCAAAGTTCATTTCTTCACTTGAGTGATGGCTCATATGAATAGCCCATAAGAAATTTACTCTGTGGGAAATACGATGATAAAAATAAAATACTAAATCAATCATGACAAAAGTTAGAATCCATAAAGCCCAAACTGGCATCAGTGCTGATAAGTTAAATAACTTAAATTGGAACAAATAAAAATGTAGCGCTAATGTAATCCCCTTTAGAGCAAACACCATGAGAATATTTCCTGTTAAAAGTCCAATTGTGCAAAGGGTGTCATCTTTTTTATAAAGATTTTTGTTATAAATACTGGAGAAAAATACTTCAATAAGAATCATAGCCAGAACTATTGGAGCTCCAATTGCGTAAACTTGGTTTATTGTTAAATCTGTCATATTTATTATTCTTCTGATTCCTCTAAAACTTTTTTAGGCAAATCAAAACTATTTCTCTTTAGTGTCCAGTCTTTTTTAACATTTTGTATGAGTAATTTACCATAAAGATGTGGAAATTTTCCTAATCTGCTGCCTGATTTAGCCTTTTCAAAAACTATTTCATCTTTAATGGAATCTTGATCTATTTCTAACAAAATAACTTTCTTAGAGTTTTTAAAATATAAATGAAGTGTCAAGGCAAGCTGTTTTGATGTTGATAAATGTATAAAGCCATCATCATTATCTAACTTGGTTACTACATAACCAAGGGAGACTGCATGTTCCCACTCTTCTTCCGTCAAAACTTTATAAATAGAGCTCATTTAAAACAATATAATTTATAACCTTCGATGTCTTATTATGTCTATAATTAGAAGAGTTAATCAAATTTATTGGGGTCAAAAATGTTCGATGTTTATCACTCTTCGCTTTTAGGTATATGGTTGATGTTAGCAACCATGGTTATTCAATCAATTGTAGCAGTTAGAGTTCATCGAAGACAGAAAGGAGGATACAGTCCTGGAATAGTTAAGCCTGAACTGGGTCAATCGTCATTCGTATTTAGAAGCCATAGGACATTTCAAAATTCTCTTGAAAATATTGTTCCAATATTAGGTATGGCATTTTTAGCAATGTTTTCAGGCTATGGTCCACTAAAGCTTTCAATAATAATATGGATATATGCTCTAGCAAGAATTGCTCATATGATTTTGTATTACAAAATAGCAACTGAAAGAAATCCAAGTCCAAGAAGCATACCTTGGGCTATTGGATTTTTAGCTGGATTTTATTTTATGATTGACCTTGGAGTTTATCTTCTTTTATGAATAAAGAATCTAATTTTGAGTCTGGTAGATGTCAATGCGGAGACATTACTTATACTCTAGATAAGAATAAAGTTATATCTGCCCATCATTGTCACTGCAAAGATTGCCAAAGAACCACAGGTTCTGGTAAAGCGACAATTTTGTTTATTGCAAAAAAATATGTTGATTTAAATGGCGAGCTTAAATTCTTTGAGAGCAAAGGCTCTTCTGGTTCTCATGTTAGAAGAGGCTTTTGTCCAAATTGTGGTTCAGGCATTTTAAGTTATTCAAAAGAAATCTCTCGAATTTTCTATGTGAAAGCAGGAACCCTAGATGATTCAAGCTGGGTAACAATTGATTCAAACTTTTTTACAAAATCTGCAAATAATTGGAATAAGCCTGATGAGTCAATAAAGTGTTTTGAGGGCAATCCAAGTATTATTAGTGGAATAAAAACTATTTTGAAGTCCTTTTAATTAAAAGCCCTGCACATAGCTTATTTCCAGTTGGGTCTCTTAAATAAGCCAAATACATTTTAAATTTTCCATAATCTCGAATGCCTGGCTCTTCCTCAATAGAGGTGCCTCCATTTTCTATTCCTGCTTTGTGCCACGCATCACCTTGTTCAATAGTTTCAATATTAAATCCCACAGTTGCTCCATTTGAAACTGTTGCAGGCTGGCCGTCTATTGGCTCAGTAATACAAAAACTTGTTCCCTTTAAATTATAGAAATATCTTTTTTGTCCAGTGAGATTTGGATATAGTTTTCCTGGTCCTCCTCCGAGAACCTCAAATATTTTGTCATAAAAGATTCGTGACTCTTCAATATTGTTTGTGCCCACCATTACATGACTAAACATATTTTCTCCAGTTATATAAATAAATTAATTATTAAATATGAAAACACTGATGCGATTATCCATAAACTTAATGCAAATAAAAAATTTTTCAAATTTATTTCTTTAATAGCTTCAAATGTTATTTGAGTTCCAATACAAAAAAGGGCTGATATTAAAAAAATCTTACTAATTGAATCTATGAAAAAAATTGTATCTTGATTGAGCTCAAGAATAGTCCCTGAGGCTATAGCAATAATAAATAATAAAATAAAAATAGGGAATTTAGGTTTTGATTTATCTTGATAAAAAATTCCTAAGATTATAATTAAAGGTATCAACCAAATAGTTCTGCTAAGTTTAAGTATTGTTGCTGTCTCAACTGCATCACCTCCAAAGGCTATTGCCGTGCCTATAACAGAACCTGTGTCGTGAACAGCCATTGAAGACCATGCTCCAAAGCTTTCGAAATTCATACCAGTTGCTGCTCCAATTAGAGGAAATATTCCAATTGCTATCGCGTTAAATATAAAAATTATAGTTAGCGCAGCGAATAAATCTTTTGGCTTTGCTTTAATTAGTGGTGAAATTGCTGCCATTGCGGTGGCGCCACATATAGCAGTTCCAGAGGCGATTAATATTCCTAAGCTTCTATCAACTTTAAATAGATTTGCCAGAAACAAGCCAACAAAAAAAATTATTATTACAAAGGCAGATATATAAGGAAAATATTTAAAAGCTATTTCTGTAGCGCTTGATGCGGATATTGTGATACCAATTAAAATTATTCCAACTTGCAAAAGATTTGTAGTAACTGATTTACTAATATAATCACTTGGAAATTTAAAAACGAGCACCAATAATGACCCCATTACTAATGCTATTAAAGGAGATCCTATAAGGATTGAAAAAAAAGCAAGCAAGACACCTATTATGATTTTCATTAAGTATGTTCTATTAACAAAGTTGGAACATTGTGAGTATGAGACTTAATGGTAGCCACTAAAGTATTTTCTTTCAGCCCCTCTTTTATTGGAGTAACATCAACGCCCTCACTTATAAGTCTATTATAAGCCTCCTCAATTGATTCAACTTCCCATGCTAATCCCCAAAGACTGTCTTGAGAATCATCTTCATTTTTTCTTTCGATAACTTCGATTGTAGTTTTATTAACCCTGAAGAAAAGCATTCTACTTTTCCAATGTTCGATGACTTTATCCAAAGCCAATCGAATATTAAAAACATCTTTATAAATATTTATAAACCCATTTGCATCATTTGTATTTATTACAAGATGGTCGAGTTTGTTAATTGTAGCTTTGGGATACTTGTTTAAGCTTGGTAATGCTCCTTCTGAATGCTCAATGATAAAAGAAAAAATTCCTCTGGTAAGTTCCGGAGGTAAAAAAAGATTTTTCCATTTTCTTATTTTTTGAGTTTTATTATCAATGCCTTCACCCTCAGTTGGCTCTGTTACTAAATAACCGGATTTCTTTAATGTAGAACATGACTCTTTAATATTATTTGTTCCGAAAACTACCCCAATGAGCCCATCTCCCTGCTCTTCAATTGCGCCATTTACCAATGCAGCTCCAAGACCATCTCCATTCGCTGACAAAAGTTCACAATAGGTATTTTTAAAATTGAAAATTACATTAGCGGTTCCAAGTGCCTTATGTTCTCCTTTCCAGACAGGCTCCATTCCAAAGATTTTCCTGTAATTTTCCTCAGCGTCATTAATGTCTTTTACTGCGATTATTAAATGATCTATAGAAGATATCATTGTGCTAGTCCTTAGATTTAAAAAGATTTCTCAAGAACGGGAGAATCCATATGATTTTTAGAAAACTTTTTGGAAATAGTCTGCTCATCAAATCATAAAAATGTGCATCTATGCCAATCAATATCCTTTTATTTTTCTTTCTTATATTTTTAAGAATAACTTTTGCTGCATGTTTTGGTGAAGAAGGCGCATTTTGCTTAAATTGAATGCCTGCCTGCTCTTTTGTATCTGCATTTGCTCCAAATATTGCAGCGCCCGCATCATCCTTTTCAAAACTTTTAAATTTTGCTGAAGAGTAAATATTTGTTCCAATGTGGCCAGGAAAAACACAATAAGCTTCCACATTAGACTCAGCCATTTCTAGTTCAAGTGACAGAGATTCAGTAAAAGCCTTTACTCCAAATTTTCCAACATTGTAAATCGACTGTTTTGGGACACTAAAAAGACCAAATATTGAGGATGTATTGATTATTGCAGCTTCAGGTCGCTTTTCTAAATGAGGTAGAAAAACTGTTGTCATTTGAATTACAGAATTAAGCAAAATATCTAACCCCCAATTCCAATCATTCTCATCTACTTCATTGACTTTTCCCACTATGGATAATCCTGCATTATTAAATACTAGGTCTATTTGTTTATGAAATTCGATAACCTCGTTAGGCAAAGCCTGTACTTTTTCTTTATCGCTAATATCAAAATTATGTGTTGATACAGCGATATTCTTTTTCCTTAAAAGCTGTTTGGTTTCTTCAAGAGATTCTTTATTCCAATCTACAAGTGCTAAATTACAACCCATGTCTGCAAGCTCTATTGATAGGGCTCTGCCTATTCCAGAACCGGCTCCAGAAATTAATGCTACTTTTTGTGAAAAATCTTTCAATATATATCTGTTTTATAAATATTAACTATGGTTACACCAATGACTATAAGAAATAATCCTCCAATTGTCTGCCAATTTAAAGTTTGTTTATAGAAAAAGTAGCTCAATATTGCTATTGAAAATATCCCTACTCCTGACCATGAAGCATAAACGATTGAAAGTGGGAGTTTTTGAGAAACAATAGCCAAAAAGTAAAATGAAATAGCATATGAAAATAATAAGATTGTAGTTGGTAAAATTTTTGTAAAATTTTGTGAAGCAGGCAAGAGCATGGTTCCAAAAACTTCAAACAAAATTGCAGAAAACAATAGTATATAAACATTCATATATTTTTTATGCTCTCTTCAAAATTTATTCCATCAAAATAAATGACCTCTTTAATTTCTGGTGGGTCATCCACACATTTGAGGTTAATGCTATACATTTCAGGATGAGACCTCGGTTGATAAAAGGATTTGATTCCACATCTTTTGCAAAAAAAGTGTTTTGCTGATCCACTCTCAAACTTATATTCTAAAAGTAGATCTTCTCCAGCGATAAGTTCAAAAAGTTCATGCTTTACGAAAAGGTGCTGATAGTTAATCATGTCACAAATGGAACAATTGCAATTCCAAATTTCGACTGATTGATCTGATTTAAATTTATATTTAACTCCTCCACAATGACAGCCTCCAGTATATTCTTTCATAAATATTTATAATAAATATCCTGTAGCTACAAACATCCAGAAAGCCATCATTCCAATAGTTAAAAATAAAAATATTTGTGCTTGTTTAACCTTATTCATCTGATATAGAGATATACAAAAAATTGTTCCAATGAATCCTATTGTTAATGCTACGAACAAATGAGCTTGATAGGACATTAGATTAGATCCATCTTCTTGTTTTATTTTTGTATTTTTCAAATTCATCACCAAAGAGTTTATTCATTACAATTTCTTCTGGAATGATTTGAAATTTTGTTATGTAGCCAGCAAATAGCATAGTAAGAACAATTCCTCCTATTAAATTAAATTTGAATGATATTGAAAGAAGAATTAAAACCATCCCTAAATACATTGGGTTTCTTGAATATTTAAAAACTCCTGACACAACCAATGAGGTTGCTTTGTCAATATTTATAGGATTGATAGTCGTTTCTTGGACTTTAAATGATCTGGCTGCTGATATAAGAGTAAGTGGACCAACTATTATCAGAAATAAACTTAAAACATTCAAAATTACATTACTAAAGTCAGGGAATAAGGGTTTAGAAAAATAAATTGCTAATCCAAATACTAAAGTAACTATTGGTGGGGGTATCTTATTATTCATACTATGAATTAAATCATATTTTTTTGTTGCCTTAAATATATTGGTTATTGTGCTTATAATGGTGTTATGAGTTTTTGGAGGTCATAATGCGTAATTCACTTTTTTATATTTTATTTATTTCCCTCTTTGCGATCTCAGATGATGGTTGCGAAGTTTCTAAATGGGGTAAAGATGACGAGATTGGTGCTGCTAATCTAATTTCAAATGCCAACACACTGGACGCAATTAAGCTTGTTAAAAAAGGTATGTCTCACGGTCTTGGTATTGTTATTGAACCAGGGATGCCAGCATTCCCGCCAAGATATACAGAATTACAAGTGGTCCAACCAAATCAACATTTTGGAAGAGATACAACTGAAGATTTTGGATACGACATTACCTACAACGATGATATTCTGCAAATGTGGATTGGAACAGGACCTCAACTTGATGGATTAGGTCATATTGGTGATAACGATATTTTTTATAACTGTCATAAGGGTGCGGATTTCTCTTTTATAACTGGCTTAACTAAATTTGGTATTGAAAAAGTGCCTCCGCTAGTTGGTAGAGGCGTAGTAGTAAACATGGCAAAGTATTTCGGAATTGCTGCTATGGAAGGAGGCCAAGGAATTACAAGAGATGATATAAAAAATGCTGCTAAACAACAAAATATTAAGTTTAAGGATGGAGATATCATTCTCTTTCACACTGGTTGGACCGATGCATACCTAAAAAGCTCTCCAGAATTATGGGGAAGTACAATACCTGGAATTACAAATGATGCAGCTGTATATTTATCTTCACTTAATCCCATGGCCGTTGGGGCTGACACATGGGGATTAGGTGCAGTTCCTCCTGTTGAAGGAGATTTGGTTTACTATGACCATGTCACCCTTATCAAAGAAAATGGTATCTATATACTAGAAACTATGAATACTGGTAAATTGGCTGAAAATGATGTTACAGAATTTTTATTTGTCTTAGGCCAGCCAAAGCTTAAAGGCGCTGTTCAAATGATTATTAATCCTGTAGCTCTTTGGTAGACATAGCAAGAATAAATCTTAATGAAGATTATTAATATTTACTTCTAGATTTGGTATTTACTTGGAGCAGCAGGTGCACTCACAGCAATCGCAACAATCACACATGCTAGCAGTATACATCATTTAATAGGAGGTGAAAATTTTGAAGAATTTGCTAACAAACATTGCTCGAATATTCCTTGCACTATACTTTCTGCTTCCTGGAATAGGAAAATTTATTGCATGGGATGATCAAGTTATGCTTATGGAAGCTCATAACATGAAAATGGTTCCGTTGTTGCTTGCAATTGCCGGAATTATTCAGATCGTTGGAGGCATAAGCTTATTATTAAAAAAATACGTGGTGGTTTGTGCGCTTGGTTTTGCTGTAATGACTATTGTAATTAATGTAAATTTGCATGATTTTTGGAATGTTTATGAAGGCATAAATGCTGAACGTGAAGCTCAAAACTTTTTTAAAAATTTAGGAATCTTTGCTGGTCTTTTATCGCTTGCAGCAATTCATATGGAAGAATCACGTTGATAGTAAGCTTATTTATGTATTGGTGGTTGCTTACAGAATAAATTCAAAAAAGAACCAAAGAATAGTTCCCCACATTATTGCATTAACGATAATAGATCTAATAAAGCTTTTTACGTGTTGCTGCATTTTCTTTATTTATGAATAAATTTAACACTTAGAAAATAGTATATTACAGACAAAAGCAAGGTTATTTGCATTACCATAGGACCGAAATATTCGAACAAAGCAAAAGTGGTTGAGCCTAGAATAAATATGTAACCTATTTCTCTAGCGCTACCCAAATATCCTTCACCGAGAGCTGATTTAAAAATTAAGTAATTAACAGGTAGATAAAGCAGAACTCCAGTAATGGCGCCTGGACTAAAGTCTAGAAAATAAAGACTGAAAAAAACATGAAAAAAAGCATTAACAACTTGAGTAGTCATTAAAAAATAGAGCAAAATATGAGCGCTTCCTTTATTTCTTTTAATGGAATGAAGAAATATAAACACTAACATTACAGCTAGAAGTCTTAAAAGAACTTCTTCTGTTGAAAGAGAGTTATTATCTAGAAAATATGTAAGTCTCCATTCTCTAAAATTAAAAATTATATGCTCTTCAAAATGATGAAGCACATATACAAGAGGACTTAAAATTATTAGATTTCTAAAGTTTTTCATCGCCTTAATAAAATAAAAGCCCAACGACCCAGGTTTAAAATATCAGCTAGCGCAGCTGACACATAAGTGAGGGCTGCTGCCCTTAGAACATGACTAACGGCTTTTTCATTTGACTGCGACACATAATTCCCTTCCCTTAATATAGGGAGCGCTTTAGAGAAACTTGCATCAAATTCAATAGGCAATGTAAATGCATGAACCATCATGCGAGCAATAAATCCAGATAGTCCTAGGAAGAGTAATAAAGAAAATGGCATTGGATGGCGCGTAATGATACCAATTACTGGAGATAATGAAATAATGGCAACACTCCATCGGGCTACCACATTAACAATAGGTATCATCTTTGTTCTTGTAGCCAAACGTCTATCGCCTTGATGATCCTGAATAGCATGTCCAACCTCATGAGCTGCAATAGCTACTGCGGTCAATGATTTTGATTCATAATGCTCTCGTGAAAGTCTAACTTTTTTTTCAATTGGATCATAATGATCTCCTAGCTGAGTTATTTCGACCTCAACGTCTTTTAATGAAAACCGCTCAATCAAATGGTTTGCCAGCTCACCTCCAGTACCAGGCATTTCAGGCTTTTCAGAAGAATACCTGCTCATAACCAGCTTCACCCACAAAGATGGTCCAAATATTATTGCTAATACTATGATTACGCCCAACGCATACGTCATGTTTTGTCCTAGTAAAAAATAATTTTTATTTAAATATGTGTTGATTATAGTTATTTTTAACACATAAAACTTTAAAAAAAGTTCTATTCTTTTGTGATTTTTGATTAACCGAGAAATCTCTCCTTATTCAACTGTGACTGACTTGAACAAAACAGAGAATTAGATTTTTTGTTCTGAAATCCTTTATGAAAACTCTGGTAAAACTTTATATATTTTTCTTCCACTGCTAATTGTTATATTTTATTTTCTTGCCTTCTGCATCTGTAAACTCTCCAAAACATGCGATTATGAAGTCAGCAAGTGCCCAAATGCCCAATCCACCAATTGTAAGTATCATGAAAATACCTGATTGTATTTTTCCGCAATAAAATCTATGAACCCCAAAAACACCTAGGAGAAAACATAATACTAGCAATAAGAAAAAATTTTTATCACTTGTTTCTGATGTGTTTATCACTTCATTCATTTTCTTCTCCGTTTAATTATCTGTTTTGTTCTACTCCACCGTCACTGAATGTTTTCGTTTGCAGAATAAATTTCTTGTAGAAATTTATATATTTTTTTTCCATATAAAAAATTATACAATAATTTTAATTGTAACCTTTACTTCTCATATTAAAGATGGTAAGTTTGCGTTACATTTAATTGGAGAATTAATATGATTGGAGAATTAACACACATAATGGGAGTTTTAACTGGATGGGTTGCTATCTTAATGCCAGTACTTCTGATATGGGTTATTTTTTACTACAGTACAAAAAATGATAAAGAGAAATATGCGACTATGGTAGAAATTGCTAAAAATCTAGAAAACCCTTCTGATGTTGAAGACTTATTAGAAAATTTCAAAGAAAAGAAAAGACCAATAGACTACAGAAGAACTGGTGTCATTACTATATTTATTGGTTTGGGTTTATTTCTCTTTGGTTTAGTAAATATTGCAATCTTAAAAGGGGTTGGTCTTTTAGTTATATGTATTGGTTTTGGTTCCTTGATTGCTGGTTACATATATCCAAATAACAGTGAAGAAATAGACAAGGCAGTTGAAAAATTTGAAAAGAAATAGTTTTGGGTAAAAATCATTACAAACTTCTAAACAATCTTGAGCGATTCAGAAAAAAAGCAGGTCTGACTCAACAAGAACTTTCAAATAAAGCAGATGTTTCAAGAAAAAGTATCAATGCTATTGAAAATGGGATTTACGTGCCCTCAACCGTTCTAGCATTAAAAATATCAAAGATTTTTAATTGTAAAGTTGAAGATTTATTTGAACTGCCTAAGAATTAATTCTGCAAACGAAACTATTCAACCGTCACGAAGTGTATAAAGGTGTCTACTTGTTGGTTTATGAAATTTAGTCAGAAAATCAAGGTGCTTCTTTTTCATTATTTTTAATGTAAATTTTTCCAAAAATTGCAAATAAACCAAATAAACCAATTAACCACCATTTATAGTCACCTGCATTTAATAAAATAATCGTTACTATTGCTGCACCCCAAAATGGTGAATGGAGAATTTGAATTAATTTACTCATTTTTAATTAGACACCTTTATCTATTCCACGGTCACTGAGTAGATTTAACTGTCTACTTTTAATTTTCTTCAACTTCCCTTCTCAATTCTGATAATGTTTTACCATTATATGTCCAAAATCTAGGTCCTTGGATCTTCCCCCAATTATAACCTTGTTCATTCATTAAAATTAATGCTGCACTTGAAAGAGAATGGTCTTGTCCTCGAAAATTAACTCTAGTTTTTGAAGTTACCTCACAAGTAATATTCTCATCTCTTGTAAATTTTAATGTTGTTCCAGGTTGGATATTTATCATATTAAAATTAAATCTTTCTCTTATTCTTGTCTCATTTTCAAAAGCAACTCTATCTTCTTCAGTTTCAAAATTTTCTTCCTGTGGGGTTACATCATTACCTGGTATCAAATCGAAAAAATGTATTAATTCTTCCTCAAGAATCTTAAAGAATTCTCTTCTGTTATTAAGTCTTTTGCTATCAAATGCAGCATGAAGTTTTGTTTCAACAAAATCCATGTCTTCTACCTCTTTTGCATAAATGCATTCAAATGGCAACGGAACTCCTGTGCTGTATAAAGATGATAGTCTTTGCTCAAGATTGGTGGTTTTGCCTATTTTTACCAAATCTGGCATTGCGGGGTTTGTTAAAACGTAAATTATTCCTTTTGACATTATTTTATCTATATAAAGTAGACACCTTTATCTACTCTACAGTGACTGACTTTGCTAAATTTCTTGGTTGATCAATATCGGTTCCTCTTAACAAAGCTACTTCATAAGAAAGTATTTGAAGAGGTATCGTATATATAATCGGCGTCAAAAGAAAGTCGCACTTTGGCATATTGATTAGTCTTCCAGACTTTAAATCCATTGAAATTGATGGATCAGAAAATACATATAAAGTTCCACCCCTGGCTTTAACTTCTTCTAAGTTAGAAACCAACTTCTCAGCTATCTCACTCTCTGGTGCTAAAGCTATAACTGGCATTTCTTCATCAATTAAAGCGAGTGGGCCATGTTTTAACTCGCCAGCAGGATAAGCCTCTGCATGAATGTAAGAAATTTCTTTAAGCTTTAGTGCTCCCTCTTTAGCAATTGGATAAAAAATACCTCTGCCTAAAAACAAAGCATTATCTTTATTGGCTATTTCAGGTGCTATTTCTAAAATTGTGTCTTTAAGCTTTAAAGTTTCTTCAACAGTTTCTGGCAATGATCTTAATGCTGTTATTACTCTTGTTCTTAGCTTTGGATTTTTTTCTCTGCTTTTTGCAAGAGACAAAGCCAACAGCATTAAGGCTGCAAGTTGAGTAGTAAAGGCTTTTGTAGAAGCAACTCCAATTTCAGGACCAGCGTTGGTAAATATTGAATACTCTGATTCTCTTGTAAGAGAACTTGTAGGAACGTTGCATATACACAAAGTCGATAAATAATCTTTTGCTTTTGCATATCTTAATGCTGCAAGAGTGTCTGCTGTTTCTCCAGATTGAGAAATTGTGACAAGAAGAGAATCATCATCCACATGAGGATTCCTATATCTATATTCAGAAGCATAGTCTATTTGTGTAGGAAGTTCTGAAATTGCTGAAAACCAATTAGCTGCAACTCTTCCAGCGTGCAAGCTTGTTCCACAGGCCACTATTTGGACTCTCTTAACTTTTTCAAACATTTCAGATGAGCCAAGACCAAATATATTATCTAAAACGTCATCTCCGCCTACTCTTCCATCAATCGTCTTAAGAATCGCTTCTGGTTGTTCATAAATTTCTTTTTCCATAAAGTGCCGATATTCACCTTTAGATGTAGCTTGACTTGAAATATCTATTTGAGAAATCTCTCTTTCAACTTTCTTCTTTGACTCATCAAAAATGGTATAACTCTCAGATGATAATTCTGCAACGTCTCCGTCTTCTAAAAAAATAAACTCGTTTGTCAGTTGGCCTATTGCTAAAGGATCTGAGGCAGCCAAAAATTCATCCATTCCAATCCCTATTAAAAGTGGAGATTTGCTTCTAGCAATAATAATATTTTGATCGTCTTCTTTGTCTATGGCTGCTATTGCATATGCACCATCAAGCTTTTCTTTGGTTAAATACATCGAATCCAACATGTTGTTTCCTTTATTAAGGAAATATTCAAGAAGGTGAGCTATTAATTCAGAGTCTGTTTGAGATGAAAAAGAATAACCTTCCTTTTTTAAAAAATCTTTAAGATCTAGATAATTCTCAATTATTCCATTGTGAACGATATAAACTCTTTCATTTGACATATGTGGATGTGCATTTTCTTCTGATGGTTCTCCGTGAGTGGCCCATCTAGTGTGAGCAATACCAAGCTTGCTTTTTGGCTTTTCAGCAATCATTTTTTCTTCAAGTAGTTTTACTTTTCCTAGGGTTCTAAGATGAGCAATTTGGTCTGTTTGGTGAAGAGCGATTCCAGCAGAATCGTAACCACGGTATTCCATTTTATGAAGCCCTTGAACAAGCAACTTTCCAACGTTACGATTTGAGGCAGCAGCTATAATTCCACACATAATTTTTTAGTCCTTCTTCTTAGACCAATTTTCTTTGTTATCTTGCTTCGCCCTTCCTACGCCAAGAGCATTATCAGGAACATCTTTTGTAATTACGGATCCTGCTGCAACATATGCATTTGAGCCAATTGTTACCGGAGCAACTAATGATGAATTGGTTCCAACAAAGCTATTATTTCCAATCTTTGTTTGGTGTTTATCTTTACCATCATAATTACATGTTATTGTCCCTGCTCCTATATTGGAGTCACTGCCAATATCAGCATCTCCTAGATATGCAAAATGGTTAGCTTTAGATTCTTTGCCAACTTTTGTTTTTTTAGTTTCAACAAAATTTCCAATCTTTGCTGAGTCATCTATATGGCTACCCTCTCTTAACCTTGCATATGGTCCTATAGAACAATTATTCCCAACTTTTGATGACACTAAATGAGAAAAAGCCTCAATTTTTGAATTATCTCCAATCTCAACATCTTTTAAAATTGTATTCGGACCTATGGAAACATTATTACCTAATGATACATCACCCTCCAAAATTACATTCACGTCAATAAAACAATCTTTGCCAGCTGAGACATCTCCTCTGACGTCAACCCTAGATGGATCGGATATAGTTATACCCATATTTAATAGATCGTTTGCTTTCATTTCTCTATATATTCCCTCTAACTCTGACAATTCTTCTTTTGTATTGGCGCCCTTTACTTCATCATTGGAGACAATACATGTATTAATTCTAAACCCTTTTGTATTTATTATAGAAACAATATCTGTTAAATAGAACTCTGATGCAGCATTATCGTTATTTACTTCGCTTATCGCCTCTTCAAGTAATTTTTTATTACAACAAAGTATCCCTGTAAAAATTTCTTTTATCTTCTTATCTTCCTCAGACGCATCTTTTTCCTCAACTATTGATATTACTAATCCATTTTCGTTTTTCTTAACTCTTCCATAGCCAGTTGGATCTTTAAGTTCAGTGCTCAAAATCGTGAGGCTGTCATCTGTCATTGAAATTAGATTATTAAGTGTTTCCTTTTTAATTAAAGGAACATCTCCGTATAAGACTAAAACCATTGAGTCTTGTTTTATGGAGTCTAGTGCGGATTTCACAGCATCAGCAGTACCAATTGGCTTTTTTTGTTCACAAATATGATTTTTTCCAGAAAATTTTTCTATTTCATTAGTCACTGAATCTTTTTCGAAACCAACTACAAAAGAAGTTTCATCAGTTAAATTAGAAACAGTATCAAAAATACGCCTAAGCATTGACAGTCCGCCAACAGGTTGAAGAGATTTTGCTTTGTTTGATAGCATTCTAGAGCCCTCTCCGGCAGCTAGAATTACAGTATGAATTTTCACAATATAAGGCTAAATTGATACCTTACTGTTTTTTTCGCAATTTTTGAATAGTTTTAAGCCTCGCAACAGCTTCTGCAAGTTGGGCTGAAGCTTTTGCATAATCAATTGAGGTGTCTTTATTTGCAAGCTCCTGTTCAGCAACCTCTTTAGCTTTAATCGCTTCTGACTCATCAAGGCTTTCTGCTCTTTCTGCAGTATCAGATAAAACAGTTACCAAATCTGGCTGAACCTCTAAGAATCCTCCAGAGCAGAAAAATGTTTCTTCATCCGATCCATTTTGAACTCTAACAGGTCCAGCAGCTAGCCCAGTTAAAAGTGGTGTATGGCCAGGTGCAATTCCAAGCTCTCCCAGAGTTCCAGTAGCAAACACCATAGTTGCTTCTCCAGAATAGATTTCCTCACTAGAAGAAACAATATTTATTTTTATGGTATTCATGTTTATAAAGTCTTAGCTTTTTCTACAGCCTCTTCAATAGTTCCAACCATATAAAATGCCTGTTCAGGAAGATGGTCGTAATCTCCATTAAGAATTCCCTTAAATGCTTTAATGGTGTCCTCAAGCGAAACATACTTTCCTGGTGTTCCAGTAAAAATCTCAGCAACAAAGAACGGCTGTGACAAAAATCTTTGAGCCTTTCTTGCTCTAGCTACAAGCCCCTTATCTTCTTCAGAAAGCTCATCCATTCCGAGAATTGCAATGATATCTTTAAGCTCATTATATCTTTGTAAGATCTTTTGAACTCCTTGAGCAACTTCATAATGATCATCCCCGACCACGAAAGGATCAAGCTGCCTGCTTGTTGAATCAAGAGGATCAACAGCTGGATATATTCCTAACTCAGAAATCTGCCTTGAAAGAACAACAGTAGCATCCAAGTGAGCAAACGTTGTTGCTGGTGAAGGGTCTGTTAAATCATCTGCCGGCACATACACAGCTTGTATCGAAGTAATAGATCCTGTCTTGGTTGATGTGATTCTTTCTTGAAGAGCTCCCATTTCCTCAGCCAATGTTGGCTGATATCCAACAGCAGATGGCATTCTGCCTAAAAGAGCAGACACCTCAACACCTGCTAAGGTATATCGATAAATATTATCAATAAATAACAAAACATCTTTACCTTCATCTCTAAAGCTTTCAGCCATAGTTAATCCAGTTAAAGCAACTCTTAATCTATTTCCTGGTGGCTCATTCATTTGTCCGTAAACCATCGCAACTTTTGATTCGCCTAGATTATCAATATTTACAACTCCCGATTCTTGCATTTCATAATAAAAATCGTTTCCTTCTCTTGTTCTTTCGCCAACACCAGCAAAAACAGAAAGACCTGAATGTTGAAGCGCAATATTATTTATAAGCTCCATCATATTTACTGTTTTACCAACGCCTGCTCCGCCAAATAAACCAATTTTTCCACCTTTAGCAAATGGACACATAAGATCAATAACTTTAATGCCGGTTTCAAGGACCTCATTAGATGCTGACTGATCTGTATATGAAGGAGGTTTTCTGTGAATTGGCATTTTTGATTTTTCACCAATTGGTCCTTTCTCATCGATAGGATTACCTAAAACATCGACAATTCTACCCAATGTTTCTGGTCCTACTGGAACTGAAATTGGAGCATTAGTTCTTGAAGCAGTAAGTCCTCTTTTTAGACCTTCAGTTGCTCCCATAGCAATAGTTCTAACCACACCGTCACCCAATTGCTGCTGGACTTCAAGGGTTGTACCACTCTCATCAACCATAAGCGCTTCGTAAACTTTTGGAATATTATCTTTATCAAACTCTACATCGATAACCGCTCCGATAATTTGTGTAACTGTTCCGTTGCTCATATTATTCTCCTTAAACTGCTGACGCACCCCCGACTATCTCAGAGAGCTCTTGAGTTATAGCCGCTTGTCTTACATTGTTATATAAAAGTTCTAATTCTTTAATCAAATCGCCTGCATTGTCAGTTGCGTTTTTCATAGCAATCATCTTTGCAGCTTGTTCGCATGCATTATTTTCAATAACAGCCTGATAAACGAGTGACTCTATATATCTTGTTAATAAGCCATCAAGCAATTCTTTTGCTTCAGGTTCATAAATGTAATCCCATTGTGAGGGTGCTTCTTCGCTTTGCTCCTCTGGTGCCAATGGAATTAACTGATCAACATTTGGTTGTTGTGTCATTGTATTAACAAAACTATTTGAACAAAGATACGCTTGATCAATGTCGTTATTCTTATGCATATCTAAAACAACCTTTGTCAATCCTATTAAGTCATCTGGATTTGGCTTATCGCCAAGCTTTTCTGCAACTGCGATAACCTCACCGCCAACACTTTTAAAAAAGCTTGAAGCTTTTGTTCCAATCAAGGCGAAGCAAGATCCTATTTCTTGTTGATTTAATTCAGCAGATTTTGATATAACTTGTTTGAAAAGGTTTATATTTAAACCGCCGCATAGTCCTTTATCAGATGAAACAACAATAAAGCATGCCTTTTTTGGCGCTCTTTCTTCATAAAAAGGATGAGGATATTCAGAATTTGCTAAAGCAACATGAGAAATAACATCTTTAATTTTTAAAGAATATGGTCTTCCCTCAAGCATAGTGTCTTGAGTTTTCTTCATCTTGCTTGCAGCCACCATCTCCATAGCAGAAGTAATCTTTTGAGTACTCTTAATACTCGCAATCTGTTTTCTTACTTCTTTAGTGTTAGCCATTATTTATAATTTAATAAGTTTGTGTTTTCTTAAAGTCTTCAACCAAAGCAGTAAATTGTGCTTCAATATCGTCGTTCCAGTCACCTGTTGAGTTAATTTGTTCTTCGAGATCACCCTTTTCAGAGGTCAAATATCCATGAAGGGCTTCTTCAAAATCAAGAATTTTTTCAACCTCAACATCCGCCATGTATCCTCTGTCAGCAGCAAATAAACTTAATGCTTGTTGAGCAACACTCATTGGCGCATATTGTTTTTGTTTTAGAAGTTCTGTAAAAGCTTTACCATTTGCAAGTTGCTGTTTGGTAGCATCGTCTAAATCAGAAGCAAACTGAGAGAAAGCAGCTAATTCACGATATTGAGCTAACGCAGTTCTAACACCACCAGCTAATTTCTTCATAATTTTTGTTTGCGCTGATCCGCCAACCCTTGATACAGATAAACCTGGGTTAATTGCGGGTCTTACACCTGAATTAAATAATTCTGTTTCTAAATATATTTGTCCGTCTGTGATAGAAATTACATTGGTTGGAACAAAGGCTGAAACGTCTCCAGCCAAAGTTTCAATAATCGGCAATGCGGTTAATGAGCCTGTTTTGCCTTTGACTTTTCCACCGGTAACTTGCTCAACATATTCAGCATTTACTCTCGCAGCCCTCTCAAGCAACCTTGAGTGAAGATAGAATACGTCCCCAGGATATGCCTCTCTTCCTGGAGGCCTTTTAAGAAGCAATGATACCTGTCTATATGCGACAGCTTGTTTTGAAAGGTCATCGTAAACAATTAGAGCATCTTCTCCCTTGTCTCTAAAGTATTCTCCCATTGTGCATCCAGCGTAGGCTGACAAATATTGCATAGGTGCTGGATCTGCAGCTGTGGCTGAAACAACAATGGTATGTTCCATAGCTCCATATTCTTCTAGTTTTCTAACAACATTAGCAACAGTTGATTGTTTTTGACCAATAGCAACATAAATACATTTAATGCCTGTGCCTTTTTGATTAATAATTGCATCAATTGCAACAGCTGTTTTACCAGTTTGTCTATCACCAATGATTAATTCCCTTTGGCCTCTTCCTATTGGAACCATAGCATCAACAGCTTTTAAGCCAATTTGAACAGGTTGATCTACTGACTGACGTGCAATAACTCCAGGAGCAACAACCTCAACTGGTGAAGAGTGTTCAGCATTAATTTCACCCTTACCATCAATAGGTGCGCCCAATGTATTTACAACCCTACCGAGCATAGCCTCCCCAACAGGCACCTCTAAAACTTTTCCAGTACAAACAGCTTTTTGACCTTCAATAATTTCAAGATAATCACCAAGAACAACTGCACCAACAGAATCTTGTTCTAAGTTAAGTGCCATTCCTTTTGTGCCATTTTCAAATTCAATAACCTCACCATACATGACGTCGCCCATACCATGAATTCTTACAATACCGTCTGAGACACTTACAACTATGCCTTCATTTTTTCTTTCAGCTGATAGATCAAGGCCAGCAATTTTCTCTTTTAAAACGCTGGAAATTTCTGATGGATTTAATTGGCTCATATTTTCACCTTAAAAATTTAATTGGTTTACAAGTTTTTTAACCTTGCCTTTGATGGAAAGGTCTAATGTCTCATCTCCTATCTTTATTGATAGGCCGCCCATCATTGATGGGTCTTTAGAAAAATAGATATTGGCGTCTTTGCCATAAGTTGATTTTAATTTGTCTTCAATATTTTGTTTGGCCTCTTCTCCAGGATCAACAGCTACAAAAACTTCTACTGATTTTTGCTCTTTATGCTCTTCTAAGAGTTCTTGATAAATTATATAGATTGTTTCGAGAAGATTTAGGCGTTTATTTTCTGATAATATTTCTAATAGCTTTTTTGAGGTGTCAGAAATACTTTCATCAAATATATCGACCAATACATTTACAACATCTTGTCTTGATAAGACAGGATTTTCAATGGTATTAATTACACCATCGGTTTTTGATGCTAGCGCCATAGTTTTTAATTCAGACGCCATTTCGTCAATGTTTTTGGATTCTAATGCCGAGGCAAATAATGCTTTGGCATATGGTCTGGCAAGAGGCGTTAACTCAATCATTTTTTATAATTCCTCGGCAGCTTTTTTGAGGATTTCTTCATGTTTTTCTTTTGATATCTCATCTCCAAGAATTTTTTGAGTGGTATCAATTATTATGTCTGACATCTGCTGCCTTAATTCTTCTTTAGCTTTATTGGTTTCATTTTCTATTGTTGTTGATGCTGAGTTAAGTATCTTTTCAGCTTCTGCTTCTGCTTTAGATGCAGCATCACTTACAATTTGAGATGCTCTAGCGTTTGCTTTATCAAGAATTTCTGCTGCTTCGGCCTTTGCCTGATTAAGTTCTTTATCAAAAGCAAGCTTAGCTTCTTCTAATGAATCATCAGCTTTTTTTGCAGCCTCAAGACCGTCAGATATCCTTTTTTCTCTTTCTTTCATAACGGAGAGAATAGGAGGATAAATGTATCTCCAACAGATTGCTACAAATACAATCATTACAACTGCTTGGGCAATTAAGGTTGCGTTTATGTTCATTTTTTAGCTTCTATACTTTTTATATTGCAAATAACATGTACATTCCAAGGCCAACACCAATCATTGGAACCGCATCAGTTAATCCCATCATCAAAAAGAATCTTCCTTGAAGAAAGGGTGCTAACTCAGGTTGCCTTGCAATACCTTCAATAAATTTGCTGCCTAAAACTCCCACACCAATTCCAGCTCCAATAGCTGAAAGACCCATGGTAATTCCGGCTGCTAAAATACTATATTCCATTTTTTTCTCCTATAATTTGAGGATTAATGCTCCTCAGTTTCATGCGCCATTGCTAAGTATGCAATAGTAAGCGCCATAAAAATAAATGCTTGCAATGCCACAATTAAAATGTGGAAAAGCGCCCAAACCAGATGCAAACCAAATCCAAGTACTCCAATTGGTATGCTACTAAAAAATAACATTAATGCAATTAAGATAAAAATCATTTCGCCTGCATATAAATTTCCAAAAAGTCTTAGGCCGAGCGATATTGGTTTTGCAATAAAGTTAACCATTTCTAAAACAAAATTGATTGGTATCATGTATTTGCCAAAAGGATGTAGTGTAAGTTCAGCAATAAAGGCCTTTAATCCCTTAACAGTTATGCTGTAGTAGATGGTAAGAATAAAAATTCCAAAAGCCATTCCCAGAGTTATATTTGGATCTGTGGTTGGTACAACTTTAAAGTAAAGGGACTCTGGGCCTTTAATCCATTCTACAGCATCGCCAGCAATTGCATATGCAACATGCCCCGCAAGCACCGGTAAAAAATCTACTGGAACCAAGTCCATAAGGTTCATAAGCAAAATCCATACAAAAACAGTTAATGCCAATGGCGCAATGAGTGTATTTTTTACTGATCCAAATAGTGATTGAACGTTGTCTTCTACAAACTCAATACTCATTTCAACAAAATTTTGCATTCCACTTGGTGCAACACTAGCATCAGAGTTTTTTGATATAGCCTTTCTAAAAACAAAAACAAATAAAGCGCCTAGACCAATTGACCAAAACAAAGAATCAACATGAAAGGCCCAAAAACCCATTTGATCAACCTTGTATGGGTCACAAGTCCAACCTTCAGTTGTTTTTCCACATGTTAAATTGGTTAAATGGTGGCTGATATATGATTCTGTTGTTAGTTCAGATGCCATGATTATTGAGCGCCTTTTTCTTTAATAAAATCTGATGGATTAATGGTGATATTAAACACAATAAACATAAGTAAAGAATACAAGAAAGCATCAGGTAAATAAACACCTGTAAGTGTCAAGAAAATAATAAAAACTGTCCATTTTGAAATCCATATGTAACCAACGTTGATTATGAAGTCTTTAATTTTGGTTCCTAAAAAGTAAATCATTAACATTGTTGCAATATAACCAGACGCAATAATTGCAAAATAAGTATTTGCAAGCGTTCCGAGAGTAAAAACTACAAGATTTAACAACAAAATTAGCTTAATTCTTTTACTAATATTAATATTTTTCAAACTCAGACTTTGGGATATATTTATATATTTTTTCTGGCGAGAATTATAGAAACATAATCATTGATAAACAAGCTGTTTGTCAGTTATTTTTTTATCTTTGCAATAATATTATCAAGCTCATCAAGGCTTTTATAAAAAATAGATACTTTTCCAGATTTTTTATTCTTAGTTTCTATTTCAACCTTATGTCCAAATGATTCAGACATCTCTTGTTCTATATTCAACATATCGGTATCTTTTTGTTTTGATTTTGGTGAATTTTTGGATTTGTTTTTTAAAGAAACATTGCTGAGATCTTTTACGGTCAATCTTTCCTTAATTATTTTTCTTGCCATTTTTTCGGCATCAGAGGGTGGCATTGATGCTAAAAGTTTTGCATGTCCCTTTTCAATTTTTCCTTCTGAAAGCAAATCAAGAACCATTGCTGGCAAAGATAATATTCTAAGTGAGTTGGCTATTGTGCTTCTTGCCTTGCCTGTTGAAGTTGCCACTTCGTCTTGAGTAAGTCCAAACTCTCTTTTTAGTCTATCAAGACCTCTTGCTTCTTCAACAGGATTAAGATCTTCTCTTTGAAGGTTCTCTATTAGGGCCGACACAAGGGCGTCTTGATCTTTTTTTTGATCTACCAAACAAGGTATCGTTTCTAGTCCCGCCATTTTTGATGATCTTAACCTTCTCTCGCCAGCAATAACCTCATACTCATTAAGACCAAGCTCTCTGACTAAAATGGGTGAAAGAACTCCTTGTTTTTTTATCGATTCAGTTAATTCCTGAAGCTTTTCATTATCAAAGTTTGATCTTGGTTGAAACCTACCTGGCTTAATTTTTGATATTTCTATTTCTTTTACAGATCTTTGATTGGTATTAGATTGTCCCAAAAGCGCATCTAGTCCCTTGTTGAGTGTTTTATTTTCTTCAGACATACTCCACCTTTCTAATAAGCTCTCCTGCTAGCGCTAAATATGCTCTTGCTCCATAAGAGTCTGGTTTGTATTTTATACCAGATATTCCATGGCTTGGGGCCTCGGCTAGTTTTACATTTCTAGGAATAAGGGTATTAAACACCAAGCTTTCAAAGTGTTTTTCAAGCTCATCAGAAACCTCTTTTGCAAGGTTGTTTCTCATATCCACCATTGTTCTTACTATCCCAAGGATCCTGTTTGATGACATGTTTTTGTTTGATATTGTTTCAATCGTATTCATGAGTCCTGTTACTCCCTCGAGTGAATAATATTCGCACTGAAGTGGGATAAGTGTTCCAGAGGCACAAAACAGACCCTCGATGGTAAGTTGGTTTAGGGTTGGAGGTGTGTCAATAATTGTATAGTCGTAGTTTTGAGAGATTGGTTCTAAGCTTTTAGACATGAAGCCCTGCTTGTTATCATTTCTTATTGCTATTTCAAGGGCAATGAGCTCCTCTCCTCCGGGTATGATTTTATAACCGTCGCTACTTTCATAGACACAGTCTTCTATTGAAGTATTTTCAAAGTAGTGGTTGTAAAGGTTTGTGGTTGCATTTTCCTTAATGCCTGCCGCGGTAGTGGCATTCCCCTGTGGGTCAAGATCTATTAACAATACTTTTCTTTTGGTTGCGGCCAGACTTGCGGCGAGGTTAACTGCTGTTGTTGTTTTGCCAACCCCTCCTTTTTGGTTCGCAATTGCAATTACTTTATTCATCTTTGCATAATAGAACTATGTTTCTTTCTTTTGTTGTGTCTTGATTGATTATTTCATATCTGAACATATTTTTGTCGATATCTTTTAACTCCTTTTTTATATTTGATGCTTTTCCTTTAAGCAAAAGGTATTTTGTGTTTACGTGGGTGTTTGTTTTTGTGAGGCTTGTTGTTTTTTCAATAGTGGCAAAAGCTCTTGAGGTAATGATGTCAAACTTGCCTAGCTTGTTTTTTTTGGTAATTGTTTTGTTAATTATTTTTGTATTCTTTAGGTTCAGCTCGTAGGATACTTTTTTTAAAAAATAGCACTTCTTGTTATTGCTCTCTAATAGGCTTATTTTGTTTTCTGGTTTTGTTATTGATAATAATATTCCTGGGAAGCCCCCTCCTGAGCCAAGGTCTAATACACTTTCATTCTTTTTTATATGCTTAATTAGTGGCCTGCAGTCTAATATATCGTTCTCATATACCTCGTTATAGGATTCTCTTGAAAAAATGTTGTGTGTTTTGTTGAATTCTAGAGCAAGGTTTATAAATGTTTTTATTTTGCTTTCTTGTTCGTCTGAAAAGACTTTAGGCATGTTGTTTTAAAATTTCTTTTTTCTTTATTTGAATCAATATAAGGTTTACTGCTGCTGGTGTAATGCCTTCAATTTTTGATGCGTGCCCTATGGTTTTGGGTTTGTGTTTGATCAGTTTTTCTTTAACCTCGTTGGAGAGTCCGGGTATGTTGTTATATTTAAGGTCTTGGGGTATTTTTTTGTTGTTTTGTTTTTGTGTTTTTTTAATTTCTCTTTTTTGTTTTTCAACATAGCCCATGTACTTTGATTCAGTTGCGGCTCTTTTATAAAGGTTTCTGTCTTTCTTTTTTGGTTTAAAAATTTTTGTTGTATCAATATCTGTTCTCTTTAAAAGCTCAAAGACGTTTTTGCTTTCATTTAGTTTTAGTGTTTTGTTTTTTCTGTCTATGATTTTTGTGGTTTTGATTTTTTTTATTGCTTCCAGGAATTCTTTATATTCCACTTCCTTGGTTGTGAAGCTGTTTTTTCTTTCGACACCTACAAGTCCAGCATTAAACGCTTTTATTAAAAGTCTTTGTTCTGCGTTGTTTTGGGAAAGCATAAGCCTGTGTTCCGCTCTACTTGTAAACATTCTGTAGGGCTCTGTAATTCCGTGTGTTGTTAGGTCATCTATTAAAACTCCTATATATGCTTCGCTTCTTTTTAAAACCATGGGTTGTTTTTTTTGAATTGATCTCACAGCATTAAGGCCGGCTATTAAGCCCTGGGCGGCAGCTTCTTCATATCCCGTTGTTCCGTTTATTTGTCCCGCTAAATAAAAGTTTTTAAGGAACTTTGTTTCTAGAGATGTTTTTAGGTTTCTTGGGTCTACAAAATCATACTCTACAGCATAGCCAAACTCGGTTATGGTCGCCTCTTCGAGACCTTTAATGGAGCGTATAAAATCTTCTTGTGCTCTTCTAGGCAGGCTTGTAGATATTCCATTGGGATATATTAGGTCTTTGTTTATGCCTTCAGGTTCAATAAATATTTGGTGGCTTTCTTTATCACTAAATCTATTTACCTTGTCTTCGATTGATGGGCAATACCTAGGCCCTATTCCCACAATATCTCCTGAGTACATAGCTGACAAATGAGTGTTTTCTTTTATGACTTCATGGGTTTTTTTGTTAGTTCTTGTTATAAAGCATGAGAGTTGTTTTTGATGTTTTTTTGGTCTGTTGTATAAAGACATCCATGGCGTAGGTTTTTCACCGGGCTGCTCTTCCATACAGGATGTTGAAATGCTTGAAAGCTTTATCCTAGCTGGGGTTCCTGTTTTCAGTCTTCCCATAGGAAGTTTTAGTGAATAAAGTTTTTCAGATAGTGGTATCGCCGTTCCCTCACCCATTCTTCCACCTTTGGTTACTTCATTTCCTACATACATCTTTCCGTTTAAAAATGTGCCTGTGGTTAAGATGGTTTTTTTTGCTAATATATTTTGGTTGCTTGTTATTACCCCGGTTACTTTGTTGTTTTTGATTAAAATATCTTCAACCTCATCTTCGTATACATCAATATTTGTTTTTTTTAGTATTTTTTGAACTGCTTTTTTGTAAAGATCTCTATCACACTGAACCCTTAAAGCCTGAACCGCATCTCCTTTTTTTGTATTAAGTGTTCTATATTGGATGCCTGACATATCCGTGGCTATTGGCATCAAGCCACCCATAGCATCAATCTCTCTGACTATATGTGATTTACCCAAACCTCCAATTGCAGGATTACAAGACATCTGGCCTATAGCTTTTTTATTAAATGTAACAAGAGCGCATGACATACCTAATCTATGTACAGCGTATGCTGCCTCAACCCCGGCATGACCACCTCCAACAACTATCACATCGTATTTATTCATTAATAATTAAACCTTAATATCTATATTATATACTTTTTGTTATTTCTATTAAGTTAGTTGTTTTCTGTTAAAAGCTTCTATAAACCCTTTCTTTATAAAGGAATATTTGATTTATAAAAACGGTTAAGCTTTGTTTAGAAACAGGTAATAGATACTTAACAAGTTGTTAGCAAAAAAAACAATACAAAATTATTAACAAATAAATAACAACCTATTTACCAATACAATAACTACTAAATATATCTCCCAATAATGAATCTGAAAATTTTTCACCGACAAGCTCATCAAGACATGACCTTGCTAACCTAAGGTCCTCAGCAACCAAATCCAAAGATAAATTCTCTTTTAAACCTTTTTGAGCAGAGATTAAGTTTTTAACAACATTCTCAAATAATTTGTTATGCCTGTCTCTTATCATAAATTTATAATCATTTTTCTTAACACCTTTATTAAAAGAAGATAAAATTAGTTTTTTTAGATCATCAAAACCATCACCGGTTTTAGCAGAAACACAACAGTCAAAATGCTTAAAGATCTTTTTATTAACATCAGTTTTATTTTGAATAGATATAAAAGAGGTATTCTTTGCTAAATCCTTAAAATTTTTCATTAAAGCTTTATCAAACAAATCAAAAACCCCTATTACCAAATCCGCACTTTTGATTTGTGACAAAGACAAATCAATACCCGCACCCTCAATTTTATTATCGGTTTCTCTTATACCGGCAGAGTCTTGTATGGAAAATATACTAGACTCGTAAAAAAGCTCACTGCTGATAATGTCTCTAGTTGTTCCAGGAGTGTTCGAGACAATAGCCCTTTCAAAACCCAGAAGCCTATTAAACACAGAAGACTTACCCGAGTTAACAGGACCAACCAAAAGCACATTATTTTTTTGAGAAAACATGTTTTTATTAACACAACCAGACATAAAAGAGTTAAACCTATTTATAAGGTTGCCCAAATCATCAACCAGTCCCCCATCCATATATTCATTACCCTCATCAGAAAAGTCAATTTCAGCCTCTACCCGCACCCTAATTTGATCAATTTCATCCGCAAAAGAAGATATGTTTGAAGACAAACCACCAAACAAAGAACTACCAGACAACACAGCCCCCTTGTCATCTGTAGCATCAATAAAATCAACCAAAGCCTCGGCCTCATTCAAACTCATTTTATTGTTCAAAAAAGCACGTTTGGTAAACTCACCCCCAGCAGCCTCATCAAAACCAACACTCTTAAACAATGTAACAAAAGAAGACATTACAGCAAGGCTTCCATGTGCATAAACCTCAAAAGAATCTTCACCCGTATAACTATTTGGACCTTTAAAAACTAACAAACCAGCCCTATCAACCAAACGGTCACCATTATAAAAACCCCTTACATGAAAGCGGCCTGGCTCAAAACCCTTGTTTCTAATAATTTTTGATAGTCCTACAAGACACCCCTCACCCGAAACCCTAAATATACAAATGGCTGACTTGGCAGGCGGCGTTGCTAGCGCAAAAACAGGATGCATAGTTAGTCTGTATTTAGGGCGCCTTGCTGTTTGTAAAGATAGCTTTGTTGCCCAAGCTGAACCCCGGTATTTACAACAGTATATAAACAAAGAGCAGCAGGGAAAAACAAAAAGAACACCGAAAACATTACAGGCATATACTTCATAACCTGTGCTTGGGTTGGGTCCATACCAGCGGGTTGAGGATTAAGTTTTTGTGTTAGTAGCATAAGCAAACCAAAAACTGCAGGCAAAACAAAATATGGATCTGGAGCAGAGAGGTCTGCCCAAAAACCCAGCGAACTATACCTTAACTCAACCATCTCTCTTAGAGCAAAAAAGAAGCCTATAAAAAACGGCATCTGAATAAACAAAGGCAAACAACCCCCAAGAGGATTTGCCCCATGTTTTTTCATAAGCTTCATCGTTTCAGTTCCAGCTGTCTGGCGGTCGTTCTTATATCTTTCTTTTATCTCATTAAGCTCTGGGGTGATTTTTCTTAATGCAGCCATCGACTTAAAGCTTTTAGCTGTTACAGGCCAAAACAACAATTTAATTAATATAGTAAATATAATTATTGTTAAACCCCAGCTATTAACATAACCATTAATGAAATCCATAACAAACACCATGGGTTGTGCTAAAAACCAAAACCAACCCATATCAATTGCTAGCTCTAAATTATCAGCCCTTTCCATAAGATCTTTTCTAATCTTTGGACCAACAAACAGCCTATGCTCATGACCATAAACCAAATTACTTGTTGACGACCCTTCTACCGTATAGCCCATCCTGTAGAACCCAGACTCCTTTGGAAGAACGTAATAGTTATAAATATATTCATCTGAACCAATAATGGCCGCAAAGAAATATTTTTGAATAAAGGCAACCCAACCAGACTTTGACAAAACCTCAAGGGGTTCATCGATCGACCTTAACCTGGATGTGGAATATGGGTCAAGTTCTGTGCTTATCGCAACACCCTCATAGGAGCTGTTGTTCATCATTCCACCCTCAAGAGCCCCTCTTTTTAAGTCAAGAGCCCTTCCTTCAGAACGATACAAACCTGCAAACGATTTACCATTAATTCCATTAGCCGTTGAATCATAGACACTTACTTCATAACTAACATCAGAAAAAGATATTCTCTTAGATACACCAAGCTCTGGATCTAATAAAACGACAAAACCATCACCTTTCTCTGAAACTTCATAGACCGGTGCGATTCCGGTAAACCCACTCTTAAAATAATACTGAAACGCCGAAGACTCAGAAGACCCAAACACCCTAAACCCCAAAGAGCCATTTACATTTTCAACAGGATATTTTTTTAACCTCGCCTCAACAATAGAACCATTAGATACAGAAACAACCAATGACAGCTCATCGTTTTCAATTGAAACAAACTTGCTGTCATCCTTATAAGAGGACGACCCAACCATATCAAGGTGTTGTTTGATTGATTTTGTTTTTTGTTCTGAATTCCACTCATACAACAAAGCAAGAGAAAGAAAAACAATCAGAGCTAAATACAAACTTCTTATATTCATTTTTTATCCATATTATCAGCTATAGATTTTGCGGCTGAAGAGATCTCCATTACCGCCTCTTCATATGATAACTCTCCAAAAGGCCTAAATACAGAAAAAACCAAAACTCCATCTGGCATATTTATTGATAATTTTCTAAAAATTTCTTTTATCCTTCTTTTTGCTTTATTCCTCTCGACCGCAAGCTTAAAAAACTTTTTCGAGATTGATATTTCAAGCCCATTATTTTTTGATCGCTTATAAAATATTCTAAAAAACTTACAGGAATATAAGCACTCAAGAGATGCAAACTTTTGGTTGGAATTAGACAAATTAAGCGCTAAGAACCTTTCTACCCTTTTTTCTTCTGTTGGATAAAACAGCTCTTCCAGCTTTGGTTGACATTCTCGCACGAAAACCATGGGTTCTTTTTCTTTTTAAGTTGCTTGGTTGAAAAGTTCTCTTCATAATATCTACTGCTAAAAGTGTTGAGGATTATAGCGCAATAAGTTTTTAAAACCATAAAAATCGCCATAAAACATAATTTTTTTTATATACAAGTTATCCACAGTAAATTCCTATATTTATTCTGTAGATATCTTGTGGATTTTTTAATAGACTATGAATCAAATAGGAGATAATAATTGGAACTTTGGAATAAGTGTTCTGAAAAGCTTGAAAATACCCTTTCTCAAGAAGATTTCAACACCTGGATTAGGCCTCTAAAGGCAAAAATAGATAAAAATACTCTAGAGCTTGTTGCACCTAACGACTTTATTTTAGACTACATAGAAAAAAACTATTCCAAAGAGATCAAAAAAATTGTCAAAACACAGTCAAAGTCAAACATAAATCTTGTATTTAAAACTCTTACAAAAGAAACCTTTATTGATAAATATAAAAACAATCAAAACACAGAAATAAAACTAGTTGACGGATATACTTTTGATAGTTTTGTTGAGGGGAAGTCAAACCACCTTGCTTTAGCCGCAGCCAAACAAGTAGCAGCCAATCCAAAAGGAGACTATAACCCGCTTTTTATTTATGGCGGTGTTGGTTTAGGAAAAACACACCTAATGCATGCTGTTGGTAATGAGATTCTAAAAAATGAACCAAAAAAAAGGATTGTTTATGTTCATTCAGAAAAATTTGTGTCTGATATGGTGAAGGCGCTTCAATTGGGCGCAATGAATGAGTTCAAATCATTTTATAGAAACGCTGACGCTCTTTTGATTGACGACATTCAGTTCTTTGCTGGTAAGGAGCAGTCTCAAGAGGAGTTTTTTCATACTTTTAATGCCTTGTTGGATAGAAACAATCAAATGATATTAACGTGTGATAAATATCCAAAAGAGATCGATGGCTTGGAAGAAAGGTTAAAATCAAGACTTGGTTGGGGCCTACCTGTTGTTATTGATCCACCTGAGCTCGAAACAAGAGCAGCGGTTTTACTAAGCAAAGCAAACTCAATGGGTATTTCTCTTCCTAACGATTGTGCAATATACATTGCCCAAAGAATAAGATCTAACATCAGGGAGCTTGAGGGAGCATTAAAGAGGGTTGTTGCAAATGCTAGATTTACAAATCAAGAGGTTGACCTCGCTCTTGTGAAAGACGCACTAAAAGATCTTTTTGTAATCTCCGCAAAAATGATAAGCGTAGAGAACATACAAAAAACAGTTGCAGAATACTACAATATTAAACTTTCAGACCTTCTTTCAAAAAGAAGAAGCAGATCGATAACAAGACCAAGACAAATGGCAATGGCATTAACAAAAGAACTTACAAACCACAGCCTTCCAGAAATTGGAGAGGCATATAATGGAAGAGACCATACAACCGTTCTTCATGCTTGTAAAAAAATCAAAGAATTAAGAAAAGAAAGCCCCTCACATGAAGAGGACTACAGAAATTTAAATAGAGCCTTAACCAACTAATGGATTTCTATATAACCAAAGAAGAGGTTGTTAAATCAATAAATCTAACACTTGGAGTTGTTGAAAAGAGACAAACGTTGCCTATTTTATCAAATGTGTTGTTTGAGGTTGATGAGTCATCGCTAAAACTTACTGCCACTGACTTAGAGAGTGAAATATCGACAACCTCAACAATATCAAATTTCAAGAGCGGGGGAAAAATCACAGCTCCGGCAAGAAAATTAAGTGACCTTTGCAGGCTTATGCCAGATCTGGCTGAAATTCATTTTTATCTTGATGGAGATAATTTAAAAATAGAGACCGAGTCTGGTAAGTATAATCTCTCAACTCTTCCAAGCGAAGATTTTCCTGTTTTTGAAACAGAGGACACTCAATCCCAAATTAATATTTCATCTCAAAATCTAAAAAACTTAATTACGAAAACATCTTTTGCAATGGGTAATCAGGATTGGCGTCATTACCTAAACGGGCTTTATATGATGATAGATGATAAAGTTATTACCACCGTAGCAACTGATGCCCATAGACTTGCCATGGCAACTTCATCACTCAACGAAGCTTCGTCTGAATCAACAAGTGGAATTGTTCCAAGAAAATCTATTAATGAAATTGGTAAGCTTGTTGGTGACGAATCTGAAAATGTTGTGATTCAACTTGGGCAAACTTCAATTGCAGCAAATGTTTCGGGCACTACTTTTGTTAGTAAATTAATTGAAGGTAAGTTTCCAGACTATGAACAAGTAATTCCATCTGGTGAAAGTTCACTTTTAGTTGTTGACAGAAAAAATTTTTCAGAAAGCCTAAGCAGGGTTAGTGTTTTATCAAGTGAAAAATATAAGGGAGTAAGAATAATTACTAAAAAAGATTCTTTAAATATTTCTGCCAATAATCCCGAGAAGGAACAGGGTGAAGAAAATCTTTCATGTGAATATCAAGGTGAAGAAATTGATATAGCTTTTAATGTTAATTATTTACAAGAAATATTATCTACTATCGATTCTGAAAAAATAGAAATTAATTTTTTTGGTTCAGAAAAAAGCTGCTTAATAACAGACCCAAATTCTGAAAATCTTAAATATGTCGTAATGCCACTTCTTATCTAAAAGTGTCTTTAACAAAAATTTCTATTAACAATTTTAGGTGTTTTAAAAATGTTGATTTACAACTGTCGCCCGGCATAAATTTTTTCTTTGGCAAAAATGGTTCTGGAAAAACCAGCATACTAGAATCTGTTTTTATTTTCTCAAGTGGCAAATCTTTTAAAAGTTCTAACCTGGCTTCACTTGTCAATTATGAAAATGATAAATTTACTTTAAAGGCTTTTGATAATTTAAAAGGATATATTGTTGAGATTGAAAAAAACAAAAACAAACCAATCTCAGTTTTATTAAATAATAAAAAAATATCTACAAGTAAACTTATTAAAGAATTCCCGTGCACGCCGATTCATAATAATACTTTTTCATTCGCTGATGCTTCTCCAGACTTTAGAAGAAAGCTTCTAGATAGGTCTATTTTTATATCTGAAAAGTCTTTTTCTGAGTGCTGGTTTTCTTATTATCGATCTTTAAAACAAAGAAACTCTATATTAAAAAACAACCGCATATCAGATATTTATATATGGAATACTAAGCTCTCAGATGAGGGAATTAAATTGAATAATATGAGAAAAAACTTTTTTACGAAAACTAAAAATGAGTTTTATTATTTAATAGATCTTATTCAGCCAAGCTCAGTATTTGATTTTTTTAATCTAATAGAAATAGATTTTTTCAGAGGTTGGGATGATAATAAAAATCTTAATGATCTTCTTCAAGAAAATCAGGACATTGACCTAAAACGTAAATCTACAACACAAGGACCACATAAATCTGATATAAAATTTCTAATAAACAATATTGATGCAAGACAAATATTATCTAGAGGCGAGCAAAAGTTTTTTTCGATATTATGGTCTTTGGCTCAACATGAGGTCTTAAAAAAACAATATAAAATTAATGCAACATTAATTGTGGACGACATAAAGTCTGAGCTTGATGATAGAGTTTTTAACTTGTTTGTTGAGACACTTAAACATATCAAAACCCAAGCAATCTTTTCCTGTATAGATGATTGTTTTAGTAGTAAAATAATAGCTAGTTTAAATGAGTTTAAAAAGTTCCATGTGGAACAATTAGGATAAAAAAATGGCAAAAAAATCTAAGGAAGCCAAATACGACTCAAGTAACATTCAAGTTCTAAAAGGTTTAGAAGCGGTTAAAAAAAGACCAGGTATGTACATAGGTGATACAGATGATGGATCTGGATTACATCACATGGTTTTTGAAGTTTTAGATAATTGTATTGACGAAGCAATGGCGGGTTATTGTTCAGACATTAATGTCATAATTAATAAAAATGGTTCTGTAACAATCGAAGATAACGGAAGAGGAATACCAGTCGATGTTCATAAAAAAGAAGGAGTGTCAGCTGCGCAATTAATAATGACAACCCTTCACTCTGGTGGTAAATTTGATGATAACTCTTATAAAGTTTCGGGGGGGCTTCATGGTGTTGGTGTTTCTGTTGTAAATGCTTTATCAAAGAAACTTACTTTAGAAGTTCATAGAGATGGTGGTGAGTATTTCCAAGAATACTCAGATGGCAAACCAAAAGCAAAATTAAAAAAAGTTAAGACGTCTAAAAAGACTGGAACAAAAATTACTTTCTTCCCTTCTGAAAAAATTTTTACGTCTGTAGATTTTGAAGTTGAAAAAATTTATAAAAGGATTCAAGAGTTATCATTTTTAAATGCTGGCGTAGCTATTAATGTTGAAGATAAAAAAACTGGCAAGTCGAAAAAATTTAAAAACACAGGCGGCCTTTCAAGTTACGTTACACATTTAAAAGGAAGGAAACAGATAGTCTCCGAAATATTTGAATGTTCGGCAACAGAAAATGATGTGGGAGTTGAAATAGCAATGCAGTGGACAGACTCATATAGCGAGAACGTTCTTTGTTATACAAACAATATTCCACAAAAAGATGGGGGGACTCATTTGGCAGGTTTTAGAGGAAGCTTAACAAGAGTACTAAAATCATTTATAAAAAAAGAAAATGCAAAGAAGACACCAACTGATTTATTGGGAGAAGATGTAAGAGAGGGTTTAATTGCAATAATTTCTGTAAAGGTGCCAGATCCTAAGTTTTCATCACAAACTAAGGAAAAACTTGTCTCATCAGAGGTGGAAGGTGTAGTAAGTACAATTTTTAGTAAGTATTTTAATGAATTTCTACTAGAAAACCCGAAAGACGCAATGAGTATTGTTGGAAAGGTGTCTGAAGCAGCTTTAGCAAGAGAAGCTGCAAGAAAAGCCAGAGAAATGACTAGGAGAAAGGGTGTGCTTGAGATTGCTGGATTGCCCGGGAAGCTTGCAGATTGTCAAGAAAAAGACCCAACACTATCTGAAATATATATAGTTGAGGGTGATTCAGCTGGAGGATCAGCAAAACAAGGAAGAAATAGAAAAAATCAAGCAATTCTTCCTTTAAAAGGTAAAATTATTAACGTTGAGAAAGCAAGAATTGATAAAGTCTTAGGTTCAGCTGAAGTTGGCACACTTATTAAAGCACTTGGTTGTGGTATTGGTAAGGAAGATTTTGATATTGATAACTTAAGATACCATAGAATAATAATAATGACTGATGCAGATGTTGATGGATCTCATATTAGGACATTACTCTTAACATTTTTTTACAGGCAAATGTACGAAATTGTGGAAAAAGGGCATGTTTACATCGCCTTACCACCTTTATATAAAATTACTAAAGGTAAGGAGTTTGTTTATGCTTCAGATGAATCTGAAAAAGATGATGCTATTAAAAAACTCTCAAAAAATGGCACTAGAGGCCTAGAAGTTCAAAGATATAAAGGTTTAGGTGAAATGAATCCAGAGCAACTTTGGACAACAACTATGGATCCTGTTAATAGAAGAATGATGAGGGTCGACATCAAGGATGTACAGGATGCTAATGAATCATTTGAAATACTTATGGGTGATGATGTTGAGCCAAGAAGAGAGTTTATAGACGCTAATGCCTTATCTGTAAAAGAGTTAGATATTTAATGAATTTCATTAAATTTTAATTTTATCCAATCGTATGCTGCTTCAGTTACCATTTTTGGGTCATTACCATATATTGGTTTTCCTATATGAACTTTAACCTCACCCTTATGCTTTAAAAATTTCTTATTTTTCCAATATAGGCCAGAATTATGGCATATAGGTACTATGGGCACATCATTATTAACTGAAAGATAACCACAACTGTTTGAGAACTTTTTAATACCGTCTTTAGGGTCTGTTCTTGTGCCTTCTGGAAAAATTATTATCGAAGTACCCTTTTTAAGCTTTTTAGAACCATCTTTTATGACTTTTTTCATACTTTTATATTTCTTAGATCTTCTTAGGTGGATTGGTTTTAAGCATGCTAATGCCCATCCAAATACTGGTATAAATAATAATTCTTTCTTTATTATGCTTGAAGATGGAATTAAGAGCGTTTGTAAATAAAATGATTCCCATTGTCCTTGATGATTTGAGACAAGAATGCATGGACTTTCTTTTATATTTTCAATGCCTTTAACTTCCCATGACACTCCACATAAATATTTAAGAAAATGCAGAACTGATGTTACCCAAAATGATGCTATATTTTGTAGAGATATGGTGCTTATAAACGGATATAAAAAAATGATAATAAATGATACGATAACAACACTAATATAGAAAATTATATTAAAAATGATATTCCCTAAATATTTCAATATCAGTGATTTATTAATTTAATTAAATAATTGTTAAGATCATCAATATCTATTCTTTTTTGCTCCATTGAATCTCTGTCTCTTAAGGTAACTGAGCCATCTTCAAGTGTTTGAAAGTCAACTGTAATACATACTGGTGTTCCAATTTCATCATGTTTGCGGTAGCTTTTACCAATATTTCCAGTATTTTCAAATATAACCCTTCCCAAACCAATTTTTTGAAGCTCATTCTTTATATTTTTTGCAGCTTCAACTAATTCTGTATTATTTTTCTTTAAAGGTATAACAGCTGCCTTTACTGGTGATAAATGCGGTTTTAGTCTTAAGACAATCCTAGTTTTATCATTTTCTAGTTCCTCAACAAAATAAGATTCATTTAATATTGCTAGAAAGCCTCTTTCTACACCTGCTGATGGTTCGATTACAAATGGCACAACCCATTTACCAGAGTCATCTTGTACCGCCATTTTACTATTTGAGTGTTTATTTTCCTTTACAGATGACCCAATATTCAATTCATTTTGTTTCTTAGAGTGCGAACCTAAATCAAAATCAGTTCTGTTTGCAATACCTTCAAGCTCTTCAAGGCCATGAGGAAATTTATACATTAAATCAATAGTTTTTTTAGAATAATGAGCTAGTTCTTCCGTGGGTACATCGTAAAGCTCAATACTTTTTGTGGGTACACCTTGGTTATTCCACCATTCCAGTCTTTTTTGTACCCATTTATCATGAGATTTTTCGTCTTCACCTGGCATAACAAAATATTCTAATTCCATTTGTTCAAATTCCCTGACTCTAAAAATAAAATTTCTCGGTGTTATTTCATTTCTAAATGCTTTACCAATTTGGGCAATTCCAAATGGGATTGGCTTTGATGTTGAGTCTATGACGTTTTTAAAGTTAGTGAATATCTGTTGAGCTGTTTCAGGCCTTAGATATGCAAAACTCGAACCATCGTCTATTGGACCAACATTTGTCTTAAACATCAAGTTAAATTGCCTTGGTTCAGTTAGATCTTCTGGTTTGCACTCTTTTGGTACTTGATCAGCTCTAAATCTAAGACCACATGACTTACAATCGACCATTGGATCTGAAAAGGTGTCTTCATGGCCTGAATACCCCAAAACAAGTGGGTTTGTAAGAATAGATGAGTCAAGTCCCTCAATGTCATCATTTTCATACACCATTGCTTCCCACCAGGCGTTTTTAATATTATTCTTTAGTTCAACACCTAGTGGTCCAAAATCGTAGGTTCCTTGAAGGCCACCGTAAATTTCGCTAGATTGGAATATAAAGCCTCTTCTTTTACATAAAGCAACTAGCTCTTCCATGTTTTTAGCTGGCAATTTTAATCTCCTTAAAAATTAACATTTGTCCCTTTTATTAAGAGGCTTATTTTTAAATTATCTGTGTATAATTAATACTTTTGTGATTATATATCAAGCTTATAAATTATTATCATGATATTTACACTATTTTATATTCTTTCTTACATTCCAAGGTTTTTCTTAGTTTTTATTATTGATTTATTCATTTATTTACGACTTTATAAGATTACAAAGTCTTATAAGATAACAAAAATTAATCTTAAAATAGCTTTTCCTGAATTAACCCTCTCAAATATCGAATTATTATCAAGAAGAAGTATTAGAGAATCCATTATGTCAGGATATGAGACAGCATATTCATGGGGGAGACCATTTTCAGATTCAAACAATTTAATTTTTAAAATAGAAAACAATTTTTTACTAAAAAGGAATATTTTAAGTGAACAAGGATTAATTTGTGTGGCAATACATAATAGAAGTGTTGATATGTTGTTAACTTGGATCAACTCGCAAACACCAACGGTAAGTCTTTACAAAGAGATTAAAAATAAGTACATGGAAACATTTGTAAAAAATAAAAGAGAAATAAATAACTCAGTGAGTGTTAAAACCTCAATATCTGGTGTTAGAACGATTTACAGAGCTTTAAAAGATAAAAAAGTAATATGTTTTGCTGCAGATCAAGTCCCCAAAAGGGGCCTAGGAGAACACATAAAGTTATATAATAAAATGGCATATACAACCACACTTGTTCAAAATTTGGCTTCTAAAACCAACTGTCCAGTAATATATCTATGTATGAATTCAAATATAAATGGCTTTCTTTCTGTATCAATAAAGCCATGTAGTGATGATATATATGATGATAGTAAGCACTTACATTTAGTAAACAAAGATATAGAAAAATTAATTAATAGAAGGCCAATAGATTATTCATGGGAATATAAAAGGTTTAAGAGAAGCTTGCCAGAAGAAAAAAATTTATACAGTGGTATATAGTTATTTTGCCCAAAACATTGGAGTTAAGATTACTAAAAGCGTGAATATCTCTAATCTACCCAAAAGCATTGCAAAGGCTAATGTACTCTTAGTAAAAGCACTTAGATTAGAATAATTTTCTGATACCACTCCCAATCCAGGACCGAGATTGTTAAGGCATGCACCCACTGCTGAAAATGCAGATTCTAAATCAAGACCCGAGGTCAAAACAGCAAGTAAAAGTATCATAAAAGAAATTACATAAATAGAAAAAAAGCCCCATACAGATGTTGCAACTTCATCATCTACACTTCTTGAGCCAATCTTTAAAGATATTACAGAATTTGGATGAATTATCTTCATAATATTAGAGTAAGCATGATTTAACATTATCATGACTCTCCAAGACTTTACTCCACCTCCAACTGAGCCTGAACAAGCTCCAATAAAAGCTCCTATAAGTAGAAGAAAAGATATTGATAATGGCCAATTTGAAGTATCAGAAATTGAGAAACCTGTAGTCGTTATCATTGAAACTGAATGAAAAACAATTTCTTTATAGCTAGGACCATTTTCGTAATTAGAAAGTAAATTTATAAGAAACGAGACAATCAAAACTAATAATAGTATTGAAAAGAAAAATCTAAACTCTGGATCATAAAAGTACTTCAATGGCTTTTTTCTGTAAATTGCAAAATAATGAAGCGTAAAACTAAATGCAGATAAAAGCATAAATAAAATGCATATAACCTCAATCGTCGTGCTATTAAAATATCCAATGCTTTCGTTGTGAGTAGAAAATCCTCCAATTGCAACTGTTGACATTGCGTGTGACACTGCATCAAATGGAGACATTCCACTCAAGTAATATAAAAGTGCACATACAATGGTAAGTCCAAGATATATAGACCATAACGCTTGTGCAGTTTCCTTTATTCTAGGTGTAAGTCTTTGTTCTCCCATTGCTCCGGGTATCTCAGTTTTATATATTTGACCACCTCCAATGCCTAATAATGGCATCACGGCGATTGCAAGAACTATAAGACCCATTCCACCCATCCATTGGAGCATTTGTCTATAGAATAGAATAGATTCAGGTAGGGCATCTATATTTGAAATAACAGTTGCTCCAGTAGTAGTAATTCCTGACATTGACTCAAAGAAAGAGTCAATTATGCTCATTCCACTCAGGTAGAATGGTATTGAGCCTGCAAAGGACAGGACAACCCAGAACATAACTATAATTACAAAACCATCCTTCTGAGATAATTCATTATTTATATTTCTCGTTAGTATTAATCCAACAACACCTACCAAGCTTATTGATATAAATGTCTTTAAAAAAATATAAAAGGCATCGTCATTAAAAATAATTGATATAAAAATAGGAAAAACAAATGAAAAGCTGAAAAATAAAATCAACACACTAAAAAGGTTTAATATTGACTTAGGATTCATTATTGTGTTTTAAAAAGAATCTCGACCTCAGAAACCATGTCTTTATTTGCTAAAAATATAATTAAATGATCATTTAAACATAGCTCAACATTAGAATCGGGCATAATCAAATCACCATGTCTAACAACTGCGCCAATTGAAGCCCCCTCAGGTAATGGTATTTCTTTAACCGACTTTCCGAATAGATTTGAAGTAAACTCATTTGCATGAACAACACCTTCAATGGCTTCGGCCCCAGTATCCATTTTTAATAATACATCTTGAGTAACATCACTTTCTCTTAGGTCTTGGAGTACTGAAGAAACAGTTAGTCTGTAGGGTGCTATATATATATCAATAAAGCCTGGAACCAGACCAAGATATGATGGATTATTTAAAATGATCATTGTTTTTTTTGCACCCATTTTTTTTGCGATAAGTGAAGACATTAAGTTTGTCTCATCATCGTCAGTAAGAGCACAAAAAATGTCAATATTTGATATATTCTCGCTTTTAAGAAGGTCTTCATCAGTCGCAGACCCACTTAGGACGATAGTTTTATCAAGTTTTTTAGATAATTCTTTACATTTTTGTTTATTTGAATCAACTAGTTTTATTTTGTAATCATGTTCTAGCTCTTTTGCTAATGAGTAGCCTATTTTTCCGCCTCCAATAATCATTACCCTTGAATAAACATCAATCTTATCTCTAAATTCATTAACAATTAGATCAATGTTAGAAACAGAAGATACAAAATAGACCTCATCACCTTCTTTTATAATAGTTTCACCAGAGGGAATAAAGGGCTTTCCTTTTCTATAAATGGATGCAACAAAGGCATTTGTATCAGGCATGTCATCTTTAATGCCTTTTAATTCTCTTCCAACAAGCTTACCTTTCTTTTTTGCTTTTACACTAACGAGATTTACTTTTCCGTCAGCAAATTTTTCTATTTGTTCTGTCCCAGGATGCTTAATAAGCTCTTTAAGATGATTCATAACCTCTTTTTCAGGGCTAATAACAATGTCAACAATGTCAGTACCAAATATATCTAAGTTTTCTGAATAAGTTTCTTCTGATAATCTACATATTGTTTTCTTAACATTGAAACTATTTTTTGCTATCTGACAAGCAATTAAATTAACTTCATCATTTGAGGTAACTGCAATTACAGTTGTAGATTCATCAGCGCCAGCTTTTTTTATTGAAAGAGGGTGCGAAGCATGTCCTTCTACTGTCAAAATATCAAGCTTATCCTCTAAGACAGCAAGAGAAGATTTATCAAAATCAACAATCGAAACATCATAGTTATTATTTACTAATGCAGTGGCAAGACTTCCACCAACTCGACCAGCACCTAAAATTAGTACTTTCATAGTGTGTAAATTAAACCTCTTTTTAAATAAAGCAAGACTTATCGTATAAATTTATTTTTTATGAAAAAAAATCTTTATGTGAATTATAAAGATCATTTGATGAAATAATGTTCTTGTTTTGAAATTGTAAGTAAGTAATTACTACCACTTTATCACCTGTATTTATGTATAGTCCTGTCTTATCAATTTTGTGGACTGTTCCAGGAATGTCACTGCTGTTTTCATTAGTTTTTTCAATTTTATGAATTTTAATAACTTTATTTTTATAGTTGAAATATACGCCTGGCCATTCAATATATGCTCTATATTTATTAATAATATTAGTGCTGCGATCATTAAAATTTATTTCTGATTCTTGTTTTAAAACCTTATTACAATAAGTAGCTTTTGAATGATCCTGAGGTATAGCATTTAATTCATTTGAATTAATTTTATCTAGAATATTAAATAGGTTTGCATTACATAATTGAGTTAATTTTCTTTCAAGTGAAATTTTATCATCATCATCTTTAATATTTTTTTCAAAGACTGAATAGATGTCGCCAGAATCGAGCTTATTATTTATTTTAATTATTGATATCCCAGTAGATGTGTCGCCGTTTAAAATTGCAGATTGAATTGGTGATGCCCCTCTATATTTTGGAAGAACAGAAAAATGAATATTAATTGGTGAAACTGTCGGTAAATCTAATAACCAACTGGGTATAATTTTTCCATATGCTACGACAATTAAAAACTCAACTTCTATCAATGATAGTTCGGCTTTAAACTTATCATCTAGATGTTCTGGTTTAAAAATTTTAATATCTAATGAACTTGCTTTATTCGCAACAGCTGACTCTATTAATTTACTGCCTCTTTTGCCTCTTTTGTCAGGCTGGGTAATAACCGCTTTAATATTTATATTTGACTCACTATACAAAGAATCTAAAACTTCAGCAGCACAATGAGGACTTCCAGCAAATAAAATATTCATATCACAATCATTTTAAGTTATTTAATCAGATCTTTATTAATGCTCTATTTAATCTATTAGATAAGTAATTTATAGATTTATTCAATTTATTACAGTTTTCTGTGGGTAAAATAATGATATTTACCATTATAATCTGTTAATATCTTTTAAATTCTTTTAAAAGTTTTGATCTTACGCGATCTCTTTTTAAAGCACTGACATAGTCAACCATTAATTTACCCTCCAAATGATCAATTTCATGCTGTATGCATACAGTCAATAGGCCTTCTGGTGTATCTACATGTGTTTCACCTTTTAAATCCTGCCATGAAAGTTCTATTTTATCGGGTCTCGCTATAACTTCGTTAAATCCAGGAATTGATAAGCACCCTTCCTCATACTCAAACATTTTGTAACCTTCAAGAATCTTGTAGCTTGGATTTATAAATACTCTTGGTTCATTTCTGTCTTCAGATAAATCCATAACAATTAATCTTATGTGATGATCAACCTGAGTTGCTGCTAAACCTATGCCATTAGCCTCATACATGGTATCAAGCATATCAGAAGCTAATTTTTCTAGACATTTGTCGAATTTAACAACTTTTTCAGCAACTTTTCTTAATCTAGGGTCCGGAAATATTAAAATATCTAATTTTTTAGCCATTTTTAAAGTTTTTCATTATAATTTTGAGATTATAATCCACTTAACAATTTAAGAGTACACATAATGACAAATGAAACAATACAAGTAGCAATTATAATGGGTTCTGACTCAGATCTTCCTGTTGTAGAAGCGAGTTTTTCAATATTAGATGATTTTGGTGTCAAATACACTAAGAATGTCATGTCAGCGCATAGAACGCCTCATGATGTAATGGAGCTAATAAAAAACTCTGAGGAAAACGGATGTAAAGTTTTTATAGCAGCTGCTGGTATGGCGGCTCATCTTGCCGGAGCAGTAGCGGCTCACTCAACAAAACCAGTGATAGGTATTCCAATAGAATCAGGCGGCATGGGTGGAATTGATTCCTTGTTGTCCACTGCTATGATGCCACCGGGTGTTCCTGTTGCAACAGTAGCCGTTGGAAAAAGTGGAGCAAAAAATAGTGCAATACTTGCAGTTCAAATTCTTGCAACTAGCGATGAAGATCTTGCACAAAAGTTGGTTGAATATAAACAAAATATGAGATCTGAAGTTTTAGAAAAAGATAAAAAACTTAATTCATAATTGAAAAATAATTCTTTAAATATCAACTCATCTGTTGAGTGGTTAAATGCCGGAAAAATTCTAGCCCATCCTACTGAATCAATTTGGGGTTTGGGTTGTGATGCGCTGAATGAAGAAGCAGTGAACCTTATTTTTAAGATAAAAAAAAGAGATAAAAAAAAGAACTTTATTTTGCTTGTAAAATCACTCGAATCATTTGAAAAATATTTAAAAGAAATAAATACGGAAGATAAAACTTTTTTAAATAAACATTGGCCTGGTCCATATACTTTCTTAATTAAATACAATGAAAAACTTCCAGCTCATTTAAAAAATGCATCTGGAAAAATAGCAATAAGAGTGAGTAATCACTTACCTATAAGAATGCTATTTGAAAGTTTTTCTGGCTTTATGGTATCAACATCTGCAAATATCTCTGGTGAAGAAAATATTAATAATCCTAACCATATTATGAATTATTTTGAATACGAAGAGATGGCATATTATGATGAAATATTAGGTGACAATAAAAGCCCATCAACTATTATTGATTTAGAATCTAGAGCAATTATTAGAGAATAATATGTTAATAAATTTAGAAAAATCTTTTAAAAAAATTCAATCATTAATCATTAAAAATTTTAAACTTCTAGAGGGTTCATCTTCTGCAGAAATTTCATCTGATGTATGGAAAAGGCCTGAAGGTGGCGGAGGAAAAACCTTTGTAATATCCAACGGTAATTTCTTTGATAATTGTGCTGTAAATTTCTCGTCAATATATGGTAAAAATATGCCTACAAGTGCACTTGGAAAAAAATTAGCAAAAAAAATTGATCATGGCTATCAAGCCATGGGTGTTTCTGTGATCTGTCACCCAAAAAATCCATATGTTCCAACTAGTCATATGAATGTTCGTCTATTTGGAATATTAGACAAGAAAAAAAACATAAAAGATTGGTGGATTGGAGGTGGGTATGATTTAACTCCTTATATATCTTTTTCAGAAGATAATATTAGTTGGCATAACTCAGCAAAAGAAACTCTTGATAAATATAATAAAAATTTTTATAGGTCGTTTTCTGAGAATTGTAATAAATATTTTTATATACCTCATAGAAAAGAAAGAAGGGGTATTGGAGGTATCTTTTTTGATAATCTATCTAGCTTAAGTCTTGACGATAGCCTAAAAATGCTAAATTCTATTGCAAGCACCTATTTAAATTCATATTTAGATATTGTTTCTAAAAGAAAGAAAATAAAGTATTCCTCAGATGAGAAAGATTTTCAGCTAATTAGGAGAGGAAGATATACTGAATTTAATCTAATATATGACAGAGGAACATCATTTGGGCTTCAATCAAACGGAAGAATTGAATCAATCTTAGCTTCACTTCCAACAGAAGTTAAATGGAAGTATAAAAAAAATAAAAAATACAAAATAATGGAAAGAGCTCTACTTAAAAATCTTGATAGAGATTGGAATGAATAAAAAATACAAACTTGGTGTTGTTGGGCGGCCTATTGAGCATTCATTATCTCCGTTTATACACTCAAGATTTTCAAGGAATGAAAACATTAATATTGAATATTTGCCTTATAAAGTAGATGAGTCTGATTTTGAAATCTTTATAAAAGAATTTTTCTCTGATAAAGATTCAAAAGGATTAAATGTAACCCTTCCATATAAAAAAAATGCTGCTAATCTAAATGGAAATATTTCATCAGAAGCAAAATATATAAATGCAGTAAATACTCTGGTTAAATCAAATGGAGAACTTTCACTATATTCAACTGACGGAAAAGGCTTTATTAACGATATTGATTCAAAGGGCCTTGATTTAAAAAATAAAAAAGTTCTGATGATTGGAGCTGGAGCAGCCATAGAAAGTGTATTGTATAGAGTTGCAAAAAGCAGCACTAAAAGTATTACTTTATTTAACAGAACTGAAGAAAAAGCAAACAGGCTGATTAGAAAATTTTCTAATATGGGAAAAATAGACTTATTTCATGAAGAACAAAATTCTGTTTTCGATGTTGTTATAAATGGATCATCAGCAGGATTAACAGGCGAATTTGAGCCAATAGAAGAAGTCTTTACAAATTCTAATACTTACTTTTACGATTTGAATTATTCTTTAACTGAAACGCCTTTTTGTAAATGGGCTAGTGAAAATTCTAAACATGTATTTGATGGCATAGGCATGCTCGTGTATCAAGCAGCATTTTCTTTTGAAAAATGGTTTGATGTATTTCCAGAAACAGATAGTGTTATTAGTGATCTTGAGGGAATGAGAGAATGAAACGATTTGTACAATTCATAGCTGGAGCAATCTGTCCTGAATGTAAATCACAAGATACTATTGCTCTTAATCCTACAGATGATGAAATTTATTGTGTTAATTGTGATTTTGTTGAAAAAAGACCTAAAGAAAAATCTAAAGATAATATCAATGAAATTAAGGTGGTCAATTTAGAAGATTTTAAAAAAAATAGGGAAGAAAATCGATAGAAATTAAACCTTCAAACATATATCATACGTAGCACAAAAAAGTGCTTTTTTACTTGGTTGTATATATATAAATAGCTTATAATGTACTATAACTAAATTTTATTATTATAAGACACACTTATTTGGGCGGATAATGTTATTTAATCTTCTTAGCTTTACAAAGAGAAATACCTTTCTTATAGCTTTACTTTTGCTAGTTTCACCATTTATGCAGGCTGATTGGTTTGCATTAAATATGACTAGAGGTAGTACCGATATAAGTAACGAAGTTTTTGAGCTACACATGTTAATTTTTTGGATATGTGTTGCAATTGGAGTCATAGTTTTCAGCGTTATGTTCTACTCGATGTGGGCTCATACAAAGAAAAAAAATCCAGTACCTGCTAAGTTTCATGAAAATCATAAGCTTGAAATAGCTTGGACCATTATTCCATTTTTGATCCTGATAGCTATGGCTGTTCCAGCATCAAAAACACTTGTCAAAATTTATGATGATGAGGCGGGCGATATTAATATTCAAGTAACTGGATATCAGTGGAAATGGCAATACAGATATCTTGAGGACGATGTAAGCTTCTTTTCGAACCTATCAACCGATTTGGATGAGATATATAACCTAGTTCCTAAGGGAGAAAATTACTTACAAGAAGTTGATGAGATGGTTGTAATTCCTGCTGGCAAGAAAGTAAGATTTTTAATAACAGCCAATGATGTAATTCATTCATGGTGGTTGCCTGCATTTGCGATTAAACAAGATGCAATACCTGGATTTGTAAACACAGCTTGGACTATTGTCGACGAACCTGGAATCTACAGAGGCAAGTGCACCGAGTTGTGTGGAAAAAATCATGGCTTCATGCCAATAGTTGTAAAAGTTGTTGAACAAGCTGAATATGACGAATGGGTTTTTGCTAAAAAACAAGAAGCAATCAAATTAGCTGAGTTAACAACAAAAGAGTGGACGGCTGCTGAATTGGTTGAAAGAGGTGAAAGCATTTATGAAGTAAATTGTGTTGCTTGTCATCAAACGTCTGGTCAAGGCATATCTGGAATATTTCCGGCGCTTGCAGGAAGTGACATCGTTATGAATGACAAAGATAGAAATATTGAAATTCTCATGGAAGGTGTTCAAGGAGCAGCCATGAATTCATTTAGCTATCTTTCAGAGGTTGAACTTGCGGCAGTAATTACGTACACAAGACAATCATGGGGTAACGCTGAGAAGGGAGATGGAGAAATCGTAATACCCAAAGATATCGTGGATTATAAGGAACCAAAGATTTAATATAGGAAAATATTATGAGTGCAGTAATAGAGAATCACCATGACGATCACGATCATGGCCCAGCAAAAGGAATCACTAGATGGTTATACACAACTAATCATAAAGATATAGGAACACTATATTTATGGTTTAGTTTTGCAATGTTCCTTATAGGCGGAGCAATGGCGATGATAATAAGAGCTGAGCTTTTCCAGCCTGGTATGCAAATAGTTGAGCCTGAATTTTATAACCAAATGATAACGCTTCATGGTTTGATCATGATATTTGGTGGTGTTATGCCGGCGTTTGTTGGACTCGCTAACTGGTTGGTTCCAATGATGATTGGGGCACCAGACATGGCATTACCGAGAATGAACAATTTGAGTTTCTGGATATTGCCTTTTGCTTTCTTTATTCTTTTATCATCCCTTTTCATGGAGGGCGGAGCTCCTAACTTTGGATGGACATTTTATGCACCACTTTCAACAACATATGCACCGCCAAGCGTAACGTTTTTTATATTTTCTGTTCACATAATGGGAGCTTCTTCAATTATGGGCGCAATTAATGTGGTTGTAACAATCATGAATATGAGAGCACCAGGTGTAACCTTAATGAAAATGCCATTATTTGTATGGTCATGGCTAATAACTGCATATTTGTTAATAGCTGTAATGCCTGTTTTGGCCGGAGCAGTAACAATGATGTTAATGGACATCCACTTTGGAACAAGTTTCTTCAATGCAGCTGGTGGCGGAGACCCTGTTCTCTTTCAACATATTTTTTGGTTCTTTGGCCATCCTGAGGTTTACATAATGATTTTGCCAGCCTTTGGTATCGTTTCCCACATTATCGAGACTTTTTCGAGGAAACAACTATTTGGTTATTCTTCAATGGTTTGGGCTATGCTTTCAATTGCAATTCTTTCTTTTGTAGTATGGGCTCACCATATGTTTACAGTTGGCTTGCCATTAGCAGCTGAAATATTTTTTATGTGGGCAACTATGTTGATAGCCGTGCCTACTGGTGTAAAAGTATTTAATTGGGTAGCGACTATGTTTAGAGGATCTCTAACATTTGAAACGCCTATGCTTTTTGCAGTTGCATTTGTTGTTTTATTTACTATCGGAGGATTGTCAGGATTGATGCTTGCTATTGTTCCTGCTGATTTCCAATATCATGATACATATTTTGTTGTTGCTCATTTTCATTATGTTTTGGTTCCTGGAGCAATATTCTCTATCATGGCCGCTGTTTATTATTGGATTCCAAAATGGTCTGGAAATATGTATGACGAAAGACTCGGCAAACTTCATTTTTGGCTTTCATTTATAGGTGTAAACGTTACATTCTTTCCACAACATTTTATTGGTTTGGCTGGAATGCCAAGAAGATACCCTGATTATGCTCTAATATTTGCTGACTGGAACATGGTTTCTAGTATTGGAGCATTTCTATTTGGGTTCTCTCAATTACTGTTTTTATTTATTGTTATCAAGACTGTGATGGGTGGCAAAAAGGCAACAGATCAAGTTTGGGAAGGCGCCAAAGGGCTTGAGTGGACAGTTGCTTCACCAGCTCCGTACCACACATTTTCAACACCACCAAAGGTTGATTGATGAAGAAAGAAGCTAAGAAAACATTAATTAAACTAGTTGTGGCTGTTCCTTTGATGTTTGCTTTTGGCTTCGCACTCGTTCCTCTTTATGATGTTTTTTGTGAGGTTACAGGGATCAATGGAAAGGTTTTTCAATCCGAATATTCTGAAGAGCTAGTTACTGATGATGGTAGAACTATAGCAATTCAATTTATATCTACAAATAATGAGAATATGCCGTGGACATTTAAACCATCCGAACAAGTTATGAAGATTGAAACGGGCAAATATCATGGCGCGACTTTTTACGTTAAAAATACAACTGATAAAAAAATGACTGCTCAGGCAGTTCCAAGTGTTGCTCCATCAAATGCAGCTGCACATCTAAAAAAACTAGAATGTTTTTGCTTTGAGCAGCAAGAACTTATGCCAGGTGAAGAAGCACTGCTTCCAGTCAAACTATTGGTTTCAAATGAACTACCTTCAAATATTAAAAACATAATTTTATCTTATACAATTTTTGATATAACTAATTATGATGATGAGGTTTTAGCTCATAATCAAATGGCGATGGAGTAAAGCAGATATGAGTGGGGGAAGTTATTACGTACCAGATCAAAGCAGATTTCCAATTTTTATGGCAGTTTCTTTGTTTCTATTGGTTATGGGAGCTTCAAGTACGATAAATAACTTAGATGACCCAAACAGCAACTCTGTATATATATTATATTCAGGATTTGCATGTTTATTTTTGACCATGTTTTTTTGGTTCAGACAAGTAATAAAAGAACATCTTGCTGGATTAGATTCTAATCAATTAAAACAATCTTATGTATACGGAATGGCATGGTTCATTTTTTCTGAAGTCATGTTCTTTGCCGCATTTTTTGGTGCTTTATTTTATGTTAGAACTCTAGCAGTTCCTTGGTTAGCTGGCGAAGGATCAAAAGGAGCAGCAATTACAGCCATTGAACTATGGCCAGCCTTTGAATCTTCATGGCCGGTTATGACCACACCGGATCAAGGTAATGAGTATGATTTAGCTGACAAGAGCATGGCATGGCCAGGATGGAGTAAGGCTCTTTTATGGCTGCCTTTGTGGAACACAATTGTTCTTTTGAGTTCATCATGGACTGTTCACTTAGCCCACCTTGGTTTAAAAAAAGGAAATAGAAAAAAGTTTAATGTATATCTTGGAGTTACAGTTCTTTTAGCTTTAATTTTTGTTGGACTGCAGGCTCTTGAATATTATGAAGCTTATGCACATTATGGCCTTAAATTAAATTCTGGAATATATGGATCAACGTTTTTTATGCTTACTGGTTTTCATGGCTTCCATGTGATGATGGGCGGTTTTATGTTAGCTATTATGCTTGCAAGATCAGTTTTTGCAGGTCACTTTGAGCAACACGATCACTTTGGCTTTGAAGCTGCATCATGGTATTGGCATTTTGTAGATGTTGTCTGGCTAATGCTATTTATATTTGTTTATATTTTATAATTAAGAATCTTCCCAAGGAACGCTGTTACCAAGTTCGCCAGTATATAAACCAATTGCAATTAAAATGATTAAAACTGTAGCAAAGAAAACTCTAAGACCAAGCAAGTAAACTGTTCTTTTTCTTCCTGTCTCGCCCTTATCTACAAGTAGAAAAAAAAGACCGCCAGCAAGTGAAAGAAGTAACAGAGGTATTACGATATAAATTAAGGTAGTAATCATAATAAAATTTTAATGCATATATACTTTTATAGATATGAAAAAAAATAAATTTAATCCAGGAGCAAGAATTACAATTTTTTTTGTTACGTTTGCAATTATTTTTTTCTCATTAGGATTGTGGCAAATCGAAAGAGGACAAGCAAAAACAGTATTGCTTGATGAATTCGATAAAAACTCAGTTATAGAACCCCAAGAGATCAAACAGGATTCAAAAAAATGGGAAAGAGTATATGTGGAAGGAACTTGGTATGGAGCCAATCAAATATTAATTGATAATGTAATAAATGGAGGCATTGCTGGATATAAAGTGCTTACACCTTTCAGGCTAAACGAAACAGGTGATCTAATCCTGATAGATAGAGGATGGATAAAAAGAAACAGAAATATGTCAGACTTACCAAATATCAGTATTAAGGATATTAAAGAAAGAGTAAGCGGGATATTAGAATCACCTGAACTTGGACTTGTTCTCTCAGACGAGCTAGTGTCTAGTGAATGGCCAAAAATATCGCAAACTAAGAATATTGATGTAATATCAAAAGAGTACAATGAATCAATATATCCATTAATTCTTTTAGCAGACCCAGTAAGCAGATATAGCTTAGAATATATTAAAATTAATCCAACAAACATGACGCCAGTAAAACATTATGGTTATTCAGCTCAATGGTTTTTAATGTTTATAGTTTTATGCGGCATGTATGTCTGGTACGGATACAAAAAAAATGAGAAGTAAAATTTTTCTTGCAGTTTTGTTGCTTACACCAATACTGGTTGTTACTTTCTCGACCTTATATTTTTTATCAGGCATGTCTCCAGAAGGCACTAAAAACAATGGCGTATTTTTTAAAAGCTATTTTGATTTAAATGACTTTAAAAATATAGAAGGTAAACAAGACCTTATTAAGTTTGAAGATGGTAAATGGATATTATCTGTATATGTTACAAATATAGATAGCAGCGAGGAATCCATATACCTTGCAAGACAACTAAATGTCGCACTTAATAGAGATATCAATAAGCTTAAGAGAGTAATTTTCTATTCAAATAAATTACTTGAACCCAATCTTAAAGATATTAAATTACAATATCCACGAGTTGAAATTATCGAGGATAAAAACGGGGTATTGTTAAACGTTTTACAAAGAAATTCATCGCTTGATTTTAATATTGAAAATCCAATATTTGTAATCGATCCATATGGAAGGGCAGTTATGTATTTTTTACCAGATACTGACCCAAAATTAATTTTAAAAGACTTGAAGGTGTTAATTTAATGAATCAAATTAAAAATTTGTCTCTTTTTGGTATTTGCTTTGCATTTGTGGTTATTGCATTGGGAGCATGGACGCGTCTTGTAGATGCTGGTCTTGGATGTCCAGATTGGCCAGGATGCTATGGTTTTGTTGTTTTTCCTATTAACGAGGCAGACATTGCTATAGCAGAAAGTAGATATCCGTTATTTCCATATGATATTAATAAAGCAATTCCTGAGGTTGTGCATAGATATTTTGCAGCAGGACTTGGCCTGATAGCAATCTTTCTAGTTTATCTGTCTTTTAGAAAGACAAATGATAGATCAATACAAGGTTGGTCGTCATTTTTATTATTTTTTATATGTTGCCAAGGCATTTTTGGATATTTAACAGTAAGCTTAAAACTTTTACCCATAATAGTTACATTGCATTTATTCGGAGGATTCACCACGTTAACTCTGTTTTATTTTATTTATTTAAAATCTCGAAATTTTGAAATATTTAACCAGATAAATATTTCAAATTTAAAAATTATTGCTGGCGTAGCATTTTTAGCTTTAATATTTCAGATATTCCTTGGAGTTTGGACTAGTACTAATTATGCCTCTCTAGCATGTGCAGATTTTCCAACATGCCAGGGAACTTATTTGCCAGAGATGGACTTTAAGAGTGGATTTAATTTAAACCAAGAAGTTGGCCCAAACTATTTGTATGGATTATTAGACAATCCTGCGCGAGTAGCCATACATTATTCTCACAGAGTTTCAGCAATACTAGTTACGTTTATATTTCTTATACTTATGTCTAGACTATGGTTTTCCGAAGCAGCTCCGCTTGCCTCAACTCTCGGCATTCTTCTTCTAACTCAAATAGCACTGGGAATTACTAATGTTGTATATGTTTTACCTTTATACGTGGCGATTGCTCATAATTTATTTGCAGCCTGTCTTCTTTTAGCAACATTTACTGTAAATTACTTAGCTTGGAAGAAATGACCCTTCTTAAAAGTTATTATCAACTTTGTAAACCAAATGTAGTTTACATGATGCTGATATGCGCTTTTGTAGGAATGTTGTTAGCAGAAAAATCTGTAAGTTCTTTCAGTTATTTGATCGTGTCTTTAGTTGGTATAGCATTTTGTGCAGCTTCTGCAGCTGCAATCAATCAGGTAATTGATCGTGAGACTGATGCATCTATGACAAGAACCGATCAAAGACCATTGCCTCAGGGTGATCTGTCACCAATGCATGCATCAATGTTTGCTTTGGTTATAGGAGGCTTGGGCGCAACAATTTTATATTTATATGTAAATACATTAACAATGGTTCTAACAATAGCATCTCTAATAGGATATGCTTTTATTTATACCGTTTATTTGAAGAGAGCTACCCCACAAAATATTGTGATTGGAGGTCTTGCTGGTGCAGCTCCACCATTATTGGGCTGGTCATCTGTAACAAATACAATAGATCCCTACGCTTTGTTGTTAGTTCTAATAATATTTGTATGGACTCCTCCACATTTTTGGGCGCTTGCAATTTATAGAAAGGATGAATACGCGAAGGAATCAATTCCAATGTTGCCTGTCACACATGGAGTAATATTTACTAAACTTCAAATAGTTTTATATACGATTATTTTGTTCATAGTCTCATTGTTGCCATATGTGGTTCTAATGTCTGGAATAATTTATTTAGTTTCTGCTCTAATATTAAGTTCAGTCTTTTTATATTACTCAATTAATCTTTATTACAGTGACAACGATGAAGATGCAATGAGCACTTTCCAATTTTCAATTTATTACATTTTTTTAATTTTCTTAGCTTTACTGGTAGATCATTTTATAATTGTGGCCTAATGACGATAAAAAAAAATATATTAATAATTCTTCTTTTTATATTCACGGTTTTAGCCCTTTTCATTAATAAGTTAACATCGCCAAGAGTTTTGAGTGAAAATGAACTTTTAATCAATGGCCTTTTTCTTTTTGAAACTCCAAAGCAAATATCAGATTTTACTTTTTTGTCAGAAGATAATATTGAATTTAAAAAAGATGACTTAATTGGAAAATGGACTTTAATGTATTTTGGATTTACAAGATGTCCTGACGAGTGCCCAACCTCAATGTATCAAATGTCAAAACTTGTCAAAGTTTTAAGAGAAAAAAACTTTCCATTAGAAGATAAACAATTTGTTCTGGTTTCCATTGATCCTGAAAGAGATTCACCAGAACAGATTAATAAGTATGCAAAGGGCTTTGATGAGGCATTTATTGGCGTATCAAATGTCAGGCCTATGTTGATAAATCTTGCAACACAGCTATCTGTGAATAATGTAATGCCAAGTGGAGGAGAGACTGATCATTCTCACTTGGACAATCATGTAAATAATATAATACTGCTAAATCCAAATGGGGAATTTGCAGGAGTATTTAGACCTCCATTCGACTTATCAAGACTATCTTTGACTTATCAATCGGTAACTCAGTAATCTTTATATTTTAATAATCACTTTGCCTTTAGCCTTTCTATCTTTAAGGTGAGCAATTGCTTGTGCACCATCATCTAAACTAAATGAATCAGAGACTTCTGGATTAATTTTCCCATCCGAGTGAAGTTTAAACAGCTCTTCAAAATTCTTTTTATTTTCTTCAGGAAACATTCCAACCCATGCTCCCCAGAAAACTCCAACAATTTTCATACCCTTTAGTAGAGCAAGATTGATTGGAATTTTTGGAATCTCACCTGCAGCAAATCCAATTACTAAATATCTGCCATCCCATGCAGTAGCTCTGATACAAGGCTCTGAGTATGAATCGCCAATAGGATCATAAACAACGTTAGCACCAATGCCTCCTGTTAATTCTTTTATTTTAGATGAGAGTTCCTTTTGCTGATCTCTATCAAGCTTTCCTGATGGATAAATAAAAGCTTCATCAGCGCCATGTTTTTTACAAAGATTAATTTTATCTTCAGTTGATGCTGCAGCTATGACTTTAGCTCCCATAGCTTTTCCAAGCTCTACAGTAGCAAGACCAACACCTCCTGCCGCTCCAAGAACTAATAAAGTTTCTCCCTCTTTCAAATCCGCTCTTTGTTTGAGAGCATATAGGGATGTGCCATACGTCATTGGTAAAGCAGCAGCAGTTTCGAAGCTCATAGAGTCTGGTATTTTCACAGCAGCTGTTTCTGGAACAACAATCTTTTCAGCAAAAGCCCCCAAACCAGTCATTGCAAATACTCTATCACCCACGTTTAAATTTTTTACATCTTCAGCGACTGCTTCAACTATACCTGATGATTCACCTCCGGGGGTAAAAGGTAGTTCTGGTTGAAATTGATATAGCCCTTGTATCATCAAAACATCAGGAAAGTTAACACTACCAGCTTTATTATTAATTAGCACATGTCCAGGTAGAATTTCAGGATCAGGCACCTCATTAATTTGTAATTTATCTGGCATGCCCAGCTCGACACATTGTAAAGCTTTCATAATTTCCCCCTATAACTTTAAGTTGTAGTTTTTAACGAATTCATTCATTTCTTCGTTTGTATTTTCTGGAATTTCTTTTAATTTATTTAATGATAACTCTGCTTCTTTTTTTATACCATCTAAATTTAATGAACCATTAGATCTTAAAATTTTAATATTTTCTTTAGCTTTTTTAACACCATCTGAATGAAAGCTATTATCAGGTATTTTTCCTTTTACTGAGCCAATAACATACTCAATAGATTCTATGAATGATTCACTATTCTCAAAAAAAGATGCAACTAGCTTAAGATCATCAATTATTTCATTTCTTGCCTCATTGATATTTACCACCCGATTGTTTTTATCTATATTTGTATCATTATCTCTTCCTTTATAAATAACTTTTGAATCGTTTAAATCAATTTTTTCTTTCTCATCATCTGATATCTTAGGACTTTGATCGATTAAACAATAAATAAGAATAATATCTAAAAATTGCATGTGATGAACTGATGTACCAGTTATGTCATCAGGCAATAGATCAACACCTCTGACCTCAAGATACTCAATTCCATATTCTTTTAAAAGATTGTATGGCCTCAAGCCATTTAAAGATGATCTTTTAGGCCTTATAGCATCATAATATTCGTTTTCTATTTGAATAATTCCATTTGAGATCTGATGGTATTCATCATTAGAATCTAACAAACCAAGTGCTTCAAAGTCCTTGTAAGGAACAGTAATTGCATCCTTTATCTTTTTTAGAAAACCTGACAACGAGTTATATTTAATATTCAAATTTTTCTGAGCCTTACTTTGATATCCTATATCACTCATTCTTAAAGACGTTGCATCTAAAAGATACATATCGTTAGAGTTAAGCTTTTCTAGTTTATGTTCTCTATTATTAACAAAAGACTTATCAACTACATTCGTTTGACCAAATTCTAGAAGCACAAACCAAAACAATCTTTTAAAGTTTCTTATTAATCCAAGATAGGCTTCATCAATATCAACTTGGTGATTTGAATTAGTTAAAAAAGTAAGAGAATCAGGATTTATAGAAAAGTTATAGTGCATACCAGAAACGCATTGCATGGTCGGTCCATATCTTACTTTTAGTCCTTTTCTATATACATGCTTAAGCAGGCCAATGTTGCTTTGGTGATAAAAGCCCAAATTTATATCTGATTCATCTTCAATTTGTGGAGGCATTGAAAAAGGCCATAACATCTCATTATCATCAATACTTTGTCCTACAAATACGTGAAGAGAATATAAAAAATTATAAAGATCATTAACATCTTCAAATGTGGGAGTAACTAGCTCGACCTGTGCCTCTGCGAAATCTGTAGTTATAAATTTATTTGTAAGAGCAGACCCCAAAGCTTCTGGATGAGGTTTTTTAGATATACTACCCTCTTTATCTACTCTAAAAAATTCTTTCTCTATACCTCTTTTTATAATTAGATTTTTAAAAAAGCCTGAGTCTTTTAAATTCTCTAATCTACTTTTTAGTAATGCATTAGTCATTAAACCCTGGACCAGCTTTTACTATTTCAGGTTTTGCATTAAATTTTTTGAAGTTTTCTTGAAATTTTGTAATTAATTCTGAAAGATATTTTTCGTACTCATCTTTATTTTTCCATGTATTAATTGGATTTAGTAATTCACTATCTACTCCATCAACCTTTATGGGTACAGATAGATTTAATCCAGGAACAGTTGTTGTTTCAACATTATCAAGCTCACCATCCTGAATTGCGTTAACAATTCTTCTCGTTGTGGGTATCTTAAATCTAGACCCTATTCCATAAGGCCCTCCAGTCCAACCGGTGTTTACAAGAAAAACCTTAGAATTAAAACTCTCAATGCGTTCCATTAAAAGGTCTGCATATACATTTGCAGGCCTCGGAAAAAACGGTGCCCCAAAACACGTTGAAAAAGTTGATTCTATATCAGATCCTGATCCCATTTCAGTTGAACCAACTTTAGCTGTATATCCACTCAAAAAATGATACGCAGCTGCCTCTTTAGATAATAATGAGACAGGAGGGATAAGACCTGTAAGATCACAAGTTAAAAAAATAACTGTTTTAGGCTCGCCAGCTGCATTGCTTTCAACAGCATCCTCAATGTGAGACCTTGGATAACAACATCTTCCATTTTCAGAAAGCGAAGTATTACTATAGTCAGGCGTGCCATCTTCATTTATAAAAACATTCTCTATAACACTTCCATGTTTGATAGCTTTATAAATTACAGGTTCATTTTCTTCAGTTAAATTAATTGTTTTTGCATAACACCCGCCTTCAAAGTTAAAAACTGAGCCTTTGCTCCATCCATGTTCATCATCTCCTATGAGTGAACATTTAGGATCAGCTGATAGCGTAGTTTTTCCTGTACCAGATAAACCAAAAAATAAAGCTACGTTTCCATTAGAATTTACATTTGCAGAGCAATGCATTGGTAGAACACCTTTTTCTGGAAGTAGAAAATTTTGGACGGAAAACATAGATTTTTTCATTTCACCTGCATATTTCATACCAGCAAGAATAACTTTTCTTTTTGCAAAATTTATAATCACACAACCATCAGAATTTGTTCCGTCTTCAGAGGGGTCGCAAACAAAATTAGCAGCACTTATTATCTGCCACTCTTGCTTATTGGCCGGATTATAATCATCGGTAGCTACAAAAATAAGTCTAGAAAATAAAGAATGCCACGCAGTTTCTGTTGTAACTTTAACTGGCAAATAATGCTCATCATGAGAACCCACATGAACGTTAGAAATATATCTATTTTTTTCAGCTAGATATGTTTCAACTTTATTCCACAATGCATCAAATTTTTCTTCTTCATAAGGCTTGTTAATTTCACCCCAATCAATAAGATTTTTTGTTCCAGCTTCTTTAACAATAAATCTGTCATTGGGGCTTCTTCCGGTTCTTTCTCCAGTAGATGTTGAAAAAGCACCATTAGATGCAATCACACCCTCATCATTATTTATAGCTTCTTGTATAAGCTCTTCATTTGTAAGGTATAGATCTTCCGAGGTATTTTGTTGGATGTTCATGTTACTAACAAATATTATAGGTACTTGGGGGGAATAATTATATATGTTGAGGAGATAATTATGTACCTATAATATTTTAATTGTTAGTAATATATCGAACTACTATGTAGTGTATTTAAAATTTAATGCCAAAGTAAGTCAATAATCTATAAATTTGTTGTATTAACAGGGATTTAAAAGATAAAAATATGTAGTTTTGCTACAAAATCAAGCTAATTTAATTAAACTTCTATACTTAAAAACTGTAGCAATTAGGTAAGTTGCAAAAAAAATAAAGCCATACTCTGCAAAATTAAAAATAAATCTCCACCCATCCTCCGCACAACTTGGACCACCAGCAAGCGTCCTATTTATAGCTTCAATAAGTCCAAAATAATCTACTTGAGCATGAAAAGGCATTCCACAACCTGAGAGACTTAGCAGCTCATCAAAAGACATGTTTTGAATATATATTTGTCTAGAAGTAACAAATAATCCAATTAGGGAGGATGCAGAAATTAATATAGCACTTACAAATTGCTTTCTAAATAAATATCCTAGCAATCCTGAAACTGCTACCAATCCAAAAACATACCGTGTAAGAATACATAAGGCGCAAGCCTGTAAATACATAAACTGGTCCATTAATATTGCTGTGGCAATTATTAATAGAGCTGAAAAAGTAACAGTAAGCTCAAAATAGTTTTGAAAAATACTTTTTACAATAGTTGAGATTTTTTTATACATTTTTTCCATTATAGAAAAACAAGAGTCATAATACATTATATAAAAGCTAATCATGAAAGACAGAATTTTTGTAATTGATGGATCCTCATATTTATATAGAGCTTTTCATGCTATGCCACCACTAAGCACCTCAAAAGGACAGCCAACTGGCGCGGTAAAAGGCGTTACAAATATGCTTATGAATTTAAAGAAAGACAGTGAGGGCTCTCCTATCATTGTTGTATTTGATGCAAAAGGAAAAACTTTTAGAAACGAAATTTATTCGGAATACAAAGCTAACAGGCCCCCTATGCCTGACGAACTTCGATTGCAATTAGATCCAGTCAAATCAATTTGTAGAGCCATAGGATTCCCACTTATAGAAATCGAAGGCGTTGAAGCAGATGATGTGATAGCAACAATTACTAGAATGGCTAAAGATGCCAAATATAAATGTGTTGTTTCATCCTTAGATAAAGATTTGATGCAACTTGTTGAAGATCCAGATACAACTTTAATGAATACTATGAAGCATGAAATTTTTAACGAAGAAAAAGTATTTGAAAAGTTTGGTGTAAAACCTAATCAAATAAGAGATATGTTAGCTCTTGTTGGTGATTCATCAGATAACATCCCAGGTGTTCCTAAAGTAGGTCAAAAAACTGCTGCAAAGTGGCTCAACGAATATAGCAATTTGGATGGAGTTATAAAAAATGCTGACTTGATAAAAGGAGTTGTTGGAGATAATTTAAGAAATAGCTTAAGTGAACTTAAAAGAAATGTTGACCTCGTTTCCTTAAAAGAAGATGTTGATTTAAATGTAAAGTTTGAAGATCTTTTAAAACTAAATCCAAACCAAGAAGAGCTAGATAAGATTTTTAAAGATTTAGAATTTGCACCAATAAACAAAGATAAAGATGAGCAGGCTCCTAAAAAAAATGGAAAATATCAAACAGTCCTTAGCAAAAAAGATCTAAATTCCTGGATTAATAAAATAAAGAAATCTAAAGCCTTTGCAATAGATACTGAAACAGATTCTGTCCAAACTGTTTCTGCTAACATGTTAGGGATGTCTCTCTCAGTAGCAGAAAACGAAGGTTGTTATATTCCAATTGGACATGATTATGAAGGCTGCCCAGATCAATTATCCATGGATGAGGTGATTACAGTCCTTGGCCCTGTTATAGAAGAAAATCAAGATAAGATTGTTGGACAGAATCTAAAATTTGATATCCCAATATTATCAAGACACGGTATTAACATAACAAAGTTTTTGGCAGACACAATGTTAATGTCATATGTATTAAATAGTACAGCCACAAGACATGGTATGGATAGACTCGCTGATTATTATTTAAACTATACAACTACAAAATACACCGATGTAACTGGAACTGCCTCCAAACAAATAAGTTTTGCTCAAGTTAAATTAGATGTAGCCACTGATTATGCTGCTGAGGATGCAGATATTACTTTAAGACTATATAACGTGTTATCTCCATTGCTAAAAGAAAAGCCCATTCAGCAAAAGTTACTCGAGGATCTTGAATATCCGCTTGTTCATGTTTTATCAAGAGTTGAGCAAAATGGTGCAAAAATTGATAAGAAAAAATTAGCCAACCACTCTAAGGAGTTGAGTGAAAAGATTGATGAATTATCTTCTGCAGCCTTCAAGATTGCTGGTGAAGAATTTAATTTAGATTCTCCAAAGCAACTTCTAGAAATACTATATGAAAAATTAGGATTACCTGTGCTAAAAAAAACACCCAAAGGTCAACCATCTACAAATGAGGATACACTTCAAAGATTATCTGAAGAATACGAATTGCCAAAAATTATTCTGCAATATAGGACGCTAGCAAAATTAAAGTCTACTTATACAGATAGTTTAATAAATATTGAAAATCCTAAGACAAAAAGAATTCATACATCATATCAACAAGCCGTAACTTCAACTGGCAGGCTGTCATCTACTGAACCAAATTTACAAAATATACCTATAAAAACTGCTGAAGGCAGAAGAATTAGAGAGGCTTTTGTTCCTGAGAAGGGCAATATATTAATATCAGCAGATTACTCTCAAATAGAACTTAGGATAATGGCTCATCTATCAGATGATAAAAATTTAACCAATGCATTTAATAATGATATAGACGTTCATTCTTCAACAGCAGCTGAGGTTTTTGGAGTTTCAATTGAAGATGTTTCTCAAGATCAAAGAAGAAGCGCTAAAGCGATTAATTTTGGGTTAATGTATGGAATGTCTGCTTTTGGATTAACAAGACAACTTGGAATTCCAAGAGGCGAAGCACAAGAATATTTAGATACATATTTTGCGAGATATACAGGTGTCCGGGATTATATGGACAATATAAAAGCAAAAGCAAAGGAAGATAAGTTTGTTGAAACGATTATGGGTAGACGACTTTATTTAAATGAAATCAACGCAGCAAATGGTTTAAGAAGACAAGCAGCGGAAAGGGCTGCTATTAATGCTCCTCTCCAAGGCTCAGCAGCAGATATTATTAAGAAGGCTATGCTGGATATCGACAAGCTTTTATTAAACGAAATGCAAGAAGTAAAAATGATTATGCAGGTTCATGATGAATTAGTTTTTGAGTGTCCAAAAGACAACGCTGATATAGTCATGGAGAAAATGAAAGACACTATGGAGAAAACTGTTAAATTAAATATTCCTCTAATTGCTGAAGCTGCTATTGGCTATAACTGGAATGAAGCTCATTAACCTGATATATCACTTAATACTATCAATGAATTCCTGAGCAACCTCTCTTTCTATACCAGATGCAAAAAAATGACCACCAGAATATTTCTTAATTATTGGACTTTGATATTTTTTAATTGTTTCTTCAACCAGCTTAGAATCTATTTCAGTATCATCTTCTGCATATGCAAAATAACTTGGTATAGACTTATTTCCGATAATACTATGATCTTCAAGCCTATTTCCTGTGGCATTACCTAAAAAAAATTTCTTAAAAAATTTTTCAGTTCCCTTAACACTAAATTGTCCTACGTAATGATCCAGGAGTTTTTTACTCAATAAATCTTCATACTCTTCTATTCTTTTTAAAACAACAGGAACTAAAAATCCTCTTATTAATAAGTCACCGTATAAAGGAATATTTGCTACTGATAACATAGGAATATTTGCGGAATTAATGAGAGGCACTTGGTAGCCAACAAAACTAATTTTTTCCGGGTTATTTGCAGCATATTTTGCTACAACTGCAGCGCCAAAAGAGACCCCATAAAGAATAATGTCTCCTACTTTACAATGGTCAATCAGCTCTTTAAGTTGCCTTTCCATAAGCTCAATGCTTACGTCATTATGTATTCTATCTGAATAACCTCTGCCATACTGGTCATAGGTTATTACTCTATAGTTATTTTCAACAAAAACATCCACATATTCCTCGTATGCAAGTGAACCAAAAGTAGCACCGTGAACCAAAACAATAACTTTGTTATTTTTACTTCCAATGTCTTTATAAGAGGTTATACCATCGCTTAACTTAACTTCTTCATATCCAGAATTTAATCTAAATTCATTTATATCAATGTTTTCTCTATCAAGAGCGACATACAAGCAAACTGGAATAAGAATAAATATTGATATAAGAAAGAAAACTTTTTTCAATTAATTAGCTCTTTCTAATGGAATGTAACTCATTTCCTCAGGAAGAAGAACTTTGATACCATGCATTTCTCTTAGATCTGAAACTTTCATTGATAGATACTCTTCGGGCATTTTAAATGGCCATTTTTTTTTCATCTTAAAAGCTCTAAACATTACCTTTCTTTTAATTCCACCAAGCTTCCAAATAATTTTAATTAATCCAAAATATCCTATTTCTTTCATCAAGTCTTTATATAGTTGCTTTATCTGAGGTAGCTTTAGATAGCCTAATATATATTTTAGTTCCCACTTAGTGCCCCATAATACCCAAGTATCAAGAATAGACTCTTGCTCTATAGATATATCCAACCCAAAAATTACATGAGTACAGTCATGATCTCTAAGAAGAGTTCCAGAATCCTTATTATCTTCAAATATTTCTTTAGTATCAGGGAAAGAGTTGTAATAACAATCTAAGGCCTCTTGCAAAGTAAGGTCACAGTTTTGTATTTGATAATCTAACATCAGGAAATAAATTTTAATATTTCCTCAGAAAGCTTGTCAAAACCTGTTCCATTTTTGGATGAAATAGCTAAAGCATCTACCTCATGAATTTTAGCTTTAATATTTTTAATGGTGGTTGCAATTTTATTTTTTGATAATTTATCACTTTTTGTAAGCACTGGTATAAAGGGAACGCTAAAATCTCTGCAAAGCTGAATCATGTCCCAATCGCTTTCTTTTAATGGATGACGTATATCCATAAATATAATAACTGCGGTGAGAGCTTGTCGTTTTTGGAAGTATTCTCCCAACAATGGTCCCCAATCTTGTTTTTTTGCCTTGCTGGATTTTGCAAATCCATATCCTGGTAAATCTAAAAGCTTCAAATCTTCATCTACTTTAAAAAAGTTGATTTCTGTAGTTCTTCCTGGAGTTTTACTAATTCTTGCTAATTTTTTATTATCAGTTAAACCATTCAATGCACTAGATTTTCCAGCATTCGATCTCCCAGCCAGTAAAATTTCATAACCAATATCTTCAGGCAAATTTTTATAGCTTGTTACACCAAAAACAAACTCAGTTTTTTTAAAAAGGTTTTTCATTTAATCGTTTATATCATATCAACCTATGTTTATAATACACATCAACAAGACACACATTTATATAATCAATGAAGTATTCATTACTATGTTTTATTTTTTTTGTCCTATCAGCTGCTGTAAATGCTGCTGATGATAAATCTAAAGAAATGGAATTGCCAGAAACTTTTATTTCTGGAGATGCAAGCGTGGGAGCTCAATTAGTAGACTCTTGTGCTGCATGCCATGGTGTTGACGGTAATAGTATTAGCACTGATTGGCCAAAACTTTCAGGACAAAATCAGAGATATCTTTATGAACAACTTAAATACTTTAGAGATGGGTCAAGAATGAATGCTTTAATGATGTCAGTAACTCCTTATCTACAAACTCTTACCGATGAGAATTTAAAAGACATAGCAGCATTTTATTCAAAATATAATAGTACAGTTGGTCAAGCAAAAAATGACAAAGAATTGTTAGAACTCGGAACACAACTTTACAGATTTGGAAATATAAAAAAACAGATACCCGCTTGCACATCATGTCATGCAGTATATGGTCAGGGCAATAGTTTGGCAGGCTACCCTGCTGTGGCAGGACAGCAAATAGGATATTTAACATCAACACTTAAAGCATATAGATCTAAGGAAAGAAATGCAGGAGAGTCTTCATTGGTTATGCAATCAATCGCTTCCAATCTTACTGATAATGAGATCGATGCTTTAGCAAACTATATGCATGGGCTATACCAATGAAAAAATTATCTAAATATCTTATAACTTACTTATTTATTATCTTCTTTGCATCATTAACTTATTCTGAAGATAATAATTATAGAATTGGTGTAGATTACAGACTTGTAGATAATCCTCTTCCTGTAAAAAAAGATGGTGTAGTGGAGGTCACAGAAACCTTTTGGTACGGTTGTGGTGGGTGTTATCAGTTCGATCCAGCTGTAAACGCCTGGTCGTCAAAACAAGGCAGTGATGTAAAATTTTCCAAAATTCCAGTTACATGGGGACCAGTCCATCAACTTCATGCATCTTTATACTATACAATTGAAGCACTTGGTCTTGATTCTTCGGCGCATTCAGCTGTATTTGTTACCATTCATAAAGAAGGAAATTTTTTGTCAAATCCAAAATCCATTCAAGATTTCCTAAAGGGTTTTGGTGTTTCTCCAGAAATATCTCAGCAATATATAAACTCATTTACGGTTAAACAAAAAGTAAATAGAGCAATGAAACATGGTAGGCAGCTTAAAGTAAGTTCAACACCTATTATGATTGTGGATGGAAAATATATTATTGAACCAAGGGGTTCATACGATAAAATATTAAAAGTTGTAGACCATGTTATAGAACTTCAAAAACCAAATTCTTAAAGAATTATGAATAAAAAATTATTATTAATCTTACCCTTATTTTTTTTAATTCTTTTTAATGGAAAGAAATATGAGGAAGCTGTTATTGATAGATTATCAGTCCCTGTAAATCTATGTTTAGAAGGTCAGGATTGTGGAAGTGCTGCGCAAGCTAGCCAATCCATGGTTTCAGATACAGTAGCAGTTGAGAAAGTTCAGTTATCGGAAGGTTCAGAACATACTATAAAAATGCTTAACTCCGGCGATGGCGGCCAAATGATTTTTGAACCAGCTGTTATAAAGGTTTCCAAAGGAGACACTATTCATTTTAAAGCTGTTGATATGTCTCATAACTCAGCAAGTATAGATGGGATGCTTCCCAGTGGAGCAAGTCCTTGGACTGGCCAGATGAATATGGATATTAGTGTTACTCTTGATACCGAAGGAGTATATGTTTATCAATGTGACCCTCATGTAATGATGGCTATGATAGGAGTAATTCAGGTTGGTGAGGCTACTAATATGGATGATATTAAAGCAGCAACAAATACCCTTAAATCATCATTTGTGATGAATGCTGAAAGAATTGATACTTATCTAAGTCAGCTATAAAAATTTTTTTTGTGTAATCATTCATTTAGTATTCATTATAGTCATTTTTTTTCTAATTCTTTTATTCTCTTTTCAAGATCATTTAATATTCTTTCTAAGTTTTGATACTTAGATTTTTTTACATAACCATTTTTTTCTATAAATTTTTCGATTTGCGGGGAAATATTATTGCTAACATTTTCCAGAATATCTTTTGGAATTAATTTGCTAAAATTCTTAAATTCTTTCTCAATAATATTTTTAAGCGCTTCTGTTAGATCTTTATCTTTCATATTTGTCTTTTATTATATTATTTAAATTTTTCCAAGATGAGAATTCATCTGGCTTTTTAAAATTTTGCTCCCATTCATCATCATTATTATTAAACCATAAGCAATTTATGCCAAGATTATGGGCAGCATACATATCATTTATTTGATGATCACCAATATGAAGCATATTTTCAAAAGTAACATCATTCACTTGGGCTAAGGCCATATCAAAATGAGATCTATTTGGTTTGCTATCTCTAGCCTCAAGAGAGCTGATAGAAAACTTAAAATATTTTCCTATCTTAAATTTATAAATATCCGCATTTCCATTGGTTAATATTCCGAGTAAATATTTTTTTGACAAATCCGCAATACATTCTTCCACTCCATCAAAAAATACAATTTCATGCCTTTTAGATATAAAAATATCAAATGCTCTTTCTACAATTTCATTCTTTAACTTTTTTGGATTTACATGAGATAGTTTTTTTCTAAAGATTTCCTTTCTTAGTTTGCTTATGTCCCATGCAATGCTTTTATCTTCTTTAATTAAATCTTCTCTAAGTTCTAAAAAATCATTAAAATCTCCCCATTCAACTTCGCCAACTTGATCTTCTATCCATTTTCTTGTGTCCACTTCTGCCTTGATTATAGTTGGACGGTTATCCCACAAGGTGTCATCAAGATCAAAAGTTATCATTTTTATTTTCTTATTCACTTTTTTGCTCGTGGGTGCGATTTGTCATAAATTTTTGCCAAATGCTGATAATCTAATTTTGTATATATCTGTGTAGTTGATAAAGAGCTATGACCAAGAAGTTCTTGTATTGTTCTAAGATCACCACTAGATTCAAGCATATGAGTAGCGAAACTATGTCTTAGCATATGAGGATGAACTGGAGGCAGACCTTGTTTTATTGCCATTTTTTTTAGCCTAAGCTGAATGCTTCTAACTGAGAGTCTTGAACCTTTTGAATTTAAAAAAAGCGCATCAGTATTATTTGAAATTTTCTCCCGCTCATTCAACCAATTATTAATTGCGTTAATAGCAAATCTACCCATTGGCACTAATCTTGTTTTAGAACCTTTACCAATTACTCGAAGAAAAGACATATTTTCTTCAAAATCACTAATATTTATGTTTACAGTCTCTGAAACTCTTAATCCCGATGAATACATTAGCTCAACTATAGCCATATCTCTAATCTCTATTGTATTAGAAGGTTTGAAGTTCAAAAGTTGTTCAACATCCTCAGGTGAAAGGACATCAGGTAAAGTGTTTGATGATTTTGGCGCAGTAACTAGTTCAAAAGGTGACGAGCTTATAAGATCATTTTTTTTTAGAAATCTAAAAAATCCTTTTGCAGATGATAAGTGCCTCTGAATACTTTTAGGCTTATTATTTTGTGAATACAGGTCGCCTATCCATGCAGAACAGATTTCCTCTTTAATGTCTGAATAATTTGTTACGTTTAATTTATCTAGAAATAGATAAAGTTTTTTAAGGTCTCTTTCATATGATTTTGTTGTATTTTCTGAGAGATTTTTTACTTGTGAGACAAAAACGAGGTATGCATTAATGTCATTAAGAATAGGCGAGGTATTCTTCATATATTATTTTGATAATTTTTTCTCTAAAACATCCCTTATATATTCTATAAAAGTGGTATCTTCGTCTCCAAGATATTTAGATCTATCATAGCTTCCTAGCATCAAAAGACCAATCTGACTTCCAACAAGCACTACTGATACCACCATAGATTCAACTTTCTTATCCTTAAATAAAACTGAAATTTTTTCTGAAGAGAATGATCCACAATGAATAGCTCCTTTGTGAAATGAAAGATCAGTTACTTTTTCAAGTTCATCAATTTTCTCATTTTTATAAAATTTAAGTATTGGCTTGTCCACTTTAAAGTCTTTTTTAAAAGCATCTTCGACTACTTTTATAATCTCTTGTTTAGAATTAGATTCAAGAATTTTTAATGTGAGTCTCTTTGATTTATTGAATAGATCTTCGTTAATATTGGCTGTTTCAACGAATGATGACAATAAATTTATAAGATTTTTATGCTCTTCTCTAAGTTTTAATATTTGTCTTTCAAGAATCGATGAGGCTGAACTAGAAGAATGTTTAAATTTCATCTCTCCAACAAGCGACTCTCTGTTTTCAAAGAAATCTAAATTATCAAGTAAGAAAAGCTCAACATCTTTGGGATTTAATTCTTTAGTCATTAATATTTCCTTTATATATAAAACTTGCAGGACCTGTCATTAATATACCATTTTTATTTTTTTTAAAGACTAATTCACCACCAATTGATTTTATCTTTAGAAGTTTGTCCTTAAGAAAATATGAAGCAACGCATAATGCAGCTGATCCACATGATAAAGTTTCACCAACGCCATTCTCATAAGTTCTTATATCAATACTGTTTCCGTTCTTTTTAAATATTGACACATTCATATCGAGCTCTTTAACGATTCTTTCAAGATTTTCATATATTTCGTTAAGACACACTTTTTTAATAGATTTCATTTTAATGCAAAGATGATTATTGCCGATATTTGAGATAAAGAAATTATCTACGAATTTATTTTTTAATTTGTTATGTAAACTTTTGTGCATAATTTTATCTGGTGAATCGACATTAACTTGAATCATATTGTTCGCTTTAGGCTCACAAATAATATTTTTTGTTTTTGTTTGGAAATTTACTGCACCTATTGGAGCAAAGCTATTGTTCCATATATATTTTGCAGCACACCTTATGCCATTCAGGCACATCCCTGCTTCCGATCCATCAGCATTAAAAAATCTTATAAAAAAGTTTTGATTAGGCTTTGTTGGAAGATCAATTTTTATTAGCTGATCAAATCCAATTCCAGTATTTCTATCAGATATCTTTATTATTTTATTTTTGGTAATTTTTAATTCGTTCTCAATTGAATTAATAATTATGAAATCATTACCATTGCCATGCCATTTTTCAAAACTTAGATACAAGATTTACCTCTACAAAAACATGACTTTTAAAAAATTAGAGGACCTTTTACACCGCATCCAGACAAAAGTAAGAATATAATTAAACTAAAAATTTTTTTGAAATTCATAAATAGTATTATGAATTAAATTATTTAAATTGATATAGAAGCTTTTAGTATTTATATGTTTCCTCTTTGAAAGGACCTTCTTGTGGAACATTAATATAATCTGCTTGTTCTTTTGTAAGCTGAGTTACTGTTCCTCCGAAGCCTTCAACCATAAGGCTCGCAACTTCTTCATCAAGTTTCTTTGGTAAAACTTCAACTGTTAGCATTTCAGCTTTTTTATCAGCATCGTTTACATTTGCAAAACCTTGTTTATATAGATGAATTTGTGCAAGAACTTGATTCGCAAATGATCCATCCATAATTCTACTAGGATGTCCTGTTGCATTTCCAAGATTTACTAACCTTCCTTCAGCTAGCAAAATTATATAGTTTTTGCTGGATAAATCAGGAGTTCCATCTGGGGCTGTATCTCTGAAAACTCTATGAACCTGAGGCTTAATCTCATCCCAATAATAGTTTTCCCTCATATAAGCAGTATCAATCTCATTATCAAAATGACCAATGTTACATACTACTGCAGTATTTTTTAAAGTACTTATCATTGCGGAATCACATACATTTACATTACCGGTGGTAGTTACTATTAAATCCGTATCACCCATAACATCCATATTAATATCCTTAGGATCTCTGGTTACCACGCCATTTTTGTAGCATGAAACAACTGCAAATCCGTCCATGCATGCTTGCATCGCACAAATTGGATCTGATTCAACAACACTGACTATCATGCCTTCTTGAGCCAAACTTGCAGCCGAACCTTTACCAACATCTCCATAACCAATTACTAATCCTTTCTTACCAGAAAGCAACATATCGGTTCCTCTTTTTAGAGCATCATTAAGACTATGTCTGCATCCATATTTATTATCATTTTTTGCTTTTGTAACTGAGTCATTTACATTAATAGCAGGAATTTTTAGTTCGCCTTTTTCTAGCATCTCTTTTAACCTATGTACCCCAGTAGTTGTTTCTTCAGACACACCATGAATAGTCTCTAACATGTCAGGAAACTTAGCATGCACCATAGCTGTAAGATCACTTCCATCATCAAGAATCATATTTGCATCCCATGGCTTTCCATCTTTACAAATAGTTTGTTCAATGCACCACTCGTACTCCTCTTCAGTTTCACCTTTCCAAGCAAATACAGGAACTCCTTTTGCAGCCATTGCTGCCGCTGCATGATCCTGTGTTGAGAATATGTTACAGGATGACCATCTTAATTCTGCTCCGAGATCGAGTAATGTTTCCATCAAAACAGCAGTTTGAATAGTCATGTGAATGCATCCCATTATTTTTGCACCAGCCAATGGCTGCTCATCTCGATATTTATCCCTTAAAGCCATTAAGGCTGGCATCTCATTTTCTGCAAGAGATATTTCTCTCCTTCCAAATTCAGCAAGTTTTATATCAGCAACTTTATAATCGTTTTCCATATTAATTTCCTTATATTTATTTATTGTGAAATTTCTGATGCTTTATCAGTCTTTTCCCATGAAAGATCGATATCAGTCCTTCCAAAATGACCATAAGCCGCTGTTGGAAGGTAGATCGGTCTTTTGAGATCAAGCATATTTATAAGACTTTTAGGCCTAAGATCAAACTTTTCTTCAACTATTTTTTCAATAGTCTCTTTTGATACTTTTTCGCTATCAAATGTATTTACATTAATTGATGTAGGCTTAGCTACTCCAATTGCATATGAAACTTGAATTTCACAATAATCTGCAAGACCGGCTGCAACAATATTTTTAGCTACATATCTTGCTGCATAGGCTGCTGATCTATCAACTTTTGATGGATCTTTTCCTGAGAATGCACCACCGCCATGTCTTGCCATACCGCCATAGGTATCTACAATAATTTTTCTTCCAGTAAGACCGCAATCACCAACTGGACCACCAATTACAAATTTACCTGTTGGATTGATATATATCTTTGTAGAATCAAGTATCCATTCTTGAGGAACAATTGGCTTAATGATATTTTCCATCACTCCTTCTTTAATTTCATCTTGTGTAACATCTTCGTCATGTTGAGTTGAAAGTACAATTGCTGAAAGACCCTCAATCGTCTTTCCGTCATCTGAGTAAATTGCACTAACCTGGCTTTTTGCATCAGGTCTTAGCCATGAAAGCCCATTGCTTTTCATAACTTCTGCTTGTTGTCGTACTAGTCTATGAGAAAGATCAATTGGAAGAGGCATGAGTGCTTCAGTTTCAGTACAGGCATAACCAAACATCAGCCCTTGGTCTCCAGCACCTTGTTCTAGGTTTTCGCCTTCTCCTTCGGTAACTCCTTGAGAAATGTCTGGAGATTGTTCAAAAACTAAGTTTGTAAATTCACATGTATCGCCATTAAAGCCATATTCATCATTATCGTATCCGATGTCCTTAATGGTCTGCCTTACCACAGGCTCTAAATCAGGGCTTCCAGTTGAAGTTATTTCACCAGCAATAAATACCATGTTATTTTTAATCATAGTCTCGCATGCAACTCTACTATTTGGATCTTGTGCTAAATATGCGTCCAAAACAGCATCTGAAATTTGATCACAGACCTTATCTGGATGTCCTGCTGAAACAGATTCTGAAGTAAATATATAACTCATTTTTTTCTCCCTGAATTTAAACTGTGAAGAATTATTTTATAGAGTGCTTACTAAAAAAGAATTGAGATCACAATATGACTATTTTATATCAAAAAACATAAAATATTTAAATTATGTCGTTGCTTTTTATTACAAAAATATTATTATCTTTTTATCTAACGGGGAAAAAATTTGCAGCATACAGTTCCTACTAACGCATTAAGATTTCTATCCATCGATGCTGTTCAAAAAGCTAATTCTGGCCACCCTGGCATGCCTATGGGAATGGCAGAAATAGCTACATCGTTATGGGGCAAACACTTAAATCATAACCCACTAAATCCTCATTGGTTTGATAGGGATAGGTTTGTACTTTCAAATGGGCATGGTTCTATGCTTTTGTATAGCTTACTTCATCTAACTGGATATGATGTATCGATAGATGATCTTAAAGATTTTAGGAAGTTACATTCTAAAACGCCTGGACATCCCGAATACGATATAGATATTGGAATTGAAACAACCACAGGTCCATTAGGCCAAGGTATTGCAAATGCTATTGGCATGGCGGTATCTGAAAAAATAATGGCAGCCGAATTTAATGAAGATGATATTAAACCAATTAATCATTATACATATGCTTTTTTAGGTGATGGTTGTCTTATGGAAGGAATCTCGCATGAGGCATGTTCATTTGCTGGAACTCACAAATTAGGAAAACTAATTTGTTTTTACGACCAAAATGGGATTTCAATTGATGGAGAAATTGAAAATTGGTTTACAGATGACTCTATAAAAAGGTTTGATAGTTATGGTTGGCAAACTATATGTGTTGATGGCCATAATATTGAAGAAATTGATAAAGCCATTGTCGATGCAAAAAATGAAACAAACAAACCAACAATGATCTTTTGTAAGACAATAATTGGTTTTGGTTCTCCAAATAAGTCTGGAACTGCTGATGTTCATGGAGCAGCTTTGGGTGAGGAAGAAGTAATAAAAACCCGTGATGCTTTAAATTGGGATTATGATGCATTTAAAGTTCCTCAAGAGGCATATGATTTTTGGGATGCAACCAAAAAAGGCTCTGAATTAAATTTGGATTGGGATAATTTGATTAAAACTTATGACGAAAAATATCCCGATAAATCAGCAGAACTTAAAAGAAGAATTAAAGGCGACTTACCTATTGATTTTGAGAAAAGTTTTAAAACCTTCTTGTCAGAATGTGATACAAATAATACACCAATGGCAACAAGAAAGTGCTCAAAAGCATGCCTTGATTTTTTTGTAAAAGAATTACCAGAATTAATTGGCGGATCTGCTGATTTAACTCCATCAAATAATACTTTTTCATCATCAAGTTCTACTTTCTCAAATGAAAATCCTTCAGGCAATCATATTAACTATGGAGTAAGAGAGTTTGGAATGTCTGCAATTATGAATGGCATGGTTCTTCATGGTGGCATAAAACCATATGGCGCAACTTTTTTGGTATTTACTGACTATGCTAGAAACGCAGTAAGATTATCAGCCTTAATGGGGATACCAAGTATTTTTGTATATACACATGATTCAGTAGCTCTAGGTGAGGATGGTCCAACACATCAGCCTGTAGAACATATGGTAACTCTGAGATCTACTCCAAATTTAAATAGCTGGAGGCCGGCAGATCTTGTAGAAACTGCGGTAGCTTGGAACGAGGCAGTTAAATCAAAAAAAACACCAACTTGTTTAATCTTTAGCAGACAAGGAACTTCAGCAATATCAAGGACTGAAGGTCAATTATCATTAATTAACAAGGGTGGTTATCTTATCGATGAAAGTGACAACTCTGATATTACTCTCATTGCATCAGGAAGCGAAGTTCAATTGATTATAGATGCAGCAAAAGAATTAAAAAATCACTCTATCTCTGCAAATGTTGTATCAATGCCGTCTTTAGATTTATTTTTACAGCAATCTGAGGAATTTCAGAGCTCAATAATTAATCCTGATAAACCAATACTCGTTGTTGAGTGTAGTCATCCTAATTCTTGGTACAGGATTTTAAATAGAAAAGATAAAGTAATTGGAATAGAAAGTTTTGGAGAATCTGCTCCAGGCAGTGAATTACTTGAGCATTTTGGGTTTAATACTGAAAATGTTGTTAATTCAGCTAAATCATTACTAAATGATTAACCTATCATCATTAGATCTTAATAATAAAAACTTAGTCATTAGAGTGGATATGAACGTCCCAATTAAAGACGGGGATGTTCATGATTCAACAAGAATTAAGGCATGCTTGCCAACTATTGAATACGCACTTGAAAATAATGCAAAAGTTCTTTTGATAAGTCACTTGGGTAGACCTATTGAAGGAAATTTTGAGGAAGAGTTTTCACTAAAACCTGTTGCAATTGAACTAAGTAAAATCATAAACATGGATGTTGAACTTATTGATACATTAGAATCTAATAAAATTTTTAAGTCATCATCAAATATTCAAGTTTTAGAAAATATAAGATTTTTTGAAGGAGAAAAAGAGAATTCTCAAGAGTTAGGTTATAAATTAGGATCTCTTGGAGATATATATGTTTTTGATGCTTTTGGGACTGCGCACCGAGAACAGGCATCGACTCATGCTGCAATAATGAATGCTCCAATAGCTTGCTCTGGGCTATTGCTAGAGAAAGAAGAAAATTTCTTATCGCAGGCGCTTAAAAAATATGAAAGACCTTATGTTGCTATCATAGGTGGCGCAAAAGTTTCTACAAAACTTGAGCTTATAAAGCATATTAATGAAGTCGCAGACCATATTATCGTAGGTGGAGGTATTGCAAATACTTTTATAAAGTCTTCAGGCCTTAATGTTGGAAACTCACTAACTGAAGAATCAATGTTAGAAATAGCAAAGAGCATCTTGGATAAAGGTAAAATCATACTACCCAATAGAGTATTAACATCTAAAACATTTGAAGGAGAGGATACAAAAGAAACATCAATAGGCAATATTGGTAAAGATGAAATGATTTTAGATTTATACCTAGAGCAGGAGACAAAGACTTTGATTAATAATGCTAAGACTATTCTTTGGAATGGACCCATGGGAGTATTTGAAAATTCTTTATTTGAAAATGGCACAAAGGAACTTTCTAAAGAAATTGCTAAGTCTAATGCTTTTTCTCTTGCTGGAGGAGGCGAAACATTGTCGGCAATAAATAAATATATTAAATCAGATGATGTATCATATTGTTCAACAGGCGGGGGCGCCTTTTTAGAATTTATGGAGGGTAAAGTTTTACCTTCTATTAAAGCTCTAAATTCAAAAAAAATAGGGAGTTAATTTATGTCACTAAATAATATTGAAGATATAGCAGCCTATATTGTCGCAGATGGCAAAGGTATCTTAGCTGCTGATGAAAGCAATCCAACTTGTGGAAAAAGATTTGATTCTATTGGTGTCGAGTCCACCGAAGAGAATAGAAGAGATTACAGAGAAATGCTTTTTAGGTCTAAAGGAATGAAAGGCAATATTGGTGGAGTAATATTATTTGATGAGACTATAAGACAATCAGCTGCTGACGGAACATTACTTAGAGATTTAATAACTAGTCAAGATGCCCTTCCTGGAATAAAGGTTGATAAGGGTCTTCAACCTATTGATGATTGTCCTGGAGAAACCGTGACAGTTGGATTGGATGGATTAGATGAGAGATTAAAAGAATATTCATCTATGGGAGCTAAATTCACTAAATGGAGGGCTGTTATAAATATAGGTGAAGGAATTCCAACTGATAAATGTATTGACGCGAATATGCAGGCATTAGCGGATTATGCAAAATGTGCTCAAGATAATGGAATGGTTCCTATAGTTGAGCCAGAAGTATTAATGGATGGAGTTCACTCTATTGATGATTGCTATGACGCATCTGCTCGTTCTTTAAAATCGCTGTTTGATCATCTTGATAAAAAGGGCGTAAATATAAAGGGCGCTATCCTAAAACCTAATATGGTTACTTCTGGAAAAGACTCAGAAATTCAAGCTAGCATTGGCGAGGTTGCTAAGAGAACTTTAGAATGTTTAACTGAGAATGTTCCGTCTGATCTTCCTGGCATAGCGTTTTTATCTGGAGGTCAGTCAGATATCTTGGCTACTGCTCATTTAGATGCGATGAACAAGATTGGTGGCTTTTCTTGGAAATTAAGTTTCTCTTATGGACGGGCTCTTCAAGCTGCAGCATTGCAAGCATGGGGTGGAAAGCCAGAAAATGTTTTCATTTCTCAAGATGAATTATCTCACAGGGCAGAAATGAATAAACTCGCTTCTCTTGGCAAGTGGGAAGAAGAACTCGAAGACAGATAAGACTTGTTAGCAACTGTTCAAAGAGTCTCTAGCGCAGAAATAGTTATTGACGGCGAAATTTTTACTTCTATTGGTGATGGATGCTTAATGTTTGTGTGCGTTGAGAAAGATGATATGTCTCAAAACATAAATAATATGGTGAACAAGCTTTTAAATTTTAGGATGTTAGATGGCCCAAAAGGAATAACCTCATCACCCTTAAATGATTCAGGAAAAGAAGTCTTAATAGTTAGTCAATTTACCTTGGCTGCAATTACAAATAAAGGCAATAAGCCAAGCTTTCATAAGGCAGCTGAACCAGATAATGCTAAATTAATGTATGATGAATTTGTACGTGAATTTAAAAAATCATTTCCTAATGTTAAAGAAGGTAAATTTGGAGCTTTTATGGAAATATCTTTGACAAACATAGGACCAGTAACTTTTAATTTTAAAACTTAAATAATATGAAGAATATTTCAATTTTCTGCGGTGCTCATGAAGGCAAAAATCCTAAATATGCTCAATCAGCAAAGATTATTTCAGAAGCAATAGCAAAGAAAGGTATCAATGTTGTTTTTGGAGGAGGAAATGTTGGCTTGATGAAGATAATTTCAGATACCGCTCTTGATAATGGTGTTGAGGTTCTTGGTATATCTTTAAAATCTCTTCATGCATTAGAGTTAGCAAATCCAAGACTTAATGAAATTATAGTTACAGATACACTTCTTGATCGTAAAGATGAATTTATGTCTAGATCAGATGCGTTTATAGTACTTCCTGGTGGAGTAGGATCGCTTGATGAGTTAGCCGAAATTATGGCAAGCAATCAATTAGGAATAATCAATAAACCCGTGGGCATTTTAAATACTGAAGGTTACTACGATCATTTACTAAAATGGTTTGATAAGGCTGTTGAAGAAGGATTTATTTCTTCAGCAAACCTTAAAGAATTATTAGTTTCTGATAATCCTGAGGAATTAGTGGATTTGGTTGTAAATCACGAGAGACCATCTGACGATAATTGGACTAAAAGACTAGGACTCTAATAGATGTCTTTTGAGGAGGCAAGAGTAATAACAATAGTCTATTTGGCAGTATTCTTACCTTTTTTAATTTATTTCAAAAACAAATCAAATTTACCTAAGTGGATTCCAACATTTTATTTAATTGCCATTGTGATTTGCTCGTTAGGATGGGAGCTTTGGTTTACCTTTGGATGGTTAGATGGGGATCCTGTTAATATAAGAAGATCTGAAAATCTTAATACTTGGTTACCAAAGAATATTAATTGGTTAATGAATTCAATGGGCGATGCTGGAGCAGTGCTTTTGGGTGGCGTATGGTTAATGTGGATTTCTCATGGTAAAGATAAAAGCATATTTATGAAATGGAAATGGAGTGCTTTTGCAGTCTTATTATTATGGTGTATCGGTCAAAATATTTTAGTAGAAATGTTTCTATATCATGATCAACTGGCAGAAGGAAAGGCTTTATCTTGGGCTCCCCTATCACCGCTTGGTCCATACATTAATCCAATTCTTTTTGAATTTAATGAAAGAACAATAATGTTGCAGTCTCAAATGCCTTGGTTATTACTCCCATGGTTTTTCTACAGAACGCTTATAAATTTAAATAAGTAATTATTTATTTCTAGAAAATAATATTCCAACTTCAAATAAAATCCACATAGGAATTGCTAAAAACAATTGTGAAAAAATATCAGGTGGAGTAAGTAACATGCCTACAACAAGAAATAGTATTATTAAATATGGTCTTGCCGCAATTAATGATGCCTTGGCAACAATTTTGTTATTAATTAAGAGAACTGTTGCAATAGGTATCTCAAATGCAATGCCAAATGCAAAAACAAGTTTAAATATAAAACTAAGATACTGATTTATATCTGTCATGACTTGAATTGAGTCTGGAGCCATTCCAACAAAAAACTTGAATATAATTGGACATACTACAAAGAATGCAAAGCTTACTCCGCAAAAAAATAAAAGTATTGTTGAGATCATCAAAGGAGCAGTAAATCTCCTTTCGCTTTCATATAATCCTGGCGCAATAAACATCCATATTTGAAAAAAAAGCCAAGGCATAGAAAATAATAAAGCTACATAAAAAACTAGTTTTATTGGCGCCATAAATGGTGATGCAACCTCTGTAGCTATCATTGAGCTACTCTCAGGCAATGAAGCTAATAGAGGAGCTGCAATAAAGGAATAAATATCAGCGGCAAATGGAATTCCTAATATCGAAAGGGCAACAAAAAGAACAATTACTTTTAATAATCTTGATCTTAATTCAAGAAGATGATTTGAAATCGAATCCTTAGTCATTATCAGGCTCTTTGTTTTTTTTAAACTCTTCCATTTTTAACTCGTTAAAAACATCTTTCTTAAGTTCATCTACACCAATGTCCGCCTCAATGTCTTTTTTAAAAAGATTAAATTTATTTTCAATTTTTTTAAAGAATTTTAATGTGGCTTTAACCACAACTGGAAGCCTATTAGGACCAATGATTATTAAACCTAATATTAGAATAATTAGAATTTCTAGAAAGCCAATCTGAAACAATTTTAGTCTTCTTTTTCTTTGGAGTCTTCGTCTTTAACTGCTTTCTTAAAACCTTTTATGCTGGAGCCTAAATCTGAACCAATTGATTTAAGTTTTCCACTACCAAATATAAGAAGCACAACAACTAAAATAATTAATAACTGCCATATACTTATTCCGCCAAAACCCATAAATACTCCTAATTAACTATCAACATGATAGTTATAATTACAATTATACCAATACCGAATACCCTATTAATGTTTTTTTGTTTTGATAATTGAATTTCTAATTCATTTGCTTTTAAAGCATCTGCATTTTTATTACTAGAAAAACTTCTTATTTCATCGAGCGTTTCAAAAATTATAGCTGGAATCTCTGATGCTTTAAGCAAAATATCTTCTTTATTTTCAATAATGTAATCTTTCAACTTTAATGGGCTAAATTGCTCATTTAACCAATTATCTAAGTAAGGTTCCGCAATACCCCAGAAATCAAGTTCTGGATATATTTGTCTTCCCATACCTTCGATATGAATTAATGTTTTTTGAAGCAAAACTAAGGAGGTTTGAAGAGATAAACCATATTGTCTGGTGCTTTGGAAAAGATATAGAAGTAACTTACCAAACTCTATCTCTGACAAAGGTTTCTCAAATATGGGTTCACAACAAGCTCTTAGGGTATTTTCAAGTTCAATATTATTTGTATCCGCTTTAACCCAACCAGAGCTAATGAATAAATTAGCAAGAGCTTTATAGTTTTGTTTAAGAACAGATTGCAGCATTCTAGCCAATATATATCGCTCCTCATTCGACAATGAGCCAGTTATCGCACAATCAACTGCAATATATCCAGGATTTTCAATATTCTTTTTTGAAACAAATATATTGCCTGGATGCATATCGGCATGAAAAAAGTTATCTCTAAAAACTTGATTAAGAAATATCATTACTCCATTTTCGGCAAGAATTTTTTTATTTATTCCATATTTTTCAATTTGTTCTATGTCTGTGCATGGGATGCCATCAATTTTTTCTAAGACCATAACATTTGAAGTTGTAAGGTCCCAATAAACTTCCGGTATGTATAATTCATTTGAGTTTAAAAAATTTTTTCTAGTCAAATTTGTATTGGAGGCCTCAAGTTTTAAATCCAACTCTTTTAATATTGTAGATTCATAATCTCGCACGACCTCATTTGGCTTTAATCTGTAACTTTCACTGTAAATATAAGAAAATATTTTTGCTGCCGATTTAAGTAATCTTAGATTTCTTTTTACTTTCTTATGTATGTTTGGCCTAAGGACTTTTACTACAACATGATCACCATTACTTAGTGTTGCTGAGTGAACTTGCGCTAGAGATGCTGCTGCTAAGGGTTTTTCATCAAATGATTCAAAAATATTTTCTATTGAATCTCCTAACTCAGATTCAACTATTTTCTTAAGTGTCTCAACATTAAATGGCTTACAACTATCAGTAAGACTTTCTAAATCTTTTGCAGTTTCAACATCAAGAATATCTGTTCTTGTAGATAAAAGTTGACCAAATTTTGTAAATATTGGTCCCAATGATTCTAAGTAGCTAGCTAGTTTTACTCCATTAGGTTCATAGAATATTCCTTTTTGAATACCAAAAAATAACATTCTAAATAACTCATATATTACGATAATAAAATTCATATACCTTTAATGGCTTCTAACCTATCAAGTTTAATAGAAATTTCTCTTAGTCGCTTGCGAATATTTTCATATTCAATATCTGAGTCATTATCAGAGGACTTAAAAAGTTTCAAAACAGAGTATGCAAAAACAGCTGACGTGTTTCCAAAGTATTTATCAATTAAATAAATAATATCAATATTTGATTTAAGAATAATATTTACAAAAACAATAGCTAGTTCGGAGTTTCCAAAAATGAGATTTTTATTTAATTTCTTAGAAACTAGTGAATTTAATAATTCAATTAAAGATCCTCTAATTTCAAATTGAGGATTATTTTTTCCAAAAGATATTTCAGAATCTTTATCATCAATTTTAATGTAGATATTTTTATGCCCTTTTATATTTATACAAAATTTTAGTGGCGAAATTTCTTCAAGAGATTTTCTAAGATTAGGAGATGACTCCTCAAGATCTTCTAGAAGTCTAATAAATAATTTATTTATATCAATCATTGTAAGCAATATGTATAGCCACAACTCCATTTAAAATATTAAAGAATCTACATTCCTTAAAACCGCTTTGTAAGATCATCTTTTTAAGAGATTCCTGATCTGGATGCATTCTTATAGATTCAGCAAGGTATTTATAGCTTTCAGAATCATTTGCAAGAATAGATCCAAGCTTAGGAAGTATGTTAAAAGAATACCAGTCATATAACCTTGAAAACATTGGATTAATTGGCTTTGAGAATTCTAAAACCAGAAGCCTAGCATTTTTTGACAAACATCTCTTCATTTCAGAAAGACCTTTTTGTTTATCTGTGAAGTTTCTTAGACCAAAACCAACCGTTATTAGGTCAAATGAAGAATCTTTGAAGGGCAAGCTTTCACCACTTAGCTGACAAAAAGAACAATTTGAGTTGAAGCTTTCATCAATTGCTCTATTTCTTCCCTCATCAAGCATTTCATAATTTATGTCACTCATAAAAATTTTTGTATTTGGATATTCTTTTGATATTAACTTAGCAATATCTCCTGTCCCACTTGCTATATCTAAAATGACATCTTTTTCACCAACAGCGGCTAGCTCAACTAAGATTTTTTTCCATAGTCTGTGCATGCCAAAAGACATTGCATCATTCATAATGTCGTAGTTTTTTGCTACTGAGGTAAAAACCTCTCCAACGTATTTACTCTTGTCAGCTTCGTTAACTTCCTGATAGCCAAAATGTGTCTTTTTGTTTTTGTTACCCATTATCTCTAAATTTTATGAAGTTATTGTATCTACTTTGATTAATTTGACCATTCGCCAGACCTTCAATGACAAAGCAGCCTTTGTTATTAATATGATTACAATTTGTAAATTTGCAACCTTTAGATGCTTCAAGAATTTCCTCAAAACCACTAATAATATGATCTTTACTATAATTTTTTATTTCAATATCTCTCATTCCAGGTGAATCTATTATTTTTGTATTATTTTGCAATTCATATAATGATGATATTGAAGTTGTATGAACTCCTTGCTCATTAGACAAAGAATTTGTTTTAAGTTTTTTTCCAATAAGCTTAGATGATAGTGTTGATTTGCCTGCACCAGAATTACCAACAAAAAGAACAGATTTTTGTTTTAAAAAATCTATGAGCTCTTTAAGATTATCACCATGCTTTGCAGAGCAATCAATAGTACTTATGCCTAAGCTTTTATAGATATCAAGCTTAATTTTATATTCATTATCAGATTCAATATCGATTTTATTATTAATAATGAAAGGCTCTATATTTGATAGTTTTGATTTTAATATCCATTTATCTATAAATTCTGAAGAAGTTTTTGGTTTTGGCGTAACTATTATTCCTACATGACTTATGTTTGCTGCAAAAAGCTTTGTCCTGCTACCATCTGATTTAGAAAGTTTAGTTTTTCTTTCTTGGATGCTAAGAATTTTTCCGTTTAGCTTCTTGCTATCTTGAATAATTTCTAGCTCAACAAAGTCACCAACAACAACGTTTTTTATTGCTAAGCATGAGAATTCACCAAATTTTGTCTTAACCAAACAGCTATTTGAATAAAATTCTACAATCTGTCCAGTTTGAACTTTTTTCATAATAGGAACAAAATACACTAAAGAGGCGATTATAAAAAGATATGAAAACTTTACAATCAAGAGATAATTTAGTCTGGATTGATCTAGAAATGACTGGTTTAGATCCAGATAAAGAAAAAATTATCGAAATAGCTACTCTAATAACTGATTCCAGTCTAAATATTATTGCAGAGGGCCCTAATTTAATCATTTCGCAACCTAAAGAAATTCTTAATTCTATGGATGAATGGAATCAAAATCAGCACGGATCGTCTGGTTTAACAGATGAGGTCTTAAAAAGTAACGTAACAGAACAAATTGCAGAAATTGAAACCTTAGAGTTTATTTCAAAATATGTAGGAGAAAATATGTCACCTATGTGTGGAAATACTGTTTCTCATGATAGACGCTTTTTATCAAAGTACATGCCAAGATTAGAGGCGTACTTTAATTATAGACATATTGATGTCTCGTCTTTCAAGGAAGTTGCTGTACGCTGGATGAATGAAGCCCAAATTTATGAAAAAAAAGGATCTCATAGAGCTCTTGGAGATATTAAAGAGTCTGTAGAAGAACTTAGATTTTATAAAAAACTATTTATGCCAGAATAATTTATTCTTTTTTGTTAGAGGGTTGGATGTTTAAAGGAAAAGGACTTACTTGACCTTTATTCTCTTTTATTTTTGCCTCGCCAGTTTCGTTAACTTCATCAATTCTCACAATAGAATTGATAGGTATATAACTTCTCTCAACCAGTGAAAATTCATTTTTTAATTTTTCTGAACTTGGATCAACTACTAGCTGTTTATCTTTATTGAAGATATACTCTTCCACCTCGATAAAACCGTACATATCACTTTGGTAAATTTGTTTAGCAAAAACTTCATAAATTTCACCAAGCTGTATGAAAATTATCTTGTAAACATTTTTTGTTTTCATAATACTTAATTATATGGGAATAATGTTTGATAATTAAAGCTATAGAAAGTTAATTAAATATGACAAAAAAATTATTTATAAAAACACATGGTTGTCAGATGAATGAATATGATTCTGCAAAAATGTTTGATCTTTTAGAAGAAAAAGAAAACTTTGAATTAGCAGAAAATGAAGAGGAAGCAGATCTTTTAATCCTTAACACCTGTTCGATAAGGGAAAAAGCACAAGAAAAGGTATTTCATCAAATTGGAAGATGGCGAAAAATAAAAGATAAAAATCCTGATTTGAAAATTGCTATAGGAGGATGTGTTGCATCACAAGAAGGTGAAAATATAATCAAAAGAGCTCCTGCAGTAGATATCGTATTTGGACCTCAGACACTCCACAAATTACCAGAGCTATATGAAAATAAAAATAAAACAAACATTAATCAAGTTGATATTTCATTTCCAAAATTAGAAAAATTTAATCATATTCCTGTGCATGGAACTGGCGAACCCTCAGCGTTTGTTTCAATCATTGAGGGCTGCAATAAATATTGTTCTTTTTGTGTTGTTCCAAAAACAAGAGGTCATGAGGTATCAAGAACAATTGAAGATATTTTGAATGAGATATCTGCACTTGCAGAAAATGGAACTAGAGAGATTCATTTATTGGGCCAAAATGTAAATAATTTCAAAGGCACCTATAAAGGTGAAAAATCTTCTTTAGCTAAATTGATTGAGTTAACAGCAAAAATAGAAAATATTGAAAGGATAAGGTATACAACAAGCCATCCACATGAATTTAAAGATGATCTTGTTGAAGTTTACGATAAGGTACCAGAGCTTGTAAGTCATGTTCATCTTCCTGTACAAAGTGGTTCAGATAGAATATTAAAATTAATGAGAAGACGTTATAACGTAGAAAAATACCTTAATCTTATTGAAAAAATTCGTAATGTTCGACCTGACATGAGTTTTTCTTCAGATTTTATTGTTGGCTTTCCCGGTGAGACAAATGATGATTTCATGGGGACCATGAATGTAATTAATGAAGTAAGGTTTGATGAGTCATTTAGTTTTATATATAGTCCCAGACCAAATACAACTGCATCAGACATGGAAGATGATGTGACTCAAGAAGAAAAAAAAGAAAGATTAAATATTCTTCAAGAGAGACTAAACCAACTTTCATTTGGATTTAGCAGAAAGAAGGTTGGCACATTGCAAAACTGCTTAGTCTATGGGCAGTCAAAAAGAGATCCAGGACAATTACAAGGAAGAACTATATGTAATCGAGTTGTTAATTTTCCATCAAATGATATTGATTTAGTTGGACAAATCATTAATATTCAAATTAATGAAGCACTGCCAAATTGTTTAAGAGGTAATTTACAAAATTAATGTCAACTGATTCATCTTTAACTAGTCTAGAATTACAACCCTCAGATGCAAATGTTATGGTTAGGTTCGTTGGCGAACTTAATGAAAATCTTAAATTTGTAGAAAAGACATTTAATGTAAAGATTTTTCAAAATGGCAATAATCTTAAAATTAAAGGAAACAAAAAAGATGTTGATCTTTCCGTAGATGCTTTAAGAAAGTTATACGAAGCAGCAGGCCAAGGAATTGAGATTAATAGCGAAACACTAAATTTGTGCATACAAGAGTCAGATAAAAACATGACTAATGTTATTAAAATCAAAACACCTAAAAAAAGTGTCATGCCAAGAGGAAAAAATCAGAAAACTTATATTGAAAATATTTCAAATAATGAGATTAACTTTGGAATTGGTCCCGCTGGAACTGGAAAAACATACCTGGCTGTTGCACTAGCAGTTGATCATCTTTTAAATGAAAAAGTAGATAGAATTATTTTAATAAGGCCTGCAGTAGAAGCTGGTGAAAAACTTGGGTTTTTACCAGGAGATTTATCTCAAAAAGTTGATCCATATCTTCGCCCTCTTTACGATGCTTTATATGAGATGCTCGGAGTTGAAAAAACTGAAAAACTACTTGAAAGAGGTATAGTTGAAATAGCTCCTTTAGCATATATGAGAGGAAGGACACTAAATAACTCATTTATAATTGTCGATGAAAGCCAAAATACGACAAAAGAACAAATGAAGATGGTTTTAACTAGAATGGGCTTTGGTTCTTATCTTGTAATTAATGGAGATTTAACTCAAATAGATCTTCCAAAAAATATTAAATCAGGCTTGTCAGATGCTATAGAAGTTCTTAAAGATACTGATGGCATAGGCTTTACTAACTTTTCGTCATCAGATGTTGTGAGGCATCCTCTAGTTAAAAAAATTATTGATGCTTATAAATATTTTGAGGACAAGTTAGGTTTATAGGTGAGTCTCAATATTTTAACATCAGGTGATTTTTCAATTTCAACTCAACTTGAGAATAAACTTAATATGGCCTTTTCATTAATTTGTGAGGAAGAAAAGCTCTCCAACTGTTCTGTGAATTTAAAAATTTTAAACAATAATGAAATACAAGAACTAAACAACAAGTACAGAAAGAAAAACTCACCCACAAATGTACTATCTTTTACAAATGAAGATATCTCAAAGCCAATCACAGGAGATTTGGGTGATATTGCAATAAGTTATCAATATTTAGAAGATGAATCTCGTCAACAAAATAAAAAATTTGATGATCATTTAATTCACATGTTAATTCATGGCGTATATCATATATTAGGGTTTGACCATGAAAATAATGAAATGGCAGCTCAAATGGAAAATAAAGAGATAAAATTGCTGAAAAAAATAAATATCGACAATCCATATTAATGAACGAAAAAATAAATCAAGAAGATAATAAGCCTCCGTCGGGGATTATTAATAAATTAAAAAAATATTTTAGAAATCCATTTTTCATAAAAACTCAAAGCGTATCAGAAGTAACTGAGTTTCTAAAAGACGCCGTTGACCAAAAAATTATTGATAAAGAGGCGGAATCAATTGCCAGTAAAGCAATTCGTTTAGGAGATATCACTGTAAAAGAGATAATGATTCCAAAAGTTGATATGGTAACAATACAAGTTAAAGACGATACTAACGAAATTATCAAAAGGATAATTGAATCAGGCCACTCTAGATATCCAGTCTTGGGTGAGGAAAGAAATGAGGTAGCTGGTATCTTATTAGCTAAGGATATCTTACCAAAACTATTTAAAGGTACTGCCGATTTTGATATTAATGAGATGCTTAGAGATCCAAATGTTGTTCCTGAAACCAAAAAGGCTGATTCACTTCTAGAAGAATTTAAACAAGATAGATCTCATTTAGCAGTAGTTATAGATGAATATGGAGAAATATGTGGACTTATTACAATTGAAGATATTCTTGAAGAATTAGTTGGAGAGATTGAAGATGAACATGACATCGAAGAGCAAGAAATAATAGAAGTTTCAACTAATAAATATAATGTAGATGCAAAAATTGAAATAGAAGAGTTTGTTAGTTTCTTTGAACTTGAACTAGATCCACTTACTATTGATGCCGAAACTTTGGGAGGCTTATTTATTTCTGAATTTGGAGTGTTACCAAAGATTGGCGATAAAATTAAATTAGAGAATATCTCAATAAAAGTTTCAGACACAAATAATAGAAGAATAAAGAAGTTTATTGTTTCAATAAATAAATGAAGATTTTAAATTTTATTATTCCAGCATTATTTGGATTAATAGGTATTTTTGCATTCGCACCCTTCTCAATTAAATTCTTAATTTTCATATCTTATGGTTATTTGATTCGCTTATTAATATCAAATAATAATGGTGTCTTTTGGAAGGTTTTTTGCTGGGGTTTAGGGCATTGGGGATTAGGAATGTCTTGGATAATAGTGAGTGTTTACTATTATGGAGAAACAACAATAGCAATGTCTTCAATTATATATATTCTATTAGTTGTAATATTAACATTGATATTTACTTCCCCACTATTGTTACTAAAATCAGCCTTAAGTTTTACTAAAATAAACAACAACTTTTATAGTGTTCTTTTTATTTCTTCTATATTTGCTATTAGCGAGTTTAGTAGATATTTTTTTCTAAACGGGGTTCCATGGCTAATACCAGGTAATATATTTTTGGATACAATATCACAGAATATTTATCCTATCTTTGGCGTAACAGCTGCCTCCTTTTTCATTTATTTTATATGCGCATTATTCATCGTTTACTCAAATAATAAGATATCCTATGTTTCAGCTGCAATACTTATAATTTCCTTATTACCATTTTCACCTGCAGATGAAATCAAAGATGGTATCAAGGTGTCAATTGTTCAACCAGCATCAGATCCTTTTTTAAAATATGAAGATAATTATTATTTAAAGATCGAGGACAACCTAAATAAACTTATAGATACAGTTTCTAAAGATTCTGAGTTAGTTGTATTACCTGAAGCTGAGCTGCCGTACTCTCAAAATAGTATTAGATTTATAGATTTTCTAAAAAATACAGAAATTTCAGAAAAAATTATTTTAGGCGTATGGAAATATGAAGATGCAAAATTATATAACGCAATTTATAGTCCTAGATATAATGAAGCATATAAAAAAATACATCTAGTACCATTTGGTGAGTATATTCCTTTTATTGAAGGTCTTAGAGGAATAATAAATTTTTTTGATTTACCAATGTCCAATGTTTCTCATGGGAGCCAGTTACAAGAAAATATAAGGATTCTTGATAATATTCCCATTTCTAGTCCAATTTGCTTTGATATTGCCTTTCCAAATACAGTAAGAAAGATGAATAAAAGTTCTTTATTAATGATTAATGTCTCAAATGACACATGGTTTGGAAATTCTATTGGACCATATCATCATTTAAGTATTGCTAGAGTGAGATCTATTGAGAACAATAGATATACAATAAGAGCAACAAATGACGGTATATCAGCAATTATTTCTAATAAAGGAACAATTGTTACTTTATTAGATAAAGGAAAGTCAGACATTCTTGAGGGTAACGTAGAATTAATTAAAAATAGTACTTTTTATTCAAGAAATGGACATTTATTTTTTATAATTTTATCGTTTATAATAGTTTTAATTCCTTTTTTAAAGATTATATGGAAAAAAGCACTAAGATCTTAATTTGTTCGGTTGTTATGACATTTTTCTTTACTGAATCTTATAGTAAAAATAATGAAATTATTGTTGATATTTCTGAGCAAAGGCTCTATTTGTATAATAATGATAATTTAGTCCAAAGTTTTCCAGTTTCAACATCAAAATATGGGGAAGGGCAAATTGAAAATTCCTTTAAAACTCCACTGGGATTGCATGAAATTAAAGAAAAAATTGGAGATAAAGCGCCAATTAATACAATATTTACTGCAAGAGAAAACACAAACAAAAGAGCAGAAATTCAAATCAATCCTAATGATACAGAGGATGACTTTGTAACATCCAGAATATTATGGCTAGATGGGCTTGAAAACGGTATAAATAGGGGGGTTGGAGTAGATTCCTATAGCAGATATATCTATATACATGGTACCCACGAAGAGGGCTTAATTGGTCAAAAAGCCTCACACGGATGTATAAGAATGTTCAACAATGATGTGATAGAGCTATTCGATATGGTATCAGAAGGGACAAAAGTCCAAATTAGAGCCTAAATCATCTAGTTTTCTAATTTATTAAATCTAAAAATTATTTGCAACTGACGACATCTCAAAACCTAATTTTTCCTTTCTATCGCCTTTTTGAGGTGCCTCTCCAAGTTTTCCACCATCTTTTGCCAGTTTCACAAGCATTTCACTTGGTTTGTAGACATCATTACCTGTAATTTCTCTATATTTTTCAAGCTTTTCTATAACTTTATCAAGTCCCATTGCATTTGCATGATGCATCGGACCGCCTCTCCATATTGGGAATCCATATCCATTTATATAAACTACATCAATATCAGCCGCTCTTTGTGCGACACCTTCAGATAAAATATCTGCCCCTTCATTAATCAGAGCTAATATACACCTCTCTACAATTTCTTCATCAGAAATGTCTCTTCTGGTAAATCCATTTTCTGATGAAATCTTTTCATATACTGCTTCATTTTCAGGAGCTGGATTTGGTGCTCTAGAACCTTCTGAGTAATTATAATAACCAGCACCACTTTTTTGACCATATCTATCTTGTTCACATAATTCATCGCCGATTTTTGCATGAAGAGGGGATTCTTTACCACTTAATTTTCTTGCTCTCCAACCAAGGTCTAATCCAACGAGATCCATCATTCTAAATGGACCCATATTTAGACCAAAGGATTCTAATGCTTGATCAATTTGATGTGGCAATGCACCTTCAAGTAATAACATGTTTGCTTGAGCTGTATAGCCAAATAACATTCTATTACCAATAAAACCAGGAGCATTTAATGAGACAACAGCTGCCTTTTTAAGTCTCTTGCCTATGGCCATAATAGTTGCTAATGTTTCGTCGGATGTTTGTTCTCCTCGTACAACCTCTAATAGTCTCATTATATTAGCAGGACTAAAAAAGTGAGTACCCACTACCAGTTCAGGCCTACTAGTTACTGATGCAATAGAATCTATATCTAAACCTGATGTATTACTGGCTAGAATAGCGCCCTCCTTAACATGAGTATCTAATGACTTAAAAATTTCATGTTTTAATTCAAGATTTTCATATACTGCTTCAATGACAATATCGCAGTCAGAGACATCTTTATAATCTAAACTAGACGATACTAGTCCAAATACAGCATCTTTTTGTTCAGGAGATAGACGCCCTTTATTAACCATAAAGTCATAATTTTTTTCTATTACTGAAACTCCTCTTTTAAGGTTTTCCTCATCCTGATCGATAATATGAACGGGAATGCCTGCATTAGCAAAACACATTGCTATTCCACCCCCCATAGTTCCAGAACCAATAATGCCTGCTTTCTTGATATCCATAACTTTAGTTTCTTTAGGAACGTCAGAAATCTTTGAAGCTGCTCTTTCACCAAAGAAAATATGGATCATTGCTTCTCTTTGAGGATGCATCAAACATTCAAGAAAATATTCACCCTCTTTTTTCAGTCCTTCGTCAAAATCATCAATATTAATAGCTGCTTCTACACATTTTATGATTTGCCCAGGAGCAAATTGACCCTTTCTTCCCTTAGATGCCATGGCCTGAGCCTCAAGAAGAACTTTATCATCGCCACGAGCCTCTATCATTTTTGAGTTTAAATCTCTTACTTTTGGATGTTCTTCATTACTGTCAGCTTTATTTTTTATGAATTCTATAGATTCATTAACTACATCTTCAGATATACCATCAACTATTCCCATATCTAAAGCCTTTTTAGCAGGAACATGTGCTCCAGTAAGCATCATCTTTAGTGCTTCAGATGGTCCTGCAAGCCTCGGAAGCCTTTGAGTACCGCCTCCACCTGGCAATAAGCCTAAATTAACCTCTGGAAGGCCAACAAACGCATTTTTATCTGCAATCCTGTAGTTACAGCATAATGCTGTTTCTAGTCCGCCTCCTAAAGCTATACCATTTATGGCAGCTACAACGGGTTTACTGCAATGCTCCAGTTTTTGAAATACCTCATTTAAGCTTACGCCTTCTACATTTCCACCAAATTCTGATATATCAGCTCCAGCAATAAAGGCCCTACCATTTCCTGTTAAAACAACTCCTACAACTGAATCATCTTCTTCTGCTTTTGTTAATGATTCGTATAAACCAGTCCTGACTCCATCGCTTAGAGGATTTACTGGCGGGTTATCAACTGTGAGTAGGGCAACATTGTCCTTTACTTCATATAAAACTGTACCTTTCAAGATATTTCTCCAAAAATAGTTAAAAAAGCATTATACATAAAAAAAACATGATTTATTTTATAAATACTATTGATAATTGATTATAAATACATATAATAATGTATGTCAGCACTCCTCTCCCCTATTATATTTTGCTGACACTCTGGAATCATGGAGGGCTCAGTCCCTCCATCTCTTTAAAAGGTTGTAAATTTATGAATAAAATTAGGGATAACATAGAAATTATTTTTTTAGTAACTATTTTCATTTCCTCTCTTTCTGCAATAACTCCTATTACTTAGGTTAGAATACACACATGAAAAAGATCGCACCTCTTTTTATTTTATTATTTTCTTTCTATTCTGAAGCATGTTCAGATTTGCTTGATACCGAAATGAGAGTTTTGGATTCAAGTGAAAGTGTCAATTTATGTGAATATACAGATCAAGTTGTTTTAGTTGTAAATGTTGCGAGTAGATGCGGATACACCTATCAATATTCTTCTCTTCAAAAACTTTATGAAGATTACAAAAACGAAGGATTTGTTGTTCTCGGAGTTCCATCGAGAGACTTCATGCAAGAGTATTCAGATGAAGCAGATGTTGCTGAGTTTTGCTCCACTGAATATGGGGTAGATTTCCCAATGTTTGCAACTTCAAAAGTAAGAGGTAGCAAAGCTAATCCTTTATACAAAAAATTGATAGCCCAGAGTGGTGTCTCACCTTCATGGAATTTCAATAAGTATTTAATTTCTAGAGACGGTAAAGTCGTATCCACATTTGGATCAAGGGTAAAACCTGATTCGCCAGAATTACTATCTCAAATAGAAAAACTTTTATAGTCTCTAGTCAGATACCAACACAACCTCAGGTTTATTAAACGCAAAGATTCCGTTATCAACAACACCCGGAATATTATTTAATAAAACCTCTAAGGCTTCAGGTTCACTGATATCTATTTCTTCTACGTCAATAATATGATTTCCTTGATCAGTAATAAAATTTTCTCTATAAATTGGTTTACCACCCAAAGCTACAATTTTTCTTGCAACAGAACTTCTTGCTTCTGGAATTACTTCGACTGGAAGAGGGAAGGCCCCAAGTTTATCAACCATCTTTGTTTTATCAACAATGCATATAAATTCTTGTGCTGCTGCTGCTACTATCTTTTCTCTTGTATGCGCTCCACCGCCACCTTTGATTAGAAAGTTATTTGGTGACACCTCGTCTGCTCCATCAATGTAAAAATCTATTTGATTAACATCATTTAAACTAAAGACCTCAATATTCTTTTCTCTTAGAAGTTGTGAAGATGCTTCCGAACTTGATACTGCTCCTCGAAAAAGATTTTTATATGCATCTAATTCATTAATAAAGTAATTCACTGTTGAACCAGTTCCAATGCCCAGAACAGTCTCTATCGATAGTTTTTTTTCAATATAATCAATTGCTTTTTTTGCAACACTTATCTTTGCAGCGCTCATACAGTTATAATACAAGAAAATTTTAATACGTGATTTAAATTGAGACTTAAAATAAAAAAAACAGGTAATTATAGGAACTCTAAAAAGTATCTTAAAATGATTAATGAAGCATCTGTATATGATGTTTCAATAAATTCACCTACCACCTATGCCCCAAATCTTTCTATGAAAGAGGGGAATGAAATTTATTTAAAACGAGAAGATCTTCAGCCAATTTTTTCTTTTAAGAATAGAGGAGCCTTTAATAAAATTGTTAATTTATCTGAAGATAAAAAATCTCGTGGAATAATAGCAGCATCAGCAGGAAATCATGCCCAAGGTGTAGCCTTAGCTTGCAGGAAGTTAAAAATAAAATGTACTATCGTGATGCCGGTAACCGCACCAGAAAACAAATTAAATGCAGTAAAAAGGCTTGGAGCAAAAATAATTTTGCATGGCGAAAATTTAGGAGATGCTCTCGCTCATGCAGATAAGATTAATAAAAAACATAAATATACTTTTGTACATCCTTTTGATGATCCATTTACCATAGCAGGGCAAGGAACAGTAGGACGGGAAATACTTGAGGATGAAATTGACTACGATGCTGTCTTCGTACCAGTTGGCGGAGGAGGCCTTTTGGCTGGTATATCAGCTTGGATAAGACAAAATAAAAAGAAAATTAAGATAATTGGTGTTGAAGTAAATGATTCGGCTTGTCTTACAGAAGCATTAATTCAAAATAAAAGAGTTTATCTAAAAAAAGTTGGATTATTTGCAGACGGAGTTGCTGTTTCCCAAGTAGGAAAAAACAACCTTGATGTTATTAAAGAATGCGTTGATGAAGTAATGACTGTTAATATCGATGAAGTCTGCGCTGCTGTAAAAGATATTTTTGAAGATACTAGAGTATTGTCTGAGCCATCAGGAGCTGTTGCTTTAGCAGGCCTTAAGAGTTACTCAAAAAGAATGAAGAATAAGAATTTACTTGCAGTGAGCTCAGGTGCAAATGTTAATTTTCAGAAACTTGGATTTATTGTTGAAAGATCTGAAATTGGAGAAAACCGCGAAAAAATTCTCAGCATTAAAATTCCAGAGGAACCTGGAAGTTTTTTAAAGCTTGCAAAGGCTATTGGCAAATTACCAGTCACCGAATTTAATTATAGAAAGTCAGATAATAAAGATGCATATGTATTAGTAGGAATAAGAACTCAATCTGAAAATAGCTTTGAGAAGTTGAAGGCAAAACTAAAAAAACTTAAATATAAATTTAGTGATTACACCTCTAATGAAATTTCAAATGATCATTTAAGACATATGGTTGGCGGCAGAGGAGGCCAATCAAATATATCTGAAAAAAATGAAAGAATTTTTAATGGAGAATTTCCAGAAAAGCCAGGAGCATTATTAGAGTTCTTAGAAAGTTTTGGAAATCAGTGGAATATTTCACTATTCCACTACAGAAATATTGGATCTGCGTATGGAAATATCCTAATAGGAATTGAAGATACACACAAAAATAAGTCTGCACTTTTAAAACATTTACATAAATGTGGAACAGCCTTTAAAGAAGAGAGCAACAATAAGGCTTATTTAGATTTCTTGAAGTAAGTTTAATATTTAAACCTAAATTTAATAGAAAATATTTCATTGTCTGGATCTTTCCAAGGATCTTTAAAGATTTTAGAAGTCTCTCTAGTTATATTATCTTCAAAGACACTTCCTCCTTTTGTATATACCAGATATATGTAGGATAGAGGAGCAATCTCATACTTATATCTTACTTGGAATGATGTAATTCCTTCAGAAAATGGACTTACTTCTTTATTATTATTTTTAAGGTAACCATTCTGATCAACAATTAAACTTCTTGGATTTTTTGCTTGTAACGCTACAAATTGACTCTTTAGTCTTATCTCATGCTTTGAACCCCTATACCAATTCATATTAATAGAAATAATTTTTTGAGATAAATCATAAACAGCAAGATCATTGTTTTCTATCCAATTTAACCACTCTTTCTCGTTTCTTATTCTCGTTGAAAATCCTACTTTAAAATCATCCACTGGATAAAAAGATCCACCTATCTTTGCATACCTTCTTTTATATCCATTGGAATCAAATGACTCATATTTATCGGCATCCTCATATCCGATCCTCCAATCATACTCCCAGATTCCAAAACTCGGTGATTCATAATCTAAGTTAAAGCTGAAACTTCCAGTATTTTTTACATAAGGAAAATCAATATTCTTTCTTGTAATAGTTGTATCTTTTCCAGAAGTTTTTAAATCCCATGTAAACTGAAATTTTGAGGCATTTAGGAAAGTAAATTCATTTTTTTGCCCAATAGTAAATGGATTTGAATTTCCTGAAGTGTCTGAGTCGTAATTAAAATCTATTCCTAGTTCCAGCTCCTTAATTTCTTTGCGCTTTTTAAAGTCGATTAATGTGATATTAGATCCTAGACCTATGTGAAACCAATCATTTTTTCTAAGATAACCAAAATCGTTTAACATTAGACTATCATCAAAATAGAGGAGACTACCTGATCTACTTGATAACTGTGTTGGCTTATAATTAAATTGTGATCTAAAGCCAAATCCAGACTCACCCTCTCTTTCAGATGTAATTAAATCGTTATAAGTAGTTAGCTTGTTAGATTTTACATTCGCAAAATCTATTACATTAACTGTAGCACTTTCATTTAGAAAATTATTTTCAACATGTGTTAAAAAGTAACCAATTGTTCTGTTATCAATTTTCTTTTTTGATCTTATAGCGTAAAAATCTTTTCCTTTTGTATATCTTTCATCCGACTCTTTAGCAATAAAAACTCCAAAATCTGTATTATTATTTTTTTGAGTATATCTAAGAGCGTAGTCAATATCGGTGTAATTTTTTCTTGAATCAATGCAGTCATCTTCATTTAATGATGATGAACACAAATAGCTACTTCTTGCACCAATTCTTCTAGTATTAATAATTCTATATCTATCGTAATGATTTAAATCAAACAAAGATTGATTTTCATTAAAAAAAGCGCGTTTTTCAGAATAGAAAGTTTCTTGTGCAGAAAAATTAACAATAACTTCGTCACTCTCTGCCTGACCAAAGTCTGGATTGATTGTAAGATTAATTTGTTTCCCTGTGCCAGTATTTAAAAATATTTCTGCTCCAATCTTATCTTCATTAAAGCTTGTGACTGAGTTATGAGTTTTTGCAAGAAATGGAAAAAAATTGATCTTTCTTTTAGAAAAATTATTCACCTCTATTGTTCTTAGATTTGAAAGAAAATTTGTTCTAAACCCACTTGTCTTTGTATCATTTAGCCATAACTTTTCTTTTGCTAGATACCTATAAGTTGTAACATTAATTTTTCTTTTATTATTTGTCTCAGGCTTCATAAGAACAACATTCCAAGGTATTAAAAATTCTGAGACCCAGAAACCATCATGTTTTTTTGTTTGTGCTTCCCAATCCCCATCCCAGTCAAATTCGGGAAAACCACCCAAAGGTCTAATGCCATCTCTTTGAATATTTGCTAGGGTAACAATGAACATATAAGCTTTTGCACCATCACTGTCAAAATCAATACCAACACCGTTTTGTTCAGCATTCGCATTCCATTCATCTCGTAAAGATTTATTTGAAATCATTGAAGAATTTTTTTGATAATTAATAAAGCCGACATATATTCCTTCTTCATTTGAAAATATCTTTGCAGTTGTTTTTACTTTTGCTGGATTAAGAGTAAAAGGGACAACCTCATAATACTCATCTATTACGAATGCACTTTCCCACTCTGGTTCATCTAAATTCCCGTCAAGAATAATTGTCTTACCAGATATAAGTGGAATCCAGAAAATTAGAATATATTTAGCGATTGTTCTCATGTTTCGGCGATCATTTTATAGCTCAGTCATATGAAAGTACACGCGATTCTGTAATAACTAGGTCATATTTAATATCATGACTCTCGCCAAAACGTTCTTCTAAGACTTGATAATCATATCCCAGTCCAACAAAAAGAGGTCTGCATTTTTGAGACTTTAATTTTTCAAGTGTTTTATCAAAAAAACCACCTCCATATCCTAGCCTATGTCCATTCTTATCTATTCCAACAAAAGGTATGAACATAGTGTTAAGAACTTTAGGATTAATATAGTCTTCATTCATTAGTTCATCTATGCCATATTTATTTTTTTTTAAGGTCTCACCCTCTTTGAATAAATTGAACTTCAATTCATTTTCAGAAACTATTCGAGGCATGTATATATTATTGGAGTATTTTAATAACTCATCGATTATTAGATTTGTAGGTATTTCGTTTTTATATTGAAAATAGAGAAGGGTATTTTTAGAAGATTTGATATCTATTTCTTTTAATGCATTTTTTTGAATCTGAGAATTTAACTCTTCGATATCATCCTGACAAAAAAGTTGCCCCTGCTTAAGTAGTGATTTTCTAATTTTATTTTTCACCATAATAATTGCAGAGGCTAGCAAACCAGATCACCGCTATGTGCTATACCTGAACCGAAAGTTCAGGTGGTGAACATCTTGTCAAATCAGGCTTCCCTTAATGGTAATGCTCAACAATGACAGTGGAAAATCACCTATTTAATAGTATCGGTTCAAATTTATTAACACATTGGCTAATGAACCAGAATGTTATAGAAGTATAATTTAGATAGGATTTAAGTTAAAGATTATTTTTGAAGTACTTTCTCTATTTTTTTAATAAGTTTAGAGTAATCAACACTTTCTTTTTTAGTAGATTTAGAATCATCATTTAGGAGCTTATTAGAAAGAGTTAATCCTGCAATTATCAGAGCATTATTTTTATCATTTATATTATCTAACTCCTCATTTAATAAGGCGGCTGCTTTTATTAAATTATCTTTTTCTTTAGGTGGACATGCGATGGTTAAATCTCTTCCAAATATTCTGAGAGCTACGGTTTCAACTTTACTCATTAGTGGCCTTCTTTAAATCTCTTTCCAAACGAGATATTTCTTTTCTGTGAAGAACTTTATCTTTTTTCCATTCCCTTTCTCTTTTTACATATGAATCAATAATTCCTTTTTGCTCTTCGAACCTTTTAATTAAAAGATCAATCCTCTTTTCTAAATCTTTTGAACTTAACTCATTGTTTTTAGGCATTTTTATAGTTTAATTCTACTTTAATGAATTGGAAAGTTACTTTAAATAAGTAAAATACACACATGGATAATGCAATTTACAAAAGCAGAAGAATCAATCTATCAGAAAAACTACCTAAGAATTCGGTTTTATTGATTCCCGGTGCTAATACTCAGTATAGAAATGCTGATTCAGCATATGCGTTCAGACAGGATAGTAATTTTTATTATTTATCTGGATTTTGTGAGCCCGATTCTTTGATGGCCATAATTAATAACGATGATGGAATAAATTCTATAATTTTTGTACCTCCTAAAGATAAATTAAAAGAAATTTGGGATGGCCATAGGGCAGGTCCAATAGGAGCTGTAAAAGAATTTTTATTTGATAAGGCATACGATAATTCTGAAATAGATAATATGATGCCTGAAATTCTTTTTGGATGTGATCAAGTTTTATATCCTATTGGAAAAAAAGATGGCTTTGATCAAAAAGTAATAGATTGGACTACTGAGGCAAGCTCTAAAGATAGACACAGTAAATCTATTAATATTTTGGATGCGTCGTCCACGATAGGGAATGCTCGATTAATAAAAGATGATCACGAAATTAGTCTTATTAAGAAAGCCTGTGATATTTCCGCAGAAGCTCATATTGAGGCAATGAAAAATGTAAAAAATGCAGAGTCTGAACAAAGCATTGAAAGCTTGTATGTTTACGAATTTTCAAAAAGAGGTGGAAGATTCCCAGCCTATACTCCAATTGTTGCTGGTGGTGAAAATGCCTGTGTTCTTCATTATATTGAGAACAATAAGAAACTTAATAAAAATGAACTTCTTTTGGTTGATGCTGGTTGTGAATATGAAATGTATGCTTCTGATATTACAAGAACTTACCCAATTAGCGGAAAATTTTCAAAGGAACAACTTGAGATTTACAAAATAGTTCTTGATGCAATGAATTCTGCAATTGATAAGGTGAAAGACGGCAACAATATTATGGAGCCCCAACAAATTTCTGAAAAAATAATTACAAACGGTTTAGTAGAGCTTGGTTTATTGCATGGTGATCCTGAAGAACTGCATAAAAAAGGAGCTTTTAAGGACTTCTATATGCATAAAATAGGTCACTGGCTAGGCCTTGATGTCCATGATGCTGGAGATTATATGGAAGGAGATGACTTTATGAAGTTTAAACCAGGCATGATAACTACTATCGAACCTGGCATTTATATTAGTCGTTCAATGGATGTAGATGACAAATGGAAAGGTATTGGAATAAGAATAGAAGATGATATTTTGGTAACAAAAGATGGAAATGAAAACCTAACCAAGAAAGTTCCATCTGATCCTGCTGAGATTGAATCATTAATGTCTTAATACTGTGAATCCGGTAGTTACAATATCTGGTGGTGGAATAATCGGAAACTATATTTCATCTAGACTCAGTAAAAATAACATAGAATCGTTAATAATTGAGAGGTCAAAAAGTCAAAATGTTATTAACGAAAACATAAGAACATTAACTCTTAATTCATTTTCGAAAAAACTTTTAGATGATTTAGGCATAAAAGTTCCTTTCGCTCCAATAAAAGAAATAAGTGTATTTGATGGTGATGGATCTGGAAGTATTCATTTCTCTTCAAAAGAAATAAATGAAGAAAATCTATCTTATGTAGTTTTTTTTAATGACCTTCAAGAAAAGCTGCAAGACCACAGAGACCACCAAGTTTTTTTTGAAAATCAAATCGAGGAGATCTTTCAAGATAATGAAAACAATTGTTCAGAATTAAAACTATCAAATCAAGAAAAAATTAAAACAAAGTTTATTGCAGGCTGTGATGGAAGAAATTCAAATGTAGCCAAGATAGCAAAATTAAATGAGAAAAAATCTAGCTATAATCAAACAGCGATCACATTTACAGCAAGTTGTGAAATTAAAGATGAATATTTAGCTCATCAAATATTCTCAGATAAAGGAATTTTTGCAATTATGCCTTTGCCTGAAAATGATGATAAATCCACACATACTATTGTTTGGTCTGTGGATAATGAAAATCTTCGTGATATTGAAATTAAAGATTATGTTAAAAACAACATTTCTTATTTTGAACAAAAGCTCTCAACAAAAATTGATATTAATTCATCAATATTAACCTTTAAGCTTTTTAGTCATCATTTTGAAAACTATATTTCAGGGCATGTTGTTCTTGTTGGTGATGCAGCTCATTCCATACACCCATTAGCAGGGCAAGGTATAAATTTAGGATTTGCAGATGCAGACGCTCTATGTGAAGAAATAATAAGTTCATATGAAAAATCTATGCATATTGATCAAGCTTTAACGCTTAAAAGATATGAAATTAGAAGAAAAAATATGAATCTACTTATGCTGAAATCTATGGATTTTTTTGTAAATCTTTTTGGTTCAAAAAATTTATATATAAAGCTACTTAGAAATTTTGGACTGTCTGGAGTAAATAAAGCACAGTTTTTAAAAAAGTTTTTTATTAATCATGCTGCTGGAAAGAATAAGCTATAATTTATTTAGCACACCTTAAAGTAACTCAAATCAAATGAGGCATAAAATGAAGAAAATTTCGATATTACTTTCTGTGCTTTTACTAATTTCATGCGCAAATGAAAATGAAATAGAAGAACTTACAATTTACACATCTAGACAACCACAACTATTAGAACCAATCATTGAGGACTTCTATGATGATACAGGCATCAAAGTGAATTTATTATCAGGAAATGCTCAAGAGCTTATGGAAAGAATTGATATTGAAGGCAATGATTCAATGGCAGATATTTTTATGACAGTTGATGCAGGAGTCTTATGGCAAGCAGCCGAAAGAGATATTTTCTTCAAAGTTGACTCAGAAATATTAGAGAGAAATGTACCTTCATATCTTAAAGATCCTGAAAATAAATGGTTTGGCCTTTCAAAAAGAGCAAGAACAATTGTATTCTCAAGTGATCAATTTGCATCAGATGATTTTTCTACATATGAAGATTTAGCTGACCCTAAGTGGAAGGGAAAACTATGTTTAAGAACGTCAAAAAAAGTCTACAACAGATCTCTTATAGCAAGCATGATTGATGAATATGGTTTCGATCAAGCAAAAGAAGTTGTATCTGGTTGGATTTCAAACTTAGCAACTGAAGTTTTTTCAAACGATACAAATGCTTTGAAAGCTGTATCAAGTGGACAATGTGGGATGACTATTGTGAATACATATTATTTAGCAAGACTGTTGGATGATCCGCAATACGATAATTTGAATCTATTTTGGGCAAATCAGAATGACAGAGGAGTGCATGTAAATATATCTGGAGCCGGGATTGTTAAAACTTCAAAAAACAAGGAAAACGCTATTTCTCTTTTAGAGTATCTTTCATCTGATAGAGCCCAAAATTTTTATGCTTCAGCAAATAAAGAATACCCAGTATTGATTGGAGCTAAAGTGCATGAGTCTATTCAGGAATGGGGAGATTTCAATGAAGATAATATTAATGTCAGTAAATTAGGTTCTTTGCAGAAACAAGCTGTTTTATTAGCTCAAGAAGTTGGATATAAATGATATCTAATTAGACTTTTTCGCCGCGGGCTCTTATTTCTTTAAGAACTTGGCTTATACCTTTTTTATCGATAATTCGCATACCTTTGGCAGATACTTTTAGATTTACAAATCTATTTTCAGATTCAACCCAAAATTTATGCGAATGTAGATTAGGAAAGAACTTTCTTTTAGTTCTATTATTAGCGTGAGAAACGTTATTTCCTGTCTGAGGAATCTTTCCTGTTACTTGGCATTTTTTACTCATAGAAACGCGATTTTATAGAACAGAAGCCGACATATCAATACTATAATGAATTAAATATGAAAGAAATATATGTACTTAGACACGCTAAATCTTCATGGGACAATTCAAATCTTAGCGATTTTGAAAGACCTCTTGCAGATAGAGGCATTAGTGATGCAAAGAAGATGTCTAAATTTTTAAAAGATATGGATTTAAAGATAGATAAGGTTTTATGTTCAAATGCTTTAAGAGCAAAAGAAACATTTGACTTAACTGCTGATGGTTTTAATTTTGAAATTGATAAAGCAACCTATACAGACAGACTATATTTTGGTGATACAACTAATATTATTGAGGGCTTGAAAGAGCTAGATGAAAGCTTAAAAAATATTTTAATAGTTGGACATAATCCTACGCTTCATTATTTAGTAGAATTATTAACTAATAAACCAATTGAGAGATTTACAACATGTAATTTAGCAATAATTTCTCATGATGGTGAATGGATTTCATTAAGCTCACAACAATGTAGACTAAGATCATTAATTAAACCAAAGGAACTTAGAAATTGAAAAAGGTTAAAGTCAAAATATTGAATAAACTTATTGGCAATGAAATACCTATACCCAAATACGAGACTAAAGGTTCTGCAGGCTTAGATCTTAGAGCATGCATAAAAGATAAATTAATACTGAAACCAGGAAAAACTCAAATGATTCCAATGGGATTTGCAATGCATCTTGAGGATGAGAAATTAGCAGCTCTGGTTGTTCCAAGATCAGGCCTTGGTTCAAAACACGGGATAGTGCTTGGTAATTTAGTTGGATTGATAGACTCTGATTATCAAGGTGAATTAATGGTTCCTGCATGGAATAGATCAAAGAACGAATTTGTAATTAATTCTGGCGATCGAATTGCTCAAATGATAATAGTGCCAATAGTTCAAGCAAATTTTGAAATAGTTGAAGATTTCGAAAAATCAGAAAGGGGTACTAAAGGTTTTGGCAGTTCAGGTATAGACTAAATTTATTTCTTCTTACCAAATCTTTCTTCGAACTTTTGAACTCTTCCACCGGTATCAATAATCTTTTGTTTACCAGTATAAAAAGGATGTGAGGCGGAAGAAACCTCAACGGTGTAGTATGGATACTCCTTTCCTTCCCATTCCTTTGTTTTATCTGTTTTCAGAGTAGAGCGAAGTAAAAAATATTCATCCACACTGATATCATGGAATAGAACTTCGCGGTATTCAGGATGTATATCTTTTTTCATAATAAAATATATTTAGGATGAGAACTATATCAAAAATTAAATCCATTACAATTAAAAAATGAATATTTTTTACTATGATATTGCTGTTGGATTGCCATTAAGACAATGTTTTACCTATAAATCAAAAGAAGTAATCAAAAAAGGTAAAAGGGTAATAGTTCCGTTTGGAAGCAAGTCAATTGTTGGAATAGTTGTAAAGAAAATAGCTAAACCCAAGTCATTAAAAGGCTTAAAAGAAATAATCTCAATAGCCGATGAATATTCTTGTTTTAACGGATCAATATTTGAAGCAATTACATGGGCCTCAGATTACTATCATCATCCAATTGGTGAGGTATTTTTCTCTTTCATGCCAACGCTCTTAAGAAAACAAAACGATAAAATTATTATCGACCTTGATGATAATACTGAATATAAGTTAAATGAAAAAGACAAGAAATTAAAATTAACAAAAGAGCAAAACATTAATCTATCTAAACTTAATAAAGTTGAAGAATTTAGTCCTTCATTAATATATGGGGTTACAGGGTCTGGTAAAACAGAAATATATCTTCAACTGGCTGAAAAATTTATTCTTCAAAATAAATCGATTTTGATTCTAGTACCAGAAATTAATTTGATACCACAATTAGAAAAAATATTTAAGGATCGTTTTAATGGTGATATTGGCGTATATCATTCCAGACAAACTCCAAACCAAAGGTTAAAGATTTGGCTGCGATCTAAATTTGGCGGAATAAGAATTGTTATTGGAACAAGATCATCAGTTTTGATGCCGTTAAAAAATTTAGGAGCAATCATTATTGATGAGGAGCATGATCAGTCATATAAGCAAGCTGAAGGTTTTAAGTTTTCAGGAAGAGATTTGGCTATAAAAAGAGCTCAGATAGAAAATATACCGGTTTTTTTAGGTTCTGCTACACCATCCCTGCAAACCCTTAAGCTTGTAAAAGAGAAAAAGTTCAAAAAGTTTGATTTATTGAGAAGAGTAGATGGCAAAAAGCCACCAAAATTAATTCCTTTGGATATTAGTGACTCTCCTCTACTTGGAGGAATTGCTATTCAAACTATGAGTATCATTGAAGCAGCAATCAATAAAGGAGAGCAAGTATTAATTTTTCTAAATAGAAGAGGTTTTGCTCCATTATATGAATGTGATAATTGTGGCTGGGTTGCAAAATGTTCATCATGCGAATCAAATTTAGTCTTTCATAAGTCAAAAAACAGACTAATTTGTCATCAATGTGAATCCGTTTATGGGGTAAATAAAACATGTCCAGATTGCCATTCAAATGAAATAAACACTCTTGGAACCGGCACAGAAAGAGTTGAAGAGGTGCTTAGAAGCACATTTAAAAAAGTACCAATCATTAGAATGGATTATGATTCGACAAGACTTAAGGGATCAATTGAAGCAATTTATGAAAAGGCTAACACAAGCAAAGAAGCAATATTGGTGGGAACACAAATGCTATCTAAAGGGCATGACTTTCCTAAAGTAACGCTATGCGTAATTCTTAATGCTGATGGAGGTTTACTAAGCCCAGAAATAAATGCAATTGAAAAAATCTCACAACAATTAATTCAGGTTTCTGGTAGAGCAGGTAGAAATAATAATCTTGCAAAAGTAATCATTCAAACTAGATATCCTAATGATGAAAATCTTAAACAAATTAAAACTGGAGACTATAGGCTGGTTTCTGAGCAATGCCTTAAAACAAACAAGGCTTTGAATATGCCTCCATACTCAACAGTTGCAATATTAAGAGCGACTTCACCCAGTCCAGAAAGCTGCTACAAATTTTTAGATAAAGCAAACAATCTCTTAAATGATAAGAAAAATATTAATGTTACTGGACCACTTCCATCGATACCCTTAAAGATTAAAGGGAATACAAGAAATCATCTGATTATCAAGTCTGATACAAGAACTTATTTAAACAGAGTGCTTAATTATCTTACTTATGAAATTCAAACTTGGACTGAAACAAAGAAAGTTAAATGGTCTTATGATATTGATCCATATGACATGTCTTAGGTGTCTATATTTCTATTCTAATAATTTGGCCAGGAAATATAGATTTATTTTCTAAATTATTAGTTTTGTTTATAGAATCAACTGTCACTCCAAATCTAATAGCAATCTCTGATAAAACATCACCTTTTTGAATTGTATAAAACAAAAAATCAGTTTCTGAAGTTATTAAAGTTCCTTCTATAGGGTTTTCAATAAAAAAGTTATTTACTCCTAAAAAAATTGATCTTGCTATCATTCTTCTGCCTGGCTTACCTTTAAGCCTCTCTGCATCATCTGGATTTGTAAGAAATCCTGATTCGACTAACACAGATGGAATATCAACTGATTTTAAAACCCTGAAATCTGCAAATTCAACGTCCTTTTTATGTATCTTAGTAAATGGATCTCTCTTAAGCTGCTCAAGAATTTTTGCTCCAAGAAGTTTGCTTTCTTTAACTTTATTCAAGTAAATCTCTGGATAAATTTCTCTTGCTAAGTCTTCATTAAAATCGAAGGGTTTTAAATTCTTTATGTCGGCTTGAATTTGTTGCCTCTTTTTTTCAGATAAATTTTTTGCAACTGAGCTTGAGGCTTCTTCAGACCAGATAAAAACTGAGGCGCCTTTAACAGATTCAAGTCTAAATCCATCCGCGTGAATTGAAACAAATATGTCTGCTCCATATCTTCTCGCTCTTTGATATCTATCATTAAGACTAACGGTTTCATCACCTTTTCTAATCATTACAGGTTTATATCCTTTAGTATCTCTTAAGGATCTTTCTAATTCTTTTGATATAAGCAAGGTTACATCTTTCTCAAGAATGTTATTAGTTCCAACAGCACCAGGATATTTACCACCATGTCCAGCATCAATAGCTACAACAATATCTCTTATGTTATTTTTTAACTCCTTATCTTTTTTAATATTAACTTTTAATAATATTCCTTCATCTGTTTTCTCTTGAGTTGGCTTACTCCAATTAACATATTCATATAAATCAATAACTATTCTTGTTAAGTCCTCTTTTGAAGAAGCCCTTACTAGCTTAATAGGGTAGTTATACTTTTCCTCAACACCCGACTTTAAATCACTTTGGTATACGTCTATTACAATTCTTGAGGGATCTACAAGAGAATAAGATTTTATAAAAGACACCTTGTCTAAAAGAAAGGATATTTCAAAGGATTGATCATCGGAATCTTTTATTTCATTAAATGAAATTTCATTTGAGTTTACAAGTGAAGAAAGAAGAAATAAAAAAGATAAAATTTTATTCATAATGCTTAATTAAACTTGAAAATAATTTGTCATTATCATTAATCGATACTTTTCTACCATCATCGAAATGCTCAAAAGATATTTTTAAGTCAAAATTTCTTTTTACAGCAAGCTTCTGTGGCCATTCAATAATTATAATTTTTTTTAAGTGAGTTTTTCTATCTAAATCGAAAATATGAATGTCTTCTGGTTCGTCAGTTCTATACAAGTCAATATGTAAGAAAATCACATCTCCAAGGTCATATTCTTCACATAAGGTATAAGTTGGGCTTTTTACCAAGCCGTTCCATCCTGAATTAGATATTATCGATCTGGTTAAAAATGTCTTTCCAACACCAAGATCACCCTCAAGATGGATCTCAATTGAAGATTTTTTAATTTCTTTAAGTTTCTCTGATATTAGTGCACCAAGCTTATTGGTTGATTCGTCATTTTCTAGGTAAATTTTATTCATTTATTAAGTAAATCTCTTATGGTTGGTATCAATGATGATGCATTTAAGCCAATTTCACCTGTTTTATTTCTAAATTCTTCTCCCGCTCTAGCATGAACAGCAACAGAAATTTTGCAAGCATCAATAATATTAACTTTTTGGGCTATAAGGGCTGATAGTACTCCAGCAAGAACGTCACCTGTGCCTCCGGAAGATAACTCTGGCCCACCTTCAGTACATATAAATAATTCCTCATCACCATGAGAACAAATAATCGTCTCTTTACCTTTAAGAATTACAGAAGCTGAAAATTTATTTGATATTGATTTTGCGGCATTAATTCTATCCTCTTGAACTTCATTATTTGAAATACCTAAAAGCTTTGCAGCTTCGCCTGGATGAGGAGTAAGAACTTTATCTTTACTTGTCTCTAAATTGTTCTTCACAATAAAATGAAGTGCACCTGCATCCAATATTACTACTCCAAAATTATTTGTTGAAATAACTTCATAAAAAACATTTTTAGACCATTCGTCATTTTTTAATCCTGGACCGCATAGCAAAACATCAATGTTCTCAGGTATAAAAAAACTTTTATCAATGCCATATGCCATTACTTCTGGATTTCTTTTTAGGCTTGCCTCTACATTTATTGGATGTGTGCTGAGGTGAACTAGTCCAGCACCAGAAAATAAACTTGCTTCAGATGATAATATTGCGGCACCTCCCATCCCCTCGGAACCTCCAACAACCATGACTTTTCCAAAATCACCTTTATGAGAGTTACTAGATCTTTCTGGAATACTTTTCTCAAGTGAATCAAAGTTGAATTCTTTTATCATTTATTTAATTTCTATTATCCCCAATCTGTCAGAATGGAATGATCCTAAAAAAACTTCATCCTTTATTGGAACAGCAACGGTAGGAAGACCAAAAACAGTTTTGGAAAATGCGTATTCATTTTTTATTTCTAAATTATTTTTATCTAATTTATAAATAGAAAATGGTAGGGAACAACTTTTTTTAAACTCACAATCTCCAAAATCATTAGGTTGAAAATCTAATGAGGTAATCCAAATGTCATTACCATCTATATAAGGATTATCTGGCGCTTCAATAAACTTTTCATCTAATTTTTTATTAAGTGAGAGATCAAATTTTGTTATCGAATCACCTTGGTTATAGTTTATATAAATAATATTAGAGTCTTCATCCAAAGCAATGCCATTAGGACCGCTTCCATCGGAGCCATCTATTTTTTTGAATCTATTTTCTATCCATTCGACAAGAAATCCTGTATTAGATTTTATTATTGAAACGAAAAGCCATTCGTTAAGAGTTATTTCTCTATCGTACATATGAGACGCATAGAAGCCTCCATTTTTTCTTAAACTAATGTCATTAAAATAAAACTCATATGGCACATCTATACATCCTCTCCAAACCATATCCCATGAATTTTCCTTTTTTACCATCTCAAACATTTCTACACTTTCGTCGGGATAATGATTAATGACCCCAAGTTGATAACGTCCATCATTTCTTTTTATTAAGTCAATTCCATGAGGACCATACTTTTTATTAATTGTTCTCGTACATTTAGGATCACCCCAAACATTTTCTTCAATTGTTATATTTGGAATGACTTTAGTTTTTGTTTCTAAATCTAATAAAGCAAAGTAGCCTGATTTTTGTTCCTCATATGGACCAATTCCTCCAAATTCTGACATTAACAAAAATTTTTTGTCAGGCGTTATCACTATGTCCTCAGGATTCTTAAAGCCACAAATAAGCTTAACTTTATTATCTGAACTACAATTACTTATATCTTTTTGTGGTCCAACATAGTCAGAGGAAACGACAAAGAATGCTAATGAAAAAAACATTACTGAAATAATGCTCATAAATTTAAAATAATGAAGGAAGACAAAAGGGATAGCTTTTTTTATTTGATTAAAAAAGAACATCGCTGCTATACCTCTTATGATCAATATTATTCCTAAAGAAAAAGTAACAATCCTCCATACTCTTTCAAACCAATATTCATCTGTCAAAGCTACATAAACACATACCAAACCTATTAATAATGTTATGCCTGCAATAACATTGATGTTATTGCTTGAAAGAATCCTATTTTTTAAAAATTCAGCAAATGGTCTAATCCAAACCAAAATACCTAAAAAAACAAAGAAGAAGAAATAGAAGTAGTTCATATTTAAAATAAACGATTTTTAATTATATCAACTATCTCTAAGGGTTTATCGAGAGGGACATGATGAGCTGCTCCAGGAATTTCTTCAAATTCCATGATATCTGAATACATATTTTTTATGTTGCCAAGGATATTACCTAACATGAGTAAACTATTTGCACCATGAATAAATAGAGCAGGGCATCCAAATGAAAATTGATATCCAAACAATCTTTCCAAGCTATTAAACATAGAATCATCAAACTTCCATCGCCATCCTTCATCAGTTTTTCGAACAGAATGTTCTGCTATATATCTTACAAACCAATCATTAAGACATTCCTGTTCAGGTAAAAGCCTAAACCTTTTTAAAATAGTAGCTTTATCTGGATAATATTTGATCATTCTGAGAGGACCGCCCTCATGTTGCGAAGGATCCCAGTCGGGTGGCCTTATAAAGGTATCGATCATTATTAAGCTAGAAACAAGTTCTTTTTTTTCAGAGGCGACATATGCTGCAACTTGACCGCCTAGAGAATGTCCAACAATGAAGACGTTATCAATGGGCTTAGCTGATTTTTCTTTTTCAATAATTGAAATAATACATTGACCAAAATCTTTGATGCTGTATTTATCTCTAAAACCCGAATCGCCCATGCCTGGAAGATCAACCGCGATCACATTAGTATTTTCTGTAAAGTGTGGAGCTATTGGATACCACCATTTTTTATGTGCTCCAGTTCCATGGATAAATATAAGCAGGTTTTTACTTTCTGAATCACAATCCCATTTTGAATAAGAGAGATTTCCTTTTGGATTTTCAATTTCGCATTCTTTTGGCTCCACTTTAATGGCTTCAAAAAACCATTCAGGAGCATTTGCTATATCTTTAATTAGATTGTCAGTGATTCTCATAAGCAGTATTCTAAGCCATATCAATTAAATATATGAATAAAAATTTAACTCCTGCTGCAACTGTTCTTGTTTTAAGGGATTCGAAAGAGGGAATTGAGGTCTTAATGGTAAAAAGATCTAAAAAGTCACCTTTTGGAAACTTATATGTTTTTCCTGGTGGAAAGATTGATGAAGATGACCTTCAAAAAGAATGGAAATCATACTGTGATGGATATAACGATTCTGTAGCTTCTGAAATTCTTGGTCTAAACGAGAGCGGTTTGAGTTATTGGATTGCTTGTATAAGAGAGAGTTTTGAAGAGGTCGGAATATTATTAGCAAAAAGAAAGTCTGGAGAAAAATTAGACTTAAAAGGTAAGGATAAAAATAAGTTTGACAAATATAGAAAGGATCTAATCAATCATGAGATATCTTTTTTAGAAATTTGTAAGAGAGAAGAGCTAATTCTAACTGTTAAAAATATTGCACCATTATCTCATTGGATTACGCCTGATTTTGAAATAAAACGTTTTGACACAAGATTTTTTATTGCATATTTGCCTGATAATCAAGTTGTTCAGCACGATGGTATGGAATTAACTCATAGCTTATGGATAAATCCAAATAACGCACTAAAAAAAGCAATGGAAGGTGACATGCAGATGATTTTGCCAACTACAGAAAATCTAAAATTATGCTCAAATTTTACTTCTGCAAGAGAAATGCTTGAAAATCAAAAAAATTTAACGAAAAATGATATCAAGCCTATACTACCCAAGTTTTTCAAAGAAAATGGAACATGGAATGTTTTGTATCCAGGCGATGAGGGTTATGAGGATCATTAATGCATAAGCTAATAAAGAAAATTACTGCAAACAATGGCGGAGTATTTACTGGTAATGGAACAAATACATATTTAATTGGAAGTGATGATATTACCTTAATTGATCCTGGCCCAAATGATGCTGAACATATAGAGAAAATTTTGTCACTAGGCGGAGATAAGATTAAAAGAATTTTGGTTACACATACTCATAAGGATCACTCACCGGCAGCATTGCCAATTTCAAAAAAATTAAATATTCCTATGTTTGGGCGATTAGTTGATAGAGATTCTGAATGGGAAGACGAAACATTTGTTCCTGACACCGTCTTAAATCATGGTGATACTATTTCAACAAACGAATATTCCCTTGAGACTATTCATACTCCTGGTCATGCATCCAATCATTTATGTTTTTATATGAAGGATATTAAATGTCTATTAACAGGCGACCATATTATGGATGGATCAACTGTTGTAATAGCTCCTCCCGATGGAAACATGACTGAATATATCGACTCTTTAAAATTGCTCGAAAATTATGACATTGATTACTTTGCTCCTGGGCATGGTAATTATATGGAGGAACCTTCAAAAACAATTCAGTCAATCATTCGACATAGGCTTTCAAGAGAGTCTAAGGTTATTAGATGCATTGAAAATAAAAATAATTCAAATATCGATGAACTGTTGCTATCAGTATATGATGATGTGCCTGAAATGCTTCATCCCATTGCTAAGATGAGCTTGTTAGCACATTTAATTAAACTTGAAGAAGAGGGAAGATTAAATAAGAATAAGGGTAATTATTCTTTATCATTTTGATCTTTTAGATCAATCTCAAGATTGAATTCTTTCTTTTCTTTCCTTTCACTATTAATTTTTTTTGATTCTACTTTAGCCATTTCACTGTCTATACAATCATTAGAATCGTAAACTTCTGTTTGCGGTATTTTATGATCTTTGTTTATTGGTATTGGCGGCTGAGGAACAGGTATTTGCATGCATGTTATCAATCCTCTTGAATTAACTTTGCTCAATAATGAAGGATCTGCATCAGGCAACAATGATTTGTCATAATTCTGATTAATATTGCAGCCAAATAGAATTAAAACCGGAATCAATCTCTTCATAGTTTTTTGCTATTTTCAAGCAAAGATGCAACAACTGCAGGCTCTGCAAGAGTGGTTGTGTCTCCAAGATTATCGAAATCACCTTCAGCAATTTTTCTTAATATTCTTCTCATAATTTTTCCAGATCTTGTTTTAGGAAGACCAGGAGCATTTTGAATAAGGTCAGGTTTTGCAATAGGACCTATCTCTTTTGAAACAAATTTTGTTAGTTCCTGTTCAAGAGCATCATTAAAATCTTCACCTTTCATTAAGGTAACAAATGCATAAATACCTTGTCCTTTAATCGGATGTTGAAATCCTACCACCGCTGCCTCCGCAACAGAATCATGGAGTACTAAAGCACTTTCAATCTCTGCTGTTCCAAGCCTGTGGCCAGATACATTTAGAACATCATCAACTCTACCTGTTATCCAAAAATACCCATCTTCATCTCGTCTTGCTCCGTCACCAGTAAAATAAATATCTTCATATGTTTTAAAGTAAGTTGATATCATTCTTTCATGATCACCATAGACGCTTCTAATTTGACTAGGCCAGGAGGATTCAATAACTAAATTACCTGAGGCTGCACCTTCTAATGCTTGGCCTTCTTCATCATAAATTGCTGGCTTTACTCCAAAAAATGGCAATGTTGCTGATCCAGGTTTTACCGGAGTAACACCTGATATTGGCGATATTAAAACTGAACCTGTTTCTGTTTGCCACCAAGTATCAATAACATCACACGAGCCATTCCCTACAACTTTATAGTACCAATCCCAAGCTTCGGGATTAATTGGTTCTCCCACTGTTCCAAGAACTCTAAGAGAGTCTCTTTTAGTTTTAAGAACGGGTTCATCACCTTGAGACATTAAGGCTCTTATAGCTGTTGGAGCTGTGTAAAAAACATTTACATTATATTTATCACATACCTCCCAACATCTCGATGAGCTTGGATAAGTTGGGACGCCTTCAAACATTATTGTTGTTGTTCCGTTTGATAAAGGACCGTACAAGATATAAGTGTGTCCAGTAATCCAACCAACATCGGCTGTACACCAATAAACATCAGACTCATTTATACCAAACAAATATTTGAAACTCATATGTGCGCCAAGAAGATAACCTGCTGTTGTGTGAAGAACGCCTTTAGGTTTTCCTGTAGACCCAGACGTATAGAGAATAAATAGAGGGTCTTCTGAATTCATTGGTTCAGGTTCGCATGTCAAACCAACATCTTTTGAAAGATCTTCATACCATAAGTCTCTATCGGCAACCCAATTTACTTGATCACCTGTTCTTTTGATAACAATTGTATTCTTTACATTTGGACATTTTTCTAGAGCCTCATCGACATTCGCCTTTAAAGGAACTTTTTTTCCTCCTCGAACACCTTCGTCAGCTGTGATTACTATCTCGCAGTCAGCATCTAAAATTCTATCTTTTAGAGATTCTGGTGAAAAACCACCAAAAACGACTGAATGAATAGCTCCGATTCTTGTGCAAGCTAACATTGCAAATGCAGCCTCAGGAATCATAGGCATATAAATACAAACCCTTGAACCTTTAGTAATTTCAAGATTCTTTAATACATTTGAAAATTTACAAACTTCTTCATGTAACTCTTTAAAAGAATATGATTTAGATTCTCCAGGCTCATCTCCTTCCCAAATTAAAGCAGTTTTTTCAGATCTGTTCTCTAGATGCCTATCTAGACAATTTTCGCTAACGTTTATCTTTCCATTTTTAAACCATTCTGTATTTGCAAACTTGCTGTTATGAACTTCATCAAAATCTTTTATCCATGAAAGATTTTCAGCAGCCATTTTTTTAAAAAAATCTTTTGGATTATTTATTGATTCATCATATAGCTTTCTATATTCATCAAGATCTTTGATATAAGGATTAGACGCAATTGCTTGAATTGAATTCGTTGACATTAAACTAAATTATTGAAGGCTGTGGATTCACAAAATTCTTTCCTTTAGGATTAGACATAATCATTGTTATGAGTGTCTCATAATCTTTTTCATTAGATTCAAGGTTGATATCAGCTGCATTAATAATCAGCAAAGGAGCATCTTTATAGTCAAGAAAAAAACGAGAGTATGCATCATTTAATCTTTCAAGATAATCCAAAGTTAAATACTGCTCATTTATATTACCTCTTTTAGTAATTCTTTCTTTTAAGATTTCAATTGGTGCCTGTAAATATATAACTAAGTCCGGAGTAGGGGCATCAAGTGTTATATGCTCGTAAACCTTGTCATAAAGATTCATTTCTTCGTTTGATAGTGTTACCTCTGCAAATAACCTATCTTTTTCTATTAAAAAATCTGCTACACGTACATTTTCAAACAAACTCCTTTGTTTAAGATCTTGTATTTGTTGCATTCTTTGAAAAAGAAAAAAAAGTTGTGTGGCTAATGCTGATTGACTAGGGTTTCTGTAGAAGTTTTTAAGAAATGGATTTTCTGCAGGTTGTTCTAAAAATGCATCGTAATTAAATGTTTCAGCAATTTTATTTGCGAGAGTGGTTTTGCCAACACCAATTGGTCCTTCAATAGCAATATATTTTGGTAAAGGTATTTCGTTTAAAGCCGGCTTCATTAAAATAATTATATTTTAATATATAGATTATCTTAACTCTTGTGAGAAACCAAATGTTTTAAATGATTCTTGTTGGCTTTTTTCTTTAAGAGAACCTATTAGAGATTTTTTTAGATTCTCGTCATTTTTTTGAAAATTTGTCCACCATTTGCCAAGACTCTTAGTTTCACCCGAAGATTTCTCTCTAATTAACATGAAATCATATGCAGCTCTAAATCTTGGATGTTTAAGTGTTTTATATGGCTGTTTACCAATTCTGCTATGAAGTTTTAATTGTAAAACCCAAATATCCTTAATATAAGAATGAAATTTTCTTGGAATTGCTGTAATTCTTTGCTGGCTCCTTAAAATTGGATCCATCGATCTAAAAAATTTTCTAAGATTAATTTCCCCCTTTATTGAACATTTTTCTATGAGTTGCGGCCAAAGAAGTGCTGCTAATAAAAATCCAGGAGTTACAGATTGATTATTTATCAATCTTTTATCAGTATTTCGCAAAGCTTCTGTTATTAACTTGCTTGTAAATTCATTTTGATCAGGTTCAGTTGTTATTAAAAATTTACTTAACCCAAATGAATTGAGTTTGTTGAAGTTTTTTTCAGCCATCCCATTAAGAAACATTTTGCAAAATTCATCAAATATTCTTGCATTAGATATGCTTGATAAAAGATGACCTTTTTTATAGATAGCATCCTTAATCTTTGTATCAATTTTAAATTTAAGTTTATTGCTAAATCTTATAGCTCTCAAACTTCTCACAGGATCTTCAGAAAATCTTTCTTTAGGATCTCCTATTGAGACAATACTTTTTTTGTGAATATCACTCATGCCATCTTTATGGCCGATGATTTTCTTTGTTTTTGGACAATAGTAAAGAGCATTTACGGTAAAGTCTCTTCGATATGTGTCTTGATCAAGATTGCCCCAAATGTTATCTCTTATAATTTTTCCAGACTGGTCTTTAACTAATTCACCATCATTACTGTTAATTTCACCAGATCTAAAGGTAGCTACTTCAATTAGCTCCGATCTGTTGAAGACATGAACTAATTTGAATCTTCTTCCAATTATTCTTGAGGCTTTAAATATTTTTCTAACTTGTTCAGGAGTGGCATCTGTTGCTATATCAAAATCTTTTGGATCAAGACCGCACAAAAGATCTCTTACACAACCGCCAACTAGATAAGCTTGGAATTTATTTTTTTGAAGATCCTCAATAATTGAGATTGCAAATTTACTTATTTTTTTATTATTTATCAAAGTAGATTTTTGATAATAGCTTGAAAATTATCCGCTAAGCTGTTTCTCTTTAATTTCATCTAAAGTCTTGCAATGGATACAGTGTGTAGCAGTTGGCCTGGCTTCTAATCTTTTAATGCCAATCTCATCGCCACAAGATTCACACCATCCGTAATCGTCTTGTTTAATTTTTTCTATAGATATAGCAATCTTATTAGTTAATTTTCTTTCTCTATCTCTTGTTCTAAGTTCAAATGCAAATTCTTCTTCTTGAGATGCTCTATCCACTGGATCGGCATAGGTTTCACCTTTAGTCTTAAGATGATCAAAAGTTTTTTGCATTTCTTCTTTGAGATGCTCTTTCCAAAGAAGTAAAACAGCAATGAAGTGTCTTTTCATTGCAGCGCTCATGTATTTTTCATTTTTCTTTGCTTTATAAGGCGCAATTTTAGATTTATTGTTGGCAACAGTTCCTGTAATTTTAGTCTTTGCTACTTTTGACTGGGTTGTTTTTTTTATTCTTGAAACTTTTTTTGGTGCTGATTTTTTTGCACTAGGCTTAGCAGCTACTTTCTTTGCAGGCTTCTTTTTAGATTTAGTTACTTTTTTTACTGGCATACATTTATGAAAAAATTTTAGGGTGGAGAAAATATCAGATACGAGCTAAATATGCTAGCTTTTTTTCAATTTATTTAAAACTTCTTTGTATCCTTCAGGGGTGAGCCTGGGCCCAAATGTCTCAACTATCTTTGATGAAGCAAAGTTAGAGAACTCTGCACATTCAGATAAATCAAGGCCATTTAAATAAGCATGCATAAAAGAACCAGCATACATATCACCTGCACCATTTGTATCTACAGGTGTAATTGGCATAGCAGGAGAGAATATTTCTTGACCATTATTTATGACAACACTTCCTTCTGCTCCTTTTGTAATAGCAATCATATATGACTGTTCTTTAAAAAATTTTATAGCATCATCTAAATTTTCTGTGCCAGCAAACGCAGTTGCTTCATCATCATTACAAAATATCATATCAATCCCATAAGATTCTATTTCAGCAAATTTATCTCTAAATCCTAAAACGATACCCGCATCCGATAAGGATAGTGCTTTTTTAGTGTTTTCATTTTTTACATGATTTAGAACAGAAGTGACAGCACTAAAATTTTCATCGCTAGTTACCATATAACCTTCTATGTAAAAAATTTTTGAATTATTTATCGCATCATAATTAATATCTTTTGAACCAAGGTAAGCACTGATACCCAACATGCTACTCATAGTTCTTTTTGCATCAGGAGTAACAAATATTAAACATTTTCCAGTAGGCATCTCAGAATCTTCTTTGCTGTAACCAATATGCTGAACTCCAGCTTTTTGAAGACTTTCAAGATATTTTTTTCCGTCCTCATCATTTGCAACTCTACAAACATGATGACATTTAGAACCATAATATGATGCTGCTACCAATGAATTTGTTGCTGAGCCACCACAATCTGATACTGACTCGACTCCCATGGACTCAAGCTTATCAATTATTGGACTATGTTCTTCAGCAGAAGCTAAAGTCATAGAATCAGCCTCAAGACCTATTTCATCTAAAAAATCATGATCGACCATATATTGAGTATCTACAAGAGCATTTCCAAGAGCACTAATATCATATTTCATTCTATATTCCTTCTTTTAAAATCTTTTCTACAATTTTTATTGTATTACTTATTTCAGTTTTAGTATGTTTTGTTGAAATAAAACCAGCTTCAAACTTTGATGGAGCAAAGTAAATTCCATTATCTATACATTTATTTAGAAACTTCTTAAATTGTTTGTCATTAGTATTTTCTACATCCACAAGATTGCTTGGTAATTCTTCTGAAAAAAAGAACCCAAACATACCGCCAATCTGATTTGTAGAGAATGGGATATCATATCTATCAAAAATTTCTTTCATACCCTCTAAGAGATTTTTAGCTTTACTTTCAAGATCTTTATATGGATTCTTATCTATTAAAAGTTTAATTAAAGTTGATCCTGCTGCCATTGCTAAGGGATTTCCGGAAAGAGTACCTGCCTGATAAACCGGTCCATTAGGTGCAAGACAATCCATAACTTTCTTTTTTCCACCAAAAGCTCCCACTGGAAGTCCTCCTCCAATTACTTTTCCTAGCGTAGTTAAGTCAGGTTTAATTCCATATAATTCTTGAGCTCCACCTAGAGACACTCTAAAACCTGTCATAACTTCATCAAAAATCAACAAAGAATTATTTTCAGAGGTTTTTTTTCTTAATAACTTTAAAAATGATTTATCGCCAGGAACAAATCCCATATTTCCAGCAATTGGTTCAACAATCACTGCAGCAAGATCATTTTTTACTTTATTAAAGATTTTTAAGAAACTATCTTTATTATTAAATTCACAGCTTAAAGTTTTCTTTGCTAATTCATTTGGAATACCAGGAGAATCAGGCAAGCCAAATGTACTGACACCTGATCCAGCTTTAATTAAAAGCGAATCTACATGACCATGGTAACAACCATCAAATTTAATAATTTTAGTTTTATTAGTATATCCCCTAGCAAGTCTAACAGCACTCATAGTTGCTTCAGTACCTGAATTAACCATTCGAATCTTTTGGATAGAAGGGAAGCATTTCTTAATTAACTTTGCTGTATCAGATTCAATGCTCGTTGGAGCCCCATAACTGGTTCCAAGCTCTAACTGTCTAGAAATGGCTTTAATAATCTTTGGATTAGAATGTCCTAAAATCATAGGGCCCCATGAGCCAATATAGTCAATATATTTATTATTATCTGCGTCTATTAGATATGGACCTTTAGCTTTTTTAAAAAAAATAGGATTTCCATTAATATTTTTAAAGGCTCGTACAGGTGAATTTACGCCACCAGGCATATGAAGCTTAGCTTCTTTATAAAGCTCAATGGATTTATTTATTTTATTCATAAATTTAAATCTTTTGTAAACTCTTCAACCTTTTTCCAATCGGTGAATTCAAAGGTTTTAGATGTATCTGTTGGACCATTGGTGATCCACATAATAAATTTTATTGCATATTTATCAAAAAATTTATAACTAGGGTAATCTATTTTTCCTGCAAATACCCCAATTTTTTTTGGAACCCAATCTATCTTATCTAAAAATTTAATTACATACGGATTTGTCTCAGGAGAGTTTTTTTCTTTCTTTCTCGCAACAACATTTACTGAAAAAAATGCATTTTCTTTAAGCTCTAATTTCTCAATATTTTTATTAATAAATTGAAAAACATCTTTTCTATAATTGCCATACCTAATACTTGCGCCAATTACTACTTTTTCGTAGGCATCTATACTACCTACTTTATTTATCGGAAGAATATCAATAAAAGAATTATTTGATAATTCTGAAATTTTTTCACAAATCTCTTTAGTTTGACCATCAACGGTCGAATAGGTAATTAGGGATTTTTTCATTAATTAAATTATATTGAATACCTTGAAAAAAAAGCATTTAAGCATAATTATATTTTATACTGTTATTCAATTTTAATTAATTGTTATGGAAAAAACTGAAAATAAATCTTTATCTCTTACTGATAGTGCTTTAGCCAGAATAAATAATGTAATGAGCACTAATGAAGATCTGGGAACAAGATTCAGGGTATATGTTACAGGTGGGGGCTGCTCAGGATTTCAATACGGTTTTAAATTTGATTCAGATGTAGCTTTTGATGATGATGTAATTGAATTTGATAATTTTTCAGTTTTACTAGATTCAATGTCATATCCATATCTGTTTGGTTCAACACTAGACTTTGTAGAAGACTTATCTGGCTCTAAGTTTGTAATTAATAATCCAAACGCAAAAACGACATGTGGATGCGGCGAGTCATTCACTATTTAGCCAAAAACATCTCACCTTTATTTAGACAAGCAAGATAAGCAAAACCAGCAGCTTCAACAAACTTTGATGGTATTTTGTCTTCGGTGGTTTTTAAAGTTCCAGAAATTTTACTTTTAATCAAATTCATCAAAAATAAATTCTTTGTTCCTCCACCATGAATAATTACTTCATCAGGTTCTTTACAAAATTCATAAAATTCCACGATTTTTTCTGCTGTAAATTCAGTCAAAGTTTTAAGAACTGAGTTTGATTGTATTTCATAAAAGGAATCGTTTATTAATTCGTAATAAATTTGCTTATCATCAGCTCTTGGGTATTGCATGTCATTGCAAGAGCTTCTCAACTCATTTAACAATTCCTGATTGATTTCCCCTCTTGAGGCCTCATCGCCTTTATCATCAAAGGGTTTATTAAATCTTTCAGCCATAACGAAATCAATCAAACAATTTCCTGGCCCAACATCAGAAGCTAATACAATTTCACCGTCATTTAAAAATGTACCATTTGCAATTCCACCAATATTGAAAATGATTTTACTTTTGTTATCTTCAGAAAAGAGATAATTGTGAAATGCTGGTATTAAAGGAGCACCAATACCTCCATGCTTTATATCAAAGTTCCTAAAATCTGAACAAACATTAATTTTAGTTTCTTTTGCTATAAACAAAGGATCACCGATTTGATAGCTCCTTTCATTGGTATGAAAAACTGTTTGTCCTGAAAATCCTATTAAAGAGATTTTAGTAACATCTATATTTGATTTATCAATTAAATCTTTTATAAGTTTTACAGTTTGTTTATTAAGAGTTTGTTCTATTTCAGCAAGCACATTTGATTCGCTTGATGTTTTGTATCCTGCCTTTATGCATGCTTCATAGTTTTTTTTATAATCGCCATCAAGTGAAATTGATGCTGACTCGACAAATTTAAAACCTTCATCAAAAGAGACAATGCATCCATCAAGTGCGTCAGCACTTGTTCCTGTCATGATACCAATAAAATAATTATTCATACTTTGGAAGATTATACTCATTTAGTTTGTTTAAATTTAATGCTAGTAAATCTTCAAATTCATTTCTTTGTGAATTATTTACTGGCTTTGCAGAGGGTAGTTTTACTTTAACTGGATCTGATCTTATTTCTCCTTGCCAAAACTCAAAGTGAAGGTGAGGTCCAGTAGCTTGACCAGAATCACCGACAAAGGCAATTATTTCTCCTTGTTTTACTTTACTTCCAACTTTTAATTTTGTGTTAAATCTTTCAAGATGAGCATAAAGAGTTTTAATATTTCCACCATGTTTTATCTCAACAGTTCTTCCATATCCGCTTTGTCTTCCTATGAAAGAGATTACACCATCTCCAGATGCTTTTACCGGAGTATTTCTTTTAGCAGCATAGTCGACACCGTTATGAGCTTTTATTTTATGCAGAATTGGATGCATCCTATTAGGATTAAAATGAGAGCTGATATAAGCAAAATCTAGAGGAGCTCTGAGAAAAGCTTTCTTAACGTTTTCTCCATTTTCGTTAAAATACTGCTTACCCTGAACATCGTCAAAAAACCTTTGAGCAATGTACTTTTTTTCTCTGTTTGTAAACTCTGCAAAAACAATATCTCCACTTGAAATTTTTTCACCTTCAGAAAATTCAGTTTCATAGATCACTGAAAATTTGTCACCCTTTCTCACATCAAAGATAAAGTCTATGTCCCATCCAAAGATATACGCAAAATCCATAATTATGCTATCAGGAATACCCACATCTTTTGCGCTTTTATAGAATGAGTCTCTTATCTCACCAAATCCAAAAGATGTAATAGTTTGTGCTTCTTTTTTAATATTTACAATCGATATCTCATCTTCAGTTTTAATAAGTATTGAGTTAACGTCATCCTTAATTATTTCTATACTCAGCAAATCATTACCCATGTAATTAAATTCCATAATGTCGCCTGGAATAATGCTTGATAAAAGATTATTTTTGTCAAAATCAAAAATTTTGTAGGCTGTATTTAATGGGACTTGTTTGTCTTCAAATATTACAGAAAGGCTATCTCCTTTTCTTACTGTATGAATTTGCTTACTCTTGATAGGTGTTAAACTCTCACTTAGATCTCTTGAAATTGTAATTTCTTCAATAGCTAATGGTTCATTATTAAGGGAATCAACATAAATAAGGATTATTGAGACAACAGATATTAAAAATGTTATCAATACAAGCCTGATTGGAGTTTTTTTAAATCCAATCATAGGTCTTCTTGAAGATTTAGTAATTCAGTATTCCCACCAAAAGCAACAGAATTTTTTGATACCACTTTTTCGTTAAGGAATTGTAAAAGATAGTTTGGACCACCTGCTTTAAAACCACTCCCAGATAATCCAACTCCCCCAAAAGGTTGAGAGCCTACAACTGCGCCTACCATATCCCTATTTATGTATATATTGCCAACGTTAGACATTGAGCCAAAATAATCTGCTCTTGATTCTATCCTGGTATGAATCCCCATCGTTAGTCCATAACCACTATCATTTATTTCAGCTATTAATTGATCAATCTCATTAGATTTATATTTAAGAATATGAAGAATTGGCCCAAATTGTTCATCTTCTATATCAGAAATGCTATTAATATTAACTATAGTTGGATTGATATGTGTTTTTGATTCTTTGCCTTTAAACTGAAATACCTCCATTCCTTTTTGTTTACATTTTGATATGTAATTATTTAAATTTTCTAGAGCTTTATTATTAATTATCGGCCCTATATCTATATCAAAATTATTTGGATCACCAACAGTTTGAGTTGAAATGTTACCTTTAATCATAGTAACTAGATCATCATAAATTTCTTCCTGTATACAAAGCACTCTTAATGCTGAGCACCTTTGTCCAGCGCTATCAAATGCAGACCTTATAACATCATCAGTTACTTGTTCTAATAAAGCACTTGAATCAACAATCATTGCATTAATTCCACCTGTTTCAGCGATTAATGGAACTATTTGTTTTTGACTTTTAATAAGATTAGCTTGAATACTTTTTGCAGTTTTCAATGAGCCTGTAAAAGCTACTCCATGCAGTGGACAAATTTTTGTCAATGTTTCACCATAACTTCCATCACCAAGTATTAATTCCAAAGCATCTTTTGGTATACCAAGCTCATGAAATTTTTTTACAACTAGATATCCAAGTATTGAGGTATGTTCAGACGGTTTTACAATGACTTTGTTTCCGCATGCAAGAGCAGCAGAGATTTGACCTATGAGTATTGCAACAGGAAAGTTCCATGGACTTATACACAAGAATCTTCCTTTTGATGTGTATGTAATTAAATTTTCTTCGCCAGTTGGCCCTTCAAGATCGCTAGCATCAGATATTTTAAGAATTTGATTTGAGTAATACCTCAAAAAGTCTACAGCTTCTCTAATTTCATCGATTGCATTCTGAATAGTTTTGCCAGCTTCATTAATAAGAAAATATATCAACTCATAGGGTTCTTTTTCTATATTGTCAGCAATTTTATTTATAATCTCTGATCTTTCATTTGGGCTTGTATTTGACCAAGTTGTTTTTAAACTTTTGGTAAGCGACTGTTTTATGTTTTTAGGATTATCAAAAACCACTGTTCCAATTTCTTTTTTTGATGAAATTGAGAATATTTTTTCAACATTTTTATTGTCTTCTTCTCTTCCTTCGTAAATTGATTTGGCATCAATTAATTTATCATCAAAATCGGTGAGTCTATTCTTTAGATTTTCTAAGTTCTCACTCTCTGATATGTCCATACCAGATGAATTTTGTCTATTAATAAATATTTGATTTGGTAATGGAATTTCTTTTTTTTCACTTTTAACTCTGATATATGGATTTTCAGCTAACCACTCAGAATTAGTATCAGGATCTAGCAGCCTGTTTATGAATGAGCTATTTGCTCCATTCTCAAGCAATCTTCTTACTAAATAGGGTAATAAATCTTTATAGCTTCCAATCGGAGCATAAACGGAGGGATTATTTTTAATTCCCAGAACTTTAGACGCACTTTTATACAAAAGCTCACCCATTCCATATAATCTTTGAAATTCATAATTAAAATCTTTTCCAATATGATGAATTGAAGAGATAGTATGTGCATTATGCGTGGCAAATTTCGGAAATATTTTTTTGTTTTTGAATATTTCTTTTGCACAAGCAAGATATGCAATGTCAGTAAGTGATTTTTTTGAGAAGACTGGATATCCTTCGTAGCCTGAAACCTGAGCATGTTTAATTTCATAATCCCAGTATGCTCCTTTTACTAATCTAAGATGCATACCATCTCTTTTATGTAAAATTCCATTTAACCAATGAATGACATCAAATGATCTTTTTCCATACGCCTGAAGTGCAATTCCAAACCCTGGCCAGTCTCTGATATTTTTTTCATAAGCAAGTTTTTCAATAATATGTAGACTTAAAGAAAGCCTATCTTGTTCTTCCGCATCAATCGTTATTTCAACATCTTTTGATTGAGCATAATTAACTAGTTCTTTTAATTTTGGTAATAATTCAGATTCTATTTGATTAATTTTTCTCATTTCATATCTTGGATGAAGTGCTGAGATTTTTACTGATACTCCATTAGACAAATTTCTTGCAGTATTAATTTTTCCAACTTCATCTATAGCGCTTTTATATGATTCAAAATAATCATCTGCTTGTTGCGGAGTTCTTGCTGCTTCACCAAGCATATCAAAAGAAAATACTTCTTTTTCTAAGCCAGACATTTTATTAATGTCTTTAAAATTTCTTCCAATTACAAATTCATGGCTAAGAATTTGCATGGCGGCAAGTACAGCATTTCTTATTGGCATCTCACCAGATTTTGATACAAGTTCTGATAAAAAGTTATTTGGATTTTCTGACCACTTTGAGGGAGTTTTTACAATTTTTCCAGCAAGCAGCAATCCCCATGTGGATGCGTTTACAAAGATGCTATCAGCTTGATTTAAATGATCTATCCATTTTCCTTCAGATAATTTTTCAGAAATAATAAGATCTCTTGTTTTTTTGTCAGGAATTCTTAATACAGATTCAGCAAGACACATTAAAGCAACACCTTCTTTGTTATCCAGGCCATACTCATTTAAAAATGCATCAAGCTTAGTTCTATCTAGCTTGTTTTTTCTACATAACTCAATTATTTTTTGAGCATTTTTAGATATCTCTTTATCTTCTAAGAACTTAGTTTCATCCGACAAACTTAATAAAAGCTTTTCTTCACAAATAAATTTATTTTTTGCCTCAAGCATAGCAACTATTTTAATGTTTAAGCACTAAGTAGCAACTTTGTGATTCTAATAATCTTCCAAAAATACTATGATAGTAATATGAAGCAAGAACTAAAGCTTATTAAAAGGGGCTCTGATGAAATTCTTACGGAGGAAGACCTACAAAAGAAGCTTGAATCAGGAAGGCAACTTATTGTAAAAGCTGGATTTGACCCAACAGCTCCAGACCTTCATTTTGGTCACACAGTTTTGCTTAATAAGTTAAGACATTTCCAAGACTTGGGTCACAAAGTAATATTTTTAATAGGAGACTTCACGGGGAGAATTGGGGATCCATCAGGTACAAATAAGACAAGACCAATTCTTAATTCAGAAGATCTTGTTAAAAACGCTAAGACATATGAAAAGCAAGTTTTTAAAATATTAAAAAAGGAACTTACCGAGGTTAGATTCAATTCAGAGTGGTGTGATGACTTAGGTGCAAATGGATTAATAAAACTCGCTTCAAAATATAATGTTGCTAGAATGCTAGAAAGAGATGACTTTAATAAGCGTTTTACATCGAATAAAAGTATTGCTATTCATGAGTTTCTATATCCTCTAGTTCAAGGATATGATTCTGTAGCTTTAAAAGCAGATGTAGAATGTGGAGGAACTGACCAAAAGTTTAATCTTTTGGTTGGAAGAGAATTACAAAGAGACTATGACCAGGAACCTCAAGTTGTAATTACTGTTCCAATATTAGAGGGTCTAGATGGAGTAAACAAAATGTCTAAATCTCTAGATAACTATATTGCAATTGATGAGGAGCCGAACGAGATGTTTGGGAAAATTATGTCCATTTCTGACGAATTAATGTGGCGATGGTTTGATTTGCTTAGTTTTATTCCCGAGGATGATATCTCTAGTTTAAAAAATGAAATGAAAAACGGTAAAAATCCAAGAGATATTAAATTCATATTAGCTGAAGAACTTGTAGACAGATTTCATAAACAAGGAGATGGTGAAAAATGTAGGGAAATATTTTTAAATAGATTTCAAAAAGGCAATATACCTGATGAAATTGAATCTAAAACAATAGATATTGATGAAGATTCTATTTTATTGGTTAATCTATTGAAAGAATCAGGAATGATCGCTAGCGTTTCAGAGGGAAATAGATTAATTCAACAAGGAGGAATAAAGATTAATTCAGAAAAAGTTTCGGATTCAAAATTTGAAATAGATAAAGGCACAGAAAATATTTACCAAGTTGGAAAAAGAAAGTTTCTAAAAATCAAGATATGAATAAAATATTTTTTGTATCATGCCTTCTAATAATTTTGACAGGTTGTGTTCAAGATAGTCCAAATATTAAACAAATAGAAAATTTACAATTCTTCATAGACAATAAATCTGATAATAGAGTTACTGAAATTGAATCAGGACTTCAATATCTTGTATTAGAGGAGGGAAATCCTGAAGGAATATCACCAAACTCAGATCAAATTATTTCTGCCCACTTTCATGGGACACTCACTAATGGTAAGGTTTTTTGGAGTTCTTTGGATTCTGAACCATTAACAATCGAATTATCTAAATTGATCATAGGGTGTCAAAAAATAATTTCATTAATGAAGGTAGGAGACAAATGGAGAGCATTTATAGATCCTACTATGGCCTATGGAGAGGAGGGAAGACCAGGTATACCTTCAAATTCTATTCTTATATTTGATATAGAGCTAATTGCAGTTAATTAAATTTTAATTAGAGGATTGTAGGTAATTCTGTCAGGTATTTCTTCCGCACCAGGAACCCCTCTGGCTATTAAAAATGGTTTCAATTCTTCAATTGCTCTTGGCTCATCATAATGGCCAATATTTGGATGAAGATGGTGAACAAAATGTAATTGCATTGAGTGGTTAATATATCTTGGCATCCAATGTTGCCAAAATCTTGTGTTTTTATATCTACCAATTTCAGTACCAATATGTGGATAATATGAAAAGAAAAGAGTTGTGTATAAGACACCTATCTTTGCAGGCAACCACCACAAAAGTAATGTTTGAAGTGGGAAAAGAAAAACTAGTGACATTAAAGTTAATCTGTAAGCTAAAGAAACTTTTACTCCTTTTTCAAAAGCTTTTTGGAAAGCAGCATCACTAGAATATACCTCTTTGTATTTTTGGTAGTCTGGAGATGTACCATCAAGTGAAAGTAAGATAACTTCTTTTACAGATTTTGCATTCGAAGTTAAAAAATCAGGATCTTTATCATCATGATTTGTATATGCATGATGCTTCATGTGCGTCACTCTCAATATTTCATATGGAAACATTACGGTTATCAGAGTAATGTGCCCAACTAATGCGTCAATCCATCTTTTCTTAGGATCACCTCTTGAGTAGTTTCCATGCTGTGCTTCATGAGACGGTAGGTAAGCCATACAAGCACAAAAGCAAGCTACTATAAATCCTAGCCATAGAGGAATAATTTCAAACATAACCAATGGCCATAAACTTAACCATACACAGGCTTGACCAATGCCAATTAGAATCATTTCCCATTGAAATCTTTGAGCATATTTTTTAGCAACAGCTTTTTCTTTTTCAAATGAAAACTCTTCAGATACAGCATCTTTGATATCTACACCCATAACCATTTTCCTCTAATGTGTGCCACTAGCCCAATAACAAAACCTGTTAGAAAACTAATTAATGAAAGATATGGAACTTGATTTAAGACAACAAGTTCTTGAGAAACTGCATTTAATACACTTCCAATAAAAATTAAACCAAACCATATCTTGTTATGATCAAGAATGATTTCTAGAAATTTTTCCATGACTTATTTTATCAGAACTTTTTCAAATAATGGTGGGCCTGGGAAGACTCGAACTTCCGACCTCTCGATTATCAGTCGAACGCTCTAACCAAAACTGAGCTACAGGCCCTATAACGAATGAGCATTCTACCTTTGAATTTAGATTTGGACAATTAATCTAGTTAGTTTTAATAGATTTATATAGAGTGAAATATATATAACCTAGTGGAATGGTCATCGCATATTCAATTGAAGAATTTATAACTGCTTGAGCATAACCTGCGGGCACAATATTACTAACAATTAAAACTGAAAATAATATTAAAAGAACAAAAATTAAGGTAAACATAAATAACCTTGATCCATGTTCATCAGTTTTTTCCCATGAAGCACCTATCGATTCAAAAACTTTGCTATCTTCAAACATAATATGAGCTGCATATAAAGAAAATCTTGCAGTTAAGTAAATGCCTGGAAGAATTAACAAAAGGAAGCCAAAAGCTGATGCTATAGCGACCAATATATATGCACCGGCGATCGGAAAAAACTTTGTAAGACCAGCTTGTAATGCATTAATTGGATTTATATCTTGTTTTGAGTCAATTGCCATGTAGCTTACCCAAAGCCCTCCAATAAGTGAAATTTGTAAGACTAAACCAGTGATGGTAACTAGCCCGATTATTAACCCATTTGATTCAAAAAACCCTACGAAATCTTCTGGTTGAGTCATTTCTCCTAGAGGCATAATTAAAAAAGCTGACAAACTTTCTATTACTATTAGGGGCAAACCTAAAGCTAAAAAATATTTCCAATTTGAAAATGCAAATTCCCAAGAACTTTTAAATTGATTCATATGGCAATTGTAAAGTAATATGCAATTTATGTATAAATTATGTCTAAATATATTTTTAATATTAATTATCACATCTTGTTCAAATCAGAATTCATCTGGTTATCCTGAAACTAAAAAAGAAAAATTTACTGAAACTATCCATGGATACGAAATATCAGATTCCTACAGATGGCTTGAAGATTTTACAAGCGATGATTCTCTTGATTGGGTTAAGAGACAAAATAAATTTACTAAAACATTTATCAGTAAAAATAATTACAAAAAGGACATAGCAAACTATCTTGAGCAAATTTGGGAGAATGAATCTATTTCCATCCCTTACAAGCAGGAAGGCAAGACTTTTTACTATTTCAATGACGGATCTTTCCAACAGAGTAAATTGATGATCAAGGACTGTGACAAGTGTGATGAACGTGTCTTAATTGATCCAAATACTTTTTCAGATGATGGGACCATATCTCTAGGCGGCACAAGTGTTAATAATTCAGCTGATATGATTGCTTTTTCAATTTCTGATGGAGGATCAGACTGGAGAGTTTGGAAAGTGTTAGATATTGAAACCGGTGAAGTACTTGAAGACGAAATTAAATGGGCTAAATTTTCAGGTGCATCCTGGGAGAATGATGATTCAGGTTTTTTCTATCAAAAATATGATGAGCCACAGGGAGAGCTCTTAAAGGAAGTAAATGAGTCTCCAAAATTAATGTTTCATAAAATTGGTACAGATCAATCTGAAGACTATGTTGTATATGAGAATCCAGACCAACCAAGATGGGGTTGGGGCATAAACGTAATAGAAGATACTAATATTAAGATTTTATCTATATCTGAAGGAACAGATGAGAGAAATAGGCTATATATACAGCTAAATACTGGTGAAAAATTCATTCCTTTAATTGATGATTTGATAGGAGCATATAGTTTTATAGACAGCAAAGATGGCATTTTATGGTTTTACACTACAGAAGGTGCTCCAAATGGGAAAATCGTAAATTTAGAAATAAAAAATGGCTCCTTTGTATGGAATGATGTTATACAAGAATCAGGAAATTCTATTCGGTCTGTAAATGTTATAAATAATTCATTTGTCATAAATTATTTAGTCGATACTTTTTCCAGTATAAAAATTTTTGATTTGTCAGGAAATTTTGTTCAAGATCTTGAGTTACCAAAAAATGGAACCATTGGAGGATTTGGTGGAGAGATCGATGACACTGAAACTTATTTTTCAGTTTCAAATTACGTTACTCCAAGAGAGATATATGAAATTAATTTGGATTCATTAGAAGTAAAGCTTTTTTGGAAAGAAGAAATTGATGGATATGATTCAGAGGATTATGTTTCAGAATTAAAATTTTATCCTTCAAAAGACGGAACAAAAATTCCTATTCATATTAGTTACAAAAAAGGGCTAGAAATAAATCAAGATACTCCTTTGATGTTATATGGATATGGTGGATTTAATATTTCACTTTTACCAGGTTTTAGAAAAACTCATGCTGCTTGGAAAAATTTAGGTGGAGTATATGCTGTAGCAAATTTAAGAGGTGGTGGAGAGTATGGCAGTGAATGGCATGAAGCTGGAATGTTATTAAACAAACAAAATGTTTTTGATGATTTTGCATTTGCTGCAAAATTTCTTCATGAAAATAATATTGGATCTGAAAAAACTACTGCAATTATTGGTGGTTCAAATGGAGGACTTCTTGTTGCAGCTACCATGTTACAAAACCCTGATTTATTCAAAGTTGCTATTCCCCAAGTTGGAGTTCTTGATATGCTGAGGTTCAGTAAATTTACAATTGGTTGGGCATGGGAGAGTGATTACGGATCCGTAGATAAAAAAGATGAGTTCGAAAATCTTTTAGCTTATAGTCCACTTCATAACATTGAGAAAGATAAATGTTATCCAACTACATTGGTAACTACAGCAAGTCGTGATGATCGAGTTGTTCCATCTCATTCATATAAATTTGCAGCCAAACTTCAAGAATACCAGGGTTGCGAAAATCCAATATTAATTCGGATTGAAGATAGAGCGGGGCATGGAGCCGGCACTCCAAAAGATAAAATCATAAATCAGATTTCAGAGATTTATGGTTACGCTTTAAAAGAAATATCTAGTTAATACGAAATATTTTAATTACATTTAGATCATGTTGGATTTAATTGAAAATCTGACATATTATGTAATTAATGCAAAGGGGTGGCAATTTTGCCTGAGATCTTTTGAAACTCTTTGAACCTGATCAACACAATAGTTGCGGAGGAATTGCATATGTATATCAGAAAAAAAATTCTATTTATATTTATCTTGTTGTTATCATTTTCAGTCTTCACTCAAGATATCGAGGAAATAATTGTAAAAGGTGAATATCGAGAAAAATCTATTATTGAAGAGGATTCAAGTATCTTAATTATTCAGTCAGAAAAAATTAAGTCACAAGCTATAAAACATTTTCAGCAACTTTCATATCTTGTACCAAATTTAAATTATGCAGCTTCAGACTCAAGAGCAAGATATTTTCAAATACGAGGTATAGGAGAAAGATCCGGTTATCAGGGAACACCAAATTCTTCTGTTGGTTTTCTTATCGATGACATCGACTATTCTGGTCAGGGAGGCATTGCAACTTTATTTGATGTTGATCAAGTTGAAGTATTTCGTGGACCTCAAGGATCCAGGACAGGTGCAAATGCTCTAGCAGGATTAATTTATATAAAGACCAAAGATCCAACAGATAAATTTGAAGGGACTTCAGAGCTAACTTTTGGAGATTATGGAACTCAAAATATTGGTGTTGCGTTTGGAGGACCATTAAAGAATGAAAAAATGAAATATCGTTTGGTAATGAGAACTGACTATGCTGACGGATTTAGAAAAAATACTTACTTAAATAAATCAGATACATCAAAAAAAGATGAGCTTACTTTGCGTTACAAACTGGATTGGGAAATTGATGAAACTACAAATATTAATTTTCTTGTTTCAAAAGTTGATATGGATGACCCAGCTGATATTTGGACAATTGATGGAAGTTTAAATACTTTATCAGATCGTCCAGGAATGGATTCACAAATAACGGACTCAATTGGAATAAAAATAACAAAGAATTTTAATAATTTTGATCTTCAAAGTTTAACAAGCTCAACAAAAACCGACGTTGTTTTCAGTTATGATGCAGATTGGGGTAATTCTGACTCACATTTTCCATATACTTATGATTATTTTTCTGAAACATTAAGAAAGAGAGACACTTTTAGTCAAGAAATACGTTTTTTGTCAAAAAATAAGGATTTTTCTCAAAGTAATCCATTTGAGTGGGTCTTTGGTTTTGACTTTAGTGAATTAGATGAATCAAATCTTACTAAAGATGATGGGGTTTATGAAGATCCGTCTGATCCATTTGGACCATATGTTAGTGAATCTTCAATTTCAAGAAATTATAAATCTGAAAATTTATCATTGTTTGGAAATATTGATTATTTTTTAACGAATAAAACTAAACTTGCTTTTGGTTTGAGATTGGAAAATTGGGATTCAAAATACAAAGATTCTAATAATGAATCTTTTAGTCCTTCAGATAATATGAGTGGAGGAAAAATTTCACTAGTCAAAAAAACCAACAATGATTCAAATATTTACTTTTCAATAGCAAGAGGATATAAACAAGGTGGATTTAATCTTGGTCTTGATGCTACAGATAATTTAGTAAGACAATCTCTTATTTATGATCCGGAATATCTAACTAATTATGAATTTGGCATAAGCTCAAACTTAAAGGATAGGGATTTAAATTATTCATTTGTAATTTTTTTCTCTGAAAGAAAAGATCAACAAGTTTTGATTTCGAGACAAGTTGACCCGACCGATCCTAATACTTTTTCATATTTAACTCAAAATGCTGCTGAGGGTGAGAATTACGGAATTGAAATCACTTCAAATTATTTATTAAGAGATGACTTATATTTATTTGCTAATTTAGGATTTCTTAAAACAAAAATTAAGAGTTGGGAATCAAGATTTGATTTAGAAGGTAGGTCACAAGCTCATGCACCTGAGCACTCATATTCGATTGGAGGAAATCTAAATCTTAAAAATAATCTTTATTTAAAATTAGACATTAACGGAAAAAGTAGTTTTTATTATTCAGATTCACATAACAATCAATCTAAAAGCTATCAATTGACTAACATAATATTTGGATACTCGAATTCTGATTTTTCTGCTGATCTCTGGATAAGAAATATATTTAATAAATATTACTCAACGAGAGGATTTTACTTTGGTAACGAAGCACCAAACTTTATTGATACTTTATACAGAAGACAAGGAGACCCTAGAAATATTGGCATATCTCTGAGATATAATTTTTAGCCTTTATGTTAAATTTAAGCCTTGAAATCTTTGCTGTAATTACCGCAATATTATATTTAGTCTTAGCTGCAAAAGAAGACGTAAAGTGTTGGTATGCGGCAATAATTAGCTCATCTTTATACTTTTATATTATGCTAAATGCTGGACTATTAATGGAGGCGATTCTTCAAGTCTTTTATGTAGGAATGGCTATTTATGGTTGGAAACAATGGAATAAGTTATCAAATGAACAATACGAAATAAGAATTAAGAAATGGAAAAAAATTAATCATTTATATGCTGTTGGTATGGCTGTAATCTTAGCAATAATTTCAAAGGATATTTTAGAGAAATATACAAATGCAGTATTTCCATTTTTAGATGCATTAACAACTTTTGGTGCAATCATCACAACATATATGGTTGCAAAAAAAATCATCGAAAATTGGATTTATTGGTTTGTGATTGATTCAATATCAATATATCTATTTTATTCAAGGGAGCTATATTTAACATCCATACTATTTTTTATTTATCTAATTATTATTATTTTTGGATATAAATCATGGAATAAAAAGTTAAAAGAAAATAAATGAATACATTAGAAAACATTTTAAATGAAAGAGATTTTAATTTTAAAATTTTTAAAAAAATTAATGATGGAGAAACGTCAGAGATATTTCTAGGAGAATTCAATGGAAGAAAATCAATTTTTAAATTAACAAAAAGAAATGATTTTAATTTGATAATAAATGAATATTTAAAAAGTGGAGTGATTGAAAATATCTCAAAAAAAAATGTCACACCTAATATTTTGTTTTATGAAAAAAAAATTGGATTGTTAATTTATGAATATATAGAAATAGAATCGAAGAATAAAATAGTAAAAAATATACAAAGTATTGGAGAGCAGTTAAAAAAATTTCATCAAATAAAATTTAATAAGAGAACAAAAACTTATAAGGATCAATTTAATTTATATATAAATAAACTAAATTCAGAAAGTAAAAATAATTATCTCAAGGAAGCTATTGAACTTTTTAATGATTTAAAGGTGCATGAAAATGAAAATGTATTTAGTCATAATGATTTAAATGCTAAGAATATTTTGATGAGTAAAAATAATATTTTTTTTATTGATTTTGAATATTCAAGTATCAACAATAAATATTTTGATATATCTAAAATTATAGATTCATTAAATCTTAATAATTCAGAAATTAGTAAATTTTTATTTGGCTATGGAATAGAAGGAGATACTAAGAAAGTAAATAAAAAAATAAAAAGATGGAGTCTAATGAACACTTATACCGAATTAATTTGGGCCAAGTATATTAATAAATTTAATAAAAACTTTTTAAACGAAGCATATTTAAAATTATTAATAAATAAGATTAAACAACAAAAGCTATAAACAAAGTTAATATTACTATTCCAATTGGGATAAATTTATCAATATTCATTATCAATTCCTCTTTGCTATTAGGTAGTTTTAAAGAAAAAATATTAAATTTTTGCTTTTTTGTACTAATTTCATCTTCCATTTTATCTCTCTCATGATCAATTTCTGAATTTTTGTTGGTACTTACACTGACAATATCCTTAGAATCCTCATTTTCTATGATATTTTCTTTATCTAAAGTCACTTTTAAGGAAATTTCATCTAATTCTTTAAGAATTTGATCTCTTTTTTGCCTTGCAATATGTATATTAGATGTTCCAAGGGATTTTTTAATAAATTCTTTGCCAATAATTTTAGAAATATCCTTTGAAACTCGCTTTTGTATGAAATATATATCCTTATTTTTACCCCTTAAAACAAGGTATTTGTCCTCATTTGTACTCATAATGTACCCAAATTTTTACATTATTTTTATTTTATTTCAATTTAAATATACAATTAACGTCTAAATGTACTCATATTTTCATTTGTACCCATAGAAAGTGCTTATTCATAAGATTTGTACAAGTTTTTTTAATATTTTTAAAGGCTATAGAGTTATTAATTTATTTTAAATAAATTGTTGTGTTTAATTTATTTTGTTTTAACATTAGCGAAGTTAATTATATTGGGGAAATAAATGAAAATATTATGTGTACTTTATGATGATCCAGTTAATGGAATGCCTGACAAATATGCTAGGGATGATTTACCAAAATTAGATAAATATCCTGATGGGATGTCACTTCCTTCACCTAGTTCTGTAGATTTTACACCTGGTGAACTTCTTGGATGTGTTTCTGGAGAGTTGGGTTTAAGAAAATTCTTGGAAGACGCTGGCCATACACTAGTTGTTACTTCTGATAAAGATGGAGAAGGATGTCAGGCTGATAAAGAATTAGTTGATGCTGATATTGTTATATCACAACCATTCTTTCCTTATTATCTTACAAGAGACAAGATGGAGTCTGCTCCAAATTTAAAAATGGCTATAACAGCCGGTATTGGTTCTGATCATGTTGACTTACAAGCTGCAATGGATAATAACGTTGATGTCGTGGAAGTTACTTATTGCAATTCTAGATCTGTAGCAGAACATATAGTTATGATGATCTTATCAATGGTTAGAGACTATCATAACCAACATAGGATTGTGAAAGAAGGTGGTTGGAATATAGCTGATGCTGTTCAAAGATCATACGATGTTGAAGGTATGCATGTTGGAACAGTTGCCGCTGGAAGAATTGGTATTGACATGCTTAGAAAAATGAAACCTTTTGATGTTCACTTACATTACTTTGATATTCATAGACTTTCTGAAGAAGTAGAGGCTGAATTAAATCTTACTTATCATGACTCTGTAGAATCTTTGGTTGGTGTTTGTGATGTTGTTAACATTAGCTGTCCGCTTCATCCAAAGACAGAACATTTATTTAATGATGAGATGATTAGTAAGATGAAACGTGGTGCATATATTGTTAATACCGCAAGAGGAAAAATTTGTGATAAAGATGCAATTGCTAGGGCATTAGAATCGGGCCAATTAAGTGGATATGCTGGAGACGTTTGGTTTCCTCAACCAGCACCCAATGATCATGTGTGGCGAACAATGCCCAACCATGGAATGACTCCTCATACTTCGGGAACATCATTGTCTGCTCAGGCAAGGTATGCTGCTGGTGTAAGAGAAATATTGGAGTGTTTCTTTGAAGGTAAACCTATTAGAGAGCCATATTTAATTGTTCAAAATGGAGATCTAGCTGGTATGGGTGCTCACTCTTATACCAAAGGTACTGCAACTGACGGTTCTGAGGAAGCAGCGAAGTACCAAAAATAATTAATATATTTTCAATTAGAGATAGGGCACAACCCTATCTCTACCTCTTCTTTTATTTTTAAGTGTCCTTATATATAGTCTATGAAAAAAAATGTGGCAGTAATTGGATCTTCTGGAGCAATTGGTAACGCTGTATCTAAAATTCTTCTAGATGATGCATCAATTAAATCTGTGTACAACTTTTCAAGATCTACTTCAGGTAACTCTTCCGAGAAAAGCAAAAATATCTATATAGATATTGAAAGCGAAGAATCTATTAAAGATGCAGTTAATAAAATTCCAGATGATATAAGATTTGACTTAATATTTGTGGCCACAGGAATACTTCACAATGACAGTGATGTATATCCTGAAAAAAGTATCCGTGATATTTCTGCTGATAAATTCAAAAAAGTTTTGATGATAAATACAGTTGGACCGGCGTTAATTGGTAAATACTTTATTCCTTTTCTAAATAAAGATAATAAAAATGTTTTTGCTTTTCTAAGTGCTCGAGTTGGAAGCATTTCAGATAATAAGATTGGTGGCTGGTACTCTTATCGTGCAAGTAAAACGGCACTTAATCAAATAGTGAAAAATTTTAGTATAGAAATTAAAAGATCAAATCCAAATTCAATCTTTATAGGATTGCAGCCAGGTACTGTAAAAAGTAATTTAAGTAAGCCATTTGAGAAGAATGTTAAGTCTGATAATCTTTTTACACCAGACCACAGTGCTTCAAAACTCTTAGAAGTTATTGATAGTCTAACTTCTGATGATTCCGGTAAATTTTATGCTTGGAATGGAGATGAAATTCAACCATAAAAAAACCCAGCATATAGCTGGGTTTTTCTGAATAAAAAATATTATTCTGAGTCGCTAACAGCAGCTACATAAATAGCTAAACCAAATGCGATTTTGTTAATAAAATCAGCATAGTTGTATATTAAGTTAGCGTTTGCCATGTCAGCATTTGCTCCGACACCTACCCAATATCCTATTGGATAAATAGCCCAACCTATAGTAACAATTAATCTAATTGTTCCAAAGGCACTTTGAGCAGCAGCATTACCACTTGAAGCATTAAGTTTTCCAGCTTCACCAGAAAATACTTCATAAATGATATATAACCAAGCAATTACTCCAACGATACCAGCTGCATTAGCTGGAGCAGAACCAGTTTCTCCCATGAAACCAGCAATAAGCATTACTAAAGATGCTCCAAGTAGTTTCCAGAAAAGACCAGAGCTTACGTTAGTGCAAACTTTAAGAATCAAGTAGAACTCGATAATTTGAAGCGGCACTGTAATTAACCAGTCGATATATCTGTATACGGTAGGAGATGTACCTGTATCGGCCCAAACACCTCTCATATATAGATAATGCCAAAACGCCACACCAGTAACTAAACCAGCAACTGATAATGAAGTTTTCCATTTGCCATGTACTCTATCTCTTTCAACAAAGAAGAATACTGTAGCAGCAAGCATAGCAGCAGTTACTATCCAGAATGACATTCCTGTCATATCACTTGTGCTTAGATCTGAAGCAAAAGTAGGAAGCGCAACAACGCCTGCAAGTGTTAATAAAAATTTCATATATAACTCCTTATATAAGTAGTGGAGCAATAATTTACTCCCCCCATTTCATATGAACCTAATATGATACAAAAAACTCAAAAATCTATCAAATTTAGGGTTTTTTCGTAAAATCGCATTTTTTTGAATTATTTTGATTAAATTCTAATGTTTAGTATTATGCAACATATATGAAAGTAGCAATTTACCCAGGTTCGTTTGATCCAATAACATTTGGACATATGGATATCATAGATAGGGCATCAGGTTTATTTGATAAAATTATCATTGCAATTGCTAAAAGCGAAACAAAAAATCCATTATTTTCATTAGAGGATAGGATAAAACTTGCTAATACTATCTACAAAGATAACGATAAGGTTGATGTGATTGGATTTCCAAGACAATTAACTGTTGATGTTGCTAAAGAACATAATGCATGCGCAATAATAAGAGGCCTTAGGGCTGTTTCAGATTTTGAGTACGAATTTCAATTGGCAACGATGAATCGGTCATTAGCTCCTGATATTGAAAGTATATTTTTAACACCCAAAGAGAGTTTAATATATGTTTCATCAAGCTTAATAAAAGAAATTTGTGACCTCAAAGGAGATATTTCTAAATTTGTTCATCCTAGTGTTGAGCAAGCTTTAAAAGCAAAACTTGATTCCTAGTTCTGACAACTATCACAAAAGAATGAAGCTCTTTGTCCAATAGTTACTTTTTTTATTTTTGATTTACAATTTTTGCAATTCTCATCTTCACGATCATAAACGTTTAAATTTAAATTAAAGTAACCCTCACTTCCGTCAGCAGAATAAAAATCTTTTAGGGTTGTTCCACCCTTACGAATTGCATATCTTAGGACTCTTTTAATTGCATTTGTTAACTGATCACATTCTTTAAGTGAAATTTTTTTTGAAAGCCTGTTAGGCTTAATTTTTGCAAGAAAAAGGCTTTCTGAAGCATAAATATTTCCAACCCCAACCACAACTTTTTGATCCATTATTAACTTCTTTATAGAGATATTCTTTATTCTACAAATCTCAAAAAGATAATCTTTATTAAACTCTCTCGATAATGGCTCAACACCAAGATTCTCTATTAACCTATGATTTTTGAAGCTTTTTGTAAAATGAATAGATCCAAATCTTCTAGTATCATTAAAAACAATTTTTTCTTTATCAAAGATAAGTTCAATATGATCATGCTTCTTAAAAAAGTTGTTTCCTATGTTTTGTATTCTTAATTTTCCGGACATACCTAAATGAATCATTAGCGATGAGTCATTAAAGTGAATAAGTATGTACTTAGCTCTTCGAGAAATTTCTTTTATAAGTTTGTTTTTTGAAAGTTGACTAATATTTTTATCAACCTTCCAACGTAGGTCTGCATTGTGAACAATAATTTCTTTTAGTATTTTATTTTGAAATTTGCTTATTGCTCTTACGGTTGTTTCAACCTCAGGCAATTCTGGCATGTCTTATTTAAGTAAATTATTAATTTCTACAATATCACTAGGATTTATTGTTCCAGCAGCAAGTGCTAGTCTTAAGTTTGCAAGGATATAGTCATATTTTGCATTAGCAAGATTTTTTTCAGCACTATATAAGTTCTTTTCTGCCTGAAGTAGATCCACGACATTCCTAGTTCCAACTTTGTATCCCACCTGAGTTGCCTCTAGAGCACTTGTTGCAGAAACCACTGCTTGTTCTTGAGCTTCTACATTTGCTACCAAGGTGACTACGTTTGAGAACTGAGATCTTACTTCTTGAATAACTCTCCTTTCAGTGAAGAGAGTATTTTCATCAGCTTCATTATATTGAGAGTATGCTTGCTTTCTTCTTGAACTTACAGCTCCACCTTGAAAGATTGGTACACTCAATTGAATTGCGTAATTTCTTCTACCAGTCACGGCAGGTACAGGAATTCCTTGACCATTAATCTCGAATCCTTCGTAGTTAAATTGATTAGTTTCAGATTCTGATCCAGAACCAACTATATCTATTTTTGGAAGATGATTAGAAGCAGCACTTCTTGCATTGCTTTTGGCTGCATCTTTTCTTAAATAAGCTGCCTTTAGTTGATAATTATTTTCTAATGCTGTTTTTACCCATTCTTCTTTAGAATTTGGAAATGGGGATGAAACGCTAAGACCTTCACCCAACTCATCAAGGGAAAAGATCTCCCTTCCAATTAGAGCATTTAAAGCTTCTCTTGCAGAAAATAAATTACCCTCACTGTTAATCCTAGAAGCTTTACTTAGATCAAATGCTAATTGTGCTTCTTGAACACCAGTGATTGCTGATAGACCTACCTCGAATCTTTGTTGAGCTTGATCAAGTTGTTTTTTTATTGCTTTTTCTTCTGAAATCGCAGCATTCAAATTATCTATAGCTCTTAAAACCCCAAAATATAACTCAGCTGTTCTTAACAATAGATTTTGTTGTTGATATGCAAAATCTGCTTCTGCAGCATTTGTTAAAGATTTTGATCTTTTAAAATTAAACCATGTATCAAGTCTTAAAAGTGGTTGCGATATTCTGGCAGATTTAGAAAACGAGTTATATTCCTGTTGAAGAACATCATTTTGATAATATTCATTCCAGTTTGTTGAGCCACTTAAGGTTATGCTTGGTAAAAGTGCTGCTCTTCCTTGGACAACTATTTGTTTGTCTGCTAGATATGAGTATTCAGCTGCCTTGTATGTTGGATCGTTTTCTAGAGCCTCGTTATATATTTCTAAGATATTTTCAGAATTAATATTAGAACTTATTATGAAAATAAAAATAAACTTTAATCGTTTTAAATGCAGCATAGTTTTATTTTAACCCATTTAATTAATGTGTGCAGTGTAAACATTATTAAAATAATTACAATAGTTAACAAATCATTGACTAGGTAAAATTTAAAAAGTTTAAATAAAGCGTTTTTTCTATTTGTTTAGAGTAGAATATCTAAATTAAAAAAAACTTTTTATGAAAAAAAATATTTACAAAAGTTTTTACGAATTATCTTTAAAGGCATAACAAGTTGGCCAAGAATACATACGACTCTAAAGCAATTGAAGTTCTTTCTGGTCTTGACCCTGTCAAAAAAAGACCAGGTATGTATACGGATACCTCATGTCCAAATCATTTAATACAAGAAGTTCTTGATAATTCTGTTGATGAGGCAATCTCAGGACATTGTACAAATATTAAAATTAAGATTCAGAAGGATGGATTTATAAATGTTTCTGATGATGGAAGAGGGATGCCGGTTGATATTCACCCTGAACATAAGCTTAGTGGAGTCGAACTAATACTATGCAAATTACATGCAGGGGCAAAATTTTCAGGTGATGAGTATAATTTTTCAGGTGGCCTTCACGGCGTAGGAGTTTCAGTTGTTAATGCATTATCAGAATCACTGCAAGTTAACATCAAAAGAGACTCAAAAGAACACGAGATGAGGTTTTCAAATGGGGATAAAAAAAATGAATTAAAAGTTGTTGGTGATGTTGGTTTGAGAAATACAGGAACTTCAATAAAATTCAAACCAAATCCAGAGTATTTCGAATCTGACAAAATCAAAACAAATGAGTTAAAGCATTTACTAAAAGCAAAAGCTGTTTTATGTCCAGGATTGACAATTGATTTTCATGATGAATCAAAGAAAGAAAAAATTAAATGGTTTTATGAAGACGGATTAAAGAGCTATTTAGAAGATCAATCAGACGGAATTGATTTAATTCTGAGTGAATCAATAGTTTCCTCAAACTCTTCAAAAGATCAAGAGGTAAAATTTGTAATTAATTGGACATCTAAACCTTACAAAAACAAACTTGATGAAACATATGTAAATTTAATTCCTACTGCTCAAGGTGGATCTCATTTAAATGGCTTTAAATCTGGACTTTTAGATGCATTAAAAGAGTTTTGTGAATATCGAAGTTTGTTGCCAAAGGGATTAAAGATAAACGCAGATGACGTAATAAATAATGCTATTTTTGTTATTTCATCAAAGATGCAGAATCCTCAATTTGCAGGTCAAACAAAAGAAAGGCTTGATTCTAAGGATCATATGACATTTGTATCTGGTTCTACGAAAGACATTCTAAGTATTTGGTTTAATAAACATACTGAGGAAGGTGAAAAAATAGCAGAATTAGCAATTATATCTGCTCAAGCTAGAGTTAAGGCATCATCTACTGTAGAAAGAAAGAAAACTTTTAAGGGACCTGCTTTACCCGGAAAGCTTTCAGATTGTAACAGCGAAGATCTAAATAAAACTGAATTATTTTTAGTTGAAGGAGATTCTGCTGGTGGTTCAGCAAAACAAGCACGAGAAAGATCATTTCAAGCAATAATGCCACTTAGAGGAAAAATTCTTAACACGTGGGATTTAGAAAGTAGTGAAATAATTAAGTCTCAAGAAATAAAAAATCTCTCTACTGCGATTGGAGTTCTGCCTGGAAATGCGGATGTGTCCTCCTTGAGGTACGGAAAGATATGTATTTTAGCTGATGCTGATTCAGATGGCTTACATATTGCTACTTTATTGTGTGCATTATTTTTAAGACATTTTAAGCCACTTGTTAACGATGGAAGAATTTTCATCGCAATGCCGCCACTTTACAGAGTCGACTGCGGAAAAGAGGTTTTATATGCATTAGATGAACTGCAAAAAGATAAAATAGTTAAAGATTTTAAAAATAAAAAGGGTAAACCAAAAATTAATATACAAAGATTTAAAGGATTGGGTGAAATGAATCCATCACAGTTAAGAGAGACTGTTATGGATCCAGAATCAAGACAACTAGTTAGGTTATCAATTTCAGCTACCGACAATGCAAACGCAATGATGGATCTTTTACTTTCAAAGAAAAATGCGCCGGCAAGGAAAGAGTGGCTTGAAAAGAAAGGTTCACTAGTTAGGATATAAGAATGCCAAAAGATCAATCTAATTCAATAAGCCTTAAGAAATACGCTGAGGAATCTTATTTAAATTACGCGATGTATGTCATTCTTGATCGGGCACTTCCAAATGTTGGAGATGGTTTAAAACCTGTTCAAAGAAGAATTTTGTATGCTATGTCAGAACTAGGACTAGATGCTGGCTCTAAATATAAAAAATCTGCTCGAACTGTTGGAGACGTAATCGGAAAATTCCATCCTCATGGTGATAGTGCTGCATATGAAGCTATGGTTTTAATGGCACAAAACTTCTCATTTAAATATCCATTAGTTGATGGTCAAGGAAATTGGGGTTCTCAAGATGATCCAAAATCCTTTGCAGCAATGAGGTATACAGAATCAAAGCTAACAAATTTTGCAAATCTACTAATTTCTGAACTTAAGTCTGGAACCGTTGACTGGCAGCCAAACTTTGATGGCTCATTACTAGAGCCGGTAATTTTTCCTGCAAAAATACCTATGATTCTTTTAAATGGCACATCTGGAATAGCTGTTGGCATGGCAACAGATATTCCATCTCATAATATAAATGAAGTTATTGATGCTACTGTAAAAATACTTGAGAAACCTAAGTCAGATCTAAAAGATTTACTTAAAATCATTAAGGGTCCTGATTTTTCAAATAATGCCTCTATTGTGGCAAGTCCAGAAGAGTTGGAAGAGATGTATTCATCAGGCAGAGGAGGTTTTAAAATTCAAGCTCAGTGGAGGCAAGACAAGAATCAAATAATCATTAATGCACTACCATATCAGGCTTCTGGCTCGAAAATATTAGAACAAATAGCAGAACAAATGATTAATAAAAAACTTCCTATGGTAATTGATTTAGCTGATGAGGGTGATCATGAAGATCCAATAAGATTAGTAATCACCTTGAAATCGAATAGAGTTAATGCCGAAGATGTAATGAATCATCTCTATGCCTCAACAGATCTTCAAAAGAATTACAGAGTTAACATGAACCTTATTTCATTAAAAGGTGGACCAAAAGTTTTCTCACTTGTTGACCTTCTTAAAGAATGGGTCATCTTTAGAAAAGATACTGTAAAACGAAAGCTTGAACATCGTCTTGATCAAGTTAATGATAGGCTGCATATTCTTGAAGGGCTGCTAACAATTTTTGTTGATTTAGATAAAGTAATAAAAATCATTAGAAACTCAGATGAACCAAAGAAAGAATTAATAAAAGCATTTAAATTGTCTGAGATCCAAGCAAATGCAATTTTAGAAATTAGGCTTAGGCAATTAGCAAAGTTAGAACAGCTTAAAATTGAAAATGAAAGAAATGAATTGGTTAATGAGCGAGATGATATTGAAAAAATTCTAAAATCAAAATCAAGACTCAAAACATTAATTAAGAATGAATTAAATGAAATTAAAGAACTGTTTGGAGAAGAGAGAAAATCACCAATTATTAACTCAACAAATGCAAAGATCTTTTCTGAGGAAGAAACAATTGTTACAGAGCCTATCACCGTAGTTTTATCAAAAGCTGGATGGGTGAGAAGTGCAAAAGGACATGAAATCGATCCAAATACACTTTCATACAGAGGAGATGACTCTTTGCAAGATTTTGCAAGAGGCAGAAGCAATCAGCTGGCTGTTTTTCTTGACTCAAACGGGAAAGCGTACTCAATACAAAGTCATTCTTTGCCATCTGCAAGGGGGATGGGTGAACCAATCACTGGAAGACTAAATGCTGATTCGGGTGTCCAATTTATTTCTTCGGTTATTGGAGTTGAAGGCAATAAATTTTTGATAATGAACACCGCAGGATATGGTTATATTTCTGAATATCAGAACATGATCTCAAATAAAAAAACGGGAAGGGCATTCATGAAGCTACCAGATAATGCGAAAATGTTGAAAGCTATTCCTGTAAAAGATAATCATACTCATATTGCTGCAGTTTCAAATATTGGGAAGCTTTTAATCTTTAATATTGAGGAGTTACCAATACTTGGAAAAGGTAAGGGCAATAAGATAATAAACATACCAAAAGATAAACTTGCTGCTGGAGAAGAATTTATGGCACATGCTCAACTCCTTGCAGTTGATAGTTCTCTCAAAATAGAGGTAGGTAAAAGATCTGTAACCTTAAAACCAAAAGATTGGTCAGAGTATGTTCTTTCAAGGGCTAAGAGAGGCAAAAAAGTTGGTAAATTAATAAATATTGAAAGGTTGATAGAAGAACCAAAATCTCTAGAAGAACAATAATTTACTAGACAAGGATTTAAAAAATTGATTTCAGTTGAAAAAAAAGAAAGCTCTAGTTATTTAATTTCTTTAAGTCCAAATAGCTCACTAGTTGGTATATATAGAGTCATCTTTCTAGCAAGCATAACTTTGGTTTGTGGAGGAATAGCAACTATTTTTTATTTTTTTGGGGCAGCATTAATTCTTCCATTTGCTGGATTAGAATTGACTATATTATTTATCGCATTTTATCTAAGCTTTAGATGGAGCAGCAAAAAAGAACAGATTTATATCTCTCAAGATATTGTAAGAATAGAAAAAGGTATTAAAAAAGCAGAGTACTCTTGGGAGGAATTTCGAACTTTTACATCATTTCAGGTTAAAAGAAATAAAGATAAAACTTTAAGATTAAGCTTTAGATCAAAAGGCGAAGATGTCTATGTTGGTGATTTTCTTAATGAGGACGATAAAAACTTATTGAGAGATACTATAAGTGAGATCATTGAAGACCTAAATTCTTTATCTAATCTTTCCAATTAGGAAGTTTCTTTTTTACCTCGACTAGTTTTAATTTTTGAGAATGAGGAATGCCATTTTTAAACTTTGGATATGCTTCTCCTTGAATAAGAGGCTTGAGATATTTAATTGCTTTTGCAGTTACATCAAACCCATCTTTTGATATAAATGAATTTGGCAGTTTTTTTTCAACATTAGCTATTTTTGATAATGGTGCTGGTATTATCTTCCATGAATATTTTTCGCTCTTAGATCTAACAATAATAGGCATAACACCATTCAATCCTTTGATAGCATATCTTACGGCATGAACTCCAACAGCCTCAGCATGAAGTAAATCTGTCTTTGAAGAAATATGACGAGCACTTCTTTGTAAATAATCAGAAACAGCCCAATGATTTTTTAAATTTAGTTTTTGTGAAATTAATCCTGCTAAATATGGTGCCACTCCTCCAAGTTGCGAATGACCAAAAGCATCTTTTCTATCAGATTCGGCTAAAAATTTTCCTTTACTATTTTTTACCCCTTCGGAAGCGACTATTACACAATATCCATTTTTTTTAACTACATCTTTTACCTTATTTAAAAATTTAATCTGATTAAATCTTATTTCCGGTAATAGAATTATATGAGGTGCGTCTTTTTGATCAATTCTTGCTAAGGCAGATGATGCAGCCATCCAACCAGCATGTCTTCCCATCACCTCTAAAATAAAAACTTTTGTTGATGTTTCAGACATAGATGCTACATCTAGAGATGCTTCCATTGTTGATGTGGCTATATACTTTGCTGCAGAACCAAATCCAGGGCAACAATCTGTTTCTGCTAAATCATTGTCAACAGTCTTTGGTATTGCAATGCAATTGATTGGATAACCAAGCTTCTTACTTATTTGAGAAACCTTATAAGCCGTATCAGCAGAATCATTTCCACCGTTATAGAAAAAATAACCAATATTATGAGCTTTAAAAACTTCTACTAATCTTATGTATTCTTTTTTATTTTCCTCAAAGCTTTTTAACTTAAATCTACAAGAACCAAATGCTCCTCCTGGAGTTGACTTAAGAGAATTGATAGCAGATTTGCTTTCTTTTGATGTGTCGATTAATTCCTCTTTTAGTGCTCCTAGAATTCCATTCTTTCCAGCATAAACTTTACCAATTTTTGATTTATATTTTTTTGATTCTAAAATTACTGATGCAGCAGTAGCGTTTATAACTGAGGTTACTCCACCTGATTGTGCATAAAATGCATTTTTTTTCATTATTTCCCCGCTTTAGCTTTGAATAAAATTCAAGTGTCGTATTATAACTAATATGAGAATACATATCCTAGGCATTTGTGGAACCTTTATGGCCGGTCTTGCACAAATTCTTAAGGAATCTGGACACGATGTATCTGGAGCAGATGCTAAGTTCTATCCACCAATGTCTGACTATTTAAAAAAAATAGGCATTAAAACAATTGAAGGCTATGAGAAAAAATCTCTCCCTAAAGCTGATCTTTATGTAATTGGTAATGCTTTATCGAGGGGAAATGAGTGTGTAGAAGAAATTTTAGATCAAAAATTACCATACGTTTCTGGACCTGAAATGTTAGGAAAGGAATTAAAAAATAGAAATGTTTTTGCAATATCTGGAACGCATGGAAAGACAACAACTTCATATATGTTAGCGCATATATTTTTAGATCAAGGAAGAGAAATTGGATATCTTGTCGGGGGCATTTCTGATGATTTTGATAATTCAGCATGCTTAGGAAAAGATCCTATTTTTGTTATTGAAGCTGATGAATATGATTCTGCTTTTTTTGATAAACGCTCAAAATTTATTCACTACTCTCCTAATAATCTGATTATAAATAATATCGAATTTGATCATGCGGACATATTTAACAACATCGAGGATGTCAAAAAACAATTTCACCATCTAATAAAAATTATTAAATCATCAGGCAATATTATTTATTTTGATGATGATAGTACCTCCAAAGAAGTAATTGAAAAAGGAATTTGGTGTAACAAAATTGGAATAAATTCAAATGGAGTAAAAGCTGACTTTGAATCTAAAGAATTAATAATAGATGATGAAATATTTCAATTGAACGAACTTCCATTAATAGGTGAACACAACTTTAAAAATTATGTTTGTTCAATATTAGCAGCTAAGCTTGAGGGAATTTCAGAAACAAAATCAATTAATTCTCTTAAAAAATTCAAGGGTGTTAAAAGAAGAATGGATTTCATTAAAGAAATTTCAGGCATAAGAATATATGATGATTTTGCTCATCATCCAACAGCAATAAAATTATCATGCAGTGCAATCCGAAATAAATATTCAGATAAAAAAATTCTTGGTCTTATCGAGTTGGGTTCTAACACAATGTCATCAGGTTACCATAAAGAAAATTTGATAAATTCTTTTGGTTCATTAGACGAATTTTTAATGTTAGATCCTAACAAGAATTATAAAATTAATAATGCATTTGATTCTGAAAATGAACTTTTAAAAAATTTGGAAGAAAAAATTTTTGACTATGATATTATTTTGATTATGACTAACAAAGATAGTCGAAAGTTTATAAATCCAATAATTAATAGCATTGAAAAAAAATAATTTACCTGTTTTTCCTTTAGGCCTAGTAGCTTTACCTGGCACAATTCAAAATTTGCAAATTTTTGAGCCTAGATATATAAGCATGGTTAAAGACTGTATGAAAAACAATCATGGATTTGTAATAGTTTTTCAAAAATCTGGTGAAGGCAATGACTTTGAAATATCTAAAAAGGGTTCATATGTTGAGATCATTGATTTTAATAATTTGCCTAATGGTTTGCTCGGAATCTCGGTCAAATCTATAAATAAAGTTGCAATTAGTAATTTAGTTCAGCTTCAAGATGGACTTAACGTAGCTGATGTTAACCCTTTAATTGATCCTGAGGTTGATGACCAAGCTCTGTTAGCAGAATTTCCTGAAATAAGTAATATTTTGAATCAGCTTGTCAAGCATCCAAGAGTTGCTGATATGCCTATTGAGGTTGATTTTAACTCCGCTGATTCCGTGGCATATCATCTTGCTGGATTGATACCAATTCCATGGTCTCATAAACAGAGTCTTCTTGAGGCATTTGATGCATCTCAAAGATTTGCAATTCTATCAAAGTATATTGAAGAAATTTCTTCTAGCTAAAATAAGATTAAACTTTTAAAGGCTCTTGATTTGATCTTTTTCTTAACCAATTTATGGTCTTGAGTACGCTTGGAATTGCTATAAACTTCCTTTCAATAAAATATTTGCCAGGATAATTACTCATCATTAACCCAATAAATATTGTGAATAACCCTTGTCCAGGAAGGACAAGCATAAGAATTCCACCAATAATTAAAACGTATCCAATTAAATTTTTAATTATCATTGAAACTAGCCACATTACAGGATATTTGGATTTAAATTTTGAAGGCTTTTTATTTATAAAATAATCACTTGGTATGAGTGACACTAGCCACTTAATACTCATAAGACTAAAAATAAATATTGCAAAAGATATAGCTCCAAGCCAAAAAATATACGACTTGTAATTTACAATTTGCTGACTGAGTTGTTCAAAAATAATTTCCAATAAATTACTTACCCTTTTTCATTAATTTGATTTAGTATATCAATAAGAACATTTGTAGAGATAATTATTAGACCCACAATTTTATTTAATCTTGTCTAAAAAAACACTTTCAGAAATTTGCAACAATAGTCTAACTGACAGCAAGGCAGAAGATTTACTTGTCTTAGATGTTGAAAACATCTCATCATTTGCAGATAAGATCATTATAGCTACCGCAACTTCAAATCGTCATGCTCTATCTGTTTCAGAAAAGCTTGTAGAATCGCTAAAAGAAAATAAATTTAATATTCTTGGAGTAGAAGGAGAAATTGATTCAGGATGGGTTTTGGTAGATTGCGGAGACATAGTGGTTAATATAATGAAAAAAGAGCAACGAGACTTTTATGACTTAGAAGGACTTTGGGGAGAAAAAACTCTATTAACTCAAGAAAGCTAATGATCATTAAAATTATTAGTATTGGAAATAAACTTAATACATGGGAGCAAGACAGCATTAATTTCTATTTAAAACAATTACCAAAAAATTTAAAAATAGAATTCGTAAATTTAAAAAGTCATCAAAATCCAAACTATTCTGAATCTGAGGTTGTAAAAAAAGAATCGCAATCGATAATGTCAAAACTATCTAAAGATGATTTTATTATTGCATTTGATATGAATGGCGATCAAATTTGTAGCAAAAAATTTAGTGGTCTTATATTTAATAATCAAGAATCTGATAAAACAATAACTTTTGTTATAGGTGGCTCATTTGGATTGTCATCAGAAATAAAAGATAATTCTAACAAGGTATTGTCTGCATCTTTGTTCACATTTCCTCACAGATTGTTTAGATTAATATTGGTTGAACAAATTTATAGGGCACACACAATTGTAAATAATATGCCATATCACAAATGATAGATTTAAACGAAAGGTTTTCAGAAAAAAGAAATTTCATCAATAGGCTTATTTTTGTTTATGTTTTCTTTGGCGTTCTATTTTTGTATTTGATTTATAAAACATTTTCTCTTCAAATTTCAAGTTATTCGGACTATGAGCTTGCATCGCTTGAAAATAAGACAAGAGAATTTTTGGTCCAACCAAGAAGAGGAATTATTTACGATAGAAACGGTGAAATTATTGTAAACAATAAACCCAGTTATAACATGATTCTTGACCCAGAAAATGTTGATGATATTAATGAGTTGATATTTGAAATTAATAAATTTGTTAATTTATCTGATGCTGAAATTAAAAATATAAATAACATTTTTCCAAACAAGAAAAAACTAAATAGAGAAGTTGTGCTCAAAAGAAACTTAACTACTGAAGAAATTGCAAAATTTGAAGTAAGAAATTATAGATTTCCTGATATTCAAATTGCTGAGAGATATTCAAGAGAAAATCTTTATCCGTTCCTATTCTCACATTCCATAGGATACGTTGGCAATCTTGATGAGGAAAAACTTCAAGAAATATTATCATCTCAAGAACTTGAATCAAATGAGACAATTTTTACTTATTCAAATGGTTTTTTGAATGGAAAAACCGGCATTGAATATGTTTATGATGAAAAATTGCGAGGTTTATTTGGTAAAAAAATATATGAAGTTGATGCATCTGGCAGACTATTACAAGAAAAACAGATGATACCTGCTGTTGCAGGTGAAGATATTTTTACTTCTCTTGACCTCCCAAGCCAAAAAGTTGCTTATGATGAGTTAAATAATAGAAGGGGCGCAGTAGTAGCTGTTGACATAAATGATGGCTCAATTGTTACCTATGTAAGCTCCCCATCATTTTCTGTAAATAAGATCGCTAACGGACTCACACAAAACGAATTTGATGAGTTAATAAATGATGATGATAAACCATTTTTTGATCGAGCAGCTCAAGGCAGGTATTCACCAGCATCAACAATTAAACCTGCTATTGGTTTATTCGGAATTGATAATGATATTTTAGATTGGGAATATACTATTCAGGACCCTGGATTTTTTATATTACCTGAAGATGGAAGAATCTATAGAGGATGGAAAAAAGGTGGCCATGGTGAAATTAATCTCAAAGATGCAATTATAGAAAGCTCAAATACTTTTTTCTTTTCACTTGCCTATCAAACAGAAATAGAAGAGTTAAGAGCGCACTTGTCGAATTTTGGATTTGGTAAAAATGTTTGTGATGATTGCTTTATGCCAGATAATGGACTGCTTCCAAGTCCAAGATGGAAAATGAATACACACAATTTTGGTTGGTTTAAAGGTGATACAGTTAATTTGGGAGTTGGGCAAGGATATATAAATGCTACGCCAATTCAGCTTGCATATTATTCTGCCTTTCTAGCAACAAAAGGTAATATAAATAAATTCTCTTTTGTTCAAGATAGCAAAAATGCTAATAAGAATATTTTTAACTCAAAAAATATTACAAACATTGATTGGGATAATATTCATGAGAGTATGATAGGCGTAATTGAAAGTCCAAAAGGTACTGCAGGCAGGCTCCGATCATTAAAAGATTACGTAATAGCCGCAAAATCAGGAACTGTAGAATTAGTAAGCACTGAAACCAAAGAAGATTATCAAATAATACGAGAAACTGAAGGCAAAAGAGACCACGCTATAATAATTGCTTTTGCTCCTATGCCAAATCCAAAATATGCGATAAGCGTTGTAATTGAAAATGGTGAAAGTGGTGGATCAGTTGCTGGACCGGTAGCAGTTGCGGTTCTAAATAGCCTAGTCAAAAATGATTAATTTTAAAAATTTTATTAAGGATAAAATCTATATCGATTTGTATTTATTTATTTCCATCACATTAATTTCAATCATGGGCCTTGTATTTTTATATAGTGCCTCTCAAGGGAACACAGAGACAATCATTAAACAGTCTTTTTTTGTTATATTTGGTTTGTTTTTAATGTTTATCGTTAGTCAGCCTGATCCAGATTTCTACAAAAATAATTCAGCAATTTTTTTAATCTTTTCCTTAGTTCTTGTTTTGGTTACTCTTTTTTTTGGAAAGGAAGTTAATGGAGCAAGAAGATGGCTAGATCTAGGATTCTTCACATTACAAACATCAGAAATTATCAAAGTTGCTTTACCAGTATTTCTAGCTGCATATTTATATGACAAACCCTTACCAATAAATTTATTCAATACCTTTACTACATTGGTCTTAATTCTTTTAATAGTTAATCTAGTTAGAATTCAGCCAGACTTGGGGACAAGTTTAGTAATTTTGATAGCGGGTCTATATATTTTATTCTTAGCTGGATTAAGCTGGAGATTTATTGGAATTTCATCTGGAATTTTTATTTTGTCTCTGCCTTTTATTTGGAATAATTTTTTAGAGCCATTTCAAAGACAAAGAATTTTAACTTTACTAGATCCCAATGCAGATCCTTTTGGATCGGGATGGAATATTACTCAATCAAAGATAGCTATTGGGTCAGGCGGACTTCAAGGAAAAGGCTATCAAATGGGGTCTCAAGCCCATTTGGATTTTTTACCAGAGACTGAGACAGATTTTATTTTTTCAGTAATTGCAGAGGAATTTGGTTTTATAGGAGTATGTATTCTTTTGTCTATTTTCTTATTTATATTACTAAGATGTTTATATTTGGCTTTTGACGCAAGAGATAGATTTTGCAGGTTAACCATTGGCGGCCTTAGCCTATTATTTTTATCTACAGTATTCATAAATTTATCTATGGTTGTTGGAATTATTCCAGTCGTGGGCATGCCACTTCCATTTATAAGCAAAGGAGGCTCATCTTTGTTATCATTTTATATAGCATTTGGAATAATAATCTCTATGGCAACACATAAAAAATTGATGCAAAAATGAAAAACTTTTTATTTCTCATATTTACACTAGTAAATCTTAGTTATGCAGATTACTTTGAGCATCCTGAATCTCAAGAAATAATCAATGAGCTTGTTGAAATTCATGGCTTTGATAAGAAATATGTTGAAACAGTCCTAAAGGATGCAAAAAAACAACAAAAGATCATTGATTCAATATCTAAACCTGCTGAATTTACATGGACATGGGAGAGATATAAAAAGCTATTTATTGAAGAAAAAAGAATTAGAAATGGTAAAAAGTTCATTAAAAATAATTTAGTTACTTTGGAGAGAGCAGAAAAAGAGTTTGGTGTACCCAAAGAAATTATTACTTCAATTCTCGGTATTGAAACAAGATACGGAAAAATTTTAGGAAATTATAGGGTAATTGATAGCTTAACTACTTTAGGTTTTGATTATCCAAGAAGGTCTGCATTTTTTAAAGACGAACTCACAAAGTTTTTTTTATTAACAAGAGAGAATAATTTGGATATTTACTCTGTAAAAGGTTCTTACGCCGGCGCAATGGGATATGGACAATTTATCTCTTCAAGCTATCGCGCATACGCTATTGATTTTGATGGAGATAATAACGTTGATTTATTTAACTCTGTTGATGATGCTATTGGAAGTATTGCAAATTATTTAAAAGTTCATGGTTGGAAAAAAAACGGGAAAATTGTTACTGAGTCTTCGATGAATAATGTAAGAGAAATCTATAAACCACATGATACTCTTTCAAAATTCATTTCTTTAAGTTTTAATGAAGATGGAAAAGACAATTATTTTATTGGAGATGATAACTTTGTTGCAATTACCAAATATAATAGAAGTCACTTTTATGCAATGGCTGTATATTATTTAGCAGAAGAGTTTAAAAAATGAAAAGAATTATATTATTTATATTATTTGTACCAAATCTTGTTGTTGGACAGAGCTTTGTTCCAAATGCTCCTGAATTAAATTTAAAAAGTTACATGTTAATTGAGCCTATAACGAATACTGTTATTGCAGAGTCAAATGCAAGTGGTTTAATTGAGCCAGCAAGCATGACTAAAGTCATGACCGCTTATGTTGTTGCCGACCAGATTAAAAATGATCTCATTAGTCTTGATGATAATGTTCTTATAAGTGAAAAAGCATGGAGAATGGGCGGTTCAAAAATGTTTATCGAAGTTGGGAAAAGGGTTAGCATACTTGATTTGCTAAAAGGCATAATTATCCAGTCAGGAAATGATGCTTCCGTTGCAATTGCTGAATATGTTGGGGGTACTGAAGCTGGATTTGTTGATCTTATGAATTCCTATGCTGGAGCTTTGGGGATGACTAACACAACTTTTATAAATTCTACAGGTCTTCCAAATGAGGGGCATTTAACATCAGCAAGGGATCTTGCAACTCTTACTTCAAACTTTATGACAAATTTTCCAGACATTTATGCTCTTTTCAAAGAAAAAGAATTTGAATATGGGGGTATTACAGGAAATAAATATAACAGAAACAAATTACTTTGGAGAGATGAGAGTTCTGATGGAGTTAAGACAGGGCATACATCCTCAGCTGGATATTGTCTTATTGGATCTGCCAAAAGGGGTAACATGAGACTGATCACAGTTGTGGCTGGAAGTGATACTGCAAATAATAGCTTCTCAGATACACAAAGACTTCTAGAGTATGGATTTAGATTTTATGCTACTCAAAAGTACTTTGATGCAGATAAAGAATATACAACTGCAAAAGTTTGGGGCGGTAAGAACGATAATATAAGCCTAGGTGTAGTTAAAGATATATCAATAACTTTACCTAGAACAAGTTTTAAGAACGTCAAGGTTAATTTTAATGTGAAAAATAATGTCCAAGCTCCCATAAAAAGAGGCGATAAGCTTGGAACTTTAGATATTATTAGTAATGATGAGGTTGTTCTAACAACTGATCTGCTTGCATTGAATGACGTTGATGCTAAAGGCTTTTTTGGAAGGATTTGGTCAAAATTCGTCCTCTGGATAATGAGCTTATTTGGATTAGCATAGATGGAAAATGTTCATGCTGTATTCAATGGAACATTTGATAACTTAGAAAATATAAAAATATCACCCTTAAGCAGAGCCTATACCTTTTCAGATAGTGTTTATGAAGTCATTCCTTTTCATAATGCAAAGGGTATTGCTTTTGATAGACATATAAAGAGACTTCAAAAAAGTTGTAATTCGTTATCAATTTCATCAAATATCGACTTAATTTCAAAAGAGATCATTGAACTTATTAATAAAAGTAAATTTAAAGATGGTTATGTTTACTATCAGGTTTCAAGAGGAGTTGATCAAATACGATCACATATGTTTAATGCAGATATTTCAACTGAAACATTTGGTTATGTCGTAGAACATACCTTTGAATCACAATCACTAAAGGTTATGTTATGTGAGGACGTAAGATGGCAGAGGTGTGATATTAAATCTACTTCATTATTAGGCAACATAATGAGTATGAATAATGCCAAAAATAGCGGATGTGATGAAGTAATTATGCATAAAGACAGAGTAATTACTGAGGGCGGAGCTTCAAATGTTTTTTTCGCAAGTAATGATTGTGTTTACACACCCAATTTATCTAAAAATATTCTCCCTGGTATTACCAGAGAACTTTTAATTGAAAAAATCAAAGCATCTGGAATTAATGTTAAGGAGGGCAGCTTTAAAATTGATGATCTTACAGATGCAAAATCAATATGGTTAACTAGTTCTACTAAGGGGCTTGCTCAAGTAATTGAAATTACAAATCAAGAAACAAATATTGTTGTCGATCATCCTTTATTTTTAGAGTGTGAGAAAATATTTAAAAATAACTTTCTTAGTTAGAAGTAAGACTAATTACCATATTATCTAGCTCTTGCCAAAACTGATCTTTTGTCATGCCGCCCAATCCTTTTGAGGCTAAATCTAATTCATAAACTTTTTTCTGAAGTAAAAGCATTTTTTTGAGCGGGTTCTTTTTAATAAAATTCATATAGTTTGGAATTTTATTTTTCCATATTCCAGCTTTTTCTAAATTAACATTGTCTTGAAGCGATCCAACACAAGTATTTATAATTTTTCCAATGATCCAAACTAAGAGAGGGCCATAGTGATCATCATTTTTTTTGATTGATTTGGTTATTCGCAAAGCATATTTTGTATTAAGTTCAACAATTTTATCTTCTAGCTGGTAGGGTAAAAATTCTGCATTATCATAGCCTATTTTCTTATCTTTATTATTTTCTGAATAAGTTAGCTTAAGAATATTTATCTCATTTTGTTGAGCAATCAAATTGCCTGAAAAAATATCTGTAATTCTTATTGAAAATTCTTTGGCATCTGATTCGTTCATAAAATCTAATTGATTTTTAACCCAAGTCTTTTCTTCAAATGATTTAAGTTTGTTACATTCAACCATCAATCCAAGACTATCCATCAATTTCACCCATTTGGTACTTTTATTAATCTTTTCAGTAGAAGATTTAATAATCAATGCAATATTATTGAGTTCTTTAATATTCTTAATTTCAAAAATATTAGTAATTTCTTTTGGTATTTTTCCTTTTTGATGACCAATTTCAATAATTATCTTTGATCCAAACAAAGAACCTGAGGCATTCTCAATTATTAGATTTTCTATTTTTGAGTAGTCAGCTTCAGTAATAATTTTCTTTTCGGTAAAGTTCTGTCCCTTCAAAAACGAATTGATTTGATCAACTGAATTATTTTTTAAAACAATCTCTGAGCCAAAAACAAAAAATATATTTGAAGATTTACTTATGTATTTATTTAATGATGTAGACTCACAAATCAATTAAGTTTACCTCTAGTATTAGTTGCTCAATGACATCATTCATAATTTCGTCTTCCATAAATTTGCTCATCTGATTTTCCGCCAAAGGATTAAGTTCTATTGCACTAAATCTCTTCATTGAATTGATAGTTTTTATGTTATTTGAATGATTCATATGCATCGAGTGATTAGAATGCATGGAATGATCCATTTTCATTGATTTTGAATCATCAATGCTGAAATTTAATTTTGCTTTGAGTTCAATTTCCATAGCTCTCAAAGATGTTCCAGAGTAAACATCATATTTATTTAAATCAAAGCTACTTACATTTATGTGAATTTTTTTATTATCAACTTTTTCAAAATTATCACCAAAAACTTTTTTAATTTTTAATTTAAAGTTATTAGGAACCTCTTGATCAAATGAAAAATAATATTTATTTTTATCAAGCTGTAATTTTTGATACTCATTTAAGTTGCATGAAGTTATTACAATGCTTAGCAATATTAGAAGTAATCCTTTTGTGTATCTCATAGTCTTAAATGTTAGTTAAGATATTATATTTTATGTTTTTGTTTAAATTACAAAATTTATAAGTTTATCTTTAACAAAGATAGCTTTTTTAATCTCACTATCTGCAATGATATTTTTAACGTTTTCGACTCCTAAAGATAGATTTTTCACAGTTTCTTCATCTAAATTTTTGCTAATATTTAACTTTCCACGAACTTTACCATTAACTTGTATTATTAACTCGAACTCATCTGACTCAATAATAGCTTCATCGTACTCTGGCCAAGATGACTCGATACATGATCCATCATTTACAAAACTGCTCCATAAATATTCACAAATATGGGGAGATATTGGAAATAACATTTTTAGAGAAAATAGAATTGCTTCATTTAGACAAAACTTTTGAGCATCAGTAGCATTATCTTTTTTGAATTCATCTGGAATAAAATTTAGTAACTCCATTATTGCTGCTATTGCAGTATTAAAAGAAAATCTTGATTCATAATCATTCTCAACTTTTTTTAATGTAGCATGACACTTTCTTCTTAACTCAATTTCTTCTTTTGAGAATTCAAATTTTATGTCCTGTTTAATATATTTTTTTCCTTCAATAAGACTCCAAATTCTCTTTAAAAATCTTGAAGCACCTTCAACAGATGATTCGCTCCATTCTAAACTTTGTTCAGGTGGTGATGTAAACATCATATAAAGCCTAACGGTATCTGCTCCATATTTTTCAATGTATGATTGTGGATCAACAGTATTACCTTTAGATTTAGACATCTTTGCACCATCTTTAAGAACCATTCCTTGAGTAAGCAACCTTTTAAAAGGTTCATTACCTTCAACTAGTCCAATATCTCGAAGAGCTTTATGAAAAAATCTTGAATATAGCAAATGCAATATAGCGTGCTCTATACCACCAATATATAAATCTACTGGAAGCCAATAATTAGTATTTTCATCAAAAATTTCACTATTATTATTTGAAGATGTAAATCTAGCGTAATACCAAGATGAATCCATAAAGGTATCGAATGTATCACTTTCCCTAAAAAGGTTATTACCCAAATTTATAAAATCTTCATTTTGACTTAATGGAATAGGTGGCGAATTCTTCTTAAGTTTTGGAAGCTCAACAGGCATATCCTTTTCGTTAATAACCTTTGGATCCCCGTTTTCATAAATAACAGGTATTGGACAACCCCAATATCTTTGCCTACTCACTCCCCAATCTCTGAGCCTGAATTGAATTAGCTGTTTACCAGATTTTAATTTAACTAGTTCTTCGATAATTTTTTTTGATCCTTCTTCTGATGAAAGACCGTTAAATTTATCTGAATTTATTAAAATTCCATTTTCAGTTCTTGGTAACTCCTCTTCATTATTTTGAATGACCTCTTTGATATTAAGATTATATTTTTTTGCAAATTCATAATCTCTTGAATCGTGAGCTGGAACTCCCATTACAACCCCTGTTCCATAGTCAAGCAATACAAAATTTCCAATCCATACTGGTAATTTTTCTCCAGTTAAAGGATGAATTACTCTTAGATTTGTATCAATACCAAGTTTTTCTGCCTTTGCCATATCAGCTTCTGCAGCCTTTGCTTCTTTGCATTTATCGAGAAAGTTCGATATTTTTTCATTATCTTTAGAAATCTTTATTGCAAGGGGATGATTGGGAGATATTGCAAGAAAAGATACTCCGAAGATAGTATCTGGTCTTGTCGAAAAGGTTATTAGTGAATCTTTACTAGCATCAATTTTATATTCAATCTCAGCACCATATGATTTTCCAATCCAATTCTTTTGCATCAGCTTTACATTTTCTGGCCAATCAAGTTCCTCAAGTGAAGATAGAAGCTCATCAGCATAGTCAGTGATTTTTATAAACCATTGATCTATTTCTTTTATTTCAATTTGAGCTCCAGAGCGCCAACCTTTTCCATCTATTACTTGCTCATTTGCTAGAACGGTCTTATCTTCAGGATCCCAATTAACCATGGATTTTTTTCTATAAACAAGACCCGCGTCGTAAAATTTTTTAAAAATTAATTGTTCCCATTTATAGTAACTTGAGTCACATGTTCTAAGTTCTTTTGACCAATCATAACTAAAACCAAGAGATTGTAGTTGTGATTTCATGTTTTCAATATTTTGGTTTGTCCAATCGTCTGGACTTACTCTGTTTGCAATAGCAGCATTCTCTGCAGGCAGGCCAAAAGCATCCCAACCCATTGGCTGAAATACATTAAAGTTTTTCATTCTTTTATATCTAGATATAACATCACCAATCGTATAGTTTCTTACGTGACCCATATGCAATTTTCCTGAAGGATAAGGAAACATTGACAGACAGTAATATTTTTCTCTTTTATCTATTTTTGAAACATATCTGTTTTCTTCATTCCATTTGTTTTGAATGATTTCTTCGATTGTTTTGTGATTATAGGTTGAGCTCATTATTAGAATTTTAAAAGTTATTTATTGAACTAATTATTAAAATTTAATTAATTACCAGTATTGTTCTCAGAAGATTCTTTAACATCTATGTTATTTGATCCCTTAGTGATTCGAACTGACTCTTCTCCCTGACTTACTTCAATTTCTTTTAAATTTGATTCTTCTAGCATTTCAATCAAAGTTTTTATTTTTCTTATATCCATAATTTATACCTTCTTATTTTTTAAAGCTTCCTCTAAAGCAAGAACATAGCCTTTCGTTCCATGCCCACTAAAAACTTTTTCAGCAATATCACTAAAGTAAGATTTTTTTCTAAATTCTTCTCTAGAATTAATATCTGATATATGAACTTCATAAAATGGTATTTTCACAGCTAAAATTGCATCTCTTAAGGCTACGCTTGTATGCGTGTAACCCGCAGGATTAAAAATTATTGAATCAGTACCATTTTCAAAAGCTGTATGAATTGCATCTATTAGTTCATGCTCGGCATTGCTTTGATAAAAGTAAATTTCACATTCATTGCTATCAGCTTTATTTTTTAATTTTGCCTCAATATCATCTAATGTCTCAGATCCATAAATATCTTCCTCGCGCATACCAAGCATATTAAGATTTGGACCATTGAGTACTAATATCTTCATTTAAAAGATTTTAACAGAATTTAAATGCATTTTAAGGATTTTATTTAATATTTTTATTTTGAACTGGATAACAAAAGCCTCTATCAGAACAGCCCTGATATGTTATTTCAATTAAATTTGTTTCAATCTCTTCTATAGAAGACAAAATCTCTAATATATTTCTTATGATTTTAGTTTCACCAAAAAATTCGTCTTCATGATCAATAATCACTCCATCAGTGACATCAAAATCAACAATTTTTTGATTTTCTTTAATAAGAATCGAATCAAAATATAAATAGTAACCATCTTCAATCGACCAATTTACTTTTAAAACACCCCCGTCCTCAGAATAACTCATTACAAATACCTCGTCGGCAGGCTTTATTTCGTTATCCTGTAAGTACATCAAAGATATATTTTGGTCAGCCTTAGTATAGCCACCACATAACAAATAGAATATTAAAAATAATGTCTTTTTCATTAATAACTAGGATAAACTTGCCAAATTATAAAGCGAAAACGAACTTTATTTATAATTAAAATTAAATGATAAGAAATTTTTTAATAAATATTTTATTTTCAATACCTGTTTGGTTAATTGAACTCGTATACAAATTTAATAAAGATGTTAAAAGAGGATTTATTTTTGATTCTCAATCTAGGATGTTATTTGCTTTAATGCCAAAATTTGATTTGCATAAGATAGAGGATGACGAAATTCCAAAAATTAGAAATCTTATTAATGAAAAAAGAAAGAATCTTAGACTTTCTAATAAAACAAAAAAGAATGTAATTACTAAGGATCATTTTATCGACCAAGAAAATAACTTAAAGTTGAGAGAATATATTCCATATAAAACAGATAATGATAATGTCATTCTCTATTTTCACGGTGGCGGCTATGTATTAAATTCAATTGATACGCATAACCTTACAGTTTCTTATTTTTCTGAAAAGTTAAGAACAAGAATATTTTCTTTAGCTTATGGCTTATCTCCTGAAAATAAATATCCTCATGCAATGAATCAGGCATTATCAGCAATAGATTGGTTAGTCAAAAATGGTAATCACATCAAAAATATTAGCCTTTGTGGTGACAGTGCTGGCGCTCATCTTGCCGCCTCAGTATCTCATTCATTAGCAAATAACCAAAAGGAAAATGTTCATAGTCAATTTCTTATTTATCCAATGTGTGATCCAAGTTGCGCAAGCGAATCAATTGAGCTTTTTAAGGATAATTATTTATTAACGAAAGAGTCTATGAAATGGTTCTGGCAAAAATTTAAAAATAATGATGAAGATAGCTTAAAAGATACATTTAACTTATTGCTATTTAATCCAAATAAAGACTTTCCAAAGACAATCATTGTAACTGCTGGGTTTGATCCGCTTTCAGATGAAGCAGAAAAATATGCCTTTTTACTTCATCAAAGCGGCAATTATGTGAAACAATTACATTATCCTTCTTTATTTCATGGGTTTGCTGCCATGACAAGATTGAAATCCGCTAATAAAGCTGTAAACGATTTTTTATTAGAATATAAAAAAATTTTATGAGTAATATTGTAGAAGTCAGAAATTTAAGCATCAACTTTAATGTAAGAGATGGAAAATTTCGTGCAGTTGATAATATTAGTTTTGATATTCAACAGAATAAAACTTTGGCTTTAGTTGGTGAATCTGGATCAGGTAAATCAGTTACAGCAATGTCAATTATGCAGCTCTTACCATTTCCTCAATCATCTTACACCAGCGAATCCTCAATTAAATTTAATAATAAAGAAATTATAAATGCCTCAAAAAAAGATCTTTTATCTTTAAGAGGAAATATAATTTCTATGGTTTTTCAAGAACCAATGACATCCTTAAATCCTTATCATAGAGTGGGAGATCAAATTACAGAATCAGTATTGCTGCACTCTAAAGTTTCAAAGAAAGAAGCAAAAGATGAGGCAATTAATTTAATGAATTTAGTTGAGATTGATGATGTTGAAAGAAGATTTAATTCATATCCCCATGAATTATCAGGTGGTCAACGCCAAAGAATAATGATTGCTATGGCTCTTGTTAACAAACCCCAATTGTTAATTGCCGATGAGCCTACAACTGCACTTGATGTAACTATACAAGCACAAATTTTGGATCTTATGTCTAAACTTAAGAGAGAGCTCGGTATGTCAATTCTATTTATTACTCATGATTTGGGTCTTGTTAGAGAGTTCTCTGATCAGGTTTGTGTAATGCAAAATGGAAATATCGTTGAGAATGGGAATACAGCCGATGTCTTTGATAATCCTAAACATGCCTATACGCAAAAATTATTAAACGCCGAACCTAAACCAAAAACAATAATAAATCATAAAGAGGACCCATTGATTAAAATTGAAAATTTAGATGTTTTTTATAATATGCCTAGAACTAGTTTTTTTAAGAGCAATAGATTTCATGCTGTAAAAGATACGTCAATTAATATATATAAAAATACTACAATTGGGCTAGTGGGCGAATCAGGGTCAGGTAAATCTACTTTAGGAAAGGCCATAGCAAATCTCACTCCTTATGAAGGAAAAATATATTATGACGGGCAGGACATTGCATCATCCTCAAAGGAAATTAAGAAACACATCCAAATAGTGTTTCAGGATCCATATGGATCTTTATCACCAAGAATGACTATAGGAGAAATAGTTGGAGAGGGACTGGGAGTGCATTTTAATCTTTCAAAAAAGGAATCAGATTTAAAAATTGATAAAGTTTTAACAGATGTAGGAATTGAGCTTAATGCAAAAAATAAATATCCGCATGAATTTTCTGGCGGTCAACGTCAAAGGATAGCGATTGCTAGATCATTAATAATGAATCCTAATTTTATGATTCTGGATGAACCAACATCTGCTCTCGATAGATCAATACAAATTCAAGTGATAAATCTTTTAAAAGATATACAAAATGAATATGAATTGACATATTTGTTTATTAGTCATGATTTAAAGGTAATACGCTCAATGTCTGATTATATTTTTGTAATGAAAGACGGAATAATAGTAGAATCTGGACTGTCAAATGATGTTTTTGAATATCCAAAACAAAAATATACTAAAAAATTGCTCTCAGCTGCGTTAAGATACGCAACCGATTGAGAAAATGTACACAAAATGAGCTCTAGAAAATATTCAAAAGAATTAGTTGATGGTCCAAATCAGGCCGCATCTCGTTCTATGCTTCGAGGTGTAGGATTTACATCTGAGGACTTTACAAAGCCATTTGTTGGAATCGCATCAACTGGAGCCAAAGTTACACCATGTAATATGCATATCAATCAATTATCAGAATTGGTAGAAGGTTCAATAAATGCATCTGGTGGCAAAGGTGTTTTATTTAATACGATTACTGTTTCTGATGGCATTTCAATGGGAACGCAAGGAATGAAATATTCTCTTGTTTCTAGAGAAGTTATTGCTGACTCAATTGAAACTGTTGTAGGTTGCCTAGGATATGATGGATTAATTGCAATTGGTGGATGTGATAAGAACATGCCTGGATGTCTTATTGGTATGGCAAGATTAAATAGACCGTCAATATTTATTTATGGTGGATCTATAAAACCAAGCAATGAGAATACGGACTATGTAACCGTCTCAGAAAAAGTTGGAGAATTCTCAAAGGGCTCTATTAATGAAGATGAGCTAATTCATTATGAAAAGATATCAGTTGATGGACCAGGCTCATGTGGCGGAATGTATACAGCAAATACAATGGCATCTGCTATAGAAGCATTAGGAATGAGTTTGCCAGGTAGTAGCAGCCAAGATGCAACGTCTAAATCAAAGAACACTGATTGTGTGAATGCTGGATCGGCAATCATGAATTTACTAGATAAAGATATTAAACCTTCTGACATTATGACAAGAGAAGCATTTGAAAATGCTATAACTGTTGTAATAGCTCTCGGAGGATCAACAAATGCCGTTCTTCATTTATTGGCCATGGCTCATTCAATTGGAGTTGAACTTTGCTTAGATGACTTTACTTCAATTGGAAAGAAAACACCTGTATTAGCCGACCTAAAACCCTTTGGAAAACACTATATGTCTGAGCTTAATGCAAATGGAGGAATTCAGCCCTTAATGAAAACTCTTTTAGACAAAGGACTTCTTCATGGTCAATGTATGACAGTTACAGGCAACACCTTAGAAGAAAATTTAAAAGACATAAAAGCATATGAGACGAGTGAAATAATTAAAGATTTTAATAATCCAATCAAAAAAGATAGTCATCTTAGAATTTTATACGGTAACCTTGCTAAAGATGGAGCGGTTGCAAAAATTACAGGTAAAGAAGGAACATCTTTTGAAGGAAAAGCAAAAGTATTTAATTCAGAAGAAGAGGGCGTAAGTGCAATTCTATCAAATCAGATTAATGATGGTGATGTAATCGTAATAAGGTATGAGGGTCCAAAAGGTGGGCCTGGCATGAGAGAAATGCTAAAACCTACTTCTGCAATCATGGGATTAGGACTAGGAGATAGAATAGGATTTATTACAGATGGAAGATTTTCAGGTGGCACCCATGGTTTTGTAGTTGGACATGTTTCTCCAGAAGCAGCTGAGGGTGGTTTAATAGCATTAGTTGAAGACGGAGACACTATACTTATTGATGCAGAAAGTGATCAGCTTGTTCTAAAAGTTGATGATGATGAAATTAAAAGAAGACAATCAATCTGGAAAAATCCAAACAGTAAACCAAAAAAAGGAGTACTTGCTAAGTATGCTGAGAGCGTAAAATCTGCAAGCCTGGGAGCTATAACTGATTAAAATGTCTATTTTTAGAAAATATCCAAGTACACGCTTAAGAAGGTTAAGAAAGAACCTCAATCTTATTGAACTTGTATCTGAAACTAACCTAACTTCAAAAGATCTTATACAACCAATCTTTATTAAAGAAAATTTTGAAGGCAAAGAAGAAATTGAATCAATGCCAGGTATCTTCAGATTTGGCTTAAATCATGTGCTGAGTGAAATAGAGGAAGTTATAAATGCAGGCATAAATGCTATAGCTGTTTTCCCAGTCATAGAATCTTTAAAAAAAGATGAAAAAGGATCAGAGGCATTAAACAAAAGCAATTTTATCGCTCATTCAATCAATAAAATTAAACAAGAATTTCCTGAATTAATATTAATCGCAGATGTTGCATTAGATCCTTATACAGATCATGGTCATGACGGTATTTTAATAAATAACGAAGTTGCAAATGATGAAACTGTAGAAGTTCTAATTGAGCAATCTATATTACTCGCTGAGGCTGGAGCGGATATTATTGCTCCTTCTGATATGATGGATGGAAGAATTGGATTAATTAGAGATTCTTTAGAAAAACAAAATTTAAAAGACACAATCTTGTTATCTTATGCTGCTAAATATAATTCAAAATTCTATGGACCATTTAGAGATGCAGTAAATTCTGCATCAAATCTTGGTAATTCTTCAAAATCATCATACCAAATGAATATATCTAACAAGAACGAAGCCTTGCATGAAGTCGCCTTAGATATAAATGAGGGCGCAGATATAGTAATGGTAAAACCCGCAATGTCTTATTTAGATGTTATTCAATTGATTAAAAAAGAATTCAAAGTACCAACTTTTGCTTATCAGGTTAGTGGTGAATTCAGTATGCTTAAAAATGCTATTAATCATGGATGGCTTGATAAAGAGGTTATGCTAGAATCATTGGTAAGCATAAAAAGAGCGGGTGCTGATGCAATTCTTTCATACGCAGCTAAAGAAATTTCAAAGGAGATAAAATAAATATGAGTAACGTAGTAGTAGTTGGAAATAAAGATGATTTTCAAAATGAAGTTATTAACACAGAAGGTCCTGTATTGGTTGATTTTTGGGCGGAATGGTGTGGTCCCTGTAAACAGCTTGCTCCTCTAGTCGAAGATGCATCGGAAGAATTCAAAGATAAAATTAAAGTATGTAAGATGGACGTAGATGCAAATAGAGAGACTGCTGCAGAATATGGCATCAGATCAATACCTACTCTCATGATATTTGAAAATGGAGAACTGGTTGGAACAGAGATAGGTGCTCTATCAAAACTTCAACTAGAAGAGTTTATTAGATCTAAGATCTAATTTTTATACTTATATCTTTGCTTATTTTAAAAAAAGAGTTATTATTTCGTATCCAGAGTTAATAAAACCTTCCATTAATACCATTTCGAATTAAAAAAAATAGTGGAATAATTATATGAATCTTAGTGAAATAAAAGATAAACCTATAAGTGAGTTAGTTGATATTGCTTCTGAATTAGGTTTAGAAGATTTAGGTCGCCTAAAAAAACAAGAAATAATTTTTAGAATCTTTAAACATAAAGCTTCTGAAGGAACTGATATTTATGGTGGCGGTGTTTTAGAGATTCTAAATGATGGTTTTGGGTTTTTGAGATCACCACAGGGATCATATTGCGCAGGTGAAGATGACATATATGTTTCACCTAGCCAAATCAGGAAATTTGGTTTAAGAAAAGGTGATTCCGTTGAAGGCAAAATTAGAACACCTAAAGATAAAGAAAGATATTTTGCTTTAATTCAAGTCGATACCATAAATGGAGAAGAGCCTGCAAAAACAAAAAACAAAATACTTTTTGAAAATTTAACTCCACTTTTTCCAACGGAAAGATTAATGCTTGAGCAAGGAAGTGGTTCAAATGAAGACTTATCATCAAGAATAATTGATCTAATTGCACCAGTAGGAAAAGGTCAAAGAGGTTTAATTGTTTCACCTCCAAAAGCTGGTAAAACTCTAATGCTTCAAAGTATTGCTCATTCTATTAAAAGTAATAATCCAGAAGTTGAGCTAATAGTTTTATTGATCGACGAGAGACCAGAAGAAGTAACAGACATGTCTAGAACTGTAAAAGGAGAGGTGGTAGCAAGCACTTTTGATGAGCCACCTACAAGACATGTTCAAGTTGCTAACATGGTTATTGAAAAGGCAAAAAGATTGGTCGAGCATAAAAAAGATGTTGTGATTTTGCTTGATTCAATTACAAGACTTGGAAGAGCCTATAATGCTGTTCAACCTGCATCAGGCAAAATATTAAGTGGTGGCGTGGATTCAAATGCTCTTGAAAGACCTAAAAGATTTTTTGGTGCAGCTAGAAACTTAGAGGAGGGCGGAAGTTTAACAATTATAGCCACTGCTCTAGTAGAAACTGGTTCAAAAATGGATGAAGTTATTTTTGAAGAATTCAAAGGAACCGGAAATATGGAAATCCATTTAGAGAGAAAGATTGCTGAAAAAAGAATATATCCCGCAATTAATGTCAGACGGTCTGGAACTAGAAGGGAAGACCTTTTAACGTCAGATGATGAATTACAAAGAATGTGGATACTAAGAAAAATTCTTGATGAAATGGAAGATGCTCAAGCAATACAATTTTTAATTGATAGAATTAAATCTCATAAAACAAATGATGAATTCTTTAGTTCTATGAAAAATGGAAATGGTAAGAAGTCTAAATAGAATCTTTAATTGATTCTGTAATATCTTTAGAAAAATAGTCTATAAAATCTGAATCCAAATCATAGCTCGAAATATAATCTATTATTCTTTTTGATATACCAAACAACTTAGCTTTAACTTTAGTTGAATATATTTCTTCAAAAAATATTTTAAAAGCATAATTGCTTGGGAAAATAATTGCATCAGCATCATAAAATTCATTCTTAACATTTTCATAGCTTTCTAATTTAAACCTTTTATAACAATTTATTTCTTCAACATACTCATTAGATGAATTTAGATAATTCGAAATTTCACTGAGGCCATTTTCACCCTTTACAATTAAATAATTACTACTCTTTTTGTTTTTAGATAAAAGTTTTTTTAATTCCTCAGATCCAGGAATACTTGGACACACAGATTTTACGCCTTGTTTTGAAAGATAATCTTGAGTCGATTTCCCCATTGAGAAAACATTTTTATTTTTTAAAGACTCTAATTCATTAAAGAAAGCTGCAGAAGAAATGCTTTGGAATATTATATTTTCAAATTTATGAATATCTATATGGTATTGAATTTCCTTTGTTTTAAATAGAGGAATATTTTTTATAGACCTACAAGATTTATGCATAGAACTATTGCCTGAGCTTGTATCAATTATGTTCATTTAAAAACCTACGACCATTTTGTCTTTCAATATCTTCAATTGCTTCTATATCTGAAGCACCAGAAAATGTTATAAATTCTTTAACACCATATATTTCACCTCTAATAATTTGTTTGGAATTTTCTGAAATACTCTCAATTGCTATTGCAGAATTACATCCAGCATCAACTCTTTCTAAAATATTTCTTTCATACTCAATGCCATTTGTAGCTAATTTATTTTTAATATTTGAGTGAATTTCTAATAATTTTTCATTTTCATGAAAGGATTCTGTCATTTCAATAGCCAAAGTTCCTTGCCCTGAGGCAGTTATCCAATCCATTTCTTCATAATTTAGTTGATCAAGTAATCTCAATCTTTCAAGACCTGCTTTTGCCAAAATTATGCAGTCGTAATCTCCTCGATAAAGCTTTTCTAATCTTGTATCAACATTTCCATTAATATCAAAAACATTTGTTGATTTTAAGAAATGGAACGCCTGTAATTTTCTCCTCAAGCTGCTAGTACCAAGCTTCATGCTTGAATTAAAATTATTATTATCTTTAAATACCAATACATCCTTTGAAGTTCTGCTAATTATAAAATTTCTTTCAATTCCATTTGTCTTTTTTGCAGGAGTATCTTTTGCAGAGTGAACTGCAATATCTGCATCTCCTCTTAAAATAATTTTTTGAATATCTGTTACAAAGTGAGCTTTATCAAAAAGCGTCTCTCCTTTTGAGCTTTTGACGTCTCCTTCAGTTTTAATTTTAATTATTTTGTAATTAGATATATTGTATTCGGATACAAATTCATCTACTTGGGCTAAAGCCAATTTAGAAGATCTTGTTGCTATCTTTAAAGTCATTTTTTTGAAATAAGAAGTGCTCTTACGTCTCCAATCATTTTATCTTTAATAATTTTAAACGAGTTTGGTAAATCAATTTTAGTGAATTTATTAAATTCGATGTAGATTTTACAAGATAATTTTAAATTTTCATTCTTGTGGAAAATTTCTAATATTTTTTTTTCAATGTCTTGATTGAATGGAGGATCTGCAAATATCAAATCAATATTTGATAAATCATTATCCTTAATCCAATTGATGCCATTTTTAAATATAACATTTGAGTTTTTCTCTAAACCAAGCTCTTTAATAGAATTTCTTAATAATAAGAAGTTTTTTTTATTTGATTCTATAAAAATTGATCTTTGAGCACCTCTTGATAAGGCCTCTATGCCTAACGCGCCAGTTCCTGCAAATAAGTCAAGACAATTGCATTTTTGAATCTCAAACTGCAGCCAGTTAAATAATACTTCTCTTAACTTGCTTGATGTAGGTCTCAACGAGGATCTGAAATCAAATGGGATTTTTTGTCCTTTGAGGCTACCCCCTGTTATTCGTATACTGTTTTTCATCTATAATATTTTTATTAAGTATAATTCAAACTATGAGTATTCAAGATAATTTTAGATTAGCAATGAGAAGATATGTTTACTCAGTAAGCATTCTTTCAAATAAGGATTCTGATGGTAATTCAAATGCAATAACCGTATCTTCTGTAACATCAATTTCTATGGATCCTCCTAGCTTATTGGTTTGCATCAATAAAAACTCTAGAATTCATAATAGCCTAACTGTTGGTTCTAAATTTTGTATTAATCTTCTTAATAAAGATCAAGAGTATCTTTCCAATTTATGTTCTGATGATGATAAATATGACCAAAGATTTAATGATAAAAATTGGAATCTTGATGATGTTCCATTCTTAGCAAATGCACAATCAAATATCTTTTGTTCCATTGAGAATGTAACATCTTTCCATACTCATTCGATTATTGTCGGTCTTGTAGAGGATTCAAGGTATAAAAATGAAATAAAAACTCTCACCTATGTGGACGGTGAGTATTCATAGTTCTTTAGAATTTATTAAAGAATTTTTTTAAGTAAAAATCCAAATCCTTACTAATTAAATTAATTGCCTTGAATGGGGTATCTGGCATTTCCACAAGTTTAACAGGAACCACTTCCAGTTTTCTAAGAAGACCAACCATTCCATGAATCTTAGCCCATATATCAATACAGCTTTCTTCTATGTATAAATCATCTTTATTTTTTGAAAATTCTTTAAATGTTGAACGAATATGAAGATATGTTTTATTTGCTGCTTCAAAGAGCATTGGATATTTTGTAAAGTCTTTAATTGCAGTTCCAAACATAAGGTCATATGTATTTGCATTTTTTAGACCAAATTTTATATAAGCTTTTGCACCATCAATTAAATTTCTTTCAGAATCATTTGAATCATATTTAGAGATGGCTTTATGAATTTTATTAAAACCCTCTATTGCAACTTCAGCATAGAGATCTTCTTTTGTTTTAAAGTGTCTATATGGAGCGGTCTGAGAAACATTACTCTCTTTGGCAAGTGACCTAATACTGAGTTTAGTATATCCATCGCGCTCACACATTTTAAGTGCGCAATCGAGCAGTTCTTTTTTTAGATTTCCGTGATGATAAGAATTCATTTGACTATAATAATGTTGACACTGCTTACATAATACATTAATGTTTACACTGCTTACATTAAAATCTTTAATAGTAAAAGTCAAATATGATAAAAATTTTTAATGTTTTAGTTTTGTTTTTAGTATCTTTGGATATTTATTCAATTGAGGTTCTAGAAGTTGAGATATTAGATTCTTATCAGTTAAAAAAAGAATTTCCTGGTAAATTACTACCAGTTGAACAATCAAAATTAGCCTTTGAAATACCAGGAAAAATTAAATTTATATATGTTGATGTTGGTGACAAGGTCGAAAAAGGTCAAATCCTAGCAAAATTAGATGATAGAGAAGCTAATGCAAGATTAAATCAAGCTGAGGCAAGTTATGAACTTTCTGTTCAGGTCTATAATAGATTTGAAGATTTGAGACAGCAAGGACACATTTCTATTCAAGATTTGGATAAAGCAAAATCAGATTTAACCATAGCTGAATCACAGTATGAATTCTATAAAGTAAAACTCGAACAAACCAATCTCATATCGCCATATTCAGGAATAATTCAAAGTAGATTTCTTGATAGTGGAACAGTTATTAGTCAAGGCATTCCAATATTGGAAATAATAGATTCAAATTATGTAGAAGCTCATATTTCTGTCCCAGTTTTATATTTAAATGATATGGAGATTGGTAACGAGTATGATTTTGAGGTTGATGGGAAAAAAACTAAAGCAGAATTTTCAAGGTTGGCTCCAATGTCACCAGGTGGCTCTGACAGTAGATTAGCTATTTTTAAATTTAAGAGTTTTGTAAATCCAGGCTCAATAGCAAAGCTTAATATAAAAATAAATAAACAATCTAGAGGAACATGGGTCCCACTCAGATCACTTTCACAGTCTGATCAAGGCTTATGGGCTTTGTACACTATTAACGAAGAAAACACCGTTGTTAGAGATTTAGTTGAGATAGTATATTTTGAAGATCAATATGCTTTCGTTAATGGAACAATAAAAGATGGAGATCTGATTGTTCTTGGAGGCGCAACTAAAATTATTCCTGGTAAAAAAATAGATTAATTAAATGAAATTTATAAGCGTTTTTCTAGAGAGACCAAGAATATTATTTCTTACTTTAGCTTTTATCCTTCTTTCAGGGATTTCATCATTACTTAGCGTTCCTATCCAAGAAAATCCTGAACTAGCAGAGAGATGGGGAAACGTGAGTGTTTTTTATCCAGGAGCATCTCCTGAGAGAATTGAAACACAAGTAATTAATGATCTAGAAATAAAGTTAAGAGAAATAGTTGAGATAGATGAACTAGACTCGATAATTTCTCAAGGCTATTCAAAAACTCACATAGAGTTAGAAGACAGTGTACCGTTTGGAAAAATTGAAGAAACTTGGTCAAGAATCCAGGGAAAGGTCGATCAAATAATTCCTCCAGATAATGTGGCCTTAATTCTTAATAGAACAGCTGGGCCACCAATAACCTTGGAATATGCTATTGACTGGAATGGTGATGGAGAACCTCCATTAATCATGATGTCTAGATTAGCTCAACAATTAAAAAGAAAATTTAGTTCTATATCACTTACAAAAGAGACCGCAGTCTATGGAGCAACAGATGAAGAAATAGTTGTTGAAATAGATTCTGCAAAAATGTCTTCATTAAATTTAACTTATCAAGATGTAGCAAAAGCAATTAGTTCATTTGATAACAAAAAACCTGTTGGTGTTGTCTCTGATGATAGGTCTGAATACCTTATTAGGTTAAAAGATAATATAAATTCACCACAAAAGGTTGGTGAAATTCCAATAAAAGTTTTGAATAACTCTGAAATTATAAGAATTCAGGATATTGGTAGTGTTTCCATTCAACCTGGAACACCAATAGAAGATATTTTTTTATATAACGGTAAAAAAGTTATTTCAGTATCGACAACCGGCACGATGTCTCAACGAGTTTATGACTATGTTGATAGAGTAGAAGCAGTCGTTGAAGAGATGAGGGAGGTTCTCCCAGAGGAATTTAGCATTGAAGAAATTTATGATGAATCGTTATATGTTTCGTCAAAATTTAGTGAGTTGATTAAGAGTTTTTCATTAGCAGCCTTTTTTGTTTTAAGTATAAGTTTCTTTCTTCTTGGAATAAGGCCGGGATTAATTGTTACAGCTATTTTGCCATTTTCAGTTTCATTAGTTTTATTAGGTTGTCAACTTATAGGACTGCCGTTACATATGACCTCGATAACAGGAATAATAATTGCCTTGGGGTTATTAATTGATAACGGGATTATCGTTGTTGAAGACTATAAATTTAGAAGATCTCAAGGCCTATCAATAAAAGAGTCCATTAATGAAACTTTAATCCAGCTTACAACACCATTAGCTGCTGCAACTGGCACTACGGTGTTTGCTTTTATGCCAATTGTTACAGGCGAAGGCTCTAGCGTTGAGTTTGTAGGAGGTCTTGCAATTACAGTAATAATGTCAATTGTTTCATCTCTAGTTTTAGCATTAATAATGGTCCCTGTTCTTATGAGCTATATGGAAAAAATACCTTATTTTGCAAATATAAAGGTTCATGAGGAAGGCTATAACAATGAAAAGTTGCATAAGCAATATAGAAAATTTTTAACTTGGGCTTTTGATGTTCCGAGAAGGGCAATACTAATTTCTTTATCTTTACCAGTATTAGGATTTCTATTATTTGGAACAATTGAGAAAGATTTTTTCCCATCAAGTGATAGAGATATGTTTAGAGTTCATATCGATTTACCGGAAAATTCTTCGTCAAACAAGACTGCAGAAAAAGCAAAAAAAATAAGAAAAGAAATTATAGAAAGCAATTTAATTGAGATTGAAAAAGATTATTGGTTTGTTGGGAGATGGATGCCAAGAGTATTAATGAATATTGTTGGAGGAAAAGAAAAAACTGGATCAAACAACTCTGCTCAAGCTGTTTTTTTTGCTAAAGATTATTATGAAATGATTGAAAATCTTCCAGATCTATCAAGGTTAATAGTTTCAAAAAATCCTGATCTAGTTGTTTATATTGATAGTTTTTATTCTGGGCCTCCATTCTTTTCGGATATTAGATATGATATCTTTGGAGATGATGAAAACGTTCTAGTAGAATTAGGATCTGAACTTGAGCTAATAATAAATAATGCTCCAGACATAAGTCATACCAGATCAGAAGCAACTAACTCAAATACTAATGTTGAATTTGAATTTGATAGTTCAAATATATCTTTATCAGGAAAAAATACAGAACTTATGGTGAATGAATTATTTGCAGCTAATAACGGTCTCCTAATTAGCTCTATGCTAGATTCAAATATAGAAATACCCATAAGACTCAAAGGAATTTCAAATTCATCTGATTTAACAGGAGGTTCAAATTCATTGTCTATCCCATCATCTAACAATATTGATTTAATAGGTAATTATTCAACAACTTCTTTAAATAAAAGCACAAGCACTATTACAAGAATAAGTAGCCAGAGAGTAAACATTGTTGAAGGCTGGGTTTGGACAGGAAAGTTAGCATCTGAAACTGAGATGTATATTAAAGATGAAATTGAAAGATTTAAAAGTAATTTACCTCCTGGCTATACATTAAGACAAAGTGGTGAGGCTGAGGTAAGAGGCGAATCTCAATCACAAATTTGGTCGTCTGCAATTATTTATATTTTCCTTATAACTATAGGTTTGGTATTTGCGTTAAATTCATTTCGAGAAACTATACTAATCCTTTCCGTGGCACTTTTATCAATTGGATTATCTTTTATGGGTTTAAAAATTGGATTTCAAAATTTTGGATTTATAGCAACTATTGGAGCAATTGGAATAATAGGCCTCTCAATTAATGATTCAATTATAGTGCTTTCTCACATTAAAGAGAGAGCTAAAAAATCTTTAATGACAAAAACTGATCTCATAGATGTTGTTGTAAGATCAACAAGACATATTATTACAACATCACTGACAACACTTGGTGGATTTGTTCCTTTAATATTTGCAAGTATTTTCTTTAGACCATTAGCATGGGCAATGAGTATTGGAGTTTTGGGAGCGACACTTACTGCGCTTTTATATATTCCAGCAATGTATATATGGATGAAAAAGGTTAAGAATTAGAACATTCTTCGGAACAGTACTGTTTACCAAATTTTCTTATAACCAATTCTTCATGCACATGTGTATTGCAAAAAGAACAAGAAACCATTTCATTTGACTTGATATTACTTTTAGCAGTCATCTTAGAAACTAAAAACATTTTAACCATTCTAATAATAATTAAAATTAAAAATGGAGCTAAGATTGGTATTAATTTTAATATCACTTAATCTGTTTTATCTGGTCTTCTAAGAAAGTTCCATGACCACCCTGCATCATTTGATGTTAGTCTAGATTCTTCATTGGGATAGTTATTATTTATTACTAACTTTATATCATCTAGAAGGTCAGAATAACCAAGGGCCTCATAACTTTCTTCAAGAATTTTTAAGGCTCTATAATTTTCACTAGAATTTGGAATGTTTTCCACGACATAGTTTGCTCTTCTGATAGCACCAACATGAGCATCAATTGTTAGATAATAATCAGCTGCGGCAAGCTCGTTTTTTGCAATCATATTTCTTAGATAAATATTTCTTTGTTTAGCATATGGAATGTATTGGCTTTCTGGGAATCTAGTTATAAATTCAGTTAGCTCAGCAAATGATTCTTTTGCGCCAGAAATATCTCTATTTGAGATATCTGTATTTGTAAATCTTATTAGTATTTCTCTATCTCTTGTATAACTAGATAGGCCTTTCATAAAATATGCATAATCAATGTTAGGATGTCTTGGATGAAGCCTGATAAATTTCTCCGCAGCGGAATGAGCAGCTTCAGCTTCAGAATTCATAAAATGCGCATAAATTAACTCAACTTGAGCTTGTTCGGCATACATACCAAATGGATATCTTGTATCAATGGCTTCTAAAGCCTCAATTGCTCCGAAGTAATTTCCTGCAGACATTCTTGCTTGTGCTTGGTCATAGTATATTTTTTCTGGTTGTTCAATTTCCTCTCCATCAGATTTGCAACCAGCAATAATTAAAGTTAAAAATAAACCAAATATAAGTGTTTTGAAATGTTTTTTAAAATCTTTCATAAATATTCTGATAATTTTAACTCCATAATTACATTTTGGATTATAAAAACATAAAATTAGAACAATTATTTTTGAATTAGTTCGAATGGAAGTTACAAAAAAAATTACAGAAGACATCTCAAAGGAGAGATTTGACAAGGCATGTGCATTAATTTTTCATGATTACTCAAGATCTCAGTTAAAAAAATGGATTATTGAAGGTAGAGTTTTACTTAATAACGAAATAGCTTCACCAAAAGAGATTGTAACGACAGATGATGAGATAAGCTTAAATCCGTTATTTGACAAAATAATTCGATGGAAGCCTGAGGATATTGATTTTGGTGTTATTCATGAGGATGAAAATTTTCTAATAATAAATAAACCAAATAATTTAGTTATTCATCCTGGATCGGGCTGTGATAGTGGAACTTTAGCAAATGGACTACTTTATAGGTATCCTGAACTAAATAAGATTCCAAGAGCTGGAATTGTTCATAGACTTGATAAAGATACATCTGGATTATTACTCGTTGCAAGAACAGAAAAGTTTAGAAATTATTTTGTTAGCCTTCTTCAAGAAAGAAAAGTAAAAAAAATCTATAAAGCTGTGGTTGTTGGAAAGATAATTGGTAGTTTTCAAATCAATGAACCTATTGGTAGAGATAAAACGAATAGAATTAAAATGTCAATTAGATCAGATGGAAAGGAAGCAATTTCCTTTGTAAAACTGCATGAAAGTTTAGGTAATTATTCAGTTGTGGATGTGTCAATTGAAACAGGAAGGACGCATCAAATAAGAGTTCATTTAGCAAATAAAAAATTACCTATAGTTGGAGATAAAACTTATAATTCAGCCGGAAATATTGCAAAAGAAACTTCTCAAGAGTTGACCGAGTCAATAAGATCTTTTCCAAGGCAAGCACTTCATTCATGTAATTTATCTTTTAAAGATATTTCTTCAGATAACATCATATCTTTTGAGTTAGACCTACCAAATGATATCAAAACACTCATAAATACAATTAAAAAACATATTTAAAAATTCCTAAAAAGCTTGTTTTTACAAGTAAGATTAATGTATAAACCTTTTTCTTAGGTAAATATTATGAAATTGGCGGGTAATGACATATTAATTCAGTCTCTTATAGAGGAGGGAGTTGAATATATCTTTGGTTATCCAGGCGGTGCAGCTCTTCATATATATGACTCAATTTTTAAGCAAAAAAAAATGGAGCACATTCTTGTTAGACATGAACAAGGCGCTACTCATGCCGCTGATGGTTACGCTAGAGCAACAGGAAAGCCTGGAGTAGTTTTGGTTACTTCTGGTCCTGGGGCCACTAATGCAATAACTGGAATAGCAACTGCATTTATGGACTCTATACCAATGATTGTTATATCAGGCCAAGTTGCAAAACACCTTATTGGCACAGACGCTTTTCAAGAAACTGATATGATTGGTATTTCACGTCCGATTGTAAAACATAGCTTCACTGTCGATAGTGCAGAAAATATACCAGAAATTGTTAAACAAGCCTTTCATATTGCAACTTCTGGAAGACCTGGCCCTGTCGTAATAGACGTTCCTAAAGATACTACTGCGCCAGATAAGTTATTTGAATTTAAATATCCTAATGATGTAGATATTAGATCTTATAAACCTCCAATTGATCCTGATCCAAATCAAATTGAAAGAGCTGTAGATGCAATCATAGAATCAAATAAACCTGTTATTTATGCCGGAGGTGGTGCAATAAATAGCAATGCCTCTGAAGAGCTTATTCGATTAAATGAAATCTTAGATTTTCCAGTTACCAATACTCTTATGGGGTTAGGTGTTTATCCTGCGACTCATAAAAGATTCTTGGGAATGCTTGGCATGCATGGGACATACCAGGCGAATATGTCAATGCATAATGCAGATTTGATAATCGCAATTGGAGCAAGATTCGATGACAGGATCACTAACACACCAAAATTATTTGCACCTAATGCAAAAATAATACATTTAGATGTTGATTACTCATCAGTATCTAAAATTATTGAGGCAAATATTGCAGTATTTGGTCAAGTCAAGAACTCATTATTAGAGATGATTGAATTATTAGAAGCTAAAAAAGAATTAATTGACCCAAAAAAGATACTCCCTTGGAAAGAACAAATTTCGGATTGGAAATCACAACATGGTTTAAATCATGAAATGCACTTATGTGAAACGGATGATAAACCAATAATGCCACAAGCAGTTGTTCAACATTTATACAACATTACAAATGGAAAAGCATTTATAACTTCTGATGTAGGACAACATCAGATGTTTGCCGCTCAGTATTATCATTTTGATGAACCAAGAAAATGGATCAATTCTGGTGGCTTGGGCACAATGGGCTTTGGTTTACCTGCTGCTATGGGAGCAAAACTTGCATACCCAAATGATGAAGTAATTTGTATTACAGGCGAGGGCAGTATTCAAATGTGTATTCAGGAATTGTCTACTTGCACTCAATATAATTTACCTATAAAAATAATTAATATTAATAATGAGGCTCTTGGCATGGTTAAACAATGGCAAGACATGAATTATGGAGGACGCCATTCAGCAAGCACCTATCAGAGCTCATTACCTAACTTTGTTGAACTAGCAGAATCATATGGACATGTTGGAATAAAAATTGAAAAAAACTCTGAATTAAAAAGCGGACTTGAGAAAGCACTTTCTATGAAAGATAGATTAGTATTTGTAGATGTTTATGTTGACCCTGACGAGCATGTTTATCCAATGCTTGTTGCGCCAAACGGTAGTTTAAAAGATATGTGGCTAGATAAAGAGACTAAAACATGATTCAAAGAAAATTATCGATAATTCTTGAAAATAAACCAGGAGCTCTTGTTAGAGTGGTTGGCTTATTTCATCAGAGAGGATATAACATTGAGAGTCTCCATGTTGATCCAGTTGAAGATTTAAAAGAGTATAAATTTGTGGAAGATAAACTTAATATCAAGTTAAAAGAGGGTGAAGTATCTCATTTGATAATTGCGACGACGGTGAATGATAATTTGCTTCGACAAATTTTAAGGCAAATAAATAAATTAATTGATGTACTAATTGTAGAGGAAGTTAAATGAATATTTTTTATGATGATGATGCAAATATTGAAATAATTCAAAAATTGAAAGTATCTATTGTGGGTTATGGATCTCAAGGTCATGCGCATGCAAATAACCTAAGTGACTCTGGTGTTGATGTTACTGTCGCACTTAGAGAAGGTTCATCTTCATGGGAAAAAGCAGAGGAAGCTGGTTTGAAAGTCATGCCTGTTGATGAGGCAACAAAAGATGCAGACATTGTAATGATTCTTGCTCCTGATGAGTTTCAGAAAGGAATTTATGAGAAGAGCATCAAGCCTAATTTAAAAAACGATGCAATTTTAGCCTTTGCTCATGGATTTAATATTCATTTTAAAAAAATTATACCTGATGAAACGAACAGCGTTATCATGATTGCACCAAAAGGACCAGGTCATACAGTAAGGAGTACTTATTTAAAAGGCGGAGGCGTTCCATCTTTAATTGCTATATATCAAGATTCAACCAATACCAGTGACTATAGCGCGAAGGAAGTTGCTCTTTCTTATGCTAAAGCTAATGGAGGCACAAGAGCTGGAGTTTTAGAAACAACATTTAAAGAAGAAACTGAAACAGATCTTTTTGGAGAGCAAGCTGTGTTATGTGGTGGTATGACAGCCTTAATAAAAGCTGGATATGAAACATTGGTTGAGGCAGGCTACAGTCCTGAAATGGCCTATTTTGAGTGTCTTCATGAAACAAAATTAATTACAGATTTGATTCAAGAAGGCGGGATTGCGAATATGCATTATTCTATTTCAAATACAGCTGAGTATGGCGATTATTTAAGTGGACCAAAAATTATTACTGAGAAAACTAAGGAAGCAATGAAAGAGGTTTTGGACAATATACAATCTGGAAATTTTGCAGATGAATTCTTGGATGATTGCAGACAAAGTAATGATGGCTCTGGAGGACCTTTTATGAAATCTAAAAGAGAATCTACCAAAAATCACCCTATAGAAAAAGTTGGAAAAGAACTCAGATCTAAGATGAAATTTTTAAATTCTGAGAAACTCGTTGACAAAGAAAAAAATTAGTAAAAAAAAGGCTTTCTTCTTACATCTAAGTCCGTTAGAATACGCTTCCCGACCTTCGAGTCGGATAGTTCTTTAAAATATTTGGTTACTCGTGTGGGTGTTCAAAATACGAGAAAAAATTTAGATTTTTTATTTAAAAATCAACAAACATGATATTAATTGAAGAGTTTGATCATGGCTCAGATTGAACGCTGGCGGTAGGCTTAACACATGCAAGTCGAGCGAGAAAGTATCTTCGGATATGAGTAGAGCGGCGGACGGGTGAGTAACGCGTAGGAATCTACCTAGTAGAAGGGGATAGCCCGGGGAAACTCGGATTAATACCGTATACCTCCTAAGGGAGAAAGAGGGCCTCTCTTGAAGCTCTCGCTATTAGATGAGCCTGCGTAAGATTAGCTTGTTGGTAAGGTAATGGCTTACCAAGGCTACGATCTTTAGCTGGTCTGAGAGGACGATCAGCCACATTGGGACTGAGACACGGCCCAGACTCCTACGGGAGGCAGCAGTGGGGAATATTGGACAATGGGCGCAAGCCTGATCCAGCCATACCGCGTGTGTGAAGAAGGCCTTCGGGTTGTAAAGCACTTTAAGCAGGGAGAAAAAGCAATAAGTTAATACCTTATTGCCGTGATGTTACCTGCAGAATAAGCACCGGCTAATTCCGTGCCAGCAGCCGCGGTAATACGGAAGGTGCAAGCGTTAATCGGAATTACTGGGCGTAAAGCGCGCGTAGGTGGTTTGTTAAGTTGGATGTGAAAGCCCTGGGCTCAACCTAGGAACTGCATCCAAAACTAACTCACTAGAGTACGATAGAGGGAGGTAGAATTCATAGTGTAGCGGTGGAATGCGTAGATATTATGAAGAATACCAGTGGCGAAGGCGGCCTCCTGGATCTGTACTGACACTAAGGTGCGAAAGCGTGGGTAGCGAACAGGATTAGATACCCTGGTAGTCCACGCCGTAAACGATGACAACTAGCTGTTGGGAGACAATGTCTTTCAGTGGCGCAGCTAACGTTTTAAGTTGTCCGCCTGGGGAGTACGGCCGCAAGGCTAAAACTCAAATGAATTGACGGGGACCCGCACAAGCGGTGGAGCATGTGGTTTAATTCGATGCAACGCGAAAAACCTTACCTACTCTTGACATACTTGGAAGCTCTTGTAATGAGAGTGTGCCTTTTGGAGCCAAGATACAGGTGCTGCATGGCTGTCGTCAGCTCGTGTCGTGAGATGTTCCGTTAAGTCGGATAACGAGCGCAACCCTTACCCTTATTTGCCAGCGATCCGGTCGGGAACTATAAGGGGACTGCCGGTGATAAACCGGAGGAAGGTGAGGACGACGTCAAGTCATCATGGCCCTTACGAGTAGGGCTACACACGTGCTACAATGGGGAATACAGACGGACGCTAAGCCGTGAGGTGGTGCTAATCCTATAAAGTTCTTCGTAGTCCGGATTGGAGTCTGCAACTCGACTCCATGAAGTCGGAATCGCTAGTAATCGCGAATCAGCATGTCGCGGTGAATACGTTCTCGGGTCTTGTACACACCGCCCGTCACACCATGGAAGTGGATTGCACCAGAAGTAGATAGTCTAACCTTCGGGAGGGCGTTTACCACGGTGTGCTTCATGACTGGGGTGAAGTCGTAACAAGGTAGCCGTAGGGGAACCTGTGGCTGGATCACCTCCTTAACGAAAAATGTGTTTTAAACGCCCACACGAGTAATCAAATATTGAAGTCTAATGTTATGTAAAATAAATGGTATGTAATTTTCTAGTGTATACATTTTGTATACATGAGATCACTGCAAATTAAAAAGTAGTTAATATTTTATTAAGTACTCTCAAAATGTTAAATAACCTTTTTAAGGTTATATGATCAAGTAAAGGAAGAGCACAAGGCGGATGCCTTGGCAGCATAAGGCGATGAAGGACGTGGTAACCTGCGATAAGCCTCGGGAAGTTGGTAAACAAATTTTGATCCGAGGATTTCCGAATGGGAAAACCCAATATACATAAGTATATTATCTTGTACTGAATACATAGGTACATGAGGCAAACCTAGGGAACTGAAACATCTAAGTACCTAGAGGAAAAGAAATCAATTGAGATTCCGGCAGTAGCGGCGAGCGAAATCGGAAAAGCCCTTAAGCTTATTTTAGTCCAGCAAAATATTCTGGAAAGTTTAGCCATAGTAGGTGATAGCCCTGTATGTGAAAGACTAATTTAAGTGAAATCGAGTAGGTCGGGACACGTGAAATCTTGACTGAACATGGGGGGACCATCCTCCAAGGCTAAATACTCTATGCTGACCGATAGTGAACCAGTACCGTGAGGGAAAGGCGAAAAGAACCCCGGCGAGGGGAGTGAAATAGAACCTGAAATCTTGTGCTTACAAGCAGTCGGAGCAGACTTGTTCTGTGACGGCGTACCTTTTGTATAATGGGTCAACGACTTAATTTCAGTAGCAAGCTTAACCAATTAGGGTAGGCGTAGGGAAACCGAGTCTTAATAGGGCGTTCAGTTGCTGGGATTAGACCCGAAACCGGGTGATCTATCCATGGCCAGTGTGAAGGTCGAGTAACATCGACTGGAGGCGCGAACCCACTTATGTTGAAAAATGAGGGGATGAGCTGTGGATAGGAGTGAAAGGCTAATCAAACCCGGAGATAGCTGGTTCTCTTCGAAAACTATTTAGGTAGTGCCTCGTGTATTACCATAGGGGGTAGAGCACTGTTTCGGCTAGGGGGTCATCCCGACTTACCAAACCGATGCAAACTCCGAATACCTATGAGTATGAGCACGGGAGACAGACTGCGGGTGCTAACGTCCGTAGTCGAGAGGGAAACAACCCAGACTGTCAGCTAAGGTCCCTAATTATGATTAAGTGGGAAACAATGTGGGAAGGCACAAACAGCTAGGAGGTTGGCTTAGAAGCAGCCACCCTTTAAAGAAAGCGTAATAGCTCACTAGTCGAGTCGGCCTGCGTGGAAGATATAACGGGGCTAAATCATAAACCGAAGCTACAGATCTTTTTAAGATGGTAGAAGAGCGTTCTGTAAGCCGTTGAAGGCAAGCTGTGAGGCGAGCTGGAGGTATCAGAAGTGCGAATGTTGACATGAGTAACGATCAAAGAGGTGAAAAACCTCTTCGCCGAAAAACCAAGGGTTCCTGTCCAACGCTAATCGAGGCAGGGTGAGTCGGCCCCTAAGGCGAGGGCGAAAGCCGTAGTCGATGGGAAACAGGTTAATATTCCTGTACTTTTTGCAATTGCGATGGGGTGACGGAGAAGGTTAAGTCAGCACGGCGACGGTTGTCCGTGTTTAAGATTGTAGGCTGATATTTTAGGTAAATCCGGAATATTAAGGCTGAGAATTGATGACGACCACTTTATAGTGGGAAGTGGCTGATACCATGCTTCCAGGAAAAACCTCTAAGCTTAAATTGTAAGAAACCGTACCCTAAACCGACACAGGTGGTTAGGTCGAGTAGACCAAGGTGTTTGAGAGAACTATGGTGAAGGAACTAGGCAAAATAGCACCGTAACTTCGGGAGAAGGTGCGCCGCGATTGGTGACAAGACTTGCTCTTTGAGCTGAACGTGGTCGAAGATACCAGGTGGCTGCGACTGTTTATTAAAAACATAGCACTCTGCAAACTCGTAAGAGGACGTATAGGGTGTGACGCCTGCCCGGTGCCGGAAGGTTAATTGATGGGGTTAGCTTATGCGAAGCTCTTGATCGAAGCCCCGGTAAACGGCGGCCGTAACTATAACGGTCCTAAGGTAGCGAAATTCCTTGTCGGGTAAGTTCCGACCTGCACGAATGGCGTAACGATGGCCACACTGTCTCCACCATAGACTCAGTGAAATTGAATTCGCTGTTAAGATGCAGTGTACCCGCAGCTAGACGGAAAGACCCCGTGCACCTTTACTACAGGTTCACACTGGACTTTGACTTTATTTGTGTAGGATAGGTGGGAGACTTTGAAGCTAGGACGCTAGTCCTAGTGGAGTCGTCCTTGAAATACCACCCTTGTAAAATTGAAGTTCTAACCTAGGTCCATTATCTGGATCAGGGACAGTGTGTGCTGGGTAGTTTGACTGGGGCGGTCTCCTCCCAAAGAGTAACGGAGGAGTACGAAGGTATCCTCAGCACGGTCGGACATCGTGCACAGAGTATAAAGGCAGAAGGATGCTTGACTGCGAGATCGACGGATCGAGCAGGTAGGAAACTAGGTCTTAGTGATCCGGTGGTTCTGTATGGAAGGGCCATCGCTCAACGGATAAAAGGTACGCCGGGGATAACAGGCTGATACCGCCCAAGAGTTCATATCGACGGCGGTGTTTGGCACCTCGATGTCGGCTCATCACATCCTGGGGCTGGAGCAGGTCCCAAGGGTATGGCTGTTCGCCATTTAAAGTGGTACGCGAGCTGGGTTTAGAACGTCGTGAGACAGTTCGGTCCCTATCTGCTGTGGGCGTTTGGAGATTTGAGGGAAGCTGATCCTAGTACGAGAGGACCGGATTGGACGAACCTCTGGTGTTCCGGTTGTCACGCCAGTGGCATTGCCGGGTAGCTATGTTCGGAAAGGATAACCGCTGAAAGCATATAAGCGGGAAGCCTCTCCCAAGATGATATCTCCCAGAGACTTTATGTCTCCTAAAGAGTCGTCATAGACTATGACGTTGATAGGCAAGATGTGTAAGCGTTGTGAGGCGTTGAGCTAACTTGTACTAATAACTCGTGAGGCTTGATCATGTAACCTTAAGAAGGTTTATATGAAATTCATAAATTTACAGTGATTGCAAAAATTACATACCAGTTTGCCTGATGACAATAGCAACTTGGTACCACCTGATCCCATTTCGAACTCAGAAGTGAAACGAGTTAACGCCAATGGTAGTGCAGGGTCTCCCTGTGTGAGAGTAGGAAATCGTCAGGCTTTTTATTTTAGGCTCTTAGTAATTACTAAGAGCCTTTTTTTATGTCTAGGTCTATAATTAATCAATGATTGTAGGTCTTACTGGTGGAATTGGCTCAGGAAAATCTGTTGCTGGCAATTTTTTTATTGAATTAGGAATCGATGTAATAGATGCAGACCATGTTTCAAAAAATATTCTTGATGATAATGAAAGCGCAAAAAAACTTTTCCTAGAAAACTTTGGTGAAAAATTTATTGATAAAAATAACAAAATTGATAGAGCTATTTTAAGAGACGAAATTTTCAAGAATGAAGATAAAAAAGAAGCACTTGAATCAATAATTCATCCACTTGTTCGTGAGGAAATCTTTAATTTTATAGAAAATTCAAATAGCGTATATAAAATCATAATGGTTCCATTAATTTATGAGACTAACTCACAAGATTTTTATGACAAAATAGTGGTTGTTGATTGTAATGAGGAAAATCAAATCATTAGAGCAAGAAAAAGAGACAACAAATCAAAAAATGATATTATCAATATTATGAAAAATCAGGCTTCTCGTGATGAAAGAATGTCAATTGCAGATGAGATTATCAAAAATGATTCATCATTGGATGATTTAAAAAAACAGGTAATAAAAGTCCATCAGAAATTATTAGGAATTAATATTGATGATTAAATGCCCAAGATGTGAACAACCATGCTCCAATAGTAAACAAAATGAACATAGGCCGTTTTGTTCAGAAAAGTGTAAATTAATTGATTTTGGTACATGGGCAAATGAAGAGAATATTATATCTAGGCCTGCTAAATCTGAAGACTTTTACGAAGACTAAAATATATCTAAGAGATTCTCCATTCACCAGAATCAATTAAAGGCTTGGCTTTTTTATATTTCATTTCTTTGGTTTCGGTACCATTAGTAATTGAAATAATTTCATTTCTACCAACTTTTGCATCATCTCTTGTAATTGTCGCAGGATTTATATTTTGATTATTAGTATTTTCCTCTTTAGCAGATACTTCTGCTTTTTCTAAAACCATTTCTACGTCTTCTTTTTCTTTCTTTTTGATTGCTTCAAGCTGATCTTTTGAAACAATATCAATTGAGAATAATGCTCTTACTGTTTCTGAATCAATTGCGTCTAACATAGACTCAAACATTGAATAAGCCTCTTGCTTAAATTCGTTTTTAGGATTTTTTTGAGCATAGGCTCTTAAACCAATGCTTCCTCTGAGATGATCTATTTCAGCTAGATGCTCTTTCCAATGAACATCTAACACTTGCAACATAACTTGTTTTTCTAAAAGAAGTCTTGTTTCACCGAAGGATTCATATTTTGACTTGTAGACTTCAAGTGAGTTATTTACTATTAGATCTGCGATCGATTCAGGCACTAACTTCTTATCATTTTGAACTCTATCATGAATATCATTTTTGATTCCATAATTTACTAATAACACCTCTTGAAGCTCCTCAGTTCTCCATTGAGATTCTATAGATTCTTCAGGCACATATAGATTTGATAATTTTTTTAACTCAGACCTAATTATTTCATTTATAGTTTCGCTAATATTTTCTTCTTCCAATAGCTGATTTCGCAGCGAGTATACAGCCTGTCTTTGATCATTAGAAACGTCATCATACTCAAGAAGATTTTTTCTTGCATCAAAGTTTCTGTTCTCTATTCTTTTTTGGGCATTTTCTATTCCCCGAGAGAGCATCTTATGTTCAATATGATCATCGCCCATTCCAATTCTCTCAAAAAGTGCTCTTCGATTATCAGAAATAAATAATCTTAATAAGTCATCCTCTAATGATAGGAAAAATCTTGAATAGCCTGGATCACCTTGTCTTCCGGATCTACCTCTCAATTGATTATCAATCCTTCTTGATTCATGTCTCTCTGTACCTAAAATGTGTAAGCCACCAGCATTAAGAACAATTTCATTATTTTTCTTCCAATCTTCATCAGATTGATCGTCTTTTCTACCACCTAAAACAATATCCGTTCCTCTTCCAGCCATATTTGTAGCTATAGTGACCATTCCAGGCTTACCAGCATTTGCAATGACTTCAGCTTCTTTTTCATGCTGTTTGGCATTCAAAATTTGATGAGAAATATTTTTTTCTTTTAAAAGTTTAGAAACTTGCTCAGATGATTCTACTGACACAGTTCCTACTAAAATTGGGGCAGATTTTTTTCTAAGCGATTCAATTTCATCAATCAGCGCCAAATATTTAGCTTTTTTGGTAAGAAAAACTAAATCATTAAGATCATCTCTTATCATAGGAACATTAGTAGGAATAATCACAACATCTAAGCCATATATTTGTTTAAATTCCACTGCTTCTGTATCGGCAGTTCCAGTCATGCCTGATAAGTTATCAAAAAGCCTAAAAAAGTTTTGAAATGTTGTTGATGCTAATGTTTGCGACTCTCTTTGAATAGGAACATTTTCTTTACATTCAAGAGCTTGATGAACACCATCACTCATTCTTCTACCTGGCATGGTTCTTCCAGTATGTTCATCAACTAAAAGAACTTCATTATTTCTTACAAGATAATGAACATTTTTTTGAAATAAGTAATTTGCTCTGAGTGTAGCTTGAACAAATTTCATAATTTTTAAGTTTGATGCTGAGTAAAGACCATCTGACTCTCCAAGCATGTTTGCTTTTTCCAATAAATCTTCTACAAGAATATATCCATCATCAGTAAGCTCTATACTTCTGTTTTTTTCGTCAATAAGATAGTGGCCACGCTCTTCATCTAGAAGGGGCTCTTCTTCTGTTCCCTCTCTGTCTTGTTTTTTTAAGTGAGGAATAAATTTTCTAATTTGTCGATAATAATCTGAGGTTTCCGAAGTTGGCCCTGAAATTATCAAAGGAGTTCTTGCTTCATCAATTAATATTGAGTCAACTTCATCAACAATTGCAAAATCAAGAGAACATTGAACTCTCTCCTCAGTTGATCTAGCCATGTTATCTCTTAAATAGTCAAAGCCTAACTCATTATTTGTTGCATAAATTACATCTGATTTATATGCATAAATTTTTTCCTTTACTTGCTGATTTGAATTAACTATTCCAACCTTTAGCCCTAAAAACTCATAAACAGGCCTCATCCATTCCGCATCTCTTCTAGCTAAATAATCATTAACTGTGACAATTACAGCTTTATTTTCCATTACATAATTTAGATATACTGGCAGGGTAGCTACCAATGTTTTTCCCTCACCGGTTTTCATTTCTGCAATATTTCCCTCTGCTAGAGAAATTCCACCAAGCATTTGAGAATCAAAATGTCTAAGACCAATTGTTCTTTTACTTGCCTCTCTTACCGCAGCAAAAGCGTGAGGTAGAATTGAATACATATCATTATTTTCTTTATATTTCTCTAAAAGTTGATCTTTTAATTCTAGGAAATACGAATCAGGTTTTTCAGAAAGTTCCTGTTCCATTTTGTTGGCTGTGTTGACAAATGACATCATTCTTTTAAGAATTCTGTCATTTTTCGAACCGAAAATATTAGAAAAGAAATTTATCATTTTTTATATGATCTGCTAATTTAAATCAAAGCTACTATATATCCCCAAAAGGTGGCCTTACATATGAGATAGGGGCATTTTCTGAATTTTCAAATTCAACAGTTTCATAAGCATCATCATCTTCAATTATTTTTCTTAAAAGCTTATTGTTTAACTCATGTCCTGATTTATATCCAGAAAACTCACCAATCAAGTTTCCGCCCAATAAATATAAATCACCTATAGCGTCTAAAGTCTTATGTTTTACTATTTCATCACTAAATCGAAGTCCTTCATCATTTAAAATTTCATCATCACCAAAAACAATTGCATTAGATACACTTGCTCCAAGAGCCAGATTTCTGGACTTTAGCATTTCAGCCTCACTCATCAAACCAAATGTTCTTGCTCTACACACCTCTTTAACAAATGAAGTTGAAGAAAAATCTATCACCGATTCAGATGGAAGTTGTTTATGCACTGGGTGATCAAAATCAACCTTGAATGAAACTTTAAAACCATCGAAAGGCTTTATTTTTGCGTATGCATCATCCCTTGTAACCGTTACTTCTTTTTTTACTTTTATGAATTTTTTTAATGCTTCTTGATCTTCAAGCCCAGCAGATTGAATTAAAAAAACAAACGGGCTTGAGCTTCCATCCATTATTGGGACCTCTGGACCATCAACCTTAATGAGACAATTATCAACTCCAAGACCAGCAATGGCTGACAACAGATGCTCAATTGTAGAAATTTTTACATCATCTTTGACTAATGCTGTAGATAAGCTTGTATCGCCAACATTCTCGGCAATAGCAGGAATAACCAGATTTTCATCGACATCAGTTCTGATAAAGTTTATACCAGAATTTATTTCAGCTGGTATAAGTTCTAAATTAATGTTTTTGCCAGTATGAAGTCCAATACCCACAGCCTTTATTGAATTTCTAAGCGTTCTTTGTTTTAGCATTTTCTTTGTCGCGCAATTTCTGACAATATTATCCCAGTTGCGACAGAAACATTAAAGCTTTTAAAATTTTTATTACTGCTAAGCTTTATCATTGAATCACAACTTTCTTGCGTTTTTTTTCTTATACCATCTTCTTCAGACCCCATTATAACAGCGGTATTTACAGTAAAATCTGCTTTATGATAATCAGTTTTAGAGTGCTCGCTTAGACCAAAAATATTGATATTTAATCCTTTTAAATACTTTATACAATTTACTAGATTTGAAACAAAGAATATCCTAACGTATTCAGCACCACCAGATGACACTGAATGAGCAACATCATTTAATGGTGCACAGTGGTGTTTATTAATAATGACTGCGTCTACATTAGTTACTGCAGCTGACCTGATACATGCACCTAGATTTCTTGGATCAATAATATTATCTAGAATTAATAAGTTCAGCTTCGCATTACTTTTATCTTCTAAGAATGTTTTTAAATCCTTAAAGCTTAAATTATTTTCACTTAATATTTCAGCTTCAGGTTCCTGTTTAAGCTTTTTTGATACTTGATACTTAATTCCATTTTTTTCAGCAAGGACAATTAAATTAACTATCCTTTTGTCTTCTCTTGACTGGGGTATGAATAATTTTTTAATTTTATGAGGATTATTTTTGATAATACTCTCAATGCTATGAAAACCGACTCTCTTGTTATCAATTTTTTTATTCATAGCTATTTTGGTACAAGAACAATTTTTCTTTCTTCAGGGATCACATTGGCAAGTTGAACATTAATTTTTTGTCCAATTCTAAAAGTTCTTCCTGTTCTTTTCCCTTTTAGTATATTTGCTTCTTTATCAAAAATATATCTATCTCGACTTAAATCAGATACATGAACCAGGCCTGATATAAATTGATTTTCAAGTTCGCAAAAAAGTCCAAATTCTGTAATTCCAATAACTGTTGAAGAAAATTCTTCTCCAATAGATCCTTCGAGATGATGACAAATAAGTCGTTGAATAACTTGTCTAGACGATCTTTCCGCTCTTTGCTCTAAGTCTGAAAGATCATTAAGTGTCATCTCAAGATCATCTTGATTAGAATTAAATTGTTTTTTATTTAGAACATTTTTGATAAGCCTGTGAGATATTAAGTCAGGATATCGTCTTATTGGAGACGTAAAATGAGAATATTGTTTTAATTGAAGTCCAAAGTGCCCAATATCCTTAGTTGAGTAACATGCTCTCTTAAGCGATTGAAGAATTAAAACATTCATTATTTTATTTTTTTCATCTTTTTTAACATGTTTGATAAAGCTATTAATCATTTCTAAGGGACCTGAAAAAGATTTTGTCGATAGACCTTTTAAAGAAAAAAACTTCTTCAAGTTTTCAAGTTTTAAATGTTCAGGCTCTTCATGAATTCTATAAACACCAAACCCTAAATGCTTTTTTATGAATTTAGCAGCACAGATATTTGCAGATATCATTGCTTCTTCAATCATCTGATGTGCAAATAGTCTTTTTGGAATAAATATTTCCGAAATATTACCCTCATTTCCAAAAAGAAGAGTTGGTTCCGAAGGTTCTATTTCTAATGCATATCTTTTTGATCTATTATGAAGAAGTTGTTTTGTAAGCTTTTCAAGGGCATTTATTGAGCTAAGAATGTCAGCACTAAGATTAGTGTCTTTATTTTGCTTTAAGAATTCAACCTCGTTATAAGTAAATCTTTTATGAGAATTTATTACAGACTCTGAGAAATCATATGAATTAATTTCTCCTTCTTGAGTAAAATTCATTTTACATACCAAAACATTTCTATCTTCATTTGGAATTAATGAACACAAGTTGTTCGAAATCTCTTCAGGAAGCATGGGAATAACCCTCTTAGGAAAGTAAATAGAAGTTCCTCTTGATAAAGCCTCTTTGTCGATAGATGAACTAGGTTTAACAATCTCAGCTACATCAGCAATAGCTACTTGAAGAACAAAACCGTCTTTATTGGCTTCGCAAAACACTGCATCATCAAAATCCTTGGCGTCTTTACCATCAATAGTTACAAATGGGATTTTTCTCAGGTCATCTCTTTTATTATTTTTTACTCCCAAGTCTTTTAACTCAGCAAGTACTTCCTTTGACCATTCATGTGGCAAAACATTTTCTTCAACTACTTGATCAATAGAATTAGTAAGGTTATCCATATTTTTGAAAAATTTTAAAAATCAGAAATTATACTCAACATTTAATCCTAGAATTCTTCCCCTAGGATCATGCAATCTCGTATCAAAACTAAAATCAGGTGCATCATATAACCTTGGAGCAGATTTATCGAATATATTTGAAAGATATAATCTTAAATCAAGTTGACCGCTTGATACGAAAAGCTTTTTGTTAAACGACATATCATGAACAAAGAAAGATTTGACTTGATTGGAATACCCATAAGTTAGCCCTAATCCGGTAATGGCTCTTTCATTAATATATCCATCCAAATATCTTGAGTTTAAGCTTATGCTTAAATCTCTGAAGTTCCAGCTTACGAAAGAATTAATTCTTTTCTTTGGGAGAGAAAAAGTATGAGTATCAAAATTAAACTTTCCAACACGATTAACCATTAAGTTTTGATTTATTAGGCTAGGAGTTTTGAACTCAGATAAGTTAGTACCCATCAAATTTATAGACAGATCGCTTTGCTTCAAATTTATAAAATATTGTAATTGAAAATCAATCCCCTTTACCAAAGTATTATCTTCATTGAAGTAAGTCGTTGTTACTCCAATAAGATCACCAAATTCATTTCTTGTAATACTTGGTCCAAAGGGATTTGAGGATAATATAGCTTGAGCACTCTCTACCTCGACTCTATCTTCATATTCTATCTCCCAAACATCTATGCTAATTCTAAGATCATTTCTTTGAAATATTAGTCCAATATTTGAATTTGTTGAGGTAGCTGGTTTCAAATTTGGATTACCTGCTGAAGCTTGTCTTACAAAAACCGAATCATTAACGTCTCTTACGCTTCCAAGATTAATTTCACTTGAGTACATTTGCGCCATAGATGGTGAAGAAAAAGCGCTTCCTTTAGAAAATCTTATTGTGAGAGCATCAGCTGCTCTATATTTCAATGAAATCTTTGGATCGAATGATGATTCATTCTTCATAGATTCATATCTTGCTGCGATTCTCAAATCTAAGGCCTCTTGAATACTTTTTTCTATTTCTACAAATAATGCATTGCTAGTCCTTGATTTGGATAAATTAATTCCTCCACCCAGAAAGAAAAGGTCAGCTGTTTTTATTAACTTTCCATCCTTATCAAACTCAGCTCTACTAACTTCATCGTAATAAATATCTAAACTTTCTTTATTTAGTTGAAACCCATAAGCTAAATTAAGATTTTTTAATTTCCTATTAAATATTCCATCTACAGAAATTAGGTCAGCTACTTTTGATGAAACTTCTGCGCCTCTAACATAATCAATAAGAGATTTTGGATTTTGAGTTGAATCAAATATATTCCAAGTAAGATTTCCCTCAGGACCACCATTTCCTTTTATGGCAGCAAGAAATCTTGAATCAATAATATCAGGCCTAAAGTGATCATTAGAGTGCTCACTCATAGTTATAGATATCTCGGCATCAGTTGTTTGATTCATTAAAAAAGAAAGACTGTAATTAATATTAAATTGTTCAATGATTTTTGGTGAGTAGGGTGACTTAAATTCTGAACCAAGCGGTCTGCCATACCAAACAACTGGAACATTAAAAGGGCTCCCGCCCTCACCAGGCTCAATATTTCTTGATAAAAAAGGAAGAGCAGGGTATGAAGGAGATTGAGGATTGTCGTTTACATCAACTTTAGATGATATGAAATGGAAATTATGTTTTAAAACATCCGTTTCTTTTAAAAAATTTAAATAAATTTTTTGATGATCCTCATCATTTACAATATTGAATCTTTCTCCATATAGAAATCTACAAAAATTTCCATCTAGAACACCCCCATTTTCTTCACAATTTGGATCTGGAACAAATTGACTTGCCTTTGGGTAAACTCCAGCAAAAAGTCCAGATGAAAGAGTATCCGGACCAAGCACCTTGAAGGTTTTACCAAGACCACTTAAACCTAGTTCAGCAATGCCATCTATTTCACTAGCTGATAGGGGAGACCTCTCAAGCGCATTGAAACCAATCACAAGTTTTCCATCTAGGATTTTTGTTCCAAACAAAATACCAAAACTATTATCATCTTGATTATAGTTTGTAGAAGTCTGTTTACCGGCTTTAACCCTTAATCCTTCAAATTCTCTAAATGTAAGAAAATTAACAACTCCAGCAATTGCATCTGAGCCATATATTGATGTTGCACCTTCTTTTAGGATTTCTATTTTTTCAATAGCAATTTCTGGAACAATATTTGCATCAATATAGCCATTTCCGTTATTGGATGGTGTTCCTGAAAAAGTATGTCTTCTAGAATTTAATAGTAATAAAGTTGCGGAAGCATCCAAACCCCTTAATGTAATTGATGACATGCCCTGATCAACTCCTTCAAGTGCATTTGTTTGAAATCTAGATCCTGAGCTTACGTTCAAATACTTACTTATTTCACCAATATTTGTGATATTAAAATTTTTATAATCATTTTCATTAATAAGTTGAACAGGCGATAAATCACTTTCTGCATTTTTTAGAAGTGTTCCTGTCACAACTATTTCTTCAATTTCGTTTGAGTGAATAAAAAAAGAAAAAATTAACAAAGAAAAGACTTTTATCTTTAATCGCATATTGTTGATTATAGAGCTTTATTTAGAAAGATTATAAATGTTTTAATGAACATAAAAAAACTGGCCCAAATTTGGGCCAGTTTTATTTCTAAGTTAAGATACTAGAAGGTTAGATTAAATTTTAATCCGTAATTTCTTCCAGGAAGAGGAACTTCATTTTTCACAAAAGAAGAGTGATTCCTGGCAACTTCATCAAGAAGGTTATTAGCGAAAAGCGAAACTTTTAGTTCACCTTCGCCCATTCCTTTGAATGTTTTGGTTAGTCTTGTGTTAAGCATTTGATAAGAATCAGTTGCTGTTTCACCTTCACCAATATCATTTTGTTTTTCAACATCTTTAAGCATTAGTTTAAAGAGCAAATCATCTTGAGTATAAACTAAAGAATAAATGTTTCTTGCTGGATTAATTCTTGGTACGTAATGTCCATCTGCGAATTCAGCATTCACAACATCTCTTCCAAAAGATAAAGCAAGCTCGCCAGAGCCAAGATCAAAACTTCTTCCAAATTCAATCTCGTATCCATCAAACTCAGCATCTTCTTGCATGTAATTAGCATGAATTAAATTACCATGACCATGATCATCATGCTCGTCTTCATGATGCTCGTCCTCACCTTCATGATGCTCATCTTCGTCTTCATGATGCTCGTCTTCACCCATGTGATCATCTTCTTCATCTATTAGAGCGATGTAATTATCCACATCAGTGATATAAAAACTTGCGAGAGCATAGAAATCACCATTATCAAAATTAAAAGTGATATCAAAGTTATTTGAAGTTTCACTGTTAAGATTTGGGTCACCAACTTCAAATCTTCCTGTTGCCATATGAGGTCCATTCATGAAGAGCTCAATTGAAGATGGAAGTCTTTCAACACTTGCATACCCAAGACTAATACCAAGATTATCACTTAGGTCTCTGCCAAGAGTTATAGCAAAACTACTTGTTGTATCATCTATGTTGTAATAATCAACGTCTCCATGTTCATCACCATGATCATCTCCATGATCATCTTCATGTTCTTCCTCAGAAACACTTCCACTTCTTTCAATTTGATCCAATCTAAAACCAAAATCAAGATCAAATGTTCCTAGGTCTTTACTTAAGTAATAACCAATTGTGAATTCTTCACTATTTGCAGGATTCATGAACGCTTCTTCGCCAACAATAGAGTTATCTTCATCGACAAAATTTACAACAACCTTTTGAGTTGAAGAGTCATTTGAAATATCAAAAGTAGCACCATACTCAACAGCCTCATTCATGAAAACGGTTGGAGCATGTTCTTCATGTTCTTCTTCCTCTTCATGATCTTCTTCTTCGTGATGCTCTTCTTCAGCATGAGCCTCTGTTAAAGAGTAATCTGAATCTCGGTATGTAAAGTCAACTTTATTAACAAGACTTCCATTGACATTGTATGAACCTCTGATAGAAAAAGTCTCAGAATCAGTAGTGGAAAAAATTCTTTCCTCACCATGCTCTTCATGCTCTTCTTCATCACCATGTTCATCTCCATGCTCATCGCCATGCTCATCTCCATGCTCATCGCCATGAAAGGGAATACCATAAACACTTTCAAGATTATCAATTCCAAAGCCAATATAGCCCCAGTCTGTTACTTTGGATACACCAAACTTTGTTGCCTCTACAGCAAAATCAGAGTTATTTATGTATCCTAAATCCTCTTCAGAATGTTCATCATCATGATGTTCATCTTCATCGTGATCTTCATCATCATGATGCTCCTCCTCTGAGTGAATTACAGCACCACTAGGAACATCATAGTTTCCAAAATCAGTATTTTTATAGCCAAAATTAACATTAAAACCACCAACATTGCCTTTTAAATTCACAAATTCTGAATTTCCGTCATTTACAGATTGAGATTCATATCCAACTGAAACCTCAGGAATTTCAAAATTCTTAGTTGAAATTAAATCATCAACAACATTGATAATTCCTCCTATGGTCCCATTTGCATATAGAAGTGATGAGGGTCCTTTGACAATTTCTACTTGAGAAATATCATTCAAGTCCACGTCATTCAAGTGATCAACACCAAGACCAGACACATCTCTGTTAACGACACCATTTTTAAGTATTTTTACTCTTGGGCCTGACATACCTCTAATAATTGGTTGGCCAACAGCTGAACCATAATCTGCAATTGAAACACCAAGATACTCATCAATCGCATCACCCAAACTTGTAGTTGCTCCATCTGAAAATTCAGAACCATCAATAACGTATAGCGGATTGTTAATTTCACTAGTATCGATAAAAGCTGAAGTAACAACAATTTCTACAACCTCATCCTGTGAAATTATATTTATCGAATGAAATGCAATTAATACAATGACTGCGTTAAAAAATTTTTTCATGTTTCCTCCTTTATGAAAAATTAGTTAAAAATTTATTAATTAACTAATTTAAAGGTGGAGCTCTTGATAGATTTGATTTTTGTTTTTGACTTACAAATCTATTGATTAGATTTGATTCAGGGGATTCTTTTAAAAAATTGTTTTTATTTTTTGTTGAAGCAATTTTAATTTCAACATTTTCTTCACAAGCCTGGCATTCAGCCAAATGCTCTTCTTCAAAGCTGAAGTGATCATGATGATCTGCAAAGCTGTGCAACGACAAACTTGCTATAAATAGAAATGAATATAGTAGATATTTTTTATTCATGATCATGAGTCAGGCATACTAAACCATTAATCTTTCCATTTTTCAAGTCATTTAAAGTTTTATTTGCTTCTGAGGCATTTCTTTTTTCAACCTCTACATGCTCAATCTTGTTTTCCCTTACAAGCTCCATTAATTCACTCATTTCTTGCAGACTTCCAACATAGACTCCTCGAATAGTTCTTGCAGTTAAAGTTGTCATTGGAAGCTGTAAGTTTGTTTCTCCTCCAATCAAACCAACAATTACATATGTGCCACCTCTTTTCATACCGAACATTCCAGATGCAAGCTCAAACGTCTCAGCTGCACCTACAAAATCAATGACACTGGTGGCACCACCATTAGTAAGTTCTGCAATTTTTTCATACAACTTCTCATCTCTTGAATTAATTACTTCAGATGCTCCAGCTTGTTTTGCTAGTTCAAGTTTTTCATCGTCAATGTCAACAACTATAGGATTAATAGAGTAGGCTGCTTGAATTATTTTTAATGAAAGTAATCCAAGCCCTCCAGCGCTTATGATAACAACAGAATTTTGACCTTTAACTAAATCTGCTTTTTTAAGCGCACTGTATGCAGTCAAACCTCTGCAAGCGTAACTTCCAGCAACTTCGTCTGGAGTATCTCCGGCATCAAATAAATATTTAGAATCAGGCACAAGAACATATTCTGCATAACCACCATCTACATTAATACCTAAATTTTTTGTTGTTAAAGGTGAACAATAATGCTCTCTATCATTAGCGCACTCATCACAATTACCACATCCTATCCAAGGATATGCAACATATTTTTTTCCAATTTCAATATCCGAAACATCTTCCCCTAACTCAACCACTTCACCATATATTTCATGACCCATAGCAAGCGCATCTGTCATTAGAGGTACTGGAAGTTTTGCTTCTTCCCCCAAACTAAAAAAACCTTCATGTATATGGACGTCTGAATGACAAACGCCACATGCTACAGTTTTAATTAAAATTTCTTTACCAGTCGGTTTGGGTTTTTCTATTTCTCTTTTTTCTAGAGGTTTGCCGTTTTCAACAACTTGATATGCTTTCATATATATTTTTGTGTTTTATTTATTATAGATTATATTATTCATTATATGACCAAGCTAATAAAATACTCTTTTTTAATTTTTGCGTGCTTTATTGAAGCAAAGCCATTTGAATCAACTTACGAACCTTTACCTTCAGAGAATATTCTTATTAGAAATGCAAATATTTATGATGGAGAAGGAAATGAATTTAATGAAACAGATCTTTTAATTCAGGATAGAAAAATTGTTGCTATTGGTAAAGATTTACCAGTTGGTAGTGAATTTTTGATCATTGATGCATCCAATAAATGGGTAACTCCTGGAATTATAGATATTCATTCTCATATGGGCGTTTACCCAGCTCCTGGGGTAAGCACAAGTTCTGATGGAAATGAAGCAACGAGTCCTGTTACTGCAGATGTATGGGCTGAACATTCAATTTGGGTTCAAGATCCTCAGTATGCTCTTGCTTTAAAAGGAGGGATAACTGCTTTTCATATTTTGCCAGGATCGGCAAATTTGATTGGTGGTAGGGGAGTAACTGTAAAAAATTTACAAAGAAACACCATCAATTCTATGAAATTTCCTGATGCACCACATTCATTAAAAATGGCCTGTGGAGAAAATCCAAAAAGAGTTTATGGAAATAGACAACAAGCTCCATCAACAAGAATGGGTAACGCAGCAGGTTATAGAAAATCTTGGATTCAAGCTGAAGCTTATTTAAGTCGGTTAGATGAATACGAAGCTAAATCTGAGGAAGCTAAAGAAATAGGATATGCACCTCAGAGAGATCTTGAGATGGATACTCTTGCGGGAGTACTGCGAGGTGAAATATTAGTTCACAATCATTGTTATAGAGCTGAGGAAATGGCAACAATGATAAATATTGCAAATGAATTTAATTATAAAATTACAGCTTTCCATCATGGTGTTGAAGCATACAAAATTGCAGATTTATTGGCAGAAAATAATATATGTGGAGCTTTATGGGCTGATTGGTGGGGCTTTAAACATGAGGCATATGATATGGTTCAGGCTAATATAGCCATTGTTGATCAAGCTCTTGGTGGCAAAGGGTGTGCAATTGTTCACTCTGATGATGCCATAGGGATTCAGCATCTCAATCAAGAAGCATCAAAAGCTTTAGCTGCTGGTTTGAGAGCTGGTTTTGATATATCAAAAGCAAGAGCTATGAATTGGATTACTTCTAACCCAGCAAAGGCTGCGGGTATTTATGATCAAACTGGATCATTAAAAGTTGGCAAAAACGCTGATGTCGTCATTTGGTCAAAAAATCCTTTTAGTGTATATGCTCTTGTTGAGAGAGTTTTTATTGATGGCGCAACAGCTTATGACAGAAAAAATAATTTCCAACCTGCAAGTGATTTTGATGTTGGAATAATTAGTCCAGAAAAAAATAGGATAGAAGAATGATAAGCCAATCAAAGAAAGTTCTTTTTTTATTTTTTATTTTCTTTAACGGAATTATAAATTCTGAAAGTATCCTTATTCAAAACGCAACAATTTATGATGGAAAAAATAATAATGCTTTTGTTGGAAATGTTTTAATTGACGGAAACAAAATATCTCGAGTCTCAACAGCTAATCTTCGAGGAGACAAGATAATAGATGCAACAGGAAAAATATTGACCCCAGGAATAATATCTACTGACACTGGTATTGGAATTGTTGAAATAGGCGCATTAAGTGTAACTCGAGACGATTCATCAGATTTATATAAGATAGGATTTAGCATTTATGATGCTTTTAATCCAAACTCAGTTCTAATTCCATGGAATAGGTCAAATGGCATCACCTCGACACTTACACTGCCTCAAAATACAGATAGTCCAATAGGAGGGCTTGGATCTTTCTTTGTCCTTGATAGTAATCTTGAAATCACAGGTATAAAAGATAATGTGATGATAGGTCGAGTTGGAGGATCAGGAGGAGAATCTAGATCTGAAACTTTTTCAATTATGGAAGACTTATTAGAATTTGCATCATCTATTGATTCTAAAGATATTGAGTCATACCAAGATGCAGCTGACTTTATTGATGATTCTCCAATTGCAGAAACAATGGAGCTTCATCCAAGAGATTTGAAAGCACTTTATAGATTGATTAATGACGATCTGCCTCTGATTATTAAAGCAAATAGGGCCTCAGATCTATTAAAACTTATTAAAATAAAAGAAAAATATGATTTAAATTTAATAATTATGGGAGCACAGGAAGCAGGATTGGTTGCAAATAAAATTGCAGAAAGTGATGTACCTTTGATAATAAATCCAATTAATAATATTCCTGAGTCTTTTGATGAGCTAGCAGCTAACATTGAGCTAGCTGGAGATCTTGAAAGAATGGGTATTACTTTGATGTTTAATGCTCCAAGAAGCCATAATTATCACTTAATTAGGCAGGGAGCTGGCGTTGCAGTTGCTAATGGGATGTCATATGAAGGCGCCCTAAAAGCAATCACTTTATCACCAGTAGAAATTTTTAATTTAGGTGATAGAGGACAAATCGCACAAGGAAATATAGCAGATCTAATTATTTGGGATGCCGATCCTTTAGAACCTTCTTCAATGCCTGAAAAAGTATTTATTAATGGCAAAGATATTGATCTAACATCCAGGATGTCGAGATTAACAGATAGATATACAAAAAATAAAGATAAGCCTAACGGATATAGAAATTAATTATCTTTGTTTATAACAACCCAATACAAAAGACCAATCAAAATTACATTTCCAATTATATAAGTTGTTAAATCCATTAGTTTTTAGTTATGCATAAAAAACTACTAAACAAATTATTAAAACAATATATATAGATACATATACATACTGAGCAATCTTAAAATCTTTTTTAAGTTTAGTATCTTTAGTAGTAGTTTGGTTATTTTGATTATTGGAAGTGCCCATCTAATAATAATATCATTATATGGAGCCACCTGTCAGATTCGAACTGACGACCTGATGATTACAAATCAACTGCTCTAGCCAACTGAGCTAAGGTGGCAACGAGTTGTATTATATACAAATTATTCTTTTGGGAAAGAGCATCCAGTTCCACCAATACCACAATACCCATTAGGATTTTTAGCTAAATATTGTTGATGATACTCTTCTGCTAAATAATAGTTCTTAAGAGGCTCTATTTCAGTGGTAATGCTTTCAAGGCTATCAGTTTTAAAATTATTTTTGACTAGTTCTTTTTGATATATGTCCTTTGATTCTAATGCTATTTTTAGATCATCGTCATTATTTGTATAAATGACCGATCTGTATTGTGTTCCAACATCATTGCCTTGTCTCATACCTTGAGTAGGGTCATGACACTCCCAAAAAATTTTTAATAAGTCCATTAGATCTATTACATTTGAATCATATGTAACTTTTACAACCTCAGCATGATTTGTATCTCTATAACACACATCTTCATATAAGGGATTTTCTGTATCCCCACCTGAATATCCAACAGAGGTTAAAAAAACTCCTGGCAAATCCCAAAATTTTCTTTCAACTCCCCAAAAACATCCAGCGCCGAATACTATCTCTTTATAATTTTCAGGAACATTCTCATCAATGGGAATATTTTTAACAAAATGAATCACGTTTAATAAACTCCTTTTATGCTTATTTGACCAGTTGCAATAACTTCTTCACCTTCTTTAGATTCAATTATTGCATTTCCTTGAGCATCTATATCTTTAAAGATAGCTTTTTTTTGAAGATGTTCTCCATCGAATATTTCAATCTCTTTGTTTATATGCATACAACTCTTTTTCCAATCATCAAGCCAATTATGATAGGAATTATCAAAAATGTTTAAAAACTCGGTCAGTATTAAATTGATAAGTTCATTTCTTTTTGATTCAAGAGCAAACTTAGATAAATCACCCCACCATGATTCTTTTTTACTTATATTTAAGTTTATGCCTATTCCAATAATGGTTTTGACATTTTCCTTGTTTATCTCAGTTTCAACCAAAATCCCACCAATTTTTTTATCATTTAACAAAATATCATTTGGCCATTTAAGCATTATTGAAGATGTTTTTATTAATTTATCAATGGCTTTTTTGCATATAAGACCAGAAATTAAGCTAACTGGGCTTATTTGTGAGGTATTTTGATTCGTACTTATTGTCATGTATATATTGCCAGAATTGGGGCTAGACCACTTTTTACCATGCCTTCCTCTTCCTTTTGTTTGTTTTTCTGAAATAAAAATATGAAAGTCTTCTATGCCTTCTATTCTTTTAGCTTCCTCGTTTGTAGAGTCAATTTCATCGTAAATATGAAGATTAAGCCTATTTGTTGGCAAATCCTTCAAAATTATGTCTTTATTTAACTCGCTCAATGTAAGAAATTAGTTGACTTAAAGTCATTCTAGAACAAAAATAGCTACCTTTAAATGGAGAGGTGGGTGAGTGGTTAATACCAGCAGACTGTAAATCTGCCGCTTCGGCTACGTAGGTTCGAATCCTACCCTCTCCACCATTGATTTTTATAATAAAAAGTGTGCTTAAAATATCTTTTAAAAAAGGTTGAGTTTATAGTCTTTTAGAGGGATAATACGCCACCAAAAATAGGATGCTTATGAACGGGCTCATATAGCTCAGCGGTAGAGCACTTGCTTGGTAAGTAAGAGGTCACCGGTTCAAGTCCGGTTATGAGCTCCAATTTATAACAATTTAAGAGAGGCATAAAAATGGCTAGAGAAAAATTCGAGAGAACCTTACCCCACGTAAATGTGGGTACTGTTGGTCACGTCGACCATGGTAAAACTACTCTTACTGCTGCTTTAACTAAAGTGGCGGCAGAGGTTTATGGTGGTGATGCAGTTGATTTTGCTAATATCGATAATGCTCCAGAAGAAAGAGAAAGAGGTATTACAATCGCAACTTCTCACGTAGAGTATGTATCAACAGCGAGACACTATGCACACGTTGACTGTCCAGGTCACGCTGACTATGTTAAAAATATGATCACTGGTGCTGCACAAATGGATGGTGCAATTCTTGTTGTAAGTGCTGCTGATGGACCAATGCCTCAAACAAGAGAGCACATTCTTCTTGCAAGACAGGTTGGTGTTCCATATATCGTTGTATACATGAACAAAGCTGATCAAAATGATGATGCTGAAATGATTGAATTAGTTGAAATGGAAATTAGAGAGCTTTTAAATGAATATGATTTCCCTGGAGATGATACACCTATTATTGTTGGAAGTGCTTTAAAAGCCCTTGAAGGAGATACTTCAGATATTGGTGTCCCTTCAGTACAAAAATTAATTGAGACTTTAGATACATATGTTCCTGAGCCTGAAAGACCTGTTGATGGTAATTTCTTGATGCCGATTGAGGATGTTTTCACAATATCTGGAAGAGGTACTGTTGTTACAGGAAGAATTGAAACTGGCATTGTCAATACTGGAGATCCTCTTGAGATCGTAGGTATTAAAGAAACAACCGATACAACATGTACCGGTGTTGAAATGTTCAGAAAATCTCTAGATGAAGGAAGAGCTGGTGAGAATTGCGGTATTCTTTTAAGAGGAGTCGAAAGAGATGCTGTTGAAAGAGGACAAGTTTTAGCAAAACCTAAATCAATTTCACCTCATACAAAATTTGAAGCTGAAATATATGTTTTAAGTAAAGATGAAGGTGGAAGACATACTCCATTTATGAATAATTACAGACCTCAGTTTTATTTCAGAACAACTGATGTAACAGGTGCTTGTGAATTACCTGAAGGTACTGAAATGGTTATGCCTGGAGATAATATCAAAATGGTTGTTTCATTAATTGCTCCAATTGCGATGGACGAAGGTTTGAAATTTGCAATTAGAGAGGGTGGAAGAACTGTTGGTGCTGGCGTAGTATCAAAAATAGTAGAGTAACATAAGACTTTTTGGCCGAGGCTTTATGCCTCGGCTTGTTTGTCTTTGAGGAAAATGAAAAATTATAGGCCAGTGGCTCAATTGGTAGAGCATCGGTCTCCAAAACCGGGGGTTGGGGGTTCGAGTCCCTCCTGGCCTGCCATGAGGAACGAGCTGGTAGAGAGTTGAATTATGAATAAAGGGTCTACTTCAAAAACTCTTGATAACCTTAAGTGGTTATTAGCATTAGCTGTATTTGCTGCAGCTGTTGTTGGAAATAGCTACTTTGTCGAGGTTGCATTCTTGTATAGAGTTCTTGGTGTGCTACTTCTTTTCATTATTGGGCTTGGAATAATTGCTATTACAAGTTTCGGCACAAATGCTCTTAAGTTAATGAGAGAATCAAGAACGGAGATAAGAAAAGTTGTTTGGCCAACAAGAATGGAAACAACACAAACTTTTATGATCGTATTTGGTGCAATCGTTGTTTTATGTTTATTTTTTTGGGGACTTGAATCCCTTCTTAGTTTTTTAACAGGTTTAGTTTTAGGATAATTAATGGATTGGTATGTGATACAAGCTTATTCTGGCTATGAGCAAAAAGTTAAAGCTGCTCTTGAGGAGAGAATTGCATTAAATAACCTATCTGAAAAGTTTGGAGAAATCCTAATACCTACGGAGCAAATTGTAGAATTAAAAGGCGGAGCAAAAAAAACAACAGAAAGGAAGTTTTTTCCTGGATATATACTAGTTCAAATGAATTTAGAAGATGACTCATGGCAGTTAGTTCAATCTACTCCTCGTGTTTCAGGTTTTGTAGGCGGAACTAGAGATAAGCCTCTACCTATATCTGAGGAAGATGTTAATAATATTATTAATAGAATCGAAGTTGGCGAAGATGCACCAGCTCCAAAAACAATTTATGAGCCTGGAGAAGTCATAAGAGTTTGTGATGGACCATTTAATGATTTCAATGGAGTGGTTGAAAACGTTGATTATGAGAGAAATATGGTTAAAGTTTCTGTTCAAATCCTTGGTAGGGCAACTCCAGTTGAGTTAGATTTTATGCAAATTGAGAAAACATAATGGCAA
>CACBPP010000002.1 GCA_902541175.1 uncultured SAR86 cluster bacterium
AAGAGGTGGTCAATGTTTTATTGTTCAAAATGATATAGATAAAATGCAAAACATAAAAAAAGAAATTAATAATTTGTTACCTGATTTTAACGTATCGATTGCTCATGGAAGACTTTCAAAAAAAGAAATAAAAAAAGTGATGCATGAGTTTAAAAATGGTGAGATAGATGGATTAATTTGCACAACTATCATCGAGATGGGTCTAGATATACCTAATGCTAATACAATAGTAATTATCAACTCACATAATTTTGGACTATCACAACTACACCAACTAAGAGGAAGAGTTGGGAGGTCAGAGAAACAAGGTTATTGCTATTTTTTAATACCAACATTGGAAATACCAAAACTTTCTAGAAATAGATTGGATTCAATAATTAGATACTCTAATCTTGGAGAAGGATTTTTAATAGCAGAAGAAGATCTTGAACTTAGAGGTGGAGGAGAAATGTTAGGAGATAAACAAAGTGGTCACATAGATAACATTGGATTATCTTTGTATTTATCAATGCTAAAAGACGCAATAAATTCTCAGAAAGATACTAAGGAATCAATTAAGAAGGATATAGAGATAAATTTCTATGATTCTGCATATATTAGTGAAGATTATTTGCCCTCACCTCTTGAGCGATTAAAAATTTATAAAAAACTTGATGAACTTTTAACTTTTAAAGATTTAAAAACTTTAAATACCAACCTTAGGGACAGATGTGGAAAGATTCCAATTGAAACCAAAAATTTAATAGATAACAAAAGATTTTATTTGAAAGTATTGAATACTGGAATTAAGTGTATTAAGTCAAATGAAAAAAATACAAATTTTGAAATAACAAATGATATAAAAGACGAACATTTAAATAAATTAGTTAGCCTTGCTCAAGATGAGCCTCAAAAATATCAAATTAATTCAAATAATAAATTTATTTATAAGTATCATGAATTAAACTCTGAGGTTAGAAGACAAAATATAAATGAGCTATTAGATGAAATTTTTTAAAAAAAGATCTTTATTATTAATATTATTAATAAATATTTCTTTTGCTCAAGAAGAAGCGGCTGAATATAAAATAGAATTAATCATATTCAAGTATATGGATTTTGAGACTAATGAAACCTTCAATACAAAATTAAAAGTACCTAATAAAGATTTAGTTTATTTATATGATGAGGGCTCCTTATCTGACAAGACCGATCATAGTAACTTCTCAAATATGTCAGAATTTTATAAAAACTTATTTAATAATATTGATGAAATAGATATTAAGGAATTACCAAAAACTCTATATAGAGATAATGATAATTTAACTGTTTTAAATATGCTAAAAAGTAAAATTGCTAAGGATAAAAACTATATATTACTTGATTCAAAATCTTGGATTCAAACTATTCCAGATAATGAATCATCAAATTTTTTGTCATATCAAAGTCAAAATAATTATGGCTTTCTTATAAGGTTCTATAAAAAGAGATTCATGCATATTGATCTTAAAGCATACTTAGGAAATTCATATACAAGAAACTCTAATATAAAAATCTTCATTGATAATGAAAAAAGAATATTTAATGAAGAAATTCACTTTTTCGATCATCCATATTTTGGAGTGGTAGTTTCTGTAAGTGAAATTTAGTTATTTATAATAAGCGTTGTCATTTATTGAATGATCAGTAAGATCTTTGACTGCTTTTACTTCTGGAATTTGATCGATGAGAGTTTTCTCGATTCCATCTTTAAGTGTTACATCTACCATTCCACAACCCTGACAACCTCCTCCAAATTGAAGAACTGCAATGTTTTCATCATTAAATTCTACAAGAGAAACCTCACCACCATGAGATTCAAGCATGGGATTAATTTCGTTATAAATTACATAATTTATTCTGTCTTCAACTGGGCTATCAGGAGATATATTTGGTAGTCTTGCATTGGGAGCTTTGATGGTAAGTTGACCACCAAAAGTATCATTATCAAAATTTACCTCACAATCTTTTAAAAATGGAATACTTCTTTTTTCGATGTTAACGTTTATTAAATCAAGATTTAAAATCATGTCATCGGGCATGGCTTCTTCTGGTTTACAATATGCTAGGCAAGTTTCAGCTTTTGGAGTGCCGGGATCAGAAATAAAAATTCTAATAGATAAGTCTGTTTCATTCTTATCTTGAATTAATTTCGCCAAGTATTCTTCAGCAGATTTTGTGATATTAATTATTTCATTCATGTTTATATGTGGTTATTTAGGATTATAAGTTCTTTTTTAGGAATTAGAAAAAAAGAACAACTTTCAGATGATCTAAATAACATTTCATTTGGAAAAGTTATTTTTTTATTCATTAGTATTAATGTGGTATTTATAGGTTTAGTTTTAATTGTTACAACTCTTTTAATATGAATAAATTTGATAGATTTCAAGACGACATTAAAAACAATTATGACGAAAAAGTAGTAATTAACCTTAGTCCCTCAACATCATTTAGAAGTCGTTGTGAATTTTCTTATGGAAAAAATCATTATGTTATGCATGATATTAATGAAAAAATTTACATCAAAACTTTTAAAGACGCATCATTGGATATTCAGAACTTAATGCCAGTACTTTTAAAAAAAATAAATGAGAATAACGAAATAAACCATAAGTTATTTCAAGTTAATTTTAGATCAAATCAACACAATAAAATTATGGTCACAATGATTTATCACAAAATAATAGATAAATCCCTGATAAATCTTGTGAATCAAATATCTGATGATCTAAAAGTAAATATAATCATTCGATCTAAAAACTATAAATATGAAACAAGGGATTTATATTTAGACGATACACTCATTTATAAAAATTTAAAAATTTATCAGACTGATAATACTTTTACACAATCAAATAAATATTTAGTAGATAAAATGATATTTAAAGTTATTGATTTCATAGAGAATCCAGATGACTTATTAGAGTTATATTGTGGGATAGGTACTTTTACTATTCCGTTATCATTTATATTCAACAAAGTTCTAGCAACAGAAAATAATAGAAACTCTATTAAATGCCTTAACAAAGCTTTAAAAGAAAATAGTATTTCAAACATTCATAATGCTCGTCTTTCATCTGATGAAGTATCAGAATTATTTAAAGGAAAAATTTTCAATAGAATGAATTCAAAAAATATATCTGACTTTAATTTTTCACATATTCTTTTGGATCCTCCACGGTCTGGATTAACAGAGGATGTAATTAATTTAGCCTCTAATTTTAAAAATATTATTTATGTTTCTTGTAATCCTGAAACTTATATCAGAGATATAAATTTAATTAGGTCACATAAAATTACAAACATAGAATTGTTTGATCAATTTCCAAATAAAAATCATCTAGAGATAGTATCTGTATTAAAAATGATTAAATAATTTATTTGATGTCGAAATTATCTGAAAGAGATTTCATTTCCTTTCTAAGAACAAACATTGCAATTAAATTTGGGATTGATACAAGTGCTACAACAACATAAGCAATGTTCCAAACTACAGTTGTATCGATAACTGCAGCTAAAACAAAACATAAAACGTAGAAATTTCTATACCAAACAACGCCCTTCTCACCAAATATATACGCAGTTGATCTATCTCCATAATAACACCAGGTTATTGATGTAGAAAATGCAAATAATAATAAGGCTATAGCTACTAACTTACCGCCATATTGACCAAGTATTCCCTGCGAGAATGCCTTTGCTGTTAATTCTGCTGAGCTTACAAGTGATTTACCATTTATAGAAACTTGTTCTGATATTTTTCCATTTTTAACATCAAGTTTTCCTGAAAATAAAGTATCCTCAATTGAATTGGAAATTGTTATGTCTTCTGCAATTGATCTGGAATGAATTACAGTTATATTTTCAGATAATATTTTTCCATCTTTTATATCTAGTGAGCCTGAAAATTCATTTACATTTGAATCAATAGATTGAACATATTTTGTTAAATCGTTTATATGATCTGGATAAATATATTCACCATCTACATTTTTTTCATCAGAATAAATTCCTTCAAGAATTATCATATCTGTCTTTGAGAAAGTTGTATCAAATTTTTGAGTCCATACTCCACTTGATAAAATTACCAACGCTGTAACACTACAAACAACAATGGTATCGATAAAAGGTTCGAGTATAGAAACAACACCTTGATCAATTGATTTATTTTTTGATGAAGCATGAGCAATTGGAGATGATCCCTGACCAGCCTCATTTGAATATAGCCCACGAGCAACACCATATTTTAAACTCATTGCAAAACTAGCACCAAGAAATCCGCCAACTGCCGCAGATCCAGTAAAGACTTGTGCAAATATTGCGTTAAATGAGGGTATTATATTTTGATAATTTTCTGCCAATATTATTAATGCGCCACCAAAGTATATAAGACCCATTATTGGAATAATTCTACTAGCAACAGATGCGATTCTTTTTATACCTCCAATAATAATTATCCAAAGCAAAGCTCCCAAAAATAATCCAGTAAATAGTTTAGGTACAGCAAATTCAGTGTTCATTACCAAAGCGATATTATTAATTTGAGGCATATTTCCAGAACCGATAGCTGTAATCATCATTAAGAATGCAAATAGAATAGCAACCCATTTCATATTTAAACCTTGTTCGATGTAATACATTGGTCCACCAGATATTGAGCCGTCGTTTAGAGTTGTTCTGTATTTATGGCCTAAAGTTACTTCAACATATTTTGTTGTCATTCCAAAAATTGCTGTAATCCACATCCAAAATATTGCTGCAGGCCCGCCTGTCCAAATTGCTAAAGCAACTCCACCAATATTACCTGTACCCACAGCGCCAGACATAGCTGTTGTAAGTGCTTGAAATCCAGTTGTTTCTCCATCTGATTCAGAGTTTTTTGTCTTTCCAGATACTATTTTTAATGCGCTATTGAAATACTTAAATTGTGGAAATCCTAGATAAATAGTAAAAAAAATGCCGGTTCCAATTAATAAAGCTGGAAACCACCAAGATCCACTTAAATTACTATCAAGTAATACCAAAAAAGCATTAAATTGTTCCATATAGTTATTCCGAATAATTTTCGACTAAGTCAGTATATCCACCAATCAACTTATCATCTATAAAAATTTGAGGAACTGTTCTAGCTTGAGGATTTCGTTCTAACATCTCTTCAAATACTTTTGGATCATCAGCACTATAGACATCATATTTTATTCCTTTTGAATCAAAGAATTTCATTGCCATAACACAATATGAGCAATTTGACCTGGAATATATTTCAACTTTTTTAGTCATAATTTCATTATAATAAAAATATGTCATTATTTAACCTAAAAAATAAATCAATTTTAATTACAGGATCTTCAAGGGGTATAGGAAAAAGTATTGCACATCATTGTGCTTTACATGGTGCCAAGGTAATTATCTCTAGTAGGAAACTTGATGCTTGTGAAGCTACTGCTAGTGAAATTAATAAAGCTGTTGGTACAGAAGCTGCCTTCCCTATTCCAGCAAATATAAGTGATGAAAATCAACTAAATGATTTAGTATCTTTAACTAAAGAAAAACTAGGAAGAATTGATACCCTCATTTGCAATGCTGCAACAAATCCATTTATGGGGTCAATGCTTGATATGCCATCAGAAAAGTTTGACAAGGTTATGAATAATAATATTAAGTCTAATCAAATTTTATGCAACTTAGTATTACCAGATATGATTGATCGTGAGGATGGTTCAATTATTATTATATCTAGTATCGCTGCTATTAAAGGTAGCCCAATACTTGGTGCTTATAATATAAGTAAAGCTGCCGATGTTATGATTGTTAAAAATATAGCTGCTGAATTTGGTCATAAAAATATTAGAGCAAATTCAATTGCACCAGGTCTTATAAAAACAGATTTTGCGAAGGCATTATGGGAAAATCCTGATATTTTAAATTCAGTGTTATCTTCAACACCTATGAGAAGGATCGGTGAGCCAGATGAAATTGCTGGTGTTGCTATTATGCTTGCTTCTGATGCTGGTAATTATATTAACGGACAAACAATAGTTGTTGATGGTGGTACAACTATATCTTGATAGAATTTTTTAATTCGCTAAAAAAATAGTTTAAAACATGTGTTTCATTGATTTGTGGGACTTTAAAATAATCATATCGAAAATCATTTAAATCATTTATAAGATTTGAAATCTTTAAATTGTTAAATTTAAATGTATTAAATTTTACATAAGAACCCGATAATTCTTCAGATAATATCCTTGATTTTAAGAGTATCTTAAGAAATTCAATTAAATAATTTGTCTTAGTAATTAAATCAATTTCTAGATTTGCAACATTTTTTAAGGCTGAATTAGCATCAATTTTATTTTCTATAAAGTCAGAAATAATTTTAAGGAACTCCCTAAAATTTAAATGTTTATTGTTTTGAATATCTTCAATAATTTCTAATGGAGAGATAAAGCTTGGGAAATATGTAGAGTTAATATCTGATATACCATTTTTGCTTAGCCAATCATTAATAGTTGATTCATTTAAATTAGGTACATTAATAATTTGACACCTACTATATATTGTATCGAGTAATGATTTGTTTCTATCAGTAACGATAATAATGAAAGTATTTTTAGCTGGTTCCTCAAGAGATTTTAATAATGCATTTTGACATTCGGCATTCATAGTTTGAGCATTCAATATTAAAGCTACCTTATTATTTGAAATTGACGGAGTTACTGATAAAAAATCATTAACATTTCTTTGGCCCTTTTCATCATCCCATTTATCTTTTCTATAAGTGATATGGTGGAGAAGTATTTTTTCTTTATCTAGTTTAAAAAAATCAGGATGGTTATTAGACTTGATAAGTGCTAGTTCATTTGAATCTAATTTGTTTGAAAGAATTTTTGTAGCAATCTCATTTGCAAGAAGTCTTTTACCAAGACCTTTAGACCCAGAAATTATTATTCCATGTGGCAACTTGTCAAAATCAATATTTTTATAAATTTCTTTTAACCAATCATAGTTATCAATACTCAACTTTATAACCCGATATGTTTAATTATTTTTTGATGAATTTGATCAATATCCAAAGAGGCATTAATTTTTATAAATCTATCCTTATTATCTTTTGCAATCTTAATGTAACCTTTTCTTACTCTTTCAAAAAATGCTTTGCTTGATGATTCAATTCTATCAATATCATCATTAGTTTTGCGTGCAAAACCCTCATCAACTGGGATATCAAGCAAAATACTATAATTAGGTACTGGACAATTTATAAAAGTTATAAGAGATTCAATTAAAGGAATAGAAAGCTTTCTGCCATAACCTTGATATGCAATAGAGGCATCATAGAATCTATCTAATAGTAAATAGTCAGATTTACATTTATTTATCTTGTGTTTTATAAGCTCAGATCTTGATGCAAACATTAAAAGAAGTTCAGCTTCATTTGATAATTCATTTAATGAATTTAGTAGAATATCTCTTATTTTTTCACCAGTATTTGTTGATCCAGGTTCTCTATATACATCTACTAAAAAATTTTTTGATTCAAGATAATCTTTTAGAAGTCTTAACTGAGTAGATTTACCAACACCCTCAATTCCCTCAAATGATATTATTTTCATTTATTAAGTCCTAACTCATTAATTTTATTAAGATGTTCTTCATAAGTCTTTGAAAAATAATGTGAAGTTTTTGAATCAGCAACAAAAAATAAATAGTCTCCTGGAAGTGAATCAATTGATGCATTTATAGATGATATAGAAGATATTGAAATAGGTGTTGGAGGTAAGCCATTAATCATATATGTATTATATTTATTATTTTTATCTAGAATATCAGATTTTTTTATGTCTCCATCAAAATTTGGTAATAAACCATAAATGATTGTTGGGTCAGCTTGAAGTCTCATGCCTATAGATAATCTTTTTAGAAAAACACTAGCAATTTTACTTTTCTCATCATCATTACCAGCTTCTTTCTCAATGATTGATGCAAGAATTAAAACTTCTTCTTTATTCAATGAGGTATAAGTACTTTTATTTTTTAATTTATTATTTAAATAGTTTTCTAATCTTGTGTGACTTTCGTTTAATATTTCAGACGCACTCATACCTTTTTTATAAAAATAAGTATCAGGATAAAGAATGCCCTCTCTAAATGATAGATTGGTGTTGATACATTTTAGAAAACTACAGTCATTTATTAAGTATGAATCATTAATTAAATTTTCTATATCATAAATATTCAATCCCTCATTAATTTTTAATTTATGGGTAATTGTTTCGCCTGATTTTATTAAGTTAATAATATCTAAAATAGATTTATTACCAATTTGATATTCGCCGTATTGTATTAAATTAATATCATTTCTTAGAGAATAAATCTTTAAAAAAAGCTTATTAGCAAAATTTATTGGTAAAAATAATGAAAAAACTTCATAAATAGTATCGCCCCTTTCAATATTTATAACTAAGTTTTTATTTTGAGGAACCTGATCAAAAAATGCTTTGTAAGGAGCATATATTGATAATGATATTAGTAAGCTACAAATTATTAGGGATCTTATTAAATGCATAATAAATGTTTAAATAACAACTGTTATTGTAAACATTTAAAAAGATTTAAAAAATTAAATTTTTATGAATTTGAATTTATATATTCAACAGCTTCATTTACTGTAGAAATTTTTTCAGCGTCTTCGTCAGCAATTTCAAGATCAAATTCTTCTTCAAGCGCCATTACAAGCTCAACAGTATCTAATGAATCAGCTCCAAGATCATCAACGAAGGATGAATCACTTTGAATTTCTTCAACAGATTTACCTAATTGATCACTTACAATTTTTTTGACTCTATCTTCAACACTCATAATATCTCCATTACCCTATATTGAAATTTGACACATTTTACATGTAATAGTTCAAAGTTGCACATTTTTATTAGTACATAAGCAAACCACCATCAATTGATATGGTTTGACCTGTAATATATGAGGCCTCATCAGAAGCTAAAAATGCTACCAATTTAGATATATCTTCACCGCTACCCAAACGACCAAGAGGAATAGATTTTTCTATTTGTTTTTTTGAATCTTCATCTAAAAAAGATGTCATATCTGTATCTATATATCCTGGAGCAACGCAGTTTACAGTTATGTTTCTAGAACCCAATTCCTTTGCAAGTGACTTAGTAAAACCATTAAGTGCAGACTTTGATGAAGAATAATTGACTTGTCCAGGATTGCCCATTAATCCAGAAATAGATGATATGTTTATTATTCTACCTTTTTTATTTTTGATCATATTTTTTACAAAAATCTTTGAAAGGTTAAAAACTCCATTAAGATTGGTATCAATAACTTTATCCCATTCTTCATCTTTCATTCTTAAAAAAATCTGATCTGAGGTAATACCTGCATTATTGATAAGAATGTCTGGTAGCAAATTCTTTGTTTTCAAATCATTAAAACAATTTTGAATATCTTCTCTAGAGGTAACATCAAGTTTCAAAGGAATAAGATTTTTAATTTTTTTATCAAACTCGAATTCATTTCTGGATGTTCCAACAACTACATAATCATTTTCGGCAAAATGATAAGCAATTGAATTACCAATTCCTCTTGATGCGCCAGAAATAAAAACATTACCATTACTCATAGTTCTTCCTTAATTTTATCAAAAAAATCTTCAGATGAAGTCGAGTACACATTTTCAATACCATTAGCTTTAGCTAAACCAGATAAAACCTTATTCGGACCACATTCGATAACAATACCATCATATTCTTTAATCTGTTTCATGGTATTAATCCACTGAACAGGCATAACTAATTGACTTAATAAATTTTCCTTTAGATTATCAATATTATTTGGAATTTTATTATTTACATTTTGAATTATTGAATACTCTGGTAAAGAAAAATTAATTTTATTTAACTCATTTTCAAATTGATCAAGAGTATTGCTCATTACTTTAGAATGAGCAGCAACACTTACTTTAAGTTTAATGCACTTCTTATAGCCACAATCCTTTAAACGATTGATAACTTCATCAACTCCTTCTTCGGTACCAGAAACAACAATTTGTTTAGGTGAATTAAGGTTAGCTGGTGTAACTATTGTCTTGATTTCATCTTCAACTTTGAAACATATCTCATTAATCACATCAAGATCAACATTAAGAACAGCGCACATTGATCCCTTTGGACACTTTTCCATAAGTTTTCCTCTCTTGTGAACCAGTGATAGACCTTCTTGCAAAGAAATAGCATTTGCTGCAACCATAGCACTATATTCTCCAAGTGAATGTCCACATAAAATATCAGGAATTAATCCTAGTTTATTTGAAATATTTTTAAAATCTAAAATTGATGCTAGAAGAATTGCAGGTTGAGTTATAGATGTCTTATTTAAATCTTCAATGGGTCCATTATTAATAACATCTATGATATTGAAACCAAGTAAATTGTTTACTTCCTCTTCATATGACTTAAGTAGGTCTGTTGAATGATGATTGAGCATTCCAAGAGACTGTGAACCTTGTCCTGGAAAAAGAATACTTATATGCCTAGGCATAACTATGATGTTACTTCTTCTGACTCTTCTTTGATAGGTTTTCTTAGATCTTTAATCAATCTGCCTTTATAAAAACCATCTTTCGTCATTTGATGACGAAGATGTTTCTCACCAGAAACAGGATCAATTGATAAAGTTTTAGAGTTTAAAGCATCATGAGATCTTCTTTGACCCCTTCTAGACCTTGTAACTTTGCTTTTTTGTACCGCCATAATATGCCCTAAAAAACGCTATCCTAACAAAATTTTATTGATAATAACAGGAAATTTATTCAAGACTTAAAATCAAATTATTAAATTCCACTGGAAGTTTAGATTTAACTCTTATCATTTTATTGTTTAAATCTGGAAAGATAATTTCTTTAGCATGAAGTGCTATTTGATGATTTCCAATATTTAGCGATTTATCGAAATCTTTATCACCATATTTTTTATCAAAAATAATATGATGGTTTAACTTAGATGCATGTATTCTTATTTGATGAGTTCTCCCAGTATCAATTTCAACATCTACAAGTGATGTATTTTTAAGTTTCTTTTTTAAAATAAATTTAGAAAATGCTACTTTAGATTTCAAAGTAGAATTTTTATATATAGGTATATCAACAGTAATATTTTTCTTTATCTTTCCCTTTAGAATTGTTGAATAGATTTTCTTAACGTCTTTATTCTTTAAGCATTTGCTAAAGTGTTTTGCAGCTTTTTTGTTTTTTGCAAAGACAATGCAGCCTGATGTTGACTTATCTAGTCTATGACATAAATCCAGGTTATTTCCATATCTTTTCCTAAATATATCAATCAATCCATAGGAGTTCTTTGATCCTCCATGAACAGCTATATCATTTCTTTTATTAGCAACTATAAAATTATCATTCTCATAAATTATATTTTTAGTGTGTTTTAAAATTTGATCTGATTTTATTATCTTTATTTTCTTATATAAGATTTCAAGATTAGGTGGTATTCTAATTAGGTCATTTAATTTAAGTTTATAGTTAGGTTTTTTTCTAGAAGAATTAACCCTAACTTCACCCTTTCTTATAATATTATAAATTTTACTTTTAGGAACTGTGCTAAATATCGAAATTAAAAAATTATCTATTCTTCTACCTTCATTATCTTCATTGATTAGTATTTTTTTGACAGTCATCATACAAATCTATAGGATATACACTTAAATAACTAGGTTTTCCTAGAAAATTAATAAGAAAGATAAATACAACAGTTATATATTAAAAAGCTCCTAATAGAGCTGATCATGTAAGCACTAAAGAGTAAGACTTACTGATAAACGCTTAGTAAAAGCACACTGCTGAATTATCTTCCTATACAGGGAGAAAAAATGAAAAGAATATTAATAAATTCATCCTATGGTGATGAACTACGAGTAGCACTTGTTGATGGTGCCAAATTATACGACTTTGATACAGAATCACCTGAAAAAGTACTTCTCAAAGGAAGTATATTTAAGGCAACTGTATCTAGAATTGAATCTAGTTTAGATGCTGCGTTTGTAAATTTTGGCTCAGAAAGGCATGGATTTCTTCCATTAAAGGATCTTTCAAGTGAATTTTATAAAAAGGACAAAAAAGGTAAATCAATATGTACGTTAGAAGAAGGCCAAGAAATTGTTGTTCAAGTAACAAAAGAAGAAAGAGGCACTAAAGGAGCCGCTCTTACAACTCAGATTGGTTTGGCTGGGAGGTTTTTAGTACTAATTCCAAATTCTTCTCGATCTGGTGGTATTTCTAGAAGGATTAGTGGGGAAGAAAGAGATCAAATAAAAAATATTCTTGATAAGTTAAATATTCCTGAAAATATGAGTGCAATTGTTAGGACAAATGGTTTAGGCAGATCTGTTGAGGAGCTAAGCTTAGATTTAGCCTATCTACTTGCTTTATGGGATGAAATAAACAACACAATTCCAAATGCAACATCACCATCTTTGATTTACAGAGACGATAAATTAATTGTAAGAGTTGTTAGAGATTATTTTAAAGAAGATATTGAAGAAATATTAATTGATGACAAAGAAATTTTTAATGAGGCTAAAGAATTTATTGAAGCTGTTATTCCAGATCATTCTGAAAAAGTTAAGTTTTATGATGAGGAAATACCTCTATTCAATAGATATCAGATTGAATCTCAAATAGAGTTAGCTTTTCAAAGAGAAATATCATTAAACTCAGGCGGGTCCATTGTTATTGATCCCACTGAGGCCATGACAACAATTGACGTTAATTCTGCAAGATCTACAAAAGGTAAAGACATTGAAGAAACAGCTTTTAGAACAAATATAGAAGCAGCAACAGAAGTTGCAAGGCAATTAAGACTTAGAGATGTCGGTGGTCTAGTTGTAATAGATTTCATAGACATGACAAATGAAGATAATCAAAATAAAGTTGAGTCTGCATTTAGAAAAGCTATATTCTCTGATAGGGCCAGAGTACAAGTATCAAATATATCTAGATTTGGTCTTTTAGAGATATCAAGACAAAGATTGCGCCCTTCATTAAATGAATCTTATGATATTGAACACGTTTTAGTCCGAGGTCCAAGATCTCTTGGCCTTTCAATTCTTAGAATTGTTGGAGAAGATGCAGCAAAAGAAAATACTGGTGAAATACATGTTTATGTTCCATCAGATGTTGCTAGCTATCTTTTGAATGAAAAAAGATATGACATTATTAGTATCGAAAAAACAAATAAAGTTAAAGTTCTAGTAATTGCTGATCCATATAAATCAAGGCCATATTACAAAGTCGTAAGAATAAAAAGCTCAGATGTTAAAAATACAGATTCTTATAAATTAACGCCAGATAGTCCAGAGCCTGATATTAATTGGAGAGATTCTAATAATCAGTCAAAAACAATGAAACCATTAGTTGATGGTATTAAACCACCAAAAATGCCTAAAACAAGACAATCTGGCTTAATGAAATGGTTAAAGTCAATCACTGGTATACAGGTTGAAGAGACCAAAAAGAAGAAAAGACCACAAAGAAAATATAGAAGAAAAAATAATGCGCAACGTGCTAAGTCTAATAAAAACTTTAAAAATAAGCCTAATAATAAAGTAAATAAAAATAATAAAGCTTCTTCTACTATTAAGACTAAAAATACAAACAAAAAAAATAATGATAAAAGAAGCTTTAAGGCTAAAGAATCAAAAAAACAGGAACCTAAAAAAGAATTACAAAATAAAACTAAAGAACCTGCAATAAAGGAAATCGTTAAAGAAAAAAAACCAAAAAAAGATATTCCTCTTAGAGCTAAGAATGATCCTCGACAAAAGAATTAATTAATAAACCAGATAAACTGGTTGTTGGTGGAACATAAGGCAAATTATTGTATTTATACCAATTAGCTTCAACGATCTCAGTTTCGTCAACTTTTATTTCACCAGAATCGTATTCACAAGAAAATCCTAACATCAGTTGAGAGGGAAATGGCCACGGTTGACTTCCATAATATTTAAGATTTTTAACTTTAATATTTACTTCTTCAAAAACTTCTCGTTTTACTGTTTCTTCTGCGGATTCTGACACTTCTACAAAACCTGCCAAAACACTGAACAAACCTTCTGGAAATAAATTATTTCTTGCTAATAAGATTTCGTCACCCCTAGTTACCATAGCTAATACGCATGGTGCTATTGATGGATATATCATTGTAGATGTAGTTGGACAAACTAATGATTCTTCGTTTGTATCAAATTTATTTAATTCACCAGAATAACCTGAATATTTATTGCTTCTTATCCAGTGTAATAATTGATTTGCCCTACCCATTAAAACAATATCTTCAGGTTCAGAAATTGCTAAAAGATGTCTAACATCATATTCAACAAGTGATTTATAACCAATATTTATATCTTTTTCACAATTAGAAATATCAACAGCATAGATTTTACTTTCTGATTCAGCTATTCCAATGACAATAGAATTATCAATATCAATATCTAAATAGTTGCTATCGAGTAAAAAAGTTTTTATTTCGGTTTCGTAAAATATTTTATTATTCTTAAAAAGAATAAATTTATTATTTTCTTTATTATTTATTTCTAAAAATCTTTTAAAATACATAACAAATAAGTTTAAAATGTCCTGATGTTCAATGAAGTCCAAAAATTATTTCTAGGTAATGCCCCAGGATGGTACAAGTCTACCATAATAGCCTTTCTTATAATTAACCCACCGTTATTATTGATACTTAATTCTATGGGATTGGATGGAAATTTTATAATTGGATGGGTTTTTTTATTACAGTTTATCTTTACATTGGCTTTGGCTTTAAAGTGTTATCCACTTCAACCAGGAGGCCTGCTTGCATTGGAAGCAATTGTCATGGGCTTAACCTCAACAAAGTCTGTATTTCATGAAATCGAAAATAACTTAGAAGTAATACTACTATTGGTTTTCATGGTAGCGGGTATATATTTTATGAAGAACTTAATGTTAACAATATTTACTAAATTGTTATTAAGCATTCGTTCAAAAACATTACTATCACTTTTATTTTGCATTTCTGCAGCAGTTTTATCTGCTTTTTTAGATGCTCTAACAGTAACAGCAGTATTAATTGGGGTAACTATAGGCTTTTACAGAATTTATCATGCTGTGGCATCAGGTAGCTCATTTTCTGATGAATCACATGATTACCATGCTAACTCGTCAATAAATACTTTGAAGCTAGAAGAATTAGAGAACTTCAAAGCTTTTCTTAGAGATTTAGTTATGCATGGTGCAGTTGGAACTGCTTTGGGTGGTGTTTGTACACTAGTTGGAGAACCACAAAATTTACTGATTGCTACCATTGCTGGTTGGGAGTTTGTTGAGTTCTTCCTAAGAATGGCTCCGATAACGATGCCTGTTTTTGTAGCAGGTATTTTTACATGTTTTATCATTGAGAAATTTTCTATCGCTGGTTTTGGCAACCAGCTACCTCCTAATATAAGAGAAATCTTTAATGATTATTCAGTATATAGAGAGGAAAATATCACAGCTAAAGATAGAGCAGAACTTCTCGTAGAGTCCTTGGTTGCGGTTTTTCTTGTAATTGCTCTTGGATTACATTTGGCTGCTGTCGGTCTAATTGGATTAAGTGTAATAATTTTGCTAACTGCATTCAAAGGTATCACGGAAGAACATCATTTAGGTGAGGCATTTCACGAGGCCCTACCTTTTACAGCATTACTTGCGGTGTTTTTTGCAATTGTAAGTGTTATTCATGATCAACATCTTTTTTCTCCAGTAATTGATTATGTCTTATCACAGGATCCTTCAACTCAACCCTCACTATTCTTTGTTGCAAATGGTTTTCTTTCTGCAATAAGTGACAATGTATTTGTTGCAACAATTTATATCAATGAAGTCAAAAGTGCTTTTGATAGTGGAGTTATTACTGAAACACAGTTTAACAATCTTGCTATTGCAATTAATACTGGTACAAATATTCCAAGTGTTGCAACACCAAATGGTCAAGCTGCCTTTTTATTTTTATTAACATCTTCACTTGCACCACTAATTAATCTCTCCTATTTAAGAATGGTATATATGGCACTACCATACACAATAGTTTTATCAATCGTCGGGTACACAGCAATTAATTTATTTCTTTAATGAAAGCTTTGGATAGAAAGTTTTGCGTCGCTCCAATGATGCAATACACGGATATGCATGATCGTTTTTTATTGCGTCTAATATCAAAAAAAGTTTTTTTATATACCGAAATGATTGCAACAGGTTCATTAATATATGGTAAATGTTTTGATCAGTTAGAATTCAATAAGGAAGAACATCCTGTAGGTATTCAATTGGGCGGCTCCAACGTTTCGGATCTTATTGAATGCTCAAAAAAATGTGAACAATTCGGTTATGACGAAATAAATCTTAATGTAGGATGTCCATCTGATAGAGTTCAAAAAGGAAAGTTTGGAGCATGTTTAATGCTTGAGCCAAATTTAGTAGCAGAATGCTTATCAAATATGCAAAATTCGGTAAGTATTCCAGTTTCTATTAAATGTAGGCTTGGAATTGATGATAATGAGGATTATGAATTTCTTTATAACTTTGTTTCAATCGTTAAACAATCAGGAATTAAAGTTTTTATAATACATGCCAGAAATGGAATTTTAAAAGGACTTAGCCCACGTCAAAATAGGAACATACCTCCTTTAAAGTATGATTATGTCTATAGATTAAAAAATGACTTTCCTGATCTAGAAATAATAATAAACGGTGGAATTAAGAATCTTGATGATTCTTCAAATCATTTAAAAAAAGTTGATGGAGTTATGATTGGAAGAGCTGCATACGATAATCCATTTATGTTAAAAGATGTTGAACCAAGGTTTTATAAACTTGACTCATCAATAAATTCAAAAAAAGAAGTACTTAATCTATATTTAGAATATGTTGAGAGACAAATTCAAAATGGTCACAATCTTAGCAGGATGATGAAGCATTTGTTTGGTTTATCCAGAGGAGACAAATATGCTAAGTCCTTTAGAATAAAAATTTTGGAAGTTATCAGAGATAATAGTTTGAAAAATCATAAAAACGAACTTGAAGATCTTTTAGTCTATTAAAAAATCTTCCATATCATCAATGAAATCATCTTGGACATCGATACCATCTGCAATTTCATAATTCATCGATTGTATATAAGCGTCTTTAACAAATGCATATTTATCACCAGACAGTAATGATTCAACGTCCAATAACCTCTCTCTTGTTTCAATTGCATCTATAGTTTTTAAGGCAATGTTTACATCGGTATCAGTCATATGAAATGTGACCGATGAAAAAGATGATACGGGCCTACTTAATGTATCCCTTAAAGTTGATGGTCCTAATCCAGGTAACATTATGTAAGGACCCTGTCCTACACCCCATACAGCAAGAGTTTGTCCAAAATCTTCCTCATGCCTCTCAAGTCCGATTTTTGAGGCAACGTCAATAAACCCGCCCAATCCGATTGTTGAGTTTATTAAAAATCTTGATAAATCATTTATAGATTTTTTTGGTTTGCCTTGAAGAAATTGATTAATAGAAGTTTCAACATCCTCAAGATTATTAAAAAAATTTGATACACCAATCTTAATTTTGGGTGGAAATTTTGAATATGTACTAGCAATTGGTTTTAGAATATTCTCATCTAGCTTTTCATTAAATTCAAAAGTTTTTCTATTGAAGTTTTCATATGGGTCTCTTACCTCATCTGCTATTAAATAATTAAAATAAAAGACAAGCGTAAATAAATATAAATATTTCACAATTAGCTAAGTATCCGACAAAATTCTTTTAGATATCTCCTCTGTTATTTCAGAATTATAATCTAAATTAAAATCATGTAGGTTTTTATCAAATTTATATGTACCAAGATGATTAATGTTATCAGAAATTAATATGCTGCTATTTTGGTCTTCTACATTAAAAATATTGTTAGAAATATATCCAAAAATATTCACATTAAGTTTTTTTAACGTTGTTATAGTTTTCTGAAGATCCGAATTTGCCAATATATTAGGTGTTGTAATCAAAATAAATTCATCTACTGAAAGTTCATTAAAAATAGTTAGATATACATCACCGGTGCCAGGAGGCATATCAACCAATAAATAATCCAATTCACCCCATTTTGTATCATGAACTAGCTTCTTAATAGCGCCACTTAACATAGGACCTCTCCATACAGCTGCATCATCATAATTCATAATATTTCCCATAGATATAATCTTTATACCTTTCTTTGTAATCGGTATGATTTGTTGATCTACAATTTCATTTTTTGTATCCAGATTAAATAATATATTTTGATTAGGTCCATAAACATCTGCATCCAATATCCCTATTTTTTTGTGCTTAGATAGGCTAAGTGCTATAGATGCTGTAATTGAACTTTTGCCAACTCCGCCTTTAGCAGAACCTAATGCAATTATTTTTTTTATAGGCATATTAAGTAATATTTTCACATATAATACAGATAATAAATGGACAATTCTAAAAAAACTAAAAGAAAAATACTTGTCACTCAAGCTTTGCCTTATGCAAATGCACCACTGCACTTAGGACATATTCTTGAAGCTGTTCAAACAGATATTTGGACTAGATTTCAAAACTTTAATGGTAACGAATGCCTATTCTTTTGTGCTGATGATACTCATGGAACACCAGTTATGTTGAAAGCTAATGAAATGGGTATAAAGCCAGAAGAATTAATTTCTGATGTTTATAAAGACCATAAATCCTCATATGAACTTTATGGAATAAATTTTACAAATTTTTACTCAACACATAGCGATGAAAATAGAAAATATTCAGAATATATATATGAATGCGCTAAAAATAATAATTTAATTTCTAAAGCAAATATTGAACAATACTATGACGAAAAAGAAGAAATGTTTCTTTCCGATAGATTTATAAAAGGAACATGCCCAAAATGTGGTGCTGAAGATCAGAATGGTGACAATTGTGGTGTATGTGGAGCTTCCTACAACGTACTTGATGTTAAAAAACCAATATCAATTATCTCAAATACAGCTCCAATTAAGAAAGAAAGTGAGCATATATTTTTTGATCTACCTCAAAAGAATAAAATGCTTAAAGACTTTTTAAAAAATGTAGATCTTCAGGAATCAATTAAAAATAAGTTAAACGAATGGTTAAATGATGACTTAAAAAAATGGGATATTTCTCGAGATGCACCCTATTTTGGTTTTGAAATACCTGGAGAAGAAAATAAATACTTTTATGTGTGGGTAGATGCACCTATAGGTTATTTAGCATCAATCTCTAACTGGGCAGAAAAAAATAAATTGAATATGCAAGATTTATGGTCCGAAAATTCTAAATATGAGATTTATCATTTTATTGGAAAAGATATTGCTTATTTTCATGGGTTATTTTGGCCAGCGTTATTGAGTGCAGCAAACCTCAAATTACCAAGTGGAATCAATGTTCATGGTTTTTTAACCATAAATGGTGAAAAAATGTCTAAGTCAAAAGGTACAGGTATATTAGCAAAAGAATTTGCTGAGATTACGAATCCTGAAACTTTGAGATATTACTTTGCAGCTAAACTTAATAACAAAGTTGAGGATATAGATTTAAACTTTGATGATTATGTTCAAAGGATAAATTCTGATTTAGTTGGCAAGTATTTAAACATTGCATCAAGATCTGCGTCATTCTTAAAGAATAATAATAATATCTTATCAACAAGTATTGATAAAAATATTCTTGACAATTTAGTCTCTAAAAAAGATAAAGTTGTGTCCTTGTATGAATCTAGAGAATATTCAAAATTAATTAGAATTATTATGGATTTAGCTGATGATGTTAATAAATATATAAATGAGCAAACTCCATGGAAAAAAGAAATAGATGAAGCAGTTGATATAAGTTCAACTGCAATAAAAGCTTTTTATATTTTATCTTTATATCTTCATCCAATCATACCCAGTATTACCAATGAAGCATTTAAATTCTTAAATATTAAGAAAGTTTCAATGAATAATGTTGATGAAGCAATAACAAAAATAAATGATTACAAACCATTGCTAAATAGACTTGAAAAAATAATAATTCCTGAGGAAGAAAATATGGATAATGTAAATTTAATTAATATTGATCAATTTTCAGCTGTTGATCTAAGAGTTGCTAAAATTATCAAGGCAGATGACGTTGAAGGGGCTGATAAGCTGCTTCAACTAACTTTAGATGTTGGAGATTTAGGAACAAGAAATGTATTTGCTGGAATTAAAAGTGCTTACAAACCTGAAGATCTTACTGATAAGTATATTGTTTTAGTCAATAATTTAGAGCCGAGAAAAATGAAATTTGGAATATCTGAAGGAATGGTGCTTGCCTCTAGTAATGATGAAGGTATTTATCTAGTTTCACCAGATGAAGGTGCAAAACCTGGGATGAAGGTAAGATAATGGTTAAAACTGACATAATTATAATTGGTGCAGGTCCAGTTGGATTATTTACGGTCTTTGAAGCTGGATTACTTGGATTAAATTGTACGCTTATTGATAATCTTGATAAACCTGGGGGTCAATGTGCTGAGTTATATCCTGAAAAACCAATATACGATATTCCAGGTGTTCCATTTCAAACTGCTCAAGAACATGTTGACGCTCTTTTAGAACAAATTAAGCCTTTTGACTATGAATTACATCTTTCAGAAAGGGTTGATTCAATTGAAGAAATTAAACATGAAGATGATAATTTTTGGAAGGTTAAAACAACTGAAGAAAAAGAATTTTTTTCAAAAAATATTTTTATTGCAGCTGGAGCTGGATCTTTTGAGCCAAGGAGACCTCCAAATATTGAGGATCCGGATAAATTTCTTACAAATGGTGTTGAATATGCAGTTAGGTCTGTTGACAAATATAAAGATAAAAATATTTTTATATTTGGCGGCGGTGATTCAGCACTTGATTGGACAGTTGAATTATCTAAGATTGCAAAATCCATAAGCCTAGTACACAGAAGAGATGCATTTAGAGGAGCACAACATACTGAAGAGCTCATGAGAAATTTAGTAAAAGAAAATAAGGTTAATTTACTTACTCCATATCTTATTGATTCAATTATTGGAGATAAAAAAGTAGATTCTATAACTTTAAAGAACTTTGAAACTAATGAAATTGAGTCTTATGAAGCAGATGAATTATTATTTCTTTTTGGTCTCAATAAAAAACTTGGTCCAATACTTGATTGGAACATTGATTTAAACGGAAAAAAAATACAAGTAAATACAGAAAACTATCAAACGTCAAAAGAAGGAATATTTGCTGTTGGAGATATCAATGACTATCCTGGAAAACTTGATTTAATTTTATCTGGTTTTCATGAAACTACATTAGCAGTTCAAGAGGCCTACAAAAGGATCTATCCCGGAGAAAGAGTCCCTTTTGGTTACACAACTTCAAATTCAAAATTACAAGAAAAACTTGGTGTTAAAAAATAGATTTAGAAAATATCTTCCTGTAGTTGTTGATATTGAAACTGGGGGTTTTGATCCAGAAGTAAATGCAATTTTAGAGATTGCCATTACCCTCATTGAAGAAAAAGAGAATAAATTTGTACCTGGCGAAACATTTAGACATCATATTCAGCCTTTTGAAGGATCTATTGTTGAAAAGGAATCACTTGAATTTACAAAAATTAAGTTAGATCATCCATTAAGGAAAGCTGTTCTTGAAAAGGATGCTCTTCAAGATTTATTTAAAATTATTAACAAAGCGAGAAATAAATATGAATGCTCAAGAGCTATATTAGTTGGTCATAATGCACATTTTGACAAATCTTTTCTAGATGCATCTGTAATAAGGAATAACATAACAAAAACTCCATTTCATAAGTTTTCTGTAATAGACACTGTTTCTTTAGGTGTCCTTGCAACAGGCCAAACTGTTCTTGCTAGAATATGCGAAAAGTTGTCAATTGAATACGATAATGATGAAGCTCATTCTGCTGCATATGATACTAAGGTGACAGCTGAAGTTTTCTGTAAAATTATTAATAATTTTGATTTTTAAGATTCTACTGAATCTATGAGTTTTTTTAACTCACCATTTTCATGCATTTGAGCAATAATATCAGCACCTCCTACAAGATTTCCCTTAATAAATACCTGTGGGAAGGTAGGCCAATCTGAAACTTTGGGCAATGCTACTCTGACATCATCATTTTCTAATACATCTACATAACTAAATTGTGATTCGCATTCAATCAATGTTTGAACAGTTCTAGCTGAAAAACCACATCTTGGTTCATATGGAGTACCTTTCATATAAATCAATATGTCATTCTCTTTAATTTGTTCTTTAAGTTTTTCTTCTATATCCATTTTATTTCCTAATAATTTCTAAATATTTAGATATTGTTTCCTCAAAACCATAATGAAGAGAATCTACTACAATAGCATGTCCAATAGATACCTCATTAATATTACCCATTTCAACTAAATAATGTAAGTTATTTAGATTTAAATCATGACCTGCATTGATTTTTAAATTTAAACTTATAGCATGATCAATAATTTTTTTTATTTCGTCTATTATAGATAAATTTTTATCATTTATAGCTTTTGCAAAAGCACCGGTATGAATTTCTATCAAATTAGCACCCATTTCAGCCGCATAGTCTACACCTTCAATATTATCAATAAATAAACTAATTTGGGCATCATTTGAGTTTTCTTTAAGTAAAAGTATCAAATTTTTTAATTCTGAATCATGTGAACCAGAAGACCATCCATGATCAGAAGTAATTTGATCAATAGCATCAGGAACTAAGGTTATTTGTTCAGGCTTTATGATTTCAGTCAATTCACAAAAACCAATGAATTCTTTATTTGGTTTCGAGAATGGATTTCCTTCAATGTTGAATTCAACACCCCTATCCTTTGTTAATTTAGAAATATTAATGACGTCATCACTAGTTGCATGTCTATGATCAGGTCTTGGATGAAGTGTTAATCCATCAACTCCAAGATCAATAGCCTTATTGGCAAAGTATTCTATTTGAGGATAATTCTCGCCACGTGCGTTTCTTAGAAGAGCAATTTTATTAAGGTTTACGCTTAATTTCATTTGTCAATTATATATTTCAAATATCATCTGTATAGATCTTCTTTTTCACTGACAATCAAATCAAATGCATCGTTTGTTTCAGAGCAATCTTGTTTGAAACCTTTGATTAAAACAACAGGCTTTTTTTCATTACTTTGACCCATTAATAAACCTGCTGCAGATGCCAGTTCATCAGCAACAGCTACTTCAGTTCCTTTAAGTTTTTTTCCATAAATATCTTGGCTACCTTTAAGATCAACAAGGCTCAAGATATTATGACTTGCTAATGCAAAATTGATAACGCCTGATCTATAAGGTCTAGTCATTGAGTCAGTAATTATTATTGATATTTTTTTATTTAATTTTTTTGATAAATTGTTTTGAATATCTTTTGCACTTTTTTTTGGATTTTTAGGTAATAAAAGAGCAAGATTTTCACTAGGTACATTTGAAAGGTCTATGCCTGCGTTAATATTTATAAATCCTAATTTATGCTCAACAATAATGACATTTTTTTTTGTAGATACTATTCTATTAGATTCATTTATAACGGCTTGAACTAATCCTTCATCTTTATTAAGTTTTTTTGATAAATTTTTTGCTTCCTCAGATATTTCAATTGTTTTCAAATTTACATATCTATTTTCAGCTTTTGATACTATTTTTTGAGCTATCACAATAACGTCGTTGTCATTAATTATCAATTCATTGTCCTTAATGGAATCAAATATAATTGATGGCAAGTCATCACCTGGTTCAACTAAAGGAAAATGATTTAATGCAAATAATTCAAGAGAATTCATAATATTGAAGTTGTATTTTGGTTAAAGATAACATATATAAACAAAAATTCATTCATCATGTATACTTTCCTGCTATGACAACCATAGATAAAATATTACTAGATATATTAGTGTGCCCGGTTTCAAAAAAAACACTGTCATACGATGAAAATACAAATGAGTTGATTTGTAAAGAATCTGGTTTGGCTTATCCAATTAGAGACGGTATTCCTGTAATGCTTCCAGAAGAAGCACGCAAAGTTTAGTAATCGCGCCCGTAGCTCAGTTGGATTAGAGTGCTTGGCTACGAACCAAGAGGTCGGGAGTTCGAATCTCTCCGGGCGCGCCAGTCTTCTATAAACGTATTGGTATGTAAATTGCATTACCAATAGTATGAACGATTACATTGATAAGTTAATTGACTTCTGTAAAAACGAACCCCTATGGGCCCTTGCTTTTTTCTTTTGCGGTTTCTTTATTGGCGATACGTATTTTATCTTTTAGATTAAACTGATTTAAGTTTTTGCTCGGGTATTGCGTTTTTCACATCTGTCACATTATTACTTTTGTCAAAGTATACTAATGTTGGAATATGAGTCTTGGCTTCTTTCTCATCATATGAACCATATGTACATATGATTACAACATCATCAATAGAAACTTTGTGAGCTGCTGCACCATTTACAGATAACGTTTTAGATCCAGCTTCAGCTAAGATTAAATATGTTGAAAATCTCTCACCATTTGTAACATTGTAAACATCAACTTTTTCGTATTCCTGCATACCGGCTAATTTTAAGAAATCTCTGTCAATAGCACATGAACCTTCATAGTCAAGCTCAACTTGTGTGACATTAATACGATGAAGTTTAGATTTTAATAATGTTTTATTCATAGGCACGAAAGTATAGTGAAATATTAAAAATTATTAAAGTTTTGTTAATAAAATATTATCTATTAACCTTACTTCGCCAAGTTTTGCTGCAACCGCAACTAAAAGATCATTTGTATCAATAGAAAAACTATCTTCAAGAGTTGAAGCATCACATATAGTTAAATAATCAACCTCAAACCCTAATCTTTTTAAATATTTTTTTTTATTCTCCAATAGTTCTTTATTTAATAAATTTTTTGATGACTCTATATCACAAAGAACTTTATATATAGATGACGCAATATGTTTTTCCTTTTCTGATAGAAGGTTATTTCTTGAAGATAAGGCCAATCCAGAATCTTCTCTTATTGTATCTCCGCCAATAATCTTAATATTTAGGCAATTTTTAATAACAAATTCCTTAACTAACAAAAATTGCTGATAGTCTTTTTTTCCGAATATTGATATTTCTGGATTAATTATTTTAAAAAATTTATTTAATATTGTTAAAACACCATCAAAATGACCTGGTCTATTTTTTCCGCAAAGTTTTTTTGATTTTGAAGGAGCTTTTATTAATTTAATGTCATCTAATATTGACTCATCAGGAATAAAAAGATAATCACAACCATTCTTTTCTAATAACTCAATATCACTTTCAAGTGATTTAGGATATTTTTCATAATCATTTTTCTCATTAAATTGAAGTCTATTTATAAAAATAGATGAAATAATTTCATTTTCATATTGTTTTGCTAAATCTATAAGGGAAATATGTCCTTTATGAAGGTTTCCCATTGTTGGTATAAATGTTAATTCAGTTAGATTATCTTTTATATTTATAAATTCTGAAACGGAGTTATAAATTTTCAATTTTATTTAAATGTATATTTGTCTGATGGAAATTTAAGATCTTTAACCTCTTTTACATAGTTCTCTATAGCATTTTTTATTGATGAGGATTCTTCCATAAAGTTTTTTACAAATTTAGGAGGGTTATCTAGACATGATATTCCTAACATGTCATGAACAACCATAATTTGACCATCGGTATGAACGCCAGCACCTATTCCAATTACTGGGATTTTTAATTCTTTAGTTACTTCTTTAGCTAAGTCATCAGGAACACATTCTAACAAAAGCATCGCTGCTCCTGCTTTTTCAAGTGACATTGCTTCATTGATAATTTTTTCTTTCTGAGATGGATCTCTGCCTTGAACTTTATGACCTCCTAATCTATTAATTGTTTGTGGGGTAAGTCCCATATGAGCACATACTGGTATACCTCTATCAGAAAGTGCTTGAGCCATTTTTGAAATCCATTCACCACCCTCAATCTTTACTGAGTTAGCACCAGCTTGCATTAATCTTTTTGCATTTTCCAATCCAAGATCATCAGTTGCATAACTCATAAAAGGCATATCGGCCATTATATGTGATCCATAATTGCCATTAACAACACACTCAAGATGGTAAACAAGCTGATCCATGGTCACGGGAAGAGTACTATCATGGCCTTGAACTACCATACCTAAACTATCGCCAACTAGAATAATATCTACACCAGCTTTACTTATAACAGATGCCATTGTTGATTCATAAGCTGTTAAGCATGTAAATTTCTCATTTTTCTCTTTAAATTTATTTAAAGTATCTAAGGTTACTAATTTTTTTTCTGACTTACTCGACATAATGAAAATTAAATATTTGAAGCTATTATTTTAAAAATCTCTCTTGCTATTCTAATCTTTTTATCCTTTTTGAGAAAAATTGTTTTGTTACTTGTAATCACATTTACCTCATTATCATCAACATCAAAACCGATTGATTTATCCGAAACATCATTGGAAATAATCATATTTAAATTCTTTAATTTAAGTTTTTTCATTGCACTTGTATTAACATCATCAGTTTCAGCAGCAAATCCTACAACGAATGCTGAAGGATACTCTGAGGCAACATAGCCCAAAATATCTTCATTTTTTTCAAGCTGTATATCAATATTTTTCATCCCTTCTTTTTTAATTTTTATGTCTGAGTAATCAGATGGTCTAAAATCTGAAACAGCAGCACATCCAATAAAAATATCTGAATCATTCATAAATTTAACAACTTTATCTAACATTTCTTTAGCTGAATTAACTTTTATTAAATTAGCATGTTTATTTGCTTTTATTGATACCGGTCCACTAACTAAGTTTACAAATGCCCCCGCTTCAATAGCTGCATCAGCTAGTGCATATCCCATTTTTCCAGAACTGTTATTTGAAATATATCTAACTGGATCTATTTGTTCTCTTGTTGGACCTGCTGTTATTGTTATTTTTTTTCCAGAAAGAGGACCAGACTTAAATGTACTTTTTATGAATTCTATGATTTTGTCGGGTTCTTCCATTCTACCAGGCCCTATATCACCACATGCTTGCTCACCTATGCCGGGACCAATAAAAGATATATCTCTTTTTAATAGAGTATTGTAGTTATCCTGAGTACTTTCATCTGTCCACATATTCATATTCATTGCTGGGGCAATATATTTATTTGCTTTAGAAGCAAGAAGTATTGCTCCGATTAAATCATCAGCCCTACCATGAGTAATTCTTGAAATTGTCTCTGCAGTGCATGGAGCTATCAAAATTATGTCAGCCCACTTTGCTAATTCAATATGGCCCATCGCTGACTCAGCTTTAGCATCAAGCAAAGAGTCGTGTATCTCATTTCCTGAGATTGCTTGAAGGGTTAAAGGGGTTATAAATTCTTTAGCTGATTCAGTCATAACAACTCTTACATCAGCTCCATCTTTTTTAAAAAGACGAATAATTTCAGCAGACTTATAAGCAGCGATGCCACCAGTCACTCCGATAAGAACATTTTTCTTAAAAAAAAACATATATATAAAATTATTTAGAGAATAATACCAATTACACGGTCTATAAACCAATAGAAGCCCATTCCACCAATAAATAGACTTGCAATGATTTTTGTAATTTCAGTAATATTAAACTTATTTGATATTAATAAGATTATTAAGGGTATTGGTATTAAGGCTATTTGAGCAATCTCTATACCAACATTAAAAAAGAATAATGATAAAAGCATATTGTTGTTTACTATACCTATATCCATTAAAGCTCCAGCGAATCCAAGCCCATGAAGTAATCCAAAACCAAATGCCATTATCCAAGGAGTTTTTATTGATCCTTTATTTCGATTTATCTCAGTTGCTAAATATACAATAGTTAATGCAATTAAAGCCTCAATAGTTCCTTGTGGTAATGATATTAGTTCAAAAACTGTTAATCCAAGTGTAATACTGTGAGCTATTGTAAAGGCTGTAATAGTCTTAATTATATTTATAAATCCAGATATACAAAAAAGTAATCCAAATATAAATAAAATATGATCTAAACCATCAAATAGATGAGAAACACCAAGCTCTAAATAAGATAATGGATAGTAATTACTTTCTAAAGGTACTATGAGGACATTTTCTTGAACATTTACAAGTCCCTCGAAAATTTCATCATTAAAGTTTATTGTTATTAATGCGTCTGTTAGAACACTAAGATTTATAATTTCTATAGACAAGCCTTTTAAAGACGATGAGCAGTCTAAGGATATTTTTTCATTTATATATTTTCCTTGGTAATAAAGATCATTTGATGAGGTTGTGCATTCATTTGGAAATATTACTTCAGCCCTTCTGCCAATATTTTTGTATGGATACATCCATATTGCTTCATATGAAAGATCATCATTTAATTGTTTTATTACAAGATGGGCTGGATTAAATTCATGAGAATTTATATCTAATGTGATTAAAAAAAGTAAAGAAAAAAAAAGACCTTTCATTAAATTTGTAAATCTGGATTTATATAAATTTTATATTCATGTCTGATTTTATTTAAATAGTTCTCGATTGCTTCATCCCTTTGACTCTGTAAAAAATCAACCTCAACTTGTTTTAAAACATTTGTAATATTTGGAAGATAGCCCTTAGTAAAATTTGTTACATATATTATATGGTGGCCAAATGGTGATTCTATTGGGCCAATCCATTTATTAAGTTCAATACTTATAAAGTTTGAGCTAAAATCTTCACCAAATTCACTTTTAATTTTTTTCATACTAACGTTAACAAAATTCTTGCCTAAGAAAAAAGGATCAGAATTAATAGCGATATTATTTATTAAATCTTTATAAGCCTGTGATGATCTCTCTAAAGAACTATTTTCAGATGAAAAAAAATAATGAGTAAAAGTATATTTAGGGTCAATAAAATATTTGTCATTATTTTCATCAAAGTATCTACTTAAATCTTCATTTGTTGGTGAATTTGGAATTGATTCTTGTTTTAAAAAAGATATTTTTTGCGCCAATCTCCTTTTAATGATTCGATCTTCTCTATCTAATCCTAACTTTAAAGCTTCTCTATACAAGATTTCTTCTTCTACAAGATTATTTATAATACGAGCTATTTCATCGTCATTTGGATTTCTACCAACTTGAGATTTCCATGCAGTTACTAGACTTATAATCTCTTGATCACTTATATATATTTCTTTTTCATCGTAAGAATTTAACCCTATATCAATAAGATATAAAGTTAATCCAATAATAAAAAATATAGATAATTTATACTTCAATTTGATTTAATAGAATAAATCTAGTCAATATTCCTTAATTGAATTGTTCCTCCAAGTGGAACCACTTCAACATCAGACTGTTCTGGAATATACCATATTGGTGAAGACCAAGCCCTTTCTTGTATTGTTTCATGTAAACCTTCTCTAGGTTTATACCCTGCTTTAATTGCATCCCATGTACTCCATCTGCATGTTGGATTTTCTAGAACACGTACGTAATAAAAAGTTTTATCATCAGGAGCAAATTCTGGATCTTTCCAAACAGTTTTTAACTCAGATGAGCCAACATTTGTACTAATTGAGCAATCGTTAATATTTACTCGAGCTCCATTGTCTGGACATCTATTAGTTGCTGGATCAGGCTGCATTCCATCAGAACACGCCACATCATAAACCTTTTCTTTTGGTCTTCCACTATTATTATCTATCCAACCTTTTATAATTTGGATTCTTTGGAGTGGAGCTCCATTTTTATCCCTTTGCGCCCATACGAGAAATTCTGGAATTTTATTTTCATTGTGTAATAGATCAGAACCCATAGTTACACCTTTTTGATAGGCCTGACTAACAAGGTATTCTGAATTTAAATCAATTGATGAAAGATTATATCCACCAAAAAATCTTACAGCTATTCTTGTTCCAGTTGTTGCAAAAGTTTCTTTTCTTCTAAATGCATTAAAAATTGATTCTCTTGTATTTTCTTCAGCCCATACAGCAGCTAATCCTGAAGCACCCCATTGAGTAAAACCTGTATTTGCATACTCTCCCTGTTCTAAACTTACTCTACTAACAGGTTGATTAAAAGCTCTCATATATTCATCTAATCTTTCAACATTCTCCTCTTTTAATGGAACCGAGCCTCTATTTTCAGGATCACCATCAAGAAGCCCTACCTTTGACCAAAAATTAGATTCATCAAGTGAGGCTGCAACAACATGAGTATCAGTAGAGCCTATTAAACCAAATTTATAAGGATTGCCTTGTTTTGTAAATTCTAAAGTAAGGCCATTTAGGTATGCTTCTCTTACATATGATCCTGAAGGTTTACTATAAGTTGGAGGTCGACTTCCTACTCTCACATCCATAATTTCAAAATCAGCCCATTCATCATCTGGTGATAACAATGGATGTGTATCTGAAGTCCCTTTTACTTGCGTGATCTCAACTATTGGCTCATTTCTCATTCTCTTATTTGCATACTCTAAATCAAGCGCATTACCTTTAAATGACTCCATTTCAAACATTTGGCCATTAGAACCATTTGAATTATGAGGTATTGCAATAGTATCAACACCTTTATCTCTTAATTTATCCTGCCATGTCCATAGATCCTCTGGATTAATAGAATCTATTCTTGTCCATGGCCTAATAGATGCTTTCGACGAATTAAAGATAACATTTCTATGTAAATTTCCACCTTCAATATCAGTTGAGGTTGTAAATTCATACCCAATAAAAGTTGTAAAATGTCCTGGATCATTATGTTCATTTGCTGATCTAGCAACATCAGCCCAAGCAGATTTATGTATATCGTAATCAAATGATTGAAGAGCACCTTGAGTATTTCTAGTTAAATATGCTTTTAATAATTTTGGATGCCAATCTGGATATGGTTGAATAATTGTTGCGCCAAGAACAGAACTAAAAATATTTGATCTTTCACCAGCCGATTCTACGGTTAAATTATCTAATCTATTTAAATTATGAAAAGGTTCTGCAAATTCATTTTGAGAAATATCTGTTGAAGTATCGGCATAAGCCTGAATCATACCCATGTAAAAGCCATGATCTGTTACTGCATAGAAATCTAGCGGCTCTCTAAGTTTCATTTCATAACCAAGAGGATGTTTAACACCCTCTCCTTTAGCATATCTATATGCATCATCTGGTGATGCGGTTACACCGAATACATAAGCATCAAAGGAATATTTTGTATGAACATGTAAATCTCCATAATAAGGATTTCTATTCTTATTAGGTTTAGGTTTTGATTTAGAGCTATCTTTTTTCTCTAAAGAAAAATCAACAACTTTAAGAGCAGAATCAGATTGTATATTTTTAAATATGTTTATTATTGGTCTACTATCATACACATCAACATATACCAAACCTAAAGTTAATATATATAGGCCTATTACAGTTAGAAATGCATTTCTAAGATGTTTCATTGAATTCCCCCAAAGAAAAAATGATGGTTAGATTATAAGATTTGAGGCATTTTCTTACAATATTTATCAAGATAAATTTTGATACTTTTGTTGGATTGAATTAATCTATGTCAAGCTTAGCGCCTGTAGCTCAGTTGGACAGAGTACTTGGCTTCGAACCAAGGGGTCGGGAGTTCGAATCTTCCCGGGCGCGCCATTTATTAAGATAAAAAAGGAGTTCATATGAACTCCTTTAGTTAGTAGTGAAATAATTATTAAAACGAATAGTTTAACGTTACTCCATATGTCTTATAAGCATTAGGATATCCAAAAAATGTTGTTTCAGATAGATCAGCTACCGCGACAAAAGCAGAAGTTAGATATTCATCATCATTGATATTTTTTCCCCAAACACTTATTGATATATCATCTTTTTGAAATCCTAATGTAAAGTTAAGTGTATCTTGTTTTCTAAAACCATTTCCTCGAGATTCTAGAATTGCCTGATGAGCTGGATTTTCTAATAAAAATGCTTCACTTGAATACAAATGAGAAATCCTCAAGTAAGAATCCCAATTATTCATATTAAAATTATATGTTATTGAAGAAGATATTGTATCTTCAGGGATATTTGATGGAACTGTCCCAGTTAAATCTCCCGCAGCAGCTCCGACATATGAATCATATATTGGATCCATAAATAAACCACTAATTGCTAAATCGATGGAATCAGTTGGTGACATAACTAAATCAAACTCATATCCATCACTAGATTGAGAACCGGCATTTGCTAAAACAAAACCTGTTCCAACAAAGGTATTTGTTTGAAAATCTTCAATCTCTTGATCAAAAATAGCTATATTTAAATATCCAGACGGTAATCCGATCTTAGCTCCAAATTCTAATACTTCAGCTTTTTCAGGATTTGCATATCTTGTACCAACGGTTGTATTTGCACCTACTGGTGTACCTGCTGCAGCTAATGCATTAATTTCACTTGCTGTAGGTCTAGAATCTCTTGAAATATTCCAAGCCGATGCTTTAAATCCAGTTGATACACCACCATATACTGAGACAAAATCATTTACAGAATATGTAAATTTAATATTATGATCTACATTATCATCTTTACTCTTTCCATTATTTGCAACATTTGGAAAATTGACAAATTGAGGTAAAAGTTGAAGTGCTTGGAAAGCAAGTAACTCATTTTGAGCTGGATCTGATGCTATAGCCTGTGCAGTAGCAGCTGGAAATCCAGCACCAATTAACTGAGCTGTAACAATACCAACAAAATCAAGTTGAGAGAAAAAATCGGTATTAACTTGATTATATGATACTGTTTTTTCATCTTCGAGATAACTCACACCTATAAGAATATTTAGTTTATCGGTAATATTGTAGTCAGCTTGCATGAAAATTGATGTGCTTATATTTTCTTGAGTGGCCTCTTCTGTAGTTCCTGCTCCAGTTGCAAATATAGTACCAGTCGGTAAGCCAAATGCAGCTTCAGTAGCAATAAATGCAGCTTCAGGAGCAGTTGCATCTAAGAATGATCCTATGTAAGGTCTAAATCCAGATCCATAATAAATAGATTCACCATAATCCATTTCTTCTTTGTAATAATGAGCGCCGATTAACCAATTTAAATCATCACCGTCATCGTTATAAAGTCTGAATTCATGTGTCACTTGTTCAAGATCTTGTGTAATGGGACTTGGAAGGACTATAGGACCCCCATCAAAGTCTACATCTTGAACATTTGTCATATAGGAATTTCTAAAGGAAGTAATACTCTCGAGAACCATATTATTAAAACCATATTCTATATGCGCTGTCAGGCCGGAATTATCACCAGATGTATCTGGATCAAAATCAAAAAAGACTTTCTGAGTATAGGGATCATTTGGTATTACGCCTCCACCCATAGCAGCAGCAATTATATTTGCAACTCCATAAGCCGCACTACCTACAGCACAACAAGTTTCATCATATTCATCATAATCTGCAGTTAATCTAATTGAGAGCTCATCGGAAGGTTGTAATAAAATTTCACCCCTTAAATTAAATCTATCTCTGTTATTTGTATAATTACCAGTTCTCATATTTTCAGACGATCCATCAGACTTATTAAAACTTGCATAAAAACTATATGCAGATGTTTCATTAATTGGTCCTGTAGTATAAATTTTTCCAATCTGAGAATTATAATTACCCATTGTTGTTGTAATAAAACTAGATTTTTCAAATGAAGGTTTCTTTGTTACAACATTAATTACACCTGCTGTTGCATTCTTTCCAAACAATGTACTTTGAGGACCTCTAAGAACCTCAATTCTTTCAATTAAAGGGAGATCTGATATCTGAGATTGCATTTTTGATCTATAAACTCCATCAATAAAAACAGCCACAGATGGTTCAATACCTTGGTTATAATCACCATTTCCAAAACCTCTGATAAAAAAAGTAGATTGTGTAGAAGTGCTTCTTTGACGAGTATCTAATGAAGGTACAACTGCTTTAAGATCCAGAATATCAACTATATTAGCCTTCTCAATAGTTTCAGCAGAAACAACCGATACTGCAACTGGAACCTCTTGAAGTGTCTTTTCAGTTTTTGTAGCTGTAACAATAATTTCTTCAACAGAAATTTCTTGTGAAGAAATATTTTGAAAACTAAATATTAATATTGATAATAGCGTAATTTTTTTCATTTTAACTCCCTAAAAGTATCTCGATTATACAAGAATTAAAGTCCAGGTTGAATCTCTCCGCCGCATTCAACCCATTCTTGAAATCCACCTAGATTATATACATTTTTAAAACCTAGATCTAAAAGAGTTTTTGCTGCTAGAGCCGATCTGTATCCACCTGCACAATATACAAGAATATTTGTATTATTATTAATTAAAACAGTATTATTTGGAGAATTTGGTGAAAGTTTAAATTCTAATAATCCTCTTGGAATATGAACAGCATTTTTAATGAGACCAAGATTATAGACTTCTGATTCTTCTCGAACATCAATAATTACTGTCTGTGTATTGTTAATTAAGTCAACAGATTCATCATAAGATAAACGTTTAACAAGATCATTTGCTTCGATTAAAAGTGCTTCAAGAGTTTTAGTTTGCATGTATCTCTCCACTTATATTATTTCTTTTATTTGATGTTGCAAAAAATACTCCTATTAATATTGTTGCGCACCCTAATATAATTCCACCAGTTATTACTTCATTTAAAAATATTGCTCCCCAAATAATACCAAAAACCGGAAGAAAATAAGCAACAGTTGAGGTTTTCACTGCTCCAATTTTTTCTATTAAATATACATAACCAAAGAAAGCTAATCCGGTTGATATTGAACCAAGCCACGTTGCTGATAACAATGCATTAGTAGATGGAATCTGCGGGGGAAGATTTAGCAATGTAAAAGGAATCATAATAAAACAACTAAAGATAATAGACCAACCTATAAGAACCATTTTGTCTGTTTTTTCTGAATACTTTTGAATGAAGACGGTAGAGAATGAATAACAAGCTGCTCCAATTAAACAAAATAATGCAGATATTATTGAAGTTGAAGATGATTCAGGGTTAACAAGGATTATCACGCCAATAAATCCCAGAACCAAACCAAATACTTGCTTAAGTGTTACTTTTTCTCCTAACCATAATAGAGCTATTATCATAGTGTTAAATGCAGTTGTAGCATTCAATATTGCAAGAATATTTGAATCTGCCCCAAAACTTCCATAAGAAAATAATGAAAAAGGGATAGCATTGTTAGTTACAGCTAAGACTAATGAATGTTTCCATGCAGGTTTGAGTAAGATAAGATATTTTTTTCTTAACAAAATAGGTATAAAAACCAATGAAGCAATTGCTAATCTGGCTTGAACCAATCCTATAGCACCAAATTCAGGTGCAGCAACTTTTATAAAAATAAAAGCACTACCCCATACTGCTCCAAGAAAAGTTAAAACTACCCAGTACCTTAATTCCATAATAAAATAAAAACCCCCATCGAAATGGGGGTTATAAACTAACTCTCGTTAACTACAATTGTTAGCCGGAAACTAAAAAATTACCCCTGTCAAAAGGTAAATCCTCCGTTTCCTGTTGTTAAATAAATACTAATAGGACCACCTCCATGTTCAGGGTAGTAATAAACATATTTAGCAATCCCCTTAAAAAATCACTAAATAAGACACTCATATAAATTATATACGCAATAGTTGGTAAATAAAGACTTATTTAATACTAAAATGAAAACTCTAGTTGAGACTTTGGTTCAGTGAAATCGTTATTATATGAATTGTTAACTGTTTCATATGTATTATCACTAAGATATTCCTCCAAAAGCCCTACATCGCCATTAAAAAATTTAAAAGCTAGCATTTTTTTTGCAGAATTCTTGTCTACAGATGAGTTTAGTTCCATCAAAATTGGATCTTTATTTAAGTAAATTAAATTATTCATTAAGTAATTATACTGTATATTTATACAGTATACAAGATTTTAATCTTCTATCTTTGGGTCAACGATTAAGCGAGTATCTACAAGTGTTCTAAAAATTATCCATAATGCGGCTATTACAGCAGTAGCGCCAAGAAAATCACCAACTGCAAATCTGAAAACAGTAATCACACTAATAGAGCTTATTGAATTAATAACTGATAGGATTAAATTTACCAACAACCCATTTAATAAGGATGAAACTATTATTACAAGATATAGAAATTTATAGTTTTCAAAATTAACCTCCTTGAAAAAAGAGAAGAATCCAGGTGTTGCTCTTGTCCATTTAACTAGCTCAACAGCAGCAACAACAGAAAATAATGAAGCGATTGCAGCTATTGACCAACCCTCCATATAGTCATTGTGGTGAATAAGAGCAGGGCCAGTTATTTCTGCTAAATATAAACCTGGTAGAGAGTGATATCTAAAAAAACAAAACATTAAAACTCTAGCACCATGAGGCAAATAACATAAACTTCCAACCCATTCACCGTTTGGATTCATATTTGCAATATCAAGAACTTGAAGGAAGTACCAAACTGAATAGCAAAACATTGAAAATACGTATACGGTTATGGTTACTTTGATAGCATGAATCATGATTAAGATTTAAAAGTTTTAATTAGCTAATATTAAATTAAATTCTCTTTTGTCTCCTTCTGATTGTTTAACTAGAACAAGATCTGCTAGTTCAAATTTTTTAATAGTTTTATAAACAGTTGATCTTGAAAATCCTGACGAATCAATAACATCACTTATGTTACATGTACCACAATTGGAAAGTTTCCAAGCAATAATATAATAAATTTTCTTTTCAGTTTCGTTATATGAAACTAAATTTAGGTCTTTTTCTATATTCCAAAGCATTTCTAAAATGCTTGTTAGGTTCTTTGAATAATTGCTAGGCATCATAAAATCATACATTTAAAGATATACTGAAACAAGTATAATTATTCTCTAAATTGGAAGGTTGGCAGAGCGGTAATGCAGCACCTTGGAAAGGTGTCGTCGGTAACGGCGCGGGGGTTCGATTCCCTCACCTTCCGCCAAATTTGGCCCCCTCATTTTAAAAAGGGGGCAATTGATTACATTTTAAAATTTACTTGATTAATTCTCTGGTTATCTACCATTCTTCTGATTTCTTCATATCCTTTTGAAATCTTATCAAGTTCTTCTTCGTCATCACCATATCTTTCAGCAAGTACTGCATTAACTGCATCATATTTCTCTTTAGTTTGTTCCATTGCAGCCATATTTTCATATTCAATGGTTAACCAAACATTTGGACTATTTGCTCCATCAGATACATAAACACCATAATCAACTATATGACCAAGTTCTTTTTGAACTTCAACAGATCTTACCCATGTTCTCTTTAAATTGACTAAATAATTATCAAGATAGTTTGCTTGAACATCAATAACAGTTAATTGAATTTGCCTTTCAGATGGCTCATAGTCCTTCCAAATCTCTGCATATACATTTGATATTGAAAACGTAATAACAAGTAACAATATTTTTTTCATAATTTCTCCTTATGTAATAAGTTATTATTGATTAAATTCTCTAAAATTTACAAATAATTTTTTATTATGTGAGCCTCTTATGGGATTTATATCTATGCCTCCCCTTCTTTGAAAACGACCACAAACTTCTAAATGATTAATTGAGAGATCATTTTTTAAAGTTTTAAAAATAAGTTCAATACATTGCTCATGGAATCCGCCATGATTTGCAAAAGATATTAAATACTTTTTAAGCCATGAGGTGTTAATAGATTTATCAGAAAAAATATAGATATTTGCAAAGTCTGGTTGTGAGGTTACTGGACATATAGACCTAAATCCATTGAATTTTATAATTTTTTTTGTAGGTGTCTTTTTAAGCTTAAGATTATTTAAATCAATACATTTAGGCTCTTTATGAAAAGAATTTATAAATTTTATTCTTATTTTTGTTTTAAGTTTTGATTCAAGATCTTTTTTTATTTTGTTAATTATTTCAGTTTTTGATTTAAAAGATTTATTATAAAAACTGTTTAGATACAACTTCATAGATTTTGATTCAATAATAAAATCTGATTTTGATGGTATAGATATTTCTAATACACGCAGAGAAGGAATTTTATTTTTATCTAAGTACATAAAATCATAAACATTCCATATGTCTAATCCATGATTTATGTCTTCTTTTATTCTGCTAATATTATCAAGAAGATTTATACCACTTTTTATAATTCTTTTTGAACTCTTTCCAAGAACCGAAGTCTTCATTCTCGAATTCCAATACCTTTATGCAATAAAAATAGAGATAGTGATGTAAACACAAATATAAATATAGAAATCATTGTTAATGAAAATGAAATTGATACATCACTTATTCCTAACATCCCTTCTCTAAAAGTATTTACTACGTATAACATTGGATTTGCCATTGATACTTGTCTCCATAATTCGGGCAATATATTAATTGAGTAAAAAACACCTCCCAGATAGATCAATGGAGTTAAAACAAAAGTTGGAATTACAGATATATCATCAAAACTGTCTGCAAATACTGCATTTATAAAGCCCATCAATGAGAACAAAATAGCTGTTAAAACCAGCACTAATAAGGTTAAGCCCAAATTTGCTATTTCAAATTCTGGATAAAATATCAAACTTACACAAAAAACAATTATTCCCACAAGAACTCCTCTAGACACTCCCCCTAGAATGAATCCAAGCAATATAACCCAATTAGGCATAGGCGATATCAATAATTCTTCAATAGATTTTTGGAACTTAACTCCGTAAAAAGAAGATACAACATTTGCATATGAATTTGTAATAACTGACATCATAATTAAACCGGGTATCATAAATTGGACATAATCAAAACCATCCATTTCACCAATACGAGGGCCAATCAAGGAACCAAAAATTACAAAATATAATGACATTGTTACAGCAGGCGGCACTAGTGTTTGAATCCATATTCTCATAAATCTTCTTATTTCCTTCGATGTCAAAGTCCATAATGTAATTAAAATTGTTTTGTTACTTATATCTTTCATTTTATTTCTTAATCATTTCAATAAATAATTCTTCGAGCCTATTTGATTCGTTTCGCATAGATTTGACATTAATACCAATCTTATTGAGTTCACTAAATAAATTATTTATAGAACTTTTTTTGCTTACAGCAGTAACTAGAGTAAGAGGATCTTCTAATCTTATCTCGAATCCTTGAATATTTGGTGCTTCTTTTAGTGGTTTCTCAAGATCAAGAACAAAGCCTTGAACATCTAATTTTCTTAATAAATCCTTCATTGAGGTATCAACAACTATTTCCCCATGATCAATGATTCCAATATTTCTACATAATTGTTCAGCCTCCTCAAGGTAGTGAGTCGTTAAAATTATAGTGGTTCCATTATTGTTTATTTCTTTTAAGAAATCCCACATCTCTCTTCTTAATTCAATATCAACTCCAGCAGTTGGCTCATCAAGAATTAATAATTTGGGTTCATGAATTAGTGCTTTTGCAATCATAAGCCTCCTCTTGTAGCCTCCAGATAGAGTTCTAGCTTGATCATCTCTCTTATCCCAAAGACCTAATCTTTTTAACATTATTTTTACTTTTGGTTTTGCTAGAGATTTTGGTATTCCATAAAATCCTGCTTGTGTGATGACAATATCAATTACTTTTTCAAATTGAGAAAAATTTAATTCTTGAGATACAACTCCCAAGATTGACTTTGCAATAGAAACATTTTGATCAATATCATGGTTGAATATTTTTACAGTACCGCTTGTTTTTGTAACTAACGTTCCGATAATGCCAATGGTTGTAGACTTTCCTGCACCATTAGGCCCAAGAAGTGCGTAAAAATCTCCTTCTTTAACTTTTAGAGAAATACCTTTTAGCGCCTCTGTACCTCCAGAGTATACTTTTCTTAAATCTGATATTTCTAGAGCAAAATTATCCAATCTAGTTCTCTTTTATCGAATTATCTACAAGCACTAAACTTAAAAAGAGTCCAATTAACAAGCCGATCCATGGAGCTGCAACACCATTAAACTCTCCGAATGCAACAAAAAGAGCAGTTATTATAGATATTGCGATTTCACTATTTTTCTTAACAAGTGAAATAGCGACATAAGAACACGCAAGTCCAGTTAAAACCAATGTAACACCAAGTGCTAATATCATTAGTGGTTTCATTAATGTAATAAAGGGGAGTACAAAAAATAATAATGGTATTCCCATTAAATAATATGAACCAATTCCATCAAAGAGAGACTTCATAACACCACTGCCTTGCTTCCATCTTTCAACAATGATTACATGAATTCCTGTCCATAAAGTTCCTTGAGTTGGAAAAAAAGGATTTACACATGCGCCAATTAGGTTTCTGATTCCCACACTATTGTGTGCCCTATTAATATCTATATTGATTTGTTCATCAGGTCTATTTTTTTGAGCATCATTAATAATTTCAATACCTGTAACAAAATCTCCAAATAACAATAAATATCCAATTATCACAAGTGGAAGAACTTCAAGATAATAATCAACTGGTGGCATTCCAATTGATAATGGTGAAGTTAACTCAAAAACCTCATTCATTGGAGGCAATAAGAATCCTGACTGAATATCAAAATTTATTTCTCCAACAAGATATCCAACAAAGGCTGCTATTAAAAATCCTGGAAGTAGTCCTAACGATCCAATGATCTTTAATATCTTATTATTCTCGGCAATTCTTTTGTAGGGTTCTGAAAAAGTAGTAATAGTACAAATTATCAATATTGTTAACATAGCTACTGGAGTTTCTCCAATATATCTTTCAAAATCACTAAAAAATATTTGATAAAAAGCGGCAAGAGCAGCTCCTAAAATAATTCCAGATTTTAAAGCATTAGGGATTTTTTCAACAATTACTCTACCTAATCCAGTTAAACCTAAAAATAAAATTATAATTGTAAACTCGATACACATCGCAGCCATATAATGAAAAGCTTCTTCCCTATAAACTCCATCAAAATATCCTTTTGATATAAAGAAAGCTATTACAAGTGGTAATGCTGGTGTAACCCAACCTGGGGCTAATGGTTCACCAAATATAATTGGGCCAGATGTAATCAATATACTTGCTATAAAGCAACATGCTACGGCCTGTTCAAAACTTAATCCAAGCGCCATTACTACTGGTGCTCCAGCTAATGCAGTTGCTCCTGCAATTATGAGACCCTGGAGAAATTCACCTGTTAGAAACTTCATGTGTATAAAAGGAATTCTCAGTGTAAATGGACCCCATTTAATTCCATTTTGTTTTGTTACTTCATTGTTCATTTTGAAAGCTCCGCCATTCCTTCTTCTAAACCTTTTAATGTAAGAGGATACATTCTATTTTCAAATAAATCTCTAAGGATGCATATAGATGATGTGTAATCCCAATGATCATCAGGAACAGGATTTAACCAAGCCATATTTTCAAAGTGGTCCGATAACCTTTTAATCCAAACATGACTAGGCTCCTCATTCCAATGTTCAATACTCCCGCCTGCATTTGTTATTTCATATGGCGCCATTGTTGCATCTCCAACAACGATTACCTTATAGTCAGATGAAAATTTATTGATAATATCTTGTACCATAAATCGTTCTTGTGATCTTCTTCTGTTATCTTTCCAAACAGATTCATATATTGAATTATGAAAATAAAAATATTCTAAGTTTTTAAATTCAGTTTTAATGGCAGAAAATAATTCCTCACATAGTTTTACGTATGGATCCATTGAACCACCAACATCAAACATAACTATAACTTTCACTGAATTAAGTCTTTCAGGAACCATTTTAATATCTAGATAACCAGCATTTTTTGCTGTTGACTTAATAGTATCATCCATATCTAGCTCAAGATCATTGCCTTGTCTGGCAAATTTTCTTAATCGCCTTAATGCCATTTTAATATCTCTGGTACCAATAATTACTGAATCATCAAGATTTGAATATTGTCGTTGTTCCCAAATTTTTACAGCTTTTTTTTGTCCCCCAGGGCCGCCAATTCTTATACCTTCAGGGTTTTGACCCCCGTGACCATATGGTGAGGTACCGTTAGTTCCAACCCACTTATTACCACCCTCATGTCGCTCTTTTTGCTCTTCTAGACGTTTTTTAAATTCCTCTAATAGCTTTTCTAATCCTCCAAGAGACTTGATCTTTTTTAATTCCTCTGGATCAAGTTCTTTTTCAAATGCTTTTCTTAACCAATCCTCTGGTATGAGTGCTTGAAAAACGTCTTCCATGCGTTCAATACCTTTGAAATATATTTCAAAAGCTTTATCAAATTTATCGTAATATTTTTCATCTTTGACTAGTGTTGCTCTTGAAAGATAGTAGAAGTCATCAATATTTGCATAAACCAATTGGTTTTCAAGAGCACCTAATAAATCTAAAAGCTCTCTTACTGTGCAAGGCACACCTGAGGATCTAATTGTTTGAAATAAATTAATTAACATCTACTTTGAGTTTGATTCTCTTCTTGACATAAATGCAAGCCTTTCAAGGAGTTGTACATCTTGTTCATTCTTTAGAAGTGCGCCATATAAAGGAGGAATAGCTTTTGACGAATCAGCATTTTTTAGAATTTCATCTGGCATATCATCTGAAAGTAATAATTTTAGCCAATCGATTAATTCAGAAGTTGATGGTTTCTTCTTTAGTCCAGGAATTTTTCGTAAATCAAAAAATATTTCAAGTGCCTCACTAACTAATTTTTTCTTTATTTTAGGATAGTGAACAGAAACAATTTTGTTCATTGTTTCCCTGTCAGGAAATTGAATGTAGTGAAAAAAGCATCTCCTTAAAAATGCATCAGGTAATTCTTTCTCATTATTTGAAGTCATAATTATTAATGGACGATGTTTTGCTTTAATAGTTTCACCAGTTTCATAACAAAAAAATTCCATACGATCTAGTTCTTGAAGCAAATCATTCGGGAATTCAATATCTGCTTTATCAATTTCATCAATCAAAAGAACAACCTGTTTATCAGATGTAAAAGCATCCCAAAGTTTCCCTTTCTTAATGTAATTAGATATATCTTTTACTCTCTCGTCACCTAATTGAGAGTCTCTTAGTCTTGTAACTGCATCGTATTCATATAATCCCTGAGATGCTTTAGTGGTTGATTTGATATGCCATTCAATAAGATCCATACCAAGAGCATTAGCTACCTCAATAGCTAACAACGTTTTACCTGTTCCTGGTTCGCCTTTAACTAATAAAGGCCTCTCTAAGGCTCTGGCTGCGTTTACAGCCATGCTCAAATCTTCAGTAGATATGTAGTTCTTTGTACCTTTAAATTGCATTAGATATCCTTTTAATTAATATTTTATGATAATTTTTCTTCTGATTTTAGTATTCTAGTGAGTTGACGGCTCGAAGCAACTAAATTTCCATTTAAATCCCATATATTACAATCTTGTTCAAAATATCCTTTATTAATATCAGTAGCTTTAAAGTCAGCATAAACCACTGATGTTGAAGGTAATTGTCTTATATGAGTTGTTAAAGTAATAGTTGGAATCCATCCCAGAGGTCCATACTTATTTGATACAACAGGTGGAAGAATATCTGAATAAAAAGATAGGCAGAATTGATCAGGTGTTCCACCTTCCATTTCAAGGAAAGCAGAACATCTTGCTTCATTATCTTTATCGTTATTTGATTCTCTATTCCACCAAGCATGATTTGGATGAACTAAACACTCCAATTGTTGGATAAATGCTGGTGTAAAGCCTTTTGAAATTTTATCGTAATTCATTTTTACATAATCTTTCTTATCTCTGTCTTTAAATATTGCAGGCAAGGGCTTTGATAAACCATCATATCCCTTCATAAATTTAAAATCAGAGCAAGTTCCAGTAAAAGTAGTACAAGTTTTACTATTTTGCTTCAACTTAACAATACCTGATGAGCTACCTCTGCTAATTTTAAAAGTTTCAACTTCTAACTCAAAAGGAGCTGCATCAATTCTATCTAAATACTGAACTGATGAGCTTATTGCAGTTGAATGAGGCAGTATGTTTGTTAATGCTTTGTGCATCACTGCCATTAAATATCCACCATGGGGGGTATTACCAACAAAATAATTAGTATTTGGATTTACTAAAAACTTATTATCTTCAGTATTCTCTAGATTAAGAGCATCTTGAAATCTTTCAAATTGATTCATGATGAGTTAATTTTAGTTCATAATTTATATTATTAGAAATTAATATAGACCTATATGCATGAAATTGCCGACATAGCTTGTAATTTTACTAGTGATAGATTTGATAATGATTTAGATGAAGTTATAGATCGAGCTATTGCTAATCATATTACTAAATTTGGTCTTATCTGCAGTCGATTAAGAGATATAGATAAGTTACTAGATATATATAATCGATATTCTAAAAATATGTTTTTTACAATCGGAGTTCATCCACATCATGCAAACGAAATCAATGCAAAATATTTAGAAAAACTTAAAGAAGTAATTAATAAAAATAATCCTCATGCAATTGGTGAAACAGGATTAGATTTCTTTAGAAACTTATCAACCTATGAAGAACAAATGTATGCATTTGAGGAGCAAATCAAAATAGCAATTGATACAAATAAGCCTCTTTTTCTTCATCAAAGAGATTCACATGAAGACTTTATTAAAATTCTAAGAAAATATTCATCTGATATTAGCAAAGCAGTTGTTCATTGTTTTACCGGAACACAAAGTCAATTAGATGATTATTTAGAATTAGATTGTTATATAGGTGTTACTGGTTGGATATGTGATGAAAAAAGAAATGTTGAGCTTCGCAAAACCATCAAAAATATACCTTTATCAAAATTAATGATAGAAACTGATTGTCCATATTTAATACCTAAGAATCTTCTAGATAAACCTAAAAATAATAGAAATGAACCAAGTTACTTAAACCATATTGTGACAGAGATATCTATACTTCTAGATACTGATGAAGAAGATATTAGAAATGAATCATTTAAAAATACTTTAAGTTTTTTTCAAAGCGTCAATTGATAAGTTAAATTCTTTACATATGTCATCAAGATCTGCTCCAACTTGTTTTGCATTATGTTTGATTTTTTGTTTAGTTACTGAATACCTAGGCGATGCATTAGGTTGATTGAATCCATCGATGTTAATAAAGGCTTCTCTTTCAATGTTATGAGGATGTTTTTTAGCCTCTTCCATACTTAATACAGGTGAGACGCAGGCATCACTGTCTTTGAATATTTCAATCCATTCAGATCTAGACTTTGATTTAATTTTTGATGACATAATATTTTTTAATTCAGGCCAAAGGTCTGTATTGTGTTGATCTTTAAATTTGTCTTCTTCTATACCAAGTTTATCTAAAAGCTCTGAGTAAAATTGAGGCTCTATGGACCCTACTGCTAAAAATTTGTTATCTGAACATTCATAGGTGTCATAAAAATGTGCAAAACCATCTAAAAGATTTGATTCTCTTTTATCTACCCAGTGACCCATTTCTTTTAGTGAATAAAAGAATGACATTAGTGAAAGTGATCCGTCCACCATTGCAGAGTCAACAACTTGCCCTTCTCCGGTTCTTAAAGCATGTATCAATCCAGAAACAATTCCAAAAGCTAAATGCATTCCACCACCCCCATAATCACCAATTAAATTTAGTGGCGGAGTTGGATTAGAGTCCTTTCTACCAATAGAATTAAGAGCACCTGAGAGGCTAATATAATTAATATCATGACCTGCCAATTTTGACATTGGTCCCTCTTGACCCCACCCTGTCATGCGACCGTATACTAGTTTAGGATTTACCTTTAAACAATCATCAGGCCCAATACCTAACTTTTCCATAACACCAGGTCTAAATCCCTCAAAAACTACATCTACTTGAGTGACAAGTTTGAGCAATTCATTAACTGATTCTTTATTTTTTAAATCTGCCGTTATGCTTCGCTTGGAACGATTGTGAATATCATACTTATTTTCTAATCCTTCAGTATCCTTTCTACTAACTCTTATTACATCAGCTCCTAAATCCGCCAATAACATTCCGCAATACGGACCTGGACCAATGCCTGAAAACTCTATAACTTTAATATCTTTTAAAGGTCCCATGAGTTAATACTATTGAAAAACTCTATATTTTACTAATAGATTTGGTAATAAAGTTAACGAACTTATAAAAGCTAAAATCATTGCTATTGATGTGAAAAGTCCAAATAAAAGTGTTGGAAAAAAGTTGGAAAGTATGAGAATGCAAAAACCAGCTGAAATAGTTGTAGCTGTATAAAATATTGCTCTTCCTGTTGTGCTATGTGCATTTTTTAATGCTTGACCAGAATTATTTTTTTTGAGTTCTTTTTTATATCTATAAATATAGTGAATAGTGTTATCAACTGCCATTCCCACACTTATTGCTGCAACAGTAATTGTCATAATATCTAGAGGAATATTAAACAATCCTAATAATCCCATAACTGAAGATGCTACAAAGATATTTGGAATTAAGCCTATTAACATTACTTTCAAAGATCTAAAAATTAAAAATAACATTAAAGAAATTACAGCAAAGACAATAATCAGTGAACTTATTTGAGATTGAAATAATGACTGAAGCATATTGTTGTATAACACAGCCAAGCCAGTAATTTCATATTGAGATTCTTCTAAATTAAACTTATTTTGAAGATCATTATTTATTTTTTTAAGCAAAACATCTCTATTTAAACTTGATGCAGATTCATTTACTCTTGTAGATATTCTGACAACTGAGTCATCTTTATTAATGTAAGAATATAAAAGTGTTTCTCTTATATCCTCTGGTAAAACAGATCTTAGTAGAGCTAATTCAAGATCATTTAGATCCTCACCATCATTAATCTGTCTTGCTAACTTTACTCCACTTGCAACACTTAATACTTTACCAATTTCAGGAATTGAATCTAGATAATCATGAATTTTCTCTAGTTCATTTAAAGAATATATATTCCACCAATAACCAGCTGCTGAGCTTGATTCATCTTCAAATAAATCATCATCAAAAAATTCATCCTCAATCTCAATAGATTCAAATGAATCTTCAGGTTGAGAAATAATAATATCAAGAGTTGCAGTACCTCCAAGCTTAGAATCAATTTCATACATTCCTTTATATATTTCTGTATCAGGATCAAAGTAATCAATAAATCTATTTTCTACTTCCAACTTAGATATTCCAAAACATAAAAGTAAAAATGAAATACCAAAAACAAATGAAACTAAGCGAACATTTTTCTGAGAAAATTTTAATAACGATTTTGTTACTTTATGAATCGATAAATAATCTCTTGATTGATTGGTTGTTAATAGATATATCAAACAAGGTAAAAATGTAAACGTTAAAATAAATGCTATTGAGATCCCGAATGCCATCATTTTACCAAATTCAATTACCGGTTTTATTTCTCCAAAAGTAAGTGATAAAAATGCTACAGCAGTTGTTAAAGCTGCAAAAAAACATGGTGCAAACATTTGCTCATAACCTTTCAATATAGCAGTTCTAAAATCATGTTTTTCTTTTAATTCATTTATCTTAACTAGCAAGTGAACTGTTAATGAGATTGTTAAAATTAATAAAAGCGCGATAAAATTTGAGGATACTACACTGATTTTCCAATCCATGAATCCAAGAAAACCAGCGGTTATGAATGTTGCTAAAAAAGCGTTCATTAAGGGTAAAATCACAAGCCAAATTGACCCAAAAAAGAGGTAGAGCATTACTGCAAAAATTATTGCTACTGCCAAACCAAATATTGTTAAATCAGACTCAATATATTCCATCATATCAGTTGCTATCATTGATGGACCACCAAGATAAATGGTTGCATCATCTCTATATTTATCAAGAGTATTTCTTATGTTATTTATAAGAATCTTATTAAATTCTGATTCTGAATCATTAATCTTACTTATTCTTGAATTAATATCATTTAGATCATTTTGAAGATCTAGTCGACTTTTGCTCGTAAGAACTTCTTTTGAATCAAGTTTCTCAAGAATCGCATATCTTTTAGTAATAAGATTGTTGTATTCATTATTACCTTTAAGTACAACCTGCATAGCTGTAACTTTTCCATCTTTGCTGATAATTAACTCTTTATATATAGGATTATTAATAATCTCTTCTTTGGCTAGATATAAATCTATATCTTCAAAAGTTATATCTTTTAAGTTATCAGCTACATCTGTTAAACCAACTTTTGGTTGAAAAAAAATAGGTGCATCGAGGAGTGATAAAACAGAATCAACTCCATCAATATTTTTTAAATCATTTTCTAAGTTTGCAATCCTGTTAATGGAATAATCAGAAAATAATTCTTTACTAGGTTCATAAGTAACAATCAAAAAACTTGAGTCACCAAATTCATCCTCAGCTTCTCTGTATGTTTTTAAAGATTCATCATTTTCTAAAACCAGAGCATCTGAAGATGCATCAAGTTTAAAATTACTCAGTCCTAGCCCAGATAAGACAGTTAGGGCAAAAATTAAAAATAAAATAATTATGTACTTATCGATTAGAACGGAAGCAATATTTTTTAAATCTATTCTCATTTCTTATTAACACAGTTTGGCGAATCAATAATCATTGGATTATTTTTAAACTCTTCCTTATCAAACGAATGAATAGATAGCGCATGAATTTGATTCATAATATTACCCAGAGCTTTATAAATTGTTTGATGTTGTTTAATTTTTGGAACATCTTTAAATGAATCGCTAACAAGAATTACTTTGAAGTGGCTCTCGGAGCCTTCAGGGACATTATGCATATAGCTCTCATTAGTTATTGATAATATTGATGGATTGAACTCATCAATTAAAACATTTTTAATAGTATTTTCAATGTTTTCCATTTTGCATTAATGAATAATGATTAGCTACCTCTTCAAAATTTTGTTATACACAAAAGCAAAAATAACTATAAATAAAGCCCCTGTAGCAACAGGCATTATAACGAATTCAATAGTTTTTGCTCCCAAAATTGCAATTATAGGATTAGCTCCTGCTGGTGGGTGAGTAGTTTTAGTAATTATCATCAGAAATATTGCAAAAGATAACGCTAATGATATTGAAATAGGCGAATTACCCAAAAGGTAAAACATTAAAACACCAGATGAAGCTGAGAGAATATGTCCAAAAAAGACATTTCTTGGCTGGGCTAATGGGCTATCATGCACAGCCATAACCAATACCAAACTTGCTCCAAATGGGGGTATCAACCAAATATTTGTTTCATCAATAGAGTTAAAATACGATATAAAAAAAATACATAAAAAAGCACCCAGACAAGATATTAAAGTATTTGTATTATCCTTAAAAAAATTTTTAAATTTCATACTTTTTAGATTTCCTGCTTTTTAAATAAAGATAATTTATCCATCTAAAATTGATTGATTGTCCAATCCTTCAATCTCTTTGATAACCTTTTCCCACTTTGCCCATTCATCATTGTTAAGTTCTGCTGCGAATTCTGCAGCCCTCAACATTGCAACAGTTTGAGCGTCATCTCCGTATTGAGATACCAGTGCTGTTGCTATTGATTTAATAGTTTTCTTTTCATCCATATTTTTAGGTTAACCAATATTGAGCACTTTATCCAATGTATAATTAACTTAAATGAACATTTTATGGGTTAAGGACAATAATATTGGACATGAAAAGCAAGTAAAAAATCTACTTGATGAAATTTCCAAGAAAATTGATCTACATATTGATGAGAGACTTGTAAAAGGGTTTTTTCCTTTTTTCACATATTTAGAAAACGTTGAAGAAAAAAAATATGATCTAATCATTGGAGCTGGTCATAAAACTTACTCATTAATATTAGATACTAAAAAGAATCAAAAGAGTGAAACAAAATCAGTAGCAATTCTTTCTCCTACTTTCAACAAAGACAAATTTGATCTTATTTGTGCTCCCAATCATGATAAAGACAAATTTAAAAAAACTGATAATGTCATTTTCTTTGAGGGATCAATTGCAAAAGTATCAGATAGTGAAACTGATGAAAATATAGTTTTAATTGCGGTTGGTGGTAAAAATAAACATTACTATTTTGATGAAGATCATATCATTGCTCAAGTTAATTATTTTATATCTGTTCACCCAAATAAAATTTGTTATATTTTTAATTCAAGAAGAACGCCCCCCTCTACAAATCAAAAATTAAAGTCACTACAAGATATATACAATAATATTAAGTTTTTTGATTTCAATCATGGCTCAAGTGATTTTGAAACAACTTTAAAAAATGCAAACTCTAAATTGATAACTAGGGATAGCGTTAATATGGTTTTTGAAAGTCTCTCTTGCAAAGGTAAAACATACCTAATGGATATGAAAAAAATTAGGAGCTCAAATAAGGTAGTAAAAGTTATTGATAGTCTTATTGAGAATAAAAAAATTGGTTTTATTGATTGTAGTGATATCACAGATGGTGTGTCTAAAATGAAACTTCAAAAACAAAATATTCATAATGAAATTTTTGCTGAAGTTGAAAAAATTTCATATAAATTATTAAAACTAATATGAATACAGTTCATTTTGTTATGAGTGATGCTTTTGCTGGAATTGAGCAGCATGTAGACGAACTCTTATCAAATAATCTTTTAAAAAATCCTATTCTTATATGTAATGAATCTATTGCACATAACTTTAATCAGAACATTAAAATTTTCAAAATTAAAAATTATGGAAGAAGATCTTTAATAGGTAAATATCAAATAAAAAAATTATTAAAAAGAATTAATCCAGACATTGTTCATACCCATGGAGCTAAAACAACTGCAATAATTTCATACATAAAGAAAAAAAATTATAAGCATATAGCTACAGTTCATGGTATTAAAAAAAATAAATCCATCTTTGAAAAACCTGACTTTATAATTGGAGTTAGTGAAATAGCCATACAAGATATCAAAAATAATGCAGAGATTGTTTCAAATTGGTGGTATCCAAACTTATCTAAATTTCAAACTAAAAAACATAAATATGCATTAGCAATAGGAAGGCTAGAAAAAATTAAAGGTTTTGACATTTTGATTTCATCATGGAGAAATATTGATAAAGAACTTTTAATAATAGGATCTGGCAAAGAAAAAGAAAACTTGATGTCACTTATAGAAAGATATGGACTTTCAAAGAAAATAAAAATACTTGAGAACATAAAAAGAGAAGATCTTAAAAATTATTACAAAGATGCTTCTGTGTTGATCGTTTCATCAAGAGATGAAGGAGGACCAAGAGTAGCACTAGAAGCTCTATTTCTTGAAGTTCCTGTGCTTTCAACAAATGTAGGACATATGAGTGATATTCTTCCTCAAGAATTATTAGCTGATAAAAATGATCAAAAATCCTTACAAAAACTTCTAGAAAAATATGTAGACAATATAGATATACTTAATCAAGAAGCTATTTTTGATTTCGTAACTCAAGAATACTCTATTGAAAAGAAGATTAATGAAATACAAAAAATTTATTGCTCTGTGCTTAATAGCTGATGATATAGGTTTATAGTTTCATTTATCATTCTTTCAGAGGTAAAAACATTTTCTTTTGGAGTTAAGTAGTTTTTATCAGATACTTTTATTACTTTCTCCTCTAAAGCATTAATATTACCAAGAGGAACTAAGCCGTTCGGAAATAGTTCTTCAAGTATTTCTTTTGTTCCTCCATGATCCCAACCTATAAATTTTGCTCCACAACTTATTGCTTCTATAGTTGTTCTTCCAAATGGTTCAGGATCAACAGAAAGATTGAAAACAATATCAGATATTTTATAAATATTGCTAATATCATTTCTTGAACCAGTAAAGGTTATACTTTTATTAATGCCAAGTTCTGAAATTTTCTTTTTTAGGGAATTTAAATATCTTAGTTTGGAATTTGAAGTTGGCCCTACAATCAAACCATGAAAAACATTACCATCTAATCTAGAAATTAACTCAATAAAGTTATCAACCCCTTTCCACTTCGAAATTCTTGTTGGCAAAGTAAGAATAATCTTATTTTTTGTTTGAGGAAATTCTCTAAACCACTTATTTATCCAATCATTATCAACTTGATTTTTATTAAAATGGTCCATATCGCAGCCTCTCGGAATAACCGAGATCCTATCGTTACTTACGTTGTAAGTATTTTTAATATATTCCTTTACGGTATTGGATATAGCAATCATATGATCAACTTTAGACATTACCTGACTGTAAACTGGTGTACTGTATAAGCCATGAAATGTTGATATTAAAATTGGTTTTTTTATCAATCTTTTAAAAGCATAAAAATTTATCCATGCTGGCATTCTAGATCTTACATGAACGATATCAGGTTTTTCCTTTTCATATACAGTTCGTAACTTCTTAGATAATAGTAATGAAAATAAGCTTTTTTTATGAATTGGTATTTTTATGTGCCTCGCGCCATCTTTAACAATATCATGTTCAAATATTCCTCCATTAGAAATAACAATAGATTCATGACCTCTTTGGACTAGTGCGCTTGAAAAATCTTTTGTTCCCCTTTCAACACCACCAATATTTAACTCTGGTAAAAGCTGAATGATTTTAAGTTTACTCATATCTTAAAGAGACAGCTGGATCTAATTTAGCTGCTCTTTTTGCAGGCCATATTCCAAAGAATAAACCTACGAGTGCTGAAAATGTTATTGACCCAATAATTGCGCTGAAAGGCATAGAAAAAACCCAGTCATTTATGGATGTAAATAAAAAGAGTAATGAAGTTGCTATTATGATGCCTAATATTCCGCCGAGTATACATAGAAGCACAGCTTCAATTATAAACTGCATCATTATTGATTTTTGTGTTGCACCAAGCGCTTTTCTTAACCCAATTTCACGAGTTCTTTCAGTCACTGATACAAGCATAATATTCATAACACCAATTCCACCAACAATTAAGCTAATACCAGCAATGCCTGCAATCAAAGCTGTAAAAATACCAGTTGCTTGTCTTCTTAGATCTGAATACTGACTCCAGTCATTAATTCTAAAATCATTTTCATCACCTGGACCGATATCATGCTTCTGTCTTAGGATTTGTTCTATTGTCATCATAACGTAATCAACATTAGTTTCATTTGAGATTCCAACATTAATCCATCCGAGTCTATCAGTACCAAATACTCTTTGAGATGCGGTTAAAAGAGGAACATATAAGTCATCATCTGGATTTTGCCAACCCGTTGATCCCTCTTCTTTCAAAATTCCAATGACTTTATATGAAGTACCTGCAACAAGTATTTCGTTATTTAATAACTGTTTTGCTGTCGTTTTTAATTCAGCAGGCACTTTCGAGCCAACAATAATTACTTTTTTTCTTCCTAAATTTTCCTTTTCAGTAAATATTCGTCCTTGGCCGATTTCAAAGCCTCTTACTCTAAAATTAATTGGTAAATATCCGTTAATATTTCCACTAATATTTGAATTTCTAAATTTAATTTGTCTATTACCATTCATTGCTGGAGCAATCATCCAGTTATGTTCTTTATTGTCAGCTAATGCTTCTGCATCTTTTATAACTAAAGGATTAAACCCTGAAGATACTCCACCTCTTTTTCTCTGACTTGGAAATATTGAAAGTGTTCTAGGACCTAAGTCATCAATACTCGCTTCAAGTGCTTTTTCAGCACTTGATCCTATACCTATGACAGTAATAACTGCTGCAGTTCCAATAATTATAGCTAATGCTGTTAAAAAAGATCTTACTCCATTAGTTTTAATGGATGAGATAGCAGATTTTATAGACTCTTCAATTAACATTATCCAAAACTAAAAGTACCACTCACTCTTTCTTTAAAGCGCTTTTGATAATCAAAGAGACTTTTACTTGGAAGAATGTAAACAACATCACCTTTTGATAATCCTTCAACTATTTCAACATTATATAAATCTGATACTCCAACTTTAACCCAAGATAAATAGGGACCTTTTTTTGAATCTTTAATTACTATAAATCTATTAAAGTTTTCTCCGCCAACTCTTTCACCCAAAAATTTATCTATTTCTTCTATATCAATATCTAAAATTGCTGCTGCAGTATAAATGTCTTTTCTAGTTCTAAGCGACATGGTTGGAACGCTTAGACTAACATCTTTTTTAAGAATTTGAATTACAACATCTGTATTCATGCCAATAAGTAAAAGATTTTCCTCATTATCAATATCAATTAATACTGGAAAGGTTGTTACATTTTGTTGAACATACGCTTTTGGTTCTATTTTTGATACAGTACCAATAAATTCTTTCTCTCTATATGCAGCTACTTTAATTGATACTTTTTGACCAATTGCCACCTTCCCAACATCTATTTCATCAACTAAGGCTCTCACTCTAACTTTAGACAAGTCTGCCATTGTCATGATTACGCTACCTTCTCCAAAAGCTGATGTGGGAGATGAAATAACCTGTCCAACTTCAACAGGTCGCGAAATGACAGTACCATCAATTGGTGATTTAACCACAGTATCATCTAGAGCAATTTTCGCATTTTCAAAAGAAACCTCATTTCTAACTAAAGTTGATTTTGCTTGAGCAAAATTCTCTTTAATATCCTCGAAATCTTTATCAGAAATACTTGAATTTTTATGAAGTTCAATGCCTCTATCGTATTGAGATTCTGCATTTATCAGACGAACTTTTGCAGCTTCTAGATCTGATTTAGTTTGATCAACTATGTTATTTGCTGTTCTTTGATCAATTTGAGCAAGCATAAATCCTTTATCAACAAAATCTCCAACTTCAGCACCAAGAAAAAGAACCTCACCTGATGCTTTAGACTTTATCTCAACTGATGAGATAGCTTCAATAACACCAGATGCATCAATTGAAACTTCTAATTTTTGAGGTGTAGTTTGTTCTTTTTTATAAAACTGAGTTTCTTTATTATCTGATCCACCGCCACAGGCAGCTACAAAAAAAAGAATAACAAATATATATTTAAAATTTTTCATATCATTCACTAATATCTGATTTTATCAGACCATCCATTATAGTGATAATTCTCTTTGATTGCTGTGCAACACTATCTTCATGGGTTATTAATATTATAGTTTGTCCTTTTTCATTTAAATCTTTAAAAATACTCATGACATCTTGGCCAGTTTTTGAATCTAAATTACCAGTAGGTTCATCAGCAAATAAAATACTTGGTTTATTTACTAATGCTCTTGCAATAGCTACTCTTTGTTGTTGACCTCCAGAAAGCTCTGCAGGAGTGTGTTTTAATCTACTAGACAGTCCTACAAGATCTAAAACATCATTTGATCTTTTAATAGCTTCATCTTTGCCCATACCAGCATACTTCAAAGGTAACATAACATTTTCAAAAGCAGTATTTCTTGCTAATAAATGAAATGATTGAAAAACAAAACCTATTTCCTTATTTCTAATTCTAGCCAAATCATCATCATCTAAAACACTTACTGATTTGTTATTAAGATGATATGAACCGCTTGATGGAGAATCTAAACATCCTATTATATTCATTAATGTTGTCTTACCAGATCCTGACGGGCCCATAATTGAAACAAACTCTCCTTTTTCAACTGATAAATTTATACCTTTTAGAGCCTCTACAACTTGAGATCCAGCTTCATATACTTTGGTTAAATTTTCAGTTTTAATAATCACTTGTTATATGACAATATTAAATTGATTGAGTTCAATATAAGACTTTTTAGCCTCTAAGAGCATTTAAATATTCTAACCATGCCTTGCCCTGATCAGCATATTTCTTACTTTGTGATGCTTCTATAAAAGAATCTTCGGCTTTTTTAAGATTCTTTTTTTCAAAGAATGCAATTCCAATCATTAGAGCGTGTTTACCATCATCTTGAACTCCTATTTGTTCTGCCCTATTAATGCCAGTAATAACCTCGTCCCATTTAAACGCACTAAAAGCAATATTTATATATTGATTTACAAGCTTTTCATCTTTTGGATCCGCATTAAGAGATTTTTCAATTACTTCAAGAGATCTTGATCTTTCTTTAGCAAACAACCATGCATCTGAAAGCAACTTTGCATTTGCTTTATCAAATTCAATGTTATTATTTGATAAAGCAGTTTCTAAAACTTTCGCTGACATTGCTGGATTTTGTTTATACAAGTAAAAGCTTGCCAAATTTTGAAATTCTTCTGGCTTCTCAAGCAGTCCTTTCATGTAACTAACTTCAATCGTAGCAAGAGACAAGTCATATTTTTCAAGTATGTTATAAATAGCTGAAAGTTGAACATAATATCTTTTATTATCAGGCTTATTTAATAATAACTCTTTTGCAGATATTTCAGCATTTAAAAAGTCTTCTCTGTTATATTCAATTGCAAACTTTAATTGGTACCAATCTTCTCTAAAAGCTGACGAAAGAGAAATTGCCAAATTAATATATTCATATGCAACATCGTAATTTTTTTCAGAAGCATAAATCAGTGCTGTTATTGCATATACATTGTGCATTCCAGGAACAGGTTTAGGATTGGATTCAGCTTTTTCTATGAAATTTAATAATAAATCTTTTGCTTTTGAAATCTGCCCTTCGGCTGAGTATAGTTGAGCCATAGCTTGGACAAGAGAGGTAGCCTCAGCCAATGGAAGAGCATTCTCGTCATAAGCAGTTTGTAGCTTTTCTAAAGCTTCATCAAATCTTTCTCGTTGATACAAAAAGAAGCCATATGTTCTTGCAATCACTGCTTTGTTATAAGATCTTGAACGCCAGTTTTTCTTATACCAGTATCTAAGAATATCCTCAGCTTCATCATATTTCTTTTCTTCAATTTTTGTATCAACTCTTGTTAGTTCCCAATATACAGTTTCATTTAAAACCTCTTCACTTGAAAGATTAAAACTAATAATAAATATAAAAACTAAGACACTAAATTTTTTCATATTAAAACAATTTAAACTCTATTATCTGAGTACCATCTTGAGACACTGCAACACCGTTAACAACTTTAGGTTTAAACTTCCATTTTTTTATGGCTCTTAATGCAGATGAATCAAAAACTCTTGGAGGTTTAGATTCAACAACTTTCGGAGAAGAGACTGAGCCATCAGGCTCGACTGTAAATCTTACTTTTACCCAACCCTCAACACCAGCAAGTAATTCATTTCTAGGATATTGAGGATTAATCCTAACTAATGGTATCACTTGTGAGTTTCCTCCTTGATTTTGTGGACCTAAAAATGCACCTTTAAAATCTGTAGGTATAGAAATATCAGGAAACTCTATATCAAGATTGGGTGCTTGAGGAGGAGCCTGAAGTTCAGGTGTTGGAAGATCTGGTGGAGGTGGTTTTTTTGGTGGTTCTGGTTTATCTGGAATGGCTCTTGTCTTTTCTTTCAAAGATGTATCTTTTTTTAATCTAATAAAGTCAACAACTCTAAAAGAATTTTCATTTTTTAAGGTTTCAGAGCTTGGTTTCACAATATAAGCTAAAAGCATAAAGAAAGTAATTGCTGAAAAAAAACCAACCAATTGACCTGAATACTTCTTAATCATTTTCCGCCGCAATTGAAATTTCAAGCACCCCAGCTAGTCTAATTTGATCCATAGCCTCTACAAGCAATCCTGTTTGTGATGCTTTATCAGCCTGTATAATAACTGCTCCCTCAGGATTTTCAGCTCTAAGTCGAATAATATTTGGTCTGATTGCTCTCAATTCAACCTTTCTTCTATCTATGTAAATTTCATTATTCTCTGAAATTGCAACCAAAATATTACCTTTTTCATTTCTTTCTGCTGTTTCAGCGTTAGGTCTATTAACCTCAATACCAGACTCTTTTACAAATGAAGTAGTAACGATAAAGAAAATTAACATGATAAAAACAATATCAAGCATTGGAGTTAAATCTAATCCTGACTCTTCTTGATAAATCTTCTTTCTTCGTCTCATAGCTCTGATATTAATGATTGTGATTTACTGTTTAGTACCGTATAAGTTAATAAACCTACGATACTTATTGCCATACCTGTCATAGTTGGTAAAGTAGCCTTTGTTATACCGGAAGCAAGTGCTCTAGCATTACCGGTTCCAAAGAATGAAACAACATCAAAAACTTCAATCATCCCTGTTACAGTACCTAATAATCCAAGAACTGGACATAAAGCAATAAGTGTTTGAATAATGTAAAAATCTTTAGTTATTAGATTTTTAAAATCACACTTAAGAGCAGATAAATTTAAAGAATATAATTGATCTTTTTCAAGACTAAGTAAATTTTGCTTATATTCAGCTTTTAATATTTCTATATCTGAAAATAAAAATTTAAATTTTGCAGAAATTAAAATAAACAAATAAATGCTAATAAAAAATAATATTAAAACAACAGGTCCACCTTGATTGATAAAATTTGTATAAGTTTTGAAAACTTCGCCAATCATTTCTTTGTTTTGTTTGCGACAATGCCAGATGCTTTTTCTTCAAGGAAAGAGATAATTGTTTTGGAATAGTTTTCTGCATACGAATGCATAAACAATAAAGGTGCAGCAACAATCAATCCAAGCATTGTAGTAACTAATGCCTGAGAAATACCACCAGCCATTAACTTAGGGTCACCAGTACCAAATAAAGTTATGGCTTGAAAGGTTTCAATCATACCAATAACCGTACCCAGAAGACCAAGCAATGGTGCAACCGTAGCAATAAGTTTGATAGCTTTAACTCTAATTTCAATAGAAGGTGTAATAGATTGAATTTTTTCATCTAATATTAACTCAAGCGAATCAAGTGATTCGTTGACATTATCCTTGGCAGTTTTCAGTAAAGTTCCAAGAAGATTTCCTTCGATAATATTTTCGCTTTTTTCTTGTTTTTGAATGCTTTCAAGTGTATTTCTTAAAACATATATCCTCTCACTTGCTAAAGCAACTCCACCTAATCCAAGTAAGATAATTACATATCCAACAAACCCACCATCCGCAATTCTTTGAAAAAAAGTTTTCTTTTGAATAAGTTTATCTAAAATAGCTCCTCTAGTTGGATCAATGTCGACTTCGAAAACTCCCTCAGAACTATTTTGCAACTGTTTTAATTTTCTTTTACTTACTCCAGCAGGTTGAGAAGGTAAAAATTCTATTTGGTTAGTATCTATTAGATGTTTTAAAAAACTCCCGTTTTGAGTTAATGAAAATGTTCCAATTCTAAGAACCTCAAGTTCACTATTATCTCCATCAGCAGATAAAACTTTAGTCTTAAAAGTTGTAATAGTTTCAGCATTTCTAATCTCTTTTACCAACTCTACCCAAAGTGAAGAAATATCTGATAAATCAGGCAATTTTTTTGACTCTGATAAGTTTTTTAAAAATAAGTCTCTATCAGGATTATCAATATTAGTAATAGAGTTTTTAAACTCGCCTCTAGTTTGACCAGAAACTTGTTTAACAACACCAAACATTTCACCAAGATTTCCTAGCTTTAAAGTAAGTTTTTCTTCAAGCTCAGATAGTTGCTTTTCATTTTCATCGAACTCTGCAATCAATCTTACAGAAAGGTCTTCAGCTGTCTTGAGGTCGGATTTAAGTTTGTTATTAATTTTTTTGAGGTCGTTTAATTGTTTTTCCTTAGAATTAGATCTGCTAAAGTCAAATCTTTTTTCAACATCAATCTCTGATTCTATATCAATAATTAATTGTTCTAATTTAGAAGGAGCTTCTTCAAGAGAACCATCGTTTGATTCTTGAGAAACAATATTAAAATTCAAAATCAATAATGGAGCGAGTAATAGATATTTATTCATTATATTCTCTCCACTGGAAGCTTGAGCAATGAAGGCGGCAACTCCTTTCTTGCAATTTTTAATGCAACAACCAATTCATTATCAATTCCTCTTTTCTTGATCCATTTGCCCTGACTTTTACTGTACATAGCAGTATTTTTCCCATCTGAGGTTCTTGCATATAAACCAACTCTTCCAAGCCTGAATACCTCAACATTGAATGTTTCTGAATCAATTAGAATTTCATCTCTGTAAGCTTCAATAGTTCTGCCATATTCATTTTCTATTTGATATGCTTCAAATACTCTTCTAAATTTTTCTGAAGTAGAAACATTTGATTGAACCAAGATATCTTTTAAGTCATCAATTCGAGAAAGTCTTTCAGTTAACAAAAAAGGAGTATCATTTTCTACAATTGAGCTTAAAGTGTTAACCATTTCTTCAAGTTTAGGAAGAATACCCCTATTCGTTTTGTCTAATTCGGCCATTTGCTCATTAATTGAAACTATTTCAGCCTCTTGAGATTCAATTAATTCTTGTAGTTGTCTATTGTATATGTTGGTTAAATCAAGCTGTTGAGATAAAAACTGTATATCTCCTATTAATATGATAATTTGATTATCAATATTATCTATATATGATTGCCTATCAGCTGCTGCATTTGATGATGAAGCCTCTATTTCAATGGCTTTTTCCATTAACTCTCTATCATTAACAGTCTCATCTTGATTTGTTTCTTGTCCAACCAAAAATGGAACGGTTAAAAGAGTAATAAATATCTTTTTTATATCCATAATATGTACCTAATTATATTAGATATTTGTAAAAACTTCAGTTTTATAAAAAAATCCCCTCAAATGAGGGGATTTTAAAGCTCTATTTTGTCTTAGAATGTATACCTATATGTTAAGAACAACTCTCTACCCACTGGTGAGTAGTAGTATGTAGCAAACCAAGGCCATCCAAGGTCAACATTCTTTTCAGGAATATCATCCATTAAGTTTGAAACACTTAGGGCAACAAAATGACCATCATCGAAATCATATCTAACAAATGATCCAATGTCATAATAAGGATCTATTTTTCTTGGATTACCATAACTATTTGGCCCTCTTTCATTCCAAGTACTTGAATAGTTCATAGAACCAATTCTAGAAGTACTAATACCAGCAGCCCAGTCATTTTTTGTCCAACTAAATGACAAATAACTTCTTGATCTTAATCTTCTTTCTTGATCCATAATTGATTCAAGTGGAGCAGATGCGTCTACAGCTCTTCTTTCGTCATCAACGTAAGCAATAGATAAAGACACAAAGAAATCACCAGCATTATCTGTTAAGAATCTTGAGCTAAGAGCTAGGTCAGCACCTCTATAGTATCTTGTTGCACCGTTAATATATCCATATTTAACAGTATCGATACCACCTTCAGGAGGTGTCTCTCCCTCGAATGTTCCGCCACCTTGTGGTTGCCACTCAGCACCACGAATAACGCTTGCGTATATATCAGCACAATATGATGCACCATAGGAGTATCCAGGTGTATTAATGCCATCTTCTTGTGCTTTACAAATCATCTCATCAATAAGGACTTGTGTTGAGCTTGTAGAAACAACAATATTTTCAAGTTCTAACTCAACAAAGTCTAATGTCATATCCATTTTAACCTTTGATGAATCAACGAGATCAACAACAAAACCTAAATTATATTGCTCACCATCTTCAGCTCTAAGATTTAGATTACCAGATGAACTAAGAGTTGCATTTAGCTGAGTATATTTATCAGCTAGACAGTTTGTGCCGTCAAGATTCACAACACCTTCGTTATAATATCTACCATAGTAGTCACAAGGTGTTCCAAAAGAACCAGACTCGCCTTTATAAATATATGGCAAACTTGGTGCAGCAAATGACTCACCCCAGCCAGCTCTTATCATCATATTTTCAGTTGCATTCCAAGTGAATGAGAATTGGTCAGTACTTCTGTCACCAATTTGAGTAGAAAGCTCATCATAGCTATCGTATCTTCTGGCTGCATAAAGATTGAAATCAGCTGTTACAGGAATAGAAAACTCAACCGCATAAGATTCTCTACTTCTTTCACCACCACCTCTTGTAGTGGATCTACCCCAGATATCATCATCAAGGAATGTCTGATCAGGTTTAATATTGTAATCAGTAGTTGTATCGTCTAAGTGAAGAGCAAAACCTACTGGTCCTGCAGGTAATGTAAATAAATCACCAGTCACATTAAACTGAACTGATTCTGAGCTAGAATCACCATTGATGTATGCCATTTTCCATAGTCCGTATGATTCAGCAAGAGTGACATCACCCCAGAAAGTATCTGGGTTAAATATACCAAATCCAAATCTACCACTTACACAACTACTTGCATATGCTGTATTAGCGGCAGCTCCGCATGACCATCTTTCAAGACCTGATTCTGTAACCTCAAGACCACCACGAGTAAAATTGTATTCATCATTTACAATGGCTAATTCCCAATCCCAAATTGAATCTCTGAAATCAAAATTACCATTTGCAGCTATAGTATATGAAATAGTATCTTCGTCATATACTCCCTGCCATTCACTTTCAGGGAAAAATCTTTGTCCTTGAAGATATGCACCACCAAATCTAAACATTGCTGGAGAAAAAGTTCTATCAGTTCCTGTATAGTAAACGTTTCCAGCACCGTCAGCAGCAAGCGTTCCGTCTTCAAGAACAACACCACCAGTTGCGTAGTAGTTTTGAATAACAAATTTCGGTCTGCTAACACTGTCAACTTCAGTTTCCCAGTAATGAACGTCAGCTGTTATTTGAACACCGTTATCAAAATTATAAGTACCAGCAACATATATAGATGCATTGTCTGAACCATTTCTTATAGTAGACCATTTACCATTATCAAGATTACAGTAATTGAAGTTGTCACCATATGTAGATCTGCCTAATGCATCCCATGTTTTTCCAGTAATTGGATCTGTGTAATCACTAGCGCCCCAACCGTAATTCTGCATTGAATCTGTTCTCATGTTTAGATCTTCACAAGTTGTAGTAGCACCAGAATTAGTTGGTAATAATGCGTAACCAGAATAACCCCTAGAACCTAGATAACCAGCCCATGTACCATAGTGGTAATACCCAACTGGCTCATCATAAATGTCATCAAGTTGTTCTCTGTCTGTTCCACGTAGGGGATTTACAGTGGATAAATCTATACCATAGACCATACTGCCGTTATCAAAGTATTTACCACCACTTATTTCAATATTTACAGACTCACCTGCAGATCTATTTGTAAATGGTTGATGTGCGCCTACTCTTGCTTGCACAGCAAATTCTTCCATACCGTCAACTAATATTACGTTAACAACACCAGCAACAGCATCTGCGCCATAAACAGCAGAAGCACCTGATGTTAAAATTTCAATTCTCTCAACAATACCAATTGGTATTCTGTTCCAGTTAAATGAAGCATCTCCATCACCCTGAGGATATGGATAATTGGCTCTTCTTTTACCATTAACTAAAACCAAGGTTCTACCAGGTCCAAAATCTCTTAGGTTAAGTTGGTTGTTTGAAGCATTGTTATTACCTCCACCTAAACCATCCATGACCGTTTGACCTGTATTCTGAGCAACAGAAGCAACAGCTTCATAAACTGACAAGAAACCACCTTGATCAATATCATCACTTGTTATAACAACAAGTGGCTGAGGTCCCTCTATATCAGTTCTTTTAATTCTAGAACCAGTAACGCTTATTTTTGATAGTTCAACTTCATCACCACTAGCAGATGCACTTGAAGAGCTTGTATCAGATGAACTTGACTCTACTACAGCCTCACTAGCTACTTCTTCAGTTGATTCAGCTACTTCAGCTGGTGCAGCGACTACTTCACCTGGATTATCAGCATATATAACTGATGTGAATCCAACTGCCAGTAAAGCTGCAAGAAAAGTAATTTTAAGTTTTAACATAATATTATCCCCATAAAAAATATGTAATTCAGACTATTATTCATTAAATATTGGAAATGTGCAAACATTTTAATTCTTATTAAAAACAATAAAATATGTATAAATATGTATATAAAAACACTTAATTTAGAAACAAATTATTACTAAAATATGTATAATTGTTTTAATAAATTTCAAATTAGCTGTAATTTGATAAATCAAAATTTTCACTAAACATTAAGGATAATTATGAAAAAACTACTATCGATTTTAATTTTAGGATCTTTTTTTGCATCAGAAGCTTATTCTGATGAAAAAATACCTGTTCAACACTTCTTTTGCGATTCTGCTATGACTAGCGGCACTTTATCTCCTAATGGTAAATATTTTGCAGCAATGGTTCCTGCTACTGGAGCCAAATGTTCAATTGAAGACGATGATGATCCTCAAGCTGCAAGAGTTCTGCTTGTTATTGACCTAGAAACCAACACTCCAAATGTTCTCAGCGGAACAAAAGGTAAGTCAAGGCTTGTTGGATTCCAATGGTTGAATAACTCAAGAATTGCATTTTATAGACAACCATCGAGAGGTGTAGACACTTATAGTATGTGGGCAATTAATATTGATGGTACAAAGCCAAAACAACTTGTTGCAGGTGAAGTTGAGGATGGATATTTCACATATGCATCGATTACTGATCTTATGGAAGAAGATGATGAGCATGTATTAATTTCATATAATCAACGAAGACCAAAATATAGGGATATTCATAAACTAAATATCTATACTGGCAGAACAACAATAGTTGCTAAAGATCCAGTGATTGACGGACAAACAAGTTTAGGATGGGCTATTGATCAACAGGGTGTTGTAAGAGGATATTTTGCAGTTAAAGGTTTATATTACTATTTGTATCATAGAAACAGTGAAGATGCTGATTTTGAATTACTGAGAAAGTTTAAGTTTCAAGAACCGTCCTTTTCTCCTGCTGCTTATTCATATGATCCAAGATATGTTTACATGAGAGGACAAGCTGTTGCTAAAGATGGAACTGTAATTGATGATTCAAATACAGATGCATTATGGTTATACGATGCTTACGAAGATAAATTTGTTGAAAAAATTTTTGAACACCCAAAATATGATGTCGGAGGAATAGCGATATCTGAAAAAACAAAAAAACCTGTCTATATTACCTACTATGGCGAAAAGCCAGAAAGAGTTTGGCTTGATGATGAATTAAAGCAAATATACGATACCATTGAGGCAAGTTTCCCCAATGACAAAGTAAGTATTGGTAGCTGGACCAAAAATGAAGATAAAGCCATCATTACTACATGGAGTGATACAAATCCTGGTGAAATGTATTTCTATGACAGGAATAAAGGTAACATTGCATTCATTGCTAAATCTAGACCGTGGATTGATAAAAACAAAATGTCTCCTATGCTGCCAATTTCATTTGTAGCTAGAGATGGTCTAACGGTTGAAGGATATTTAACAGTTCCAAAAAATTCAAATGGAAAAAACTTGCCATTAATTGTTAATCCGCATGGTGGTCCAAATGCAAGAGATTATTGGGGATATAATGCAGAACACCAATTTTTAGCATCAAGAGGCTATGCTGTTCTAAGTATGAATTTTAGAGGCTCAACTGGTTATGGTAGAAAACACGTAAAGGATGCTAACAGACAATGGGGCAGAAAGATGCAGGATGATGTTACTGACTCTGTTAACTGGGCTGTCGAACAAGGTATAGCTGATCCAGATAATGTATGTATATATGGTGCTAGTTATGGTGGTTATGCTGTCATGGCAGGAATTACAAAAACTCCAGATTTGTACAAATGTGCTGTTAACTATGTTGGTGTTACCGATATGGAGCTTCTCTTTAGTGAAAGACCTAAAGTTTGGGAAATTTGGGATGAGCAACAAAAGATAGAGATTGGAGACTATGAGAATGAAAAAGAATATCTTGATGCTGTTTCACCTATTAAATTAGTTGATAGAATCACTACCCCACTTTACATTGTTCATGGAGTTAGAGATTGGAGAGTAGATATTAAACATGCTCAAAAATTGAGAAGAGAATTAGAGAAAAATGGTAAAAAAGAAGGTAAAGACTTTTGGTGGCTAGTTAAAACTGATGAAGGCCATGGATTTGTTGGTGAAGCAAACAAAATGGAGCTGTATACAGAACTTGAAGAGTTCTTCGGAAGATACTTAGAACAAAGTAGTTAATTAGAAGGATTCTATACCAGTAAGATTCTTGCCTAATATTAAGCTGTGAATATCACTTGTACCCTCATAGGTGTTCACAGCTTCTAAGTTCATACAATGCCGTATAACATGATATTCGTCACTAACGCCATTTCCTCCATGAATATCTCTAGACATTCTTGCAACATCAAGACCTTTTTGACAATTATTTCGTTTTACAAGAGAAATCATCTCAGGTTTGTATCTATCTTCATCAATTAATCTTCCAACTCTAAGACTTCCTTGCAATCCAAGAATAATATCTGTTTGCATGTCAACTAATCTCTTTTGAACAAGCTGCTTTGAAGCAAGAGGTGCATTAAATTGATCTCTGTTTATAGCGTACTCTAAAGCAGCATCTAAACAAAATTCTGCTGCACCCATTGCACCCCATGAAATACCATATCTTGCCATGTTCAAACATGAAAAAGGGCCTTTAAAACTTGAAACCTCTGGAAGAATTTTATCAGCGGGAACAAAAACATCATCCATGAAAATCTGACCTGTAACTGATGCTCTTAATGAGAACTTTCCTTCAAGTTTTGGAGCATCCAATCCTTTTAAGCCCTTTTCAACTATCAATCCTCTTAAAATTCCCTGTTCATCTTTAGCCCAAATAATCATGACATCTGCAATAGGAGAGTTAGTTATCCAAGTCTTTGATCCATTTAATAGATAACCTCCATCTACTTCCTTACAATTTGTTTTCATTGATCCAGGATCAGAACCAGCATCTGGTTCAGTTAATCCAAAACAACCAATTAAATTACCTTGCGCCATTTCAGGCAGATAATATTTTTTTTGATCTTCTGATCCAAACTTATATATGGCATGCATTGCAAGAGAAGTTTGAACACTAAAAGCAGATCTGTAGCTAGAGTCTACTCTTTCAATCTCTCTTGCTATTAATCCATAAGATACATAATTAACACCTGCGCATCCATAACCTTGAATTGGAGCTCCAAGAAAACCTAAAGATCCCATTTCTTTGTATATAGATTGATCGAATATTTCATTACGATTGGCTTCCAATATTCTTGGCATCAATTCTGATTGACAATATTCTCTAGCAGACTTCTGAATTATTAACTCTTCATCTGATAATTGTTCTTCAAATAGTAGTAGATCGGTATTATTCATATTTTTTCGATCCTAATAATACCAAATCTTGGCTTGGAGAACATAATAGAATTTGAATTAAGTGATCTTTCAACAATTTCAATCATTTTATTTGAATTTCCACAAATAATAATTAAAGGGATTTCGGATTGATGCTGGTAAATAAAATCAATTACTTCAACAAATGCCTCGTTGTGCCTAACGCCATGCAAATCTAAATGAGTAATACCCTTCTCTTCAAAAACATTCATAAACAAGAAACGAAATTAAAGTTATATAATAATTATATGGCAAAACTTCATTTCTTTTACTCAACAATGAACGCAGGTAAATCTACTGCTCTTCTTCAGTCTAATCATAATTATTTAGAAAGCGGTCTCAGAACAATGCTTTTTATTCCCGAAGAATTGAAAGAAAAATCAGATAGCAAAATCATATCTAGAATTGGGTTGGAGGCAAAAGCTAAAGTAGTCAATAAAGACTATAATTTTTTTTCTGAAATTAATAAAAATTCGCCCAGAGACATTAATTGCATTTTTGTTGATGAAGCACAATTTTTAACAAGAGAACAAGTTAACAATCTAGGCAAGGTGTCAGATGAGCTAAATATTCCTGTTATGTGTTATGGAATAAGGACGGATTTTCAAGGAAATCTATTTGAAGGAAGCTCTACTCTACTTGCAATTGCAGATAATCTGGTTGAATTAAAAACAATATGTAGTGAGTGTGATAAAAAAGCAACTATGGTTGTGCGTCTTGATGAAAATGGAAATGTTTTGTTAACAGGAGACAAAGTTCTTGTAGGTGGGAACGATATTTATAAGACAGTCTGCCGAAAACATTTTAGGGAATTAACAAATTTAATATAACAAGTTGGAGTAACAATGGAATATATAAATAAACAATATTTATTAGATAAAAGACCGACAGGAATGCCAAAAGATGATTGTTGGAAAATGAATGACGAGAGAATATCTAAGATAAGTAATAACGAAGTTTTGATCGAGGCTAAATACTTGTCAATTGATCCTTACATGAGAGGAAGAATGAATGACTCTAGATCATATGCTGCACCAGCAAAAATTGGTGAGCCTATGACTGGTGAAACCGCAGGTGTAATTGTTGAAAGTAAATCTAAACTATTTAAAGTTGGTGATAAAGTTTGTGCTCATAAAGGTTGGCAAACATATATTAAAGCAAAGGATACTGACCCTGCTTTACTAAAAGTTCCTGAGACCGATATTGGATTATCTTCTTTCTTGGGTACTCTAGGAATGCCTGGAAGAACCGCATACTTTGGATTAAATAGAGTCGGAAAACCTAGATCTGGTGAAACATTAGTTGTTTCTGCAGCTTCTGGAGCTGTTGGAACAGTAGTTGGTCAGTTAGGTAAAATATATGGTTGTAATGTTATCGGTATTGCTGGCGGTCCAGAAAAATGTGCCTATGTTAAAGATGTTTTAAAGTTTGACGAGTGTATAGATTACAAATCAGGTAATTTAGATGGAGATCTGAAGGCAGCTTGTTCTAATGGAGTAGACATATATTTTGAAAATGTTGGTGGCCTGGTCTCAAAAGCTGTTGCACCATTATTAAATAATGGAGCAAGAGTTCCTATTTGTGGCTTCATATCTCAATATAATGAGAAAGACATGATGAATGTTGAAACACCCTTTCATGTCTTTGGATCACTTAATCCAAAACCTGAACATAGATTCTTTGTTGTAACAGAATGGATGAATGAATGGGAAATGGCCACAGAAGAAATCCTCAAATTAGTATCTGAAGATAAAATGAGGTACAGAGAAACTATTACAAAGGGATTTGAGAATGCTCCTCAGGCATTGAGAGATGTATTAACTGGAAAAAATTTCGGAAAACAAATTATTGAGATTTAGGAAATATTAATATTGCCCTTCATATATAAAACTGCATTTCCTCCAATTAGAACTCTTTCATCTTTGTTCTCACAGAACAACTCTCCTCCTCTTGTGGACGCTTGCTTAGCTAAAAGCTTTTTAGATCCAAGTTTATCTGACCAATAAGGTATCAAAGTTGTGTGTGCAGAGCCTGTTACTGGATCTTCATTTATACCGTATTTAGGACAAAAATATCTAGACACAAAATCATGATGCAGGCCTGGGGCAGTAACTATTAGTCCTTGTCCAGTAAGATCAAAAACTTTCTTAAAATCAGGCTGTAGATTTAAAATTTCCTCTTCGTTCTCATAAACTGCCATTAAATTAATTTGACCTTTGTATGTTTCGGTTGGTTTCAATCCAATTGCATTACATACAACATCCTCATGATTGGTTTTAATAAATGTATCTTTTGGAAAATCTAATTCAAGAATATTGTCTTTTTTATTTACTATCAACATTCCACCATTTGATTTAAACTCAATAGTATCTTTTTCAGTATTTATATAATTAAAATATACGAACGCTGACGCTAAAGTTGCATGGCCACAAAGATCTACTTCTTTGGTTGGAGAAAACCATCTGATAGTATTTTCATTTTTTGAAATATTAATAAATGCTGTCTCTGACAAATTGTTTTCAGCTGCAATATTCTGCATAAGATCATCATCACTTAGATTAGTAAATATTACAGCTGCCGGATTTCCGCCAAAGATATTATTTGAAAATGCATCTACGTAATAAATTTCTAAATTCATTCTTAAATATTAACTTATTTAAATAAAGCTTAGATGGTTTGTATATAATATCAATAATATATATAATATAATATAAGTAATATTTATATATGCAAATACTAGACAAAATTAATAAAGAAAATATATCTGATGCCTTTGCACATTCTATGACAAGGTTTTTCAGAGTTATTGCTGATACATTTTTTGCAAAACGATATGGGCATAGAGCAGTTGTTCTAGAAACTGTTGCAGGTGTTCCTGGAATGGTTGCTGGTGTTTGGATGCACTTTAAAAGTTTAAGAGCTATGAAGGCTGGTTATGGTGAACAAATTAGGGAGATGTTGGCCGAAGCTGAAAATGAAAGAATGCATTTAATGTTTTTTATTGAAATAGCAAAGCCCAATTTTTTTGAAAGAACTATAGTTCTATTTGCCCAGATTATATTTGGTCTCTTCTACCTATTCATGTATATCTTTTTCACACGAACTGCTCATAGAATGATTGGGTACTTTGAAGATGAAGCAGTGAAGAGTTATACAGAGTACTTGGAGCTTGTTGAATCAGGAATAGTTGAAAACATTCAGGCACCTGATCTTGCAATTAAATATTATAAGCTTGGTTCAGATTCAAAGCTTTCTGACTTAATAAGGTGTGTTAGAGCTGATGAAGAACATCATAGTGAAACAAATCACAAATACGCAGATAAACTATAGTTTAATATTATAAAAATCCTCAACAGTTTCGTGTGCAATTCTCTGTAGGAAATTTTTATCTTTGTCACCGATTTTATTAAAGTAGTTATAGCTAATTTTCATAGGTGATTCTTGTGTGATACTGGCATAGACCACACAAGCTGCTAAATATGTTCCTAGAAGATTGGGATGAGATCCATCATATTCTTTATGAAGCTTAATGTTTGGATTTACATGATATGCATTTTCAAAAGCAATTCCAACAGGCATTACTAAAATATTATTTTTATTACCAACATTAATATACATTTTTTTTATGTCCTCAATCATCTTAGGATTTGTATTTTCATGAGGTTCTACATATGCATGAATCATATATAACGCAGCTTCAGCTCCTGCTTTATGAATTTTTTCTATCATCTCATTTGCTTTGTTGGCAAACACTTTTCTTTCTTGAGGAGTATTTGTTTCACCACTTCCACCTTGAAGAATAACTAATTCAAAAGATTTTTCAGCTCCAAGATTGGAGTAATTTAACGAGTGATCGATGTTATGATGTATAAGTCTTGAACCACTAATTGTTACCATTTTATAATTGTTTGTATCAACTTCTTTTGAATAATTTTCCTCTAGCATTCTTCTTACGTGGTTATGCAAGCTATCGTTATAATACAAGTAGCTGTTTCCTATGTATAAAACCCTTTCAGGTGTTTTATTGTTTAAAGATTTAACATTTACATCTAATGACAACAAAGTATTAGAAAATAACAATATTGATAGTAGAATAGTTTTCATAACTAAATTTTAACTCATCGTAAATATTTATGGTTACTTATATTATATAAATGCATAGAAATGTAATTATTGTCGGAGCTGGGATTTCAGGTATTGCTGCTGGTTATAACCTAAAAAAATCTTGTCCTAACAAATCCTTTTCTATTTTAGAAGGAAGAGAAAATATTGGAGGTACTTGGGACCTATTTAAATATCCTGGAATAAGATCAGATTCTGACATGCATACACTTGGATTTAGATTCAAACCGTGGATACATGATAAATCAATTGCAGATGGACCTTCAATAATGGAATATCTTCATGAGACAGTTAATGAAAACGAATTAAATAATAATATTCTATTAAATCATAAAGTAACTTCTGCAAATTGGAACTCAGATAGTTCTATCTGGGAACTTGAAGTTAATTTTAATAATGAGATTAAACATATTACATGTAATTTTTTGTTCTTATGTGGTGGCTATTACAGCTATACAAAGCCTCACATGCCTAATTTTAAAAATCAAAATAATTTTAAAGGTCAAATAATACATCCACAATTTTGGGATGATTCAATTGGGTACCAGAATAAAAAAATAGCAGTTATAGGAAGTGGTGCCACTGCAATTACAATTGTTCCTGCCATTGCTAAAAAAGCTAATCATGTCTTCATGATTCAAAGATCGCCAACATATGTAGTATCTGGACCAAGTGAAGACGCAATTAACAAATTTTTAAGAAAAATACTTCCAGTGAAAGTCACATATTTTTTAATAAGATGGAAAAATATCCTTTGGCAAAGTTTTACTTTTTTTATGGCAAGAAAGTATCCTGAAAGAACTAAAAACAAAATATTAGATTTAGCAAGAAATGAACTGGGTTCAGATTATGACATTGATAAACACTTTACTCCTTCATACAAACCCTGGGATCAAAGAATATGTTTAGTTCCTGACAGTGATTTATTTGAAGCTATTAATAATAATAAAGCTACCATCATTACAGATACTATAAATGAATTTCAATCAGATGGAATTCTTCTTAATTCTGGGGAAAAGATTGAAGTTGATATCATAATTACAGCAACAGGTATTGAACTTAATTCATTAAATGATATCAATGTAACTATCAATAATATAAAAGTTGATCCTCATGAAAGACTCACATACAAAGGTATGATGCTAAGCGGAGTTCCAAATTTTGCAATTTCATTTGGATATGTAAATGCTTCATGGACCCTTAGAGCTGATTTAACCTGTGAATATGTTTGTAGGTTAATAAATTTAATGGATAAAAAAGGAGTTGAATGCTGCGAACCTATCAATGATGAAAATGCCTATGGTGATGATCAGTTAATTGACTTTACATCGGGATATTTTAAGAGAGGACTTCACTTCATGCCAAAACAGGGGAATAAAGCACCATGGAAAAATTACCAAAACTATTTAAAAGATATATTTGCTGTAAGATTATTTTCAATCAATGATCATAATTTAAGTTTTTATAAATTAAAAAAATCAAACACTAAAAATGAAAAAAGTAATGTCTAAATTATATTCTGTAGCTGTCGGACTTATAGTGGGGGCTATAATTTATTATTCTCTATGGTTAATATTCCTCTATTTTGAAATTATAAATTAAGAAATGTCCTTTAACTGTTATTTAAAGTTTCTGTAGGTGCCAATGCAAATAAAAACAAGATGTAAGGCTACAACTGCTATTAATAGTAATTCATTCATCTTTATAAAATTTTATCCAATAATGGTGGAGCTACGCGGGATCGAACCGCGGACCTCTTGAATGCCATAAGCCTGCTCTCTTCATATTGAAAATACATTGAAAGCTTTAAACCTAGTCAAAACCACATTTTAATTATAAACAATTGCGAGAGTTGTTAAACATTGCAGATTTTGGTCACCATATGGTCACCAAGAATCATCATTGATTGTAACTAGTTTATGTAAAAGATATTTTTAAAGTGATTTGATTCATCAATCACAATAATCCAGTATGAAAAAAATTCACTTTTACGTAACAAAAAATTTCAGAAAGTTTCCATACTTTCATACAAAAGGAACATGATTGAAGTTCAATAGACGTGCACAAATTAACATTTTTGGATAATTATGAAACATTACATTTTATTTTTTCTAATGATTTTCTCTTCATTTAGTTATTCACATGAAATAAAGACTGTAATTGTTGAATTAAATGGTATGGACTTTGTAAACGATGATCTAACCTACGGTAATCAAATTCTTTGGATTCCTGAAATTGATGAGGAGGTTGTTGCATCTGGAAGTGTACAAGGCTTTTTAGCCAGATATAAAAAAGGTGATCTTCCTGACCCTGAAAAAGGTTTTGATTCAACAGAACAAAGATGGAGCCATTTACCAAATTTAAGTTTGTATTTTGATGAGCCAGCTTTCATATATTTAAGTCATGGCAATGGATATGTGAGACTTTCCTATCAATCACAAATTAGTATACAAGAAATGATGGATTACACCTCTGGTAGAAAGTTAAAAATAGTTATTCACAAAAACTAATATTAAGCTAAAAACGTTTAAAAAATTTTAACTAATCAAAAATTATGTCAATAATTTATCTTCTTGGCATCAAACTTGTCTCTGAAATTTTTAATACGATTCCAGTCACCATTAATAACAATTGTTTTACCTTCATCTTGAATGTTTAGATACATATTATTACCATCAGATGAAAAACAAATGCCAGCAATTTCTGAGCTACTATTACCAGCAACTCTTCCGAGTGGATAAAGCATACCATTTTGAGTACAACCAATTAATCTGCATGCATTGCTATCATTATCCTCACAGATAATGAGATCACCCCACGGTGTGACATTAATATTATCTCCTTCCCATAAGTCTTTTGTATCAGTTGATTCATAAAATAATGTGATTTTAGATTTACTTGGAGCATACGACCAAATTTGACCCAGGCCTGCTTGACCGCCGTCTTTACAAGTAAAATAAATAACACTTTCTGAGTTAGCATCATTTGTAAAAATTATTCCTTCTCCACCACAAAAGATAGTTGCACCTTTTGATTTACCCTGAGTTTTTGTTCTTTTTTTCGAAGCACTTGGATCATCAATTAGGACCCAATCAACTGGAAAAGAATCGCCTGATTTTATAGAACCATCTTTGTTCTCAGTGCTTTCTAAGTTCTTAATTCTAAGAGCTTCGAGAACACCTTCTCCGTCTAACTTATCTTTGATAGATGGTGTAAATTTATAAAACAAGCCCATGGGATCGTCTTCTGTTTGATATATAGTGCCTTTTTTATCATTAATATCTACCGTGATAGCTTCTCTTTTAAATCTGCCCATTTCTGATAATCTTTTGAAACCATCTAAGGATTTTGTCTTTGGATTAATCTCAAACGCATAACCATGATCTCTATCGTAGGTTTCTTCACATGAAATCCAAGTATTCCATGGTGTTTTTCCCCCAGCACAGTTCTTTTTTGTTCCTGTAAGACTTCTTCTTGAATCAATTACTTTTTTACCACTAGAGTCTAATATTAAGGTAGTAGTTCCACCATCATAAGGAATACCGAAACGTTTATCATATGCAGATATGGGATCAAGCCTCTTATCTAAATTATCTGTTTCATGATTTATTATAAGAGCATTATTTCCATCATCTAACTTAAATGCTGCCATTCCATCGGGTCTTCTGCCATATGGAAGACCATCAGCCATAATATCTCCAGATGAAATTAGCACTTTGTATGAGAAATTCATAGGTAAATCAAATAAACCAAGTGGGTCTGATAATAGAGAACCATCCCAAAAGTCATTAGTTGTACTTTTTAGGACAGAGCTCTTTAAAGGTCCAGTATAAGTATACAAAATAAATAAGGCAGAAGTCTTTGCAGTAAGTTTTAAAAACTCTCTTCTATTATTAATTGACATTTATGTATATTAATAACTTTTTAGATTTTTTAAATATATCTTTTTATATTTCACATAATTGTCTCATTTATGAAACTTTTTGATTGAAATATAATAACCAAACCTATACATGATTGTTGCATTTATTTAACAATGATAAGTTAAATTAATTTTTTAAAATTGTTTAGCTTAAAACTAAAATTAAATAGTAGTGATAATGAAAGACGAGGTTACAATCGTTGTCCCGTGTAAAAATGAAGAGTCCTATATCTATTATTTGCTTGATAGTTTAAAGAAGCAAAAAGGCATGGAAGGCATAAGAATACTTATCGCAGATTGCTCAACTGATAATACAAGAAGAGTTATTGAAAATCATAAAGAATGGTTGAATGTTAAAATTATTAAAGGTGGACCTGTTTCAGTCGCCAGAAATAACGGATCATATTTAGCAATCACGCCATATATTCTTTTCATAGACGCTGATGTTAGATTTTTTTCAAATACAGTAATCTACGATACTTTAAAACAAATGAAAGAGGAGGATTTACATTTAATGGGACTAAATATTAAATGTTATGACAAAGATCCAAGGGCTCAATTAAGTTTTTCAATATTTAATGTATTAAATAAAATAATGTCAAAGTGGATTCCTTTTGCTGTAGGAGCATATTTTCTAACTCGTAAAGATAGGTTTTATGAACATGGTAAATTTCCATGTAAGTATCCTACATCAGAGGATTTTCACTTATCGAGGAAATATGATCCAAAGAAATTTAAAATTGCCAAACATTACTTTGGACAAGACAGCAGAAGGTTTAAAAAGATGGGATATTTAGGCATGTCCATTTATTTAATTAAAAATTTTTTATTTAAGGATAACCATAACTATTGGAATAACATAAATGAAAAACGATATTGGTCATAGAAGTGTATTCATTTCAGATTTACATTTAGGTAGCAAACACTGCAAAGACAAAGAACTCTTAAAATTTCTTCAAGAAGTTAGAACAAAAAAGCTATATTTAGTCGGCGATATTATTGATGGCTGGAGACTTAAGAAAAAATGGTATTGGCCAGATAATCATAATAGAATAATTAAACAACTTATTCGTATTTCAAAATATGCAGAAGTTTATTGGATTAGTGGTAATCATGACGAGTTCTTAAGAACAGTTCCAACGATTAACATTGGGAATATTGAAACACATAATAGAATGGTTCACGTGGGTGTTGATGAGAACAAATATCTCGTAGTACACGGAGATATGTTCGATTATTTGATGAGAACAAAATTTGGTAAAAGAATAATGTATATAGGTGATTGGGGTTACGATAGATTAATTAATTTTAATTACCTATTAAATAAAGTGAGAGCATTCTTTGGTTATAAACCTTGGTCACTATCAAAATTCCTTAAAAGAAAAGCAAAGATAGCCACAAATTTCATCGGTGAGTTTGAAACACAAATGATTAATTACGCCAGAATGAAAAAGTATGACGGAATTATATGTGGTCACATACATCATGCAGAAATTCGACAACACGATGAAATTAAATATATGAATGATGGTGATTGGTGTGAAAGCTGTTCAGCGCTTATTGAAGATCATGAAGGTAACTGGTTCATAAAGTATTATCAACCATTATAGTTTTTGGTCACCATATGGTCACCATGAAAATATAAGATTTATGTTTTAAAAATGGTGGAGCTACGCGGGATCGAACCGCGGACCTCTTGAATGCCATTCAAGCGCTCTCCCAGCTGAGCTATAGCCCCATTGAAAACGATATTGTACATGATGGATAAAGAAGATGCAGAAGCCAATACTGAATGTAATTATGATTTAGTGGATATAACCTTTTTGTCAGACTTTTTTAAAAGATAGTGTGAAACAAAATATTCTTTGCCATTATTTAATGCAAAGAAAGCATCACAAGATAAAAAAAAGATTCTCCATCTGTTGTACCAAATTTTTGGTTTATCATAGTATTTTCTAAATATTTCTAATATTTTTTTCTTATTTTTATAATGATTATTTAACCAAGCTTTACAAGTTTTTGAATAGTTATTTCCATTAATATTCCATTGGTTAATAATTACCAATTCATCCTCAAAATACTCAAAGATGTCTCTACTTGGCATAATTCCTCCTTGAAAAAAATATTTTGTCATCCAATCAAAATTATTCTTCAATTCATAGAAGTATGTTAATTTTTTATGGCAAAAAATATGAATAAATAATCTTCCATCAGACTTTAATAATTTATTAAGAGATTTTAAGATCGATTTATAATTTCTAAGATGTTCAAACATTTCAATTGAAACAATACGATCAAAATGATTGTCTAAATCAAGGTTATTAACATCCATTTTAATAGCTTTAATATTTGATAAACCTCTTTTTTGAGCTTCATTTTTGATATAAGTAATTTGATCACTAGAATTACTGATTGACGTTATGTTTGTGTTTGGATATTTTTTAGCTACAAAAAACGAAAAACTACCCCAACCACAACCTAGATCAAGAACGTCTTGGCCATTTTTAATTTCAGCTCTCTCTAAGTATAGATTAAGCATAGAATTTTCTGCTTCATCTAAAGAATGATCGTTATCAAATAAAGAGCAAGAATATTTTAGGTTTGAACCAAGAACTTGATTAAAAAATTCAGGAGGAACTTCATAATGTTGTTCATTGGCATCATATGTTTTTTCAGCAACAGCACCTTTAGAAAGCGCGCTGATGATTACGTCCTTATTATTAGAATGAGTTGATTCAATTAAACGCCTAGAGGATATATGTCGTGCAGCGATTTTAATTAAGGAATCAGGAATAAAACCTGATTCTGCTAGTAATAAGAGAAATCTAGTCATATGTTGCATAACATTCATAATTTTTAATTGAGATAAATTACTTCGCCAGGAATAAGAATGTCAAAATTTACTAAATTACTTTTTTGAAGAGCTTTTTTAAGTCTCTTAGGAGGTTCAAGTGTATCCTCAGCAGTTAAAGTGAAGGTACCCCAATGCATTCCAAAACTTCTTTCAGCCTCAAGATCTTTCATTATTTTAATTGCATCCTCTGGATTAACATGACTTTCAGACATAAACCATTCTGGATCATAGGCTCCTATTGGAATAAAAGCATATTTTGGTGATCCCAGAGTTTCTTTAGTTTTAATAAAATCATTTGAGTAACCAGTATCACCAGCATGGAATATTGAAAATTTATCCGTCTGAATAAACCACCCTCCCCATAAGCTTTCATTTCTATCAAATAAGCCTCTGGCGGACCAATGTTGCACTGGTGTGAAGGTAAAGGTAAATTCATCAACTTTAATATCATCCCACCACGAAAACTCTTTAACATTTTTAATGTTTCTTTTTTTGAAAATATCTATATCCCCTTTTGGAATTAAAAAAATTAATTCTGGATTTAGTCGTGATAGTTTTTTTAATGATCTTATATCTAAATGATCATAGTGATTATGACTTATAGTTACTACATCAATTTTTGGTAGCTGTTCGAGATTTATGCTGGGTGGAATCAACCTTTTTGGTCCCAACCTCTTAAAAGGAGATGCTCTATTTGAAAAAACAGGATCAGTGAGGATCGTTAAATCATCAACTTTTATAATAAATGTTGAGTGACCTATCCAAATAGTATGATTTTTATTTAAATCAGAATTGGTCCAATCATTGGATATATCTATAGAAGCTAAAACTGGTTTTTTTTGATTTCTTTGCCATCGAATTAAATCTTTAATTGATTTATCTATAGCCTGACCATTAGTATTTTTATATTCTCCTAGAATGGTTAATGGTATTAAAGCTAATACTACAAAGAAATATTTATACATTATTTTTTAACTTGAGACTTTATATATAAATTCATTAAAAAAATAGAAAATTTAGAAATATAAGAAAATATAAATTTTACAAAGGTCACTTTTAATATTTTTAATTTTTGTATCATATTTAAATTATATATTTTTTCTAATAATTAGATAAAAAAAACCGGGGTAAAACCCCGGTTTTTAAAAGTTTTAACAAAAACTTAGAACACCATATCTAGTCTAAGATTCCAATACATACCTAGGTTGTCATAAAAACCACCCATAGTATTACCATAACCATTAGAAAGAACGTCACCAACAATTGGTGGAGTTTCGTCTAATAAGTTATTGATTGAAAGTGATACACCGATATTGTCATTGATTGAATAAACAGCATTCATGTCTATTAGATAGTACATGTCTTCAATTTCTGCTTGAGCAACTTTATCAGCTGCATAATCTGTATCAATACCTGACATTGTTCTTAAAGTACCTTGTACTGACCAATCACCACCATTGGTAAAACCAACTTTAGTGTTTGTTCTTGTTTCAGGTGAAGGGAAACATTTGTTATTCCATAAACCTACACAATCAGTAACAGATGACTCAACACCTGGTAAAAGTGTTGTTTCTTTTGTTAGTAAGTGTGTAATTGTTGAAGTAACAGATAATGTTCCTTTTGAAAGATCGAAATCTCCAGAAGCAACAACGTCAACACCTTCCCAAACTTTCTCAGCAACGTTTTGTACTTTGTCATCAACATAACCGCCAGTTAACCATAAGCTACCTGCCGCATTTCTGTTAATAGCATCACAAAGGATATTTAAAGTAGCACAAACTTCGATAATAGTTTCTTCATCCACAGATGAAATAGCTTTATCGATTTCAATAGACCAGTAGTCTACAGATGCAGTAATTCCATTAGCAAATGTTAAAACCGCACCAGCTGTAACTGTTTCTGCTTCTTCAGGTACAAGGTTAAGGTTACCACCACCTCTATTGTAGTACTGTGAAGCAGGACTTAATGTAACACTGCCGTATTGAGAAGCAGTCATACCAGTTCTAGCACATTGCTCTTGAGTATAAACAGGAGTGCTACCTGCACAATTATCTGTACCTTCCCATAATCCTTGTGATGATGGAATAAAGTAGTTAGCAACTGATGGAGCTCTTTCAGCAGTATTAAATCCAACTCTGAATTTTGCTACATCATTCATCACGTATGAAAGACTTATACGAGATGTTGTAGTACTTCCGCTTATTTCATAATCTGAAGATCTAAACGCAACGTCACCAGTAAGTTGTTCAGTTAATGGCACAGCAGCTTCTAAATAATATTCATCTACGCTAATTGTTCCAGAAACACCTTTAACAGCTCCACCAAATCCAAGAAGTAAACCTTCTTCATATGCTGAATCAGGAAGTCTGTCATAGGTTCTATCACTTTGCTCAACACCAACTACCATACTAACTGGTGCAGGTGAACCAGGAACTTGAAGATCAGTAGTACCACTAACAGTAAAGTTAAATGCTTCCACTTCGTTTGTACCTTTCATTGATCCTGTGATTCCAACCCCAGCTGCTTGCTCAGGTGTTACGCCTTGATAAGTGAATACGTTATAGTCTTCTATAGCTGTACCACCTTCAATTACATTTTTCAATTTGTCCGCGCTCATATCATTAACATAGAAAGAAGACGAATTTGTCTTACCGTATAAATATGAGAAATCATATGCCCAATCGCCAAGACCAAGATCGCCTTTTAAGCCCATGACAAATCTACCTGCATCGACGTTAATTTCGTCTTGTCTAGGTCCACCTTCTACGTTTCTTTTACCAACATATGTTGCATAACCAACCCATGTTCCGCAAATAGCAGTTGCTGGATCGTATACATAAGTTGAATTGCCATCTTCATCTTCAGCAGTTTGACCAAGACAGTATTCAGCATTTTTAGTCATACCACCATCTGCATAGTTAGCACCTTTAATAAATGCATTATCAACCGAATCTTTCCAAGCTTGTGGCATAGATTTATTATCAAATAACAATTGATACTCATCATTAAAGAAAGTACCTGATTGTGCGATACCACCAACTGTTGCAAATGTACTGTAATTCATTTCCATGTATGCAGTACCAACGCCTTCGATTTCAAACTCACCAAAAGCACCCATACTATCTCTTTTAGATGGATTTAACATTTGAGCAACAGCAGCATAGTTATATCTAGTACCATCGTCATTAATTAAAGAACCGTCAGATGTCATGATTGACCAAAAATCTTGCTCATAAGCAGTGATGTTTGTACCAATTAATTCTGGATCAGTATGTTGTGTAACTGTAAGTATTGGATATATGTCAAAGTGAGGTATTGGTGTATTAGCTGAACCACCACATGAAGTACCTGCTGTGCTTAATCCACAAGCAGCATAGTCACGATCAATGTTAGCCACCATAGCGTTTTCAGCTCTACTAATATACATTGTTATGTTACCAGCACCATCCTGAACATCAGTACCCATAATCATTGAGAAACTATCTGTATCTCCATCATTTGCAGTACCTGAAGGATAAGGGAAGTTTTTAGCTTTTAGAGGAGCAATCACGATATTGTCATTATCATTGTCGTGTCTGTACCCACCAGTACTAACTGAAACTTCTACGCCATTAACCTTTCTAGTAATAAAGTTAACAACACCAGCAATAGCATCAGAACCATAAACAGCAGATGCACCACCAGTTAGAACGTCAACTCTTTCAAGTAATTGGACTGGTACTTGACCAACGTCAGCAACTTCACTCCAAATACTTCCAGGCTGCATTCTTTTTCCATTTAATAGAGTTAATGTTCTAGATCCGCCTAATCCTCTAAGATCTAAACTTGCTGTACCAGTTTCACCACTTGGTTCAAAACTTGAGTTAGCTGTCTCAATCTGAGGCATTTGGTTAAGAACGTCTTCTATTCTTGTTTGACCTGTTCTCTTAATGTTGTCTGCAGTAACAACTGTAACTGGACTAACAGCCTCAAAGCCATCGACTTTAAGCCTTGTACCAGTAACAATTACTTCCTCAACATCGTCCGCAGACTCGTCTTGTGCAACAAGATTGGTATTTAGAACACCAAAAGATAACACAAGAACAGAGAACAAATAATTTTTATAATTAAACATACAATTCCCCTGTAGTTTTTGTTAAATTTGATGAAAAACACGATCAAACTCGTGAGTTTCACGTTATGACAGACATTGTTTCAGAGTTTTGGCTATAAATCTACATTTTTTTACATTTATTTATAATTTATTATAAGTAGAAAATATATCTATAAAAAACGTATATAGTTCTAGTTTTTACTTAAATATAACTTTTAAACGATTTTTTCTCTTACAATATAAAAATATAATTAAAACAACGCTTATGCTTTTAAAAGATAAAAAATTCTTAATTTCAGGTTTGGCTAACAAATATTCGATTGCTTCAGGTATAGCTTTAGCTATGAATCGTGAAGGTGCGGAACTTGCTTTTACATACCAAAATGAGAGGTTATTAAAAAACCTAAAACCTATTGCAGAGCAATGTAACTCTGATATTTTTTTGGAATGTGATGTTGCTGATGATAATTCTATTGCTGCTACTTTTAAACAATTATCTTCTAAATGGAAAAAATTTGATGGCTTTGTTCACTCCATAGGTTATGCACCTGCAGACCAACTAGAAGGAGATTTTTTAGAAGCTACTAATCGTGAAGGATTTAAGATCGCCCATGATATTAGCTCATATAGTTTTACAGCAATGGCTAAAGAGGCTAAATCAATGCTCAATGAAAACTCTGCTCTTTTAACCTTAACCTATTTAGGTTCAACTCAAACAATGCCAAATTACAATGTGATGGGTCTTGCCAAAGCAAGCTTGGAGGCTAATACACGATTTTTAGCTGCATCCTTAGGTAAAGATAATATTCGTGTAAATGCTATATCTGCTGGTCCAATTAAAACATTGGCCGCATCAGGTGTAAAAAATTTTAGAAAAATGCTCTCTCAACATTCTAATAGAGCGCCTCTAGGAAGAACAGTAACTGCAGAAGAGGTTGGAAATGTTGCTGCTTTTTTATGTTCTGATTATGCAAGTGGAATCACAGGGGAAATTACTTACGTAGATGCTGGTTTTAATATTGCAGCTATGCCACTTACAGAATTTAATAATGATTAAAGCTGCATACGAAAAATTTTTGCTGCCGAAGCTTTTAGATACATGTTGTTCAACCAAGCCGATTCAATATCAAAGAAAAAAAATAGTGCCTCAAGCAAAAGGTACTGTACTTGAAATTGGTGTGGGTTCAGGTCTTAACATTCCTTTTTACGAAAAAAAAGATATTCATAAGATTTATGGCTTAGATCCATCTGAAGAACTATGCGAAATGGCAAGAAAAACTGCTGAAAATAATCAATTAAAAATAGACTTTTTAATAAATGGTGCTGAAGAAATTGAACTTCCATCAAATTCAATTGATACAGTGCTTATTACTTATACTTTGTGCACCATCCCAAATCCAAATGATGCTTTGAAAGAAATTAAAAGAGTGATGAGATCAGATGCCAGAATTCTTTTTTGTGAACATGGCACTGCTCCAGATAAAAATATTGTTAAATGGCAAAATAGAATAAACCCTTTATGGGGAAAATTATTTGGTGGTTGCAATATAAATAGAGATATACCTAATATATTGGTGAGTGCTGGTTTCAAAATTAAAAATCTTGATCAAATGTATCTTCCAAGCACTCCCAAAATAGTTGGATATAACTATTGGGGGAATGCCTCGACCTAAAAATATGAAAAACAGGCCTGTCGTTGTTGGGATAAGTTGTCTTCAACAAAAAGGAGATTTTAATGATCTCGATGAAGCGCTAATACTTATGGATAAGGCTACCAAGGCCGCAATAAAAGATTCTACAAATAAAAATATTGTAAATTACATCAATGAAATTCGTATTCCAAAAGGTTTTTGGAGATATAGGGATCCCGGTAGATGGGTTGCTGAAAATAATAATATAAATTCAGCTGAAACAAGCGTTACAAAAATAGGGATTCTGCAACAAAATCTAATTAATTCTGCTTGTAAAAGAATCATCAATGGTGAAATTAATGGTAGTTTAGTTTTGGGTGGAGAATCTAGATATAAGATGCTCAGAGCTTCGATTGAAAATAAAGAATATGTTGAAACTCCGTTAAATAAAAATCCTGATAATTATATTAAAGCTCCTGACGAACTTCAGCTAGATGTTGAAGAACAAGAATTAGGTCTTATGGCTGTTGGGTATTATGCAATACTAGAAAGCGCCTTTAGGGCCGCATCCAGAAGTAAAATTGATAAACATAATGATTTTATAGCTAATCTTTATGCTCATTTTTCAAAAATTGCAGCAAAAAATAATGATGGATGGATAGAAAAATCTCTTAAAAAATCTGAAATCCTTAACGAATCTAAAAAAAATCCAGCTCAGGCATATCCATATAATAAATATCATTGTACAAGTTGGAATGTCAATCAATCAGCTGCAATAATAATCTGTTCTGAAGAGGTAGCTGATAATCTATCAGTACCATTTGAGAAAAGAGTTTATCCCCTAGCCTCTTCAGAAAATAATCATATGATTGCTACCCTTCAGAGACCAAACTTAATTAGACCATTTGGAATGCAGCTGGCTTCTGAATTTATTCTACAAATATGTAAAAAAAATAATCTCAATATAGATTTCTATGATTTGTATAGCTGTTTTCCTGTTGCGATACAAATGTTTGCTAAATCTCTTGAAGTAAAAGATCTTAATAATTCTTCTATTACAGGAGCAATGCCATTTGCTGGAGGACCTATTAACAGTTTTGTTCTTCATTCCTCTGCAAAATTAATATCAAGAATCAGGGAAGAACAAAAAGGAATCGGTATTATTACTGGAGTGTCAGGAATGATGACAAAACAATCTTATGCCTTATGGTCCAAAAATCCAGTTATTGATTTTATTTATAAAGATTATACAAATGAGGCTAATTCTATAGAAATACCAATAGAGTTATCAAATGATGTTAATGGAGATGGTACTATTATTGGGTATACGGTAATAAAAAAAGATTTCTCGAAAGCAGTGATTTATCTTGATACAACTGATAATAAAAGAAAATTGATTACTTCGTCTGATAAAACTATTATTAAATTAATGGAGAATGAAGAATGGGTAGGAAAAAAAGTACATTTCAAAAATCATCAATTAGTTTTATAACTTTATTATTTCTTTGTAGCTTCATTTCAGCTGATGAAGTTCTAAAAAATATTGAAAAGCACAAACAAAAATTTGAAAACGTAGCAAATGAAATTTGGGATTATGCTGAAGTTGGTTATCAAGAGTTAAAGAGTGCAAATTTATTAATTAATGCGCTTCAATCTCAAGGATTTGAGATTAAAACTAATTTAGCAGGAATACCTACAGCTTTCATAGCTGAATTTAATAATGGTGGTCCAATTATTGGCATCCTTGGAGAATTTGATGCCCTTCCAGGTTTGGCTCAAACAAAATCTCCATTTAAAGAGGTAATTAATAATTCTACAGGTGCTGGTCATGCTTGTGGTCATCACTTATTTGGAGCTGCATCAGCATGGGCTGCAGTGGCAATAAAAGAATGGATAGTTGAAAATAATATTGAAGGGACCATAAGGTTTTATGGTACTCCAGCTGAAGAAGGTGGATCTGGAAAAGTTTACATGGTAAGAGAAGGTCTATTTAATGATGTTGATATTGTTCTTCACTGGCATCCAGATGATGTAAATAGCGCCAACTCAAGAACGTCGAATGCAAATAAATCTGCAAAATTTACTTTCAAAGGCATTTCCGCTCATGCGGCTGGTTCGCCTGAACAAGGAAGATCAGCGCTTGATGGTGTTGAAGCAATGAATCACATGGTAAATATGATGCGTGAACATATTCCTCAAGAATCAAGAATTCATTATGTCATTACAAAAGGAGGCTTGGCACCAAATGTAGTACCAGATATTGCAGAGGTTTATTATTATGTGAGACATCCAAAAATGTCTGTAGTTGATGATCTTTTCAAAAGAGTTGTAAATACAGCATCAGGGGCTGCAATTGGGACAGATACTAAAATGTCATATGAAGTAATGCATGGAAATTTTTCACTACTGCCAAACGATACTATTCAAAAGATAGTACATAAAAATCTTGAGGCGATTGGAGGCGTTAGTTATGACGAAGAAGAAACTAAGTATGCTACCGAAATATACGAAACTTTTTTTGAACCTGATAATGAGATAGGCACTCAAGAGTCCATTAGACCCTTTAAGACATCACATAGTTATGGCTCTACTGATGTTGGAGATGTGAGCTGGAATGTTCCAACTGCAGGTTTAAGGACTGCAACCTGGGTCCCAGGCACTGCAGCTCACTCATGGCAAGCTGTAGCAATTGGTAGAACATCAATAGGATTAAAGGGTGCGGAAGTTGCAGCTAAAGTGCTTGCAAAAACAGCGGAAGATATCTTCTTAAATCAAAATATTATTACGGAAGCAAAAAACGAACATAATGCTAGAATTGGATCTGATTTCAATTACACGCCACTTCTTGGTGATAGAGAGCCTCCCTTAGATTATAGAAAAGTTAATTAGATTGAACTGAAACTCCAGCATTTGGTCTTCTTAAATCAGCAAATCCTGTATTAACTCCATCTACAACATGAATACTTTGAGTGCTTCCTATTGTCATTTCATATTCTGTTTCATGTCCCATAGTTTTTAGTCTTCTTACAATATCTCTGCTTACTGCCCTTTCATGCTCAAGTCCTGAATAAGGCCAGTCTTTATGAATTCTTGGGAGCATTGTTGCCTCACCAATATCTAAGTTAAAATCTATGACTCCTGTTACTACTCTTAAAATTGCAGCTGGGATATCTGAACCTCCTGGAGATCCGGTTATTAAAAATAATTTATTATCTTTATCAAAGACGATTGTAGGTGCCATAGTACTCATAGGTTTTTTTCCAGGTTCAAACCTATTTCCAGGACTTGCAGCTCTTCCAATTTCAGTTTTATCTCCATATCTATAAGCAAAATTATTCATTTGACTATTCATTAGAATCCCCGTACCTGGAATAGTAACTCCTGATCCAAAAGATAATCCCAAAGTATAAGTGTTTGAAACTGCATTTCCTTCTTTATCAATTATCGAATAATGTGTGGTATCTTTGCTTTCTTTTCTTAACTTGAATGGCTTAACTTTGCTTGGTGGGCTAGCTTTATTAGAGTCAATTGTTTTGGAAAGTTCTATTATTCGTTTGTTTGAAAGAAGTTCTGATATTGGAACATCAAAATACTCCGGATCACCAACAAAATGAGATCTGTTGTTATGTCCTCGCCTTAATGCTTCAGCCAAGTAGTGATATGTCTTTGTAGAATCACTTTTATATTTTGTAATATTAAAATTATTAAGTATCCCAAGTGATGTTAATAAGGTAATGCCTCCACCTGATGGAGGAGATGCCGTAAATACTTTGAAGCCCTTATAATTTATTGCAATAGGCATTCTAAAGAACGATTTGTAATTTTTTAAATCGTCATGTGTTATGAGTCCATTATTGACTTCCATCGCTTTTACAATTTTGTCTGCAACAACGCCTTCATAAAAACCCTTTATTCCATTTTTAGAAATTTCCCTAAAAGTATTTGCTAGATCTGGTCTTTTGAAAACTGAAAATTCTTTTCGAGGCTCACCATCTTTAAAATAAATTGAAAATGATTCTTTGTCGCTCCTTAATTGAGGAGTGACCTCAATTACATAACTAAGATCTTTCGAAACAACAATTCCATTTTCAGCCTGCTCAATTACTGGCTCCATTATTTTTTTTAGATCTAGCTTTCCAAAATTTTCATGTGCCTCAAGTAAGCCATACACCGTTCCGGGAATTCCTGAAGCGAGATAGGTATAATCAACTCTATTCCATAATTCTGAATCTCTATCTGGAATTTGCTTTACTCCTAATAATTTTTCAATTGATGCGTTTCTTGGTGATTGACTTCTATAGTCAATATAAAATAATTCATCTTTTTCTTTAATGTAAACCAACATAAAACCACCGCCACCAAGATTGCCAGCCCTAGGTAAAGTAATTGCTAAAGAAAAGCCTACCGCAACTGCAGCATCAACTGCATTGCCACCCATATCAAGAATTTTTACTCCCAAATCTGAAGACAAAGCACTTTGACTAACCACCATACCGCCCGAACTAGATGTTGGATGAAATGGATGCGGATAATCAATATAATCTTGACCAGATTGTATCGATATAGAAAATAAAATAACGATTATAAATTTCTTAAAAATCATAAATTAAAAAATAAGTGGGGCTAAATAGTATGCAAAGACTGTTACTACAAAGATACCTATTATATTTAATGCGAATCCAGCTCTCATCATTGTTGCAATTGTAAATTTATTTGAACCATAAACAATTGCATTTGGAGGTGTGGCTACTGGCAACATAAATGCGCAACTTGCAGCCAAACATACTGGCACTGTCAAAGAAACTGGAAGCACTCCAATTGCTATAGCTAACGCTCCAAACACAGGTAAAAACGTAGTTGTTGTAGTTACATTACTTGTGATTTCTGTTAAGAAAATAATCAAAGTTGCAACAGCCAATATTAAAAGAATTGGAGGGACTGTACTCAATATTAATAAACTATTGCCTATCCAAATACCCAAACCACTCGAGCTAATTTGCGCCGCTAAAGATAGTCCTCCACCAAATAATATGAGCAAGCCCCATGGTAAATCTTTAGATTTTTCCCAATGAAGTAAATCACCCTTTTTTGAGGCAGATGGTGTCATAAAAATTAGTATTGCAGCTATTATTGCTATTCCGGCATCAGTCAACCCAGAAAGTACCTCTATCCTATTTAATAAAGTTCTGAATACCCATGCAAAAACTGCTAATCCAAAAATTACAGAAATTCTTTTTTCATCTTTTGTAAATGATCCCATGTTATTTAACATTACTTTGAGTTCATTTCTCGCCTCAATTGAGGACGTAAAATTTATTGGAAAAACGTATTTTGTTAATAGTATCCATGCTCCGAATAGTAAAATGCTTGCTAAAGGAACTCCTAGCATCATCCAATCAAACATTGAAATTTCAACGCCATATGTATCTTGCATGAAAGCACTAAACACTATATTTGGAGCAGTACCAATTAATGTTGACATACCTCCAATAGTTGCTGCGTATGCAATACCAAGAAGTAAAGCTGTATCAAAATTAGATTTGTCTTTATCAGTAAGTCCTGGAATAGTTTCTGACATTACTCCACATACTGCCAATCCAATTGGTAACAGCATTAAAGTTGTTGAGGTATTCATTACCCACATACTTATAAGAGCAGCAACGAGCATAAATCCACCCACTAATGTTCTTCCACTTGATCCAACTGAAATTATCATTTTTAGAGCAATTCTTTTATGAAGTCCGGAGCTCTCTATTCCTAATGCAAGCATAAAACCACCTAAAAATAGATAAATGTTCTTATTCGCATATGGTACTGCAGCTTCTTCAAAGGACGTTACTCCAAGCAATGGAAATAATGCCAGAGGTAATAATGCTGTAATTGCGACAGGAACTGTCTCAGTTGCCCACCAAATGGCCATTAAAACTGCAACGGCTGCAACATTCCATGCTATTTCACTTAAACCAGCAGGAGCTGGTGAAATCAACATAATTAGAAATAGTAAAATTCCTATTGAAAAACCCTTCTTTTTATATGCTGACATTATTTAATTATATGTTTAAAAGGCAAAAAAAAGGGAGTTAAATAACTCCCTTTTATAATGAATGATTTTAGAAATCCATTCTTAGATCTAGATAGAAATGTCTTCCTTCATCTCTATGTATATCAGAATAGAAACCAAAGAATCCGTCTGCAAGAGGAGCTCTTTCATCGGCTATGTTTTTAACCATAAATCTTACTCTTGCATCATTACCATTGAGTGTAAAGTTTTTATAAACACTCAAGTTAGCAGTTGTCATAGTTGGGATTTTCCAAACCAATCCATCAGATGTTTTTACACCTTGATCAAGAAGTTCACCCAATCTAAGTGCTGATAATGTTGCACCCCAGTCTCCTCTTTTGAAGTTGACCTTTAAAGTATCTTTCTGATCAGTACCAGTAGTCTCAACCCCTAGAAGATCACCATAACCAGAAATAGTTGTGTAAGCTGGGAGAACACCACTTTGTACTGCAGCATTGATTCTAGCAAATTCAGCAGAAGGTTCTTGTTCAAACTCATCTGTTATAGAGCTTTGGAAAGTAATACCAAATTCTCCAAGACTAGTTTCAAAGTTATAGTAAACTGAAAAATCTGTACCTTTAACTGTTCTTGTTGCTAAATTTCTATATGGTTCATAAATAACATCTTGCTGACCTGCTGGACAAATTCCTGCATTTAAGAATTGCTCATCAGTTGCAGAACTCGGATCTTTATCCCTAAATACAACAGATCCATTGATAGCATATTTACCAAATTGGCTATTTAGTACATTTTTGCCATCACAAAACGCTAGCATATCAGCTACAGTTGTTGCTCCACCAATTCCCTGTTCTATTCTCAATAAAAGATCTAGAACACTCTGATTAACTCTTCCAAAAAGACCAATTGTATTTTCTTTTTCAATTGACCACGTATCAACTGTAATTGTTAGCGCATCAGTAGGAGTCAATACAACACCTAGTGTAGAGTTATCAGATTCCTCTGGTTTAAGATCTGGATTACCAAGTCTGAAATGTAAAGTATTTGCGACAGTCCAATCATCAACAAATTTAGATCCTGATTTTGATGGAAGTGCGTCACCATTATTTTTATAAATTCTGTATTTCTGCACTGCATCATCTCTAGTTCCAGTTCTTGTGACATATGGTTGATTCATTTGTAGAATGTTTGGAGTTCTAAATGCAGTTGAAAAAGAACCTCTAAATTTCACATAATCATTTAAGTTGTAACCTATGGCTATTCTACCAACAGTAGTTGACTCTGAATCAGAAAAATCTTCTTGTCTTAAAGCGATTTGAGCATCCATTTTAGATGTTATTGGTAATACAAATTCAACAAATGAAGAATTAACCCTTTTCACACCGAAAACATCAACAGTAGGACTTGAACCCATTACAGCAGATGTAAATGGATGAGATCTGGTTTGACTGGTTACACCACAACAATCTTGGTTTGTAATCGTTCCATCTAAGAGCATATCTCTGTCATCAGTATATGTTTCTTTTCTTCTTTCAATACCAATCAAAACAGCAACTGGACCAGCTGGAAGATCAAAAGCCTCAGGATTAGACATTTTAAAATCAAACATATCTAATGTTGATTTATCATCTCTTGTTATATCTGCAAGGATGTTATCACCATTATTAGTTTCCCAGTTTGTATCGAAAATATTAAAAGCTGCAGCAGTTTTACTTAGATCTCCTTGGAAATTTTCATATAGTAATGGGTAAGTCATTCTGTCTTTTGCTAAATCATTACTTCTTGCCTTTGAGCTTGTAATCGCAGACTCCCAGTCCCAACCATTACTGAAAGTACCTCTTAAGCCTAATACTAGTCTTGTGCTGACTTTATCGACATGAATTTGTCTACCCTTATTAAAAGGTCTCCAACCATCGACAGCAACACTTTTATTAGTTGGAAAATTAATGGCTTCAGGTAATTGTGAGAACCAGTAATAATCACTGCTAATTGAAAAAACACCGCCTCTAAAACTACCAGCAGAAATATCTCTACTTGATGATGCAGTGTAATATCCTAATTCGTTAAATAGTTCTATACCATTATCAAATTCATGATTAGTAAAGATGAAAATTTGAGACCTTTGCATTTCACCTCTGTAATCACCAAGACCTCTTTGGTTTGATCTATTGTCACCCAAGTTAGTATCAAACAAACAAGTTCCAAAACCTGTTAGAACTGCTCCTTCAAGAGCACATAATGCAGCACCACCTCTAGGATCGGTAGCATCAGCCATTTCGGTTTCTCCATCATTAGAGGCATGCCATGCTTCACCAACACCTTTCCCACTCAAGTCAAGTTGAAACCAACCATAAGTGCTAGTGTTATTCATTGAAGATATTCCTGAGAATGGTGAGTCATCAGAAATGTATCTTCTATAATCCTGGTTATACCAGCGCTCATCTTCACTTGCGCTTATGCTACCCCGATCTCTATGTCGTGCAAAAATAGAAATGTTTGTAGCGCCACCGTTTAGATCAGTACCAAATTTGTAACTTATATCTGTATCAGTTGCATCGAAGTGCTCATAACCTGTAACTCTTACAGATAATCTTGAACCTTCATAATCAGTATCTAAAACATTATTTACTACACCAGCAACAGCATCAGCACCGTAAATAGCAGATGCACCATCTCTTAGTATTTCTAGTCTATCTAAGCCGTTTGTTGGTATTAGGTTGGTATTAACAGTTACAGTAGGAACAAAGTCACCACCAATATATTCTGTTTGATAACCTGCATTATTTACCATTCTTCTTCCATTTAGAAGTGTTAGTGTATTTCCAACACCCATACTTCTAAGGTTGTATGCACCGGAGTCACCTCTTGATGCGTTAACACCACCAGAAGCCTGCTCTTGCTCATTAAAGAAATTTAGACCTTGTTCAACTAAATTTTCAACAAGTTCGTCACCATCACTAACACCCAATGCTGAGATATCGTCAGCAGACAGTACAGTAACAGGCAAAGCAGCAGTTATTGAAGCTCCTTTTATTTGAGAACCAACAACTACAACTTCTTCAACATCAGTTGAGTCTTCTTGTGCAGTTAAAGCGAAAGGTAATAATAATAATATAGTAAAATAATATTTTAAATTGCTCATAGTATCCCCTTATGAATCATATAATTTTCAACATTATAGGCATTCTTAGCTGAATCTGTCTACTTTTGTATCTAAATTCTATACAAATTTTTTTATTAGAATGTTAGTAATTTTTCTATTCTTTCAAGTGATAGTTCCTTACCAAAAATAACAAGTGTTAAACCCAAGCCAGGAGATTTTGTTTTGCCAGTTAAGGCTATTCTAACCGGTTGGTTAACTTGAGGAACTTTAAGATTATTATCCTCTTGGTATTTAGTTAATGCATTGTTAATAGATTCTTCATCCCAATTATCAATATTGTGAAGAATTTCCTTTAAATCATGCAAAATGGTATTGCCGGTAACAAATTTTTTTATTGCTGCATCATCGTATTCTTTAATATCTTTGTAATATGGATAAAGCATATTCGCAATGCCTGATAGATTGTTGTCAGATGTTCTTAAAGACTCAATTAAAAGATCGACATTTTCATGATCATTAATGTTAATGCCAATTTCATCTAAAAATGGTTTAAGCAAATTTTTAAATTCTTCAAGACTAAGTTTTGAGAGATGCTGAGAGTTCAACCAATCAAGTTTTGTTATATCAAATATGGCTCCAGCCTTCTGAACTTCCTTAATGTTAAAGTTCTTTATCAAGTCATCAAGGTAAAAAACTTCATTTTCACCCTGAGACCAACCCAATCTAGCAAGCGTGTTTAAAATTGCAGAATCGAGATATCCTTTATCACGATATTCTTCCAGACTAGTTGCTGCATTTCTTTTTGATAATCTTTTTTTATCTGTTCCAAGAACAAGCGGTAAATGAGCATATTCAAGATCTGGATAACCTAGAGCTTTTTGTATATGTATTTGTCTTGGGGTGTTGCTAATATGATCTTCGCCTCTAATTACAGTTGTAACATTTTGCTCATAATCATCAACAACATTGCATAAATGATATGTAGGAGTTCCATCACTCCTTAAAAGGATTAAGTCATCCAGTTCACTATTATTAAATTTTATTTCGCCACGGATAAGGTCATTTACAATAATTTCTCCGTCTTCAGGAGTTGCCAGTCTTAATACTGTCTTTTCTGATTGCTGTATTCCTAAATTCCTGCTTCTTCCGTCATACATTGGTTTTTTACCAGCTGCAATTTGCTCTTTTCTCATTTGATCTAAATTCTCTTGAGAACAATCACACCAGTAAGCATTTCCTGACTCAATAATTTTTTCAGCAGCTTTAATATATATATTATTCCTTTGAGACTGATTAATAGGCTTTTCATCAGGAATAAGTCCTATTGAAGATAAGTTATTTAAAATGTTTTCCTCGTATTTTTTTTGTGATCTTTCCCTATCAGTATCTTCAATTCTTATTAAAAATTTTCCATTATTTTGCTTAGCATAAACATAATTAAATAATGCGGTCCTAACACCACCAATATGAAGAGTTCCAGTGGGACTTGGAGCAAACCTAGTAACAATTTCTTTCATTAATATTTTCTCCATATTGTTTTTGTAGAGTATTTTTTTTCAATTTCACTGATTCTTTTTTCATGCTCCTTAATATCTGATTTAGAAGCATTTATCTTTGGCAAGTTGTCTATTTGGTCAATAACAAAGTTCTTTGAATTATTATTTTTTTCTGATAATGAGGCTCCATTTGAAATAAATTCAAACTTGCTTTGACCACCCGTAAGTTGCATGTATACATCTGCTAAGATATTTGCATCAAGTAGAGCTCCATGAAAAGTTCTATCATAACCAGAAATATTATATCTACTTGCAAGTGCATCTAGAGAATTCCTTTGACCAGGATATTTATTCCTCGCAATTGTTAATGAGTCTTCAACTTCACATATTTCTTCTAAGTTTGGGTAACTAGTAGATGCCAGTTTTAATTCATTATTTAAAAATCCAAGATCAAATGGTGCATTATGAATAACTAAAGTCGATCCCTCAATAAAGCTAATAAACTCCTCAGCAATTTCATCAAAAAAAGGCTTATCCTCAAGGTCAGAGTTTGTAATTCCATGGACTTTAGATGCCTCTTCATCAATCAGTCTTGATGGATTTAAATATGTATGAAAGTGTTCTTCAGATTTCTTTCGATCATTCAGTAGTACTGCCCCAATTTCAATAACACGATGTCCTTGTTTTACCTCTAGGCCAGTCGTCTCAGTATCCAGAACTATGTATTTTTTAGCCATTATTAGAGATTATCAATTCCTTTATTTGCAAGACTATCTGCAATTTCGTTTTTATCATGTCCTGAGTGTCCTTTCACCCAGGTCCACTTTACATTGTGTTCAGAGGTTAGTTGATCAAGTTCTATCCATAAATCTTTATTTTTAACGTCTTTCTTTGAAGAATTTTTCCAATTATTTTTTTTCCAGCTTTTAATCCATGACGTAATGCCATCCATCACATATTTAGAATCTGTAGTTATGTGAACATCACATGACTCTTTTAATGAACGTAAACCTTCGATTGCTGCTTTTAGCTCCATTTTATTATTGGTAGTATTTTTTTCACCACCAAAAAGTTCCTTTTTTATATCTTCGTATTCAATTAATACTCCCCAACCTCCATCACCTGGGTTACCTCTACAAGCGCCATCGGTATAAATATTTACTCTTTTCATAAATTTAAACTAGAATTTGTATATGTTAACTGTAGAACCAATAAAAGCATATGATGATAATTATATTTGGTTAATAACAACTAATGAAGGGTCATTGGTTGTAGATCCTGGTGAGTCAAATAAAATTATCGAGCTTATTGATAGCAATAAGATCAATTTAAGAGGTGTATTAATTACACATCATCATTACGATCACACAAATGGGTTATTGGATCTTATTAAAAAGAAAGATCTAGAGGTATATGGTCCAAACAACAATATACAAGAAATTAATAACAGAGTTATCGAATTAGATAAAATCACTATTATTGGAATTGAGTTTGAGGTCATAGAAATTCCTGGACATACCTTGGACCATATTGCTTTTTATTCATTCAATAATGGCGAGCCTATGTTATTTTGTGGTGATACTTTATTTGCAGGTGGATGCGGAAGAGTGTTTGAAGGTACATATAATCAAATGTTTGATTCTCTAAAAAAAATTTCATCTTACCCACAAGAAACAAAAGTATATTGTGGTCATGAATACACATTGTCTAATTTAAAATTTGCATTAGAGGTCGATACTAATAATCATGAACTAGAAAATGAATTTAATAATGTTAAGAGTTTGATTGCATCAAATACCCCATCACTTCCAACAACTTTACAGAAAGAATTGAAAATAAATCCTTTTTTAAGGTGCAATCACAGCACTATTAAAAATAAAGTTATTAAAAAATTTGATATGGTTGATGATGAATTAGAAATATTTACCGCATTAAGAAAATGGAAAGACAATTTCTAGCATTATTATACATATCAATATTTCTTGTTGGATGCCAACAAGTTGAGATTAATCAATCAAATCCAAAAGATTTAATCGTAAGTAATAAAGTTTCCAATGAAGCTATTAATGATGACAAAATCTACTTAAATATTTGGGACTACATGTATATAAATAGCTATAAAGACAAAGTTATTCTCAATGAACAAATATTGTCTTATATGAATTTACACTTACAAGATTTGGATAAATTTGAGGAATATTTAAGTGATTCATACTATTTTATTTATTTTGCTATAGAAGAATTAGAAAAAAATAATCTTCCGATTGAGCTTGCAATTCTTCCATATATTGAGAGCAATTATGATCCTTTTTCAATTTCACCTTCTGGTGCTGTTGGAATATGGCAATTCATGCCAAGAACAGGAAGATTATATGAACTCAACAAATCCTGGTGGAATGAGGATAGGCATGATCCATTCAAGTCTACTCAAGCTGCTGTAGGTTACTTAAAATATTTATACCAAAGATTTGATGAGGATATATATCTTACTATTGCTGCATATAATGCTGGTCCCTCTCTTGTTGATAGAAGAATAAATCAAAATAAAAGAAAAGGTGAAAAAACAGATTTTTGGTCACTAAATCTGCCATCTCAAACAAAGAATTATGTTCCAAAATATATTGCTCTTAGAGAGCTGATATTAAACTCAGACAAATATGGCGTAAAAATGCCAAATATACCTTACGAAGATGTTGTTAAAAAAATTACCATTCCTGGTCAGGTTGAAATATTAGCTTTAAGTGAATTCTTAGAAATTAAACCGGAACTTTTGTATAAATTAAATGCTGGATATACAAAATGGGCTTCTGCACCAAAAGATGAAAGTATTTTTTATATTCCTAAAGAAAAATATTATCTTTATGCTAGCGAAAACAATCCATTTAATAAAACAAATGATATTAATTGGATATCTCATATAGTAAAAAGCGGTGATAATCTTTGGGACTTATCAATAAAATACGATACTGAAGTTAATATCATTAAAGAAATAAACTATTTAAATAATGACCTCTTGTCTATTGATGATACTTTGCTAATTCCATTAGGGAAAAGTAAATCTAATAATTTTATACCTTATGAGATGTATATTGTTTCAGAAGGAGATTCATTGTGGAGTATTGCAAGAAAATATAACTTAGATGTAAACGACTTGGCTAAAATGAATTCGTTAAATGAGAATGAATATTTACAACTAGGCCAGCAATTGTCTATAGGCAATAAAAATATACATAGAAATATTGAATCCAAGAAAAGAACAATACTCTACTCTGTTAAACAAGGTGACAATTTATACAAAATATCTGAGTTATTTGATGTGACTATAAAGAGTATAGAAGAGATTAATGATTTTAATGAATCAACTTTAATGCCAGGTCAAATTATTAAGGTTGCTATTAGAGCTTTTTAATTATCAGATGTTTTTGGATCAAGAGCATCCCTGAGGCCGTCTCCAAAGAAATTTAAAGCAAATAGAGTAACGGTAAATGTTATCCCTGGATAAATAAGTAACCAACTAAATTCTTCCATGGACTCAACTCCATCTTTGATTAATGTCCCCCAACTACTCATAGGTGGTTGTATACCTAATCCAAGAAAACTTAAAAAACCTTCCAATAACATTACTTGAGGGATGGTTAATGTTGCATAAACCGCAATTGGTCCGAGTATGTTTGGAAGCAAATGTCTTCTAAACATTGATAAATTAGAAACACCCATGGCTTTTGCAGCCATCACAAATTCTTGATTTTTTAATCCTATAACTTGTCCTCTTACAATCCTTGCCATTGTAAGCCACTCTACAGCTCCAATTGCACCAAACAAAAGCCATAAATTTCTACCAAAAATTACCATTAATAAAATTATAAAAATAATAAATGGGAGTCCATATAAAATATCCACAATTCTCATCATTATTGAATCCACTCTTCCCCCAATATATCCTGCAATAATTCCCCATGAAACTCCTATTACTAAAGCAACTCCTGTAGCAACAAAACCAACCAACAACGAGATCCTTGCTCCATAAAGTATCCTACTCAACAGATCTCTGCCTAAAACATCAGTTCCTAATAAATGATCTGTGGACGGTGGACTAGCACCCAAACTTAAGTTCTGATACGAATAAGAGTAAGGTGCGATCCAAGGTGCAAGAGCAGCACAAATTATTAATAAAATTAATATGAACCCGCCAAACATTGCTGCTCTATTTCTAGAGAGTCTGTATAAAGCATCAGACCATAAAGAATTATTCATGATGCGTCTCTAGACCTAGGATTTAACCAAAGCGCTGCTAAATCAGACATCAAATTAAAGAATACAATCATTGCAGAGAAAAATATTGTTGTCCCTAAAATCATTGTGTAATCTCTATTAAATGCTGCTTCGACATAAAATCTTCCAAGACCTGGTATTTGAAAAATGGTTTCAACTACAAATGATCCTGCTAATAGTCCAGCAATTGCTGGTCCAAGAAAAGAAACAACAGGAATCAGTCCACCTTGCATTGCATGCTTAATAACAACCATTCTTTCTGTAAGTCCTTTTGCTCTTGCTGTTCTAATGAAATCTTGATTAAGTACTTCCAACATACCTCCTCTGCTCAATCGAGCGATATATGCAGCATAAGCAAATCCCAAGGTTAAAGATGGCAAAATTTTGTCGCCAGGTAATTGTCCCCAACCTGAAACTGGAAGTATCTCAAGATTTATTCCAAATATTAGAACTAATAAAGGCCCCATAAGAAAAGTTGGGACACATATTCCAATCATTGCTATTGCCATTGGGATAAAATCAAGAAAGGTATTTCTTTTTAGCGCAGCTAAAACTCCAGAAAATATTCCCATAACAAGTGCAATTAAGATTGCATAAAATGCCAGTTCAAATGTGACTGGCAATCCAGTTGCAATCATCTCAGTTACAGAGCGTCCTGGAAACCTAAAAGATGGTCCTAAATCACCTCTCAACAAACCAGACATATAATCAACATATTGCTCCCAATTAGAGGCATCTAAATTATATGCCTCATTTAAATTTTTAAGTACTTGAGGTGAGACGGCCTTATCTGCATCAAAAGGACCACCAGGCGCAATTTTTATTAAGAAAAAAGTAATGCTAGCAACTGCTAACAAAACAGGAATTGCTACTAAAATTCTTCTAAAGAAAATCGCTATCATGCGAAATTAATCTCTTTCTAAATAAATAAATTTAGGATGATGATGATCAAGAATATGTGGATTAAATCCCTTAACATCTGGAGATAATTGATAAACCCTAACATAAGTGTAAAGAGGAATTATTGGCATATTATCAATTAATATTTTCTCTGCTTCATTAAGCAACTCATATCTTTTTTCTTGATCATTAATTGTATTTGCCTCTTCAACCAATGCGTCAAAATCCATATTCTCCCAACCAGTTTTATTATTTCCTCTATTTGGCCTCATTAAATCTAGAAAGGTATTAGGATCTTCATAATCTCCAATCCAGCCAGCTCTTGATATTTGGAAGTCTCCTACCATTTCCCTACTAAGATAGACTTTCCAATCTTGATTCACGAGCTCAACTTCAATGCCAAGTTCGTTTTGCCACATTTGCTGAATTGCTAAGGCAACCTTTCGATGTCCCTCATTAGTGTTAAAAAGAATCTCTAATTTAGGAAATGGATTTTCTGGGGAGTATCCGGCCTCAGTTAATAATTGTTTTGCTAAAACAGGATTATATGGTATTTCGGTTGAGGGTTGATAGCCATTTGAACCTGGGGGCGTAAAAGAATATGCTGGAATTTGACCGCATTGAGTTACCTTGTCAACCAAAAGTTGTCTATCAATTGAGTAGGCTAAAGCTTTTCTTACTCTTACATCACTTAATGTCTCATTTTTAGTATTAATTCTATAAAAATATGTTCCCATGTATGGATCAATCTTTAAATTTGGATTTTTTTCTTCTATATATATTGGGCACTTTTGAGTTGGCATGCTTGAAGTTAAATGTAATTGTCCAGCCCTAAACATTCTATCTTCAGTCATAACATTTGAAACCGGATAATAATGAATTTCATTAAGGCGTACCATCGATGCATCATAATAATAAGGATTCTTTTCAACAACAATCTTATTATTAAGCTCCCATGTTTTAAGTTGAAAAGGACCGTTGCATACAAAGTTTCCAGGCCTTGTCCATTCTCCGTTTCTATCATCGATATCGCCGAACTTTAAAACAGTTTCTTTATGCACAGGCCATGTACTGTAATGACTTAAAAGACCAATGAAGAAAGGTGTTGGATTTTTTAAATTAACCTTTAGTGTATGTGAGTCTAGGGCCTTTACTCCCACTTCATCAAAATTATCTATTTCCCCATTATGATACTCATAAGCACCTACTAAATAATAAAGCATGTCAGGATATTGCGATCCAAGACTAGCGGTTAGAATTCTTTTCCATGACCAAACAAAATCATAAGCGGTAACAGAATCACCATTTGACCATTTTGCGTTTTTGTTTAATTTAAAAATATATTCCTTTCCATCATCACTAATAGTCCATGACTCTGCAGTTCCAGGAATATATCCATCAGAACCCTTAGGATTAGGATTTGGAATAGTTAACCCTTCGCATAAACTAATAAGAATATGATGCTCAGGAACGCCTGTGACGATGTGTGGATCTATTCCTTGAGGCTCAGAGCCATTTCCATGGTGATATATTTGTTGCTCTAGGCCTGAATCAACTGGAGAAATATTTTCTGAACATCCAATTAAAAATATTAAGGTTATAGACAGTATGTGTATTTTCTTAATCATAATGAGATCCTTATAGAGCCAAATTGCTCAAATTTACTCTTGCTTTGTCAAAAACATCTTCATTAATTATTTGCGACATTTTTGTCATTAAAACATCCTCACTAAAAGAAGTATATTCATTTAATAAATCTTCAATTTCTGAGCCACTTGGAGAATTAAATTTAGCAATATCAATTATATATTTATCACCATTACTAGCAGTAGCAGTAATCTCAGAGCCACTTTTACTATTAAATACTTCTGTTAAGATCTCTCTTGGCATTAGTGATGAATATCTTTTAACGCCAACGAAAGACTCTTCAGTAACATAAGGGTATGTATTAATAAATTTTTGTTTATCATCTAAATTTTCAATTTGATCTAATTCATTGCTTAAAAGAGTAACTTTTTCTATTGCTTTTAGATTAGAAAGCTTTTTGTTAACCTGATCTTCAACAGAATCATAATTCTGAAGCTCAGGTTCTTTAATCATGTTTACTGACATAATTATTACCCTATCAGATAACTCAATTATATATGGTTCACCAATATTAGCTTCTGAAGAAAATAGATAATCTTTAATTTCAGGATCTGTTAAATCAAAGTCATATGTAAGAGTCGAATAAAGATCTGTGCTATTAATTTCTTTATTAAGAGATTCTGAAATATCATTAAGCATACTGTTATCTAAAATTAAATTTTCAGTTTCATTTAAATCATCTTGCATCAATGCAAAAGATTCAGTTTCAATGAGCTCGTTTAAGAGGTTTTCTTTAATTTCATCTTCTGCCATAGGTTCTTGAAATGTTTTTTCAGTAACTTTTAAGATGTGAAAAGTTTCATCAAGTTCTACTATTTCACTTATTTCGTTTAATTCTAAATTTTTTAATGCTTCATCAAATTGAGGAGGAAAAATATCTTTTTCAAAATACTCTAGATCGCCGCCAACATCTTTGGTAACAATATCCTCACTAAAGTCCTTAACAATGCTAGAAAATTCATTACCCTCATTAAGGAGATTCTGAACATTTTCAATTGAAGACAATGCATCTTCTCTTGAATCATAATTAATTTTTTCAATCATAATGTGTGAGAATCTTATTTGTGCACTATTTTCGAAATTTGCTAAGTATTGATTATATGACTTTGTGAGGTAATCATCTGGAACTTGAACTAAGTCTGCATAGTCAGATTGCAGCAATGTAATATATTCAAAGCTTCTTTGTTCGTCAGAATAAAACAGTATTTCGTTCTCATTGTAATAATCTAATAATTCTGATGAAGTATTGGTGATTGCATCTTCAAGACCAGCGAAATTAATTTTAATAAAATTTAAATCTGATGATTTTTCAAATAGCTCTGCTAATGTTTGTAACTCTTTTTGTGTTACAAAACTGATAGCATTAAGAGAGCCTCTATACAAATCTGATGCAGTAAAATCTGTCATGACATCTATATAACCTTCTTTTGTATAACCATTAGAGTTTACTTGAGCCTCATATACCCCTTCATTAAAAATTCCATCTATTTGAAAAATGGGGCTTTGAACAATCTCCTTTTTAGTTTCATTTCTTGTTGATTCATTAATAAATCCTAATGACCTTGCTTCTGCTAATAAAACTTTTTGAAGTATTAGTTCTTGTTTGATAGTTTGATTTTTAAAATCCTCATCTAGTAAATTAAAATCAAAATCTTCGCCATATATGCTTTGGAACCTTTGAACAGTCGAACTTGAAGCCAATGCAACATCTGTTTCAGTAACATCTTCACCATTTATACTTCCAAAAGATCCTGTAAATCCTGTTCCAAGAGAACCTGTTCCTAAAAAAACAAAAGGAAGACCAAGCAATAGTATTACAAGTATGCCTGCAGGGCCTGATAAAAAATTTCTTAGAGAATCCATCATAGTGCCGATATTATAGAATAAAAAAAGGGTGCATAAGCACCCTTTTTAAAGTAAAAATTATTTTAACTATTTTTTACCTTATCTTTTAAACCTTTACCTGCTTTAAAGCCTGGGACTTTAGATGCTGGAATGTGCATTGCTGCACCGGTTTGTGGATTTCTTCCTTCTCTAGCAGCTCTATGTCTTACTGAAAATGTTCCAAAACCTACAAGCGCCACTGAATCCCCTCTACCTAAAGCACCTGATATACCATCTAAAACAGCATCTACAGCTCGACCTGCTTCAGCTTTTGACATATCTGCACTTCCTGCAACTGCATCAACTAAATCTGATTTATTCATATTTATATACTCCTCTGTGATAATTTATTTAATAAATACCTCTCTATGAAAAGCTTTTTATAGCTAAAAGTCAAGTAAATAAAGGGTTTTAGTGAGCTGGTTTACTCTCAGATTTTCTAGAAGTTTTGGATTTTTGACCCTTAATTTTCTTAGTATTCGGAGTTGGCTCCTCAACTAAAGCAGCTGAAATAACTTCATCAATCCATTCTACTGGAATTATGTTAAGTGAATTAGTAATTTGTTTAGGAATTTCTTGAAGATCAGGTTCATTCTCTTTAGGTATAATTACATTTTTAATTCCGCCTCTTTTTGCGGCAAGTAATTTTTCTTTTAATCCACCAATTTTTAGTATTTGACCTCTTAATGTGATTTCTCCAGTCATTGCAGTATCTGCTCTCACTGGAATACCAGTAAAGATTGAAATTAAAGAAATAGCCATTGCACCACCTGCACTTGGACCGTCTTTTGGAGTTGCTCCTTCCGGCACATGAATATGTACATCATATTTTTCATAAAAATTTGGTTGAATTCCAAGAGATTCTGCTCTTGAGCGGACTACGGTTAGAGCAGCTTGTATTGACTCCTGCATTACATCGCCTAAAGAGCCAGTTTTAATAACTCTTCCTTTACCATCAATATTTGAGGCTTCAATCGTCAGAAGTTCACCTCCTACTTCGGTCCAGGCTAGGCCAGTGACCTGTCCCACAGCATTATCTTTTTCTGCAACTCCATATTTGAATTTCTTAACTCCAGAGTATTTTTCAAGATTTTTAGATGAAATAGACGTAGGTTTTTGTTTAGGGGAATTATTTACCAACCTTTCCTTAACAACCTTCCTTAAAATTCTCGCTATTTGTCTTTCAAGACCTCTAACACCAGCCTCTCGAGTATAGAATCTAATCAATGAGAGAATTACATTTTTGTTTAACTTAATTTCTTCATCTTTCAATCCGTTTCGTTTCATTTGCTTAGGCAATAAATACTTTTCTGCAATATTAATTTTTTCATCCTCTATGTAACCAGGAATTCTGATAATTTCCATTCTGTCTAAAAGAGGTGTTGGAATATTTAAACTGTTAGCGGTGCAGACAAACATAACTTCTGACAAGTCGTAGTCAACCTCAAGATAGTGATCACTAAAAGTGTTGTTTTGTTCAGGATCAAGAACCTCCAACAAAGCAGATGCTGGATCACCTCTGTGATCCATGCCAATTTTATCAATTTCATCTAAGAGAAATAATGGATTTTTAACACCTACTTTTGAAAGTTTTTGAATAATTTTTCCAGGCATTGAACCTATATAAGTTCTTCTGTGTCCCCTAATTTCAGATTCATCTCTTACGCCACCAAGAGACATTCTTACAAACTTTCTGTTAGTTGCTCTGGCAATAGATTCACCTAAAGATGTTTTACCTACGCCTGGAGGACCAACTAGACATAAAACAGGAGCCTTCATTGACTTAACTCTTTTTTGAACAGCTAAATACTCAACGATTCTTTCTTTTACCTCTTCAAGACCATAGTGATCTTCTTCGAGAATTTCCATTGATGCTTTTACATCTGTTTTAACCTTAGACTTCTTCTTCCATGGCACATCGACTAGACAATCAAGATAAGTTCTTACAACTGAAGCCTCAGCTGATGATGGTGCCATATGTTTAAATTTTGCAAGCTCACTCTTTGCTTTTTTTAAAGCTTCTTTTGTCATGCCTACTTCATGAATTTTTTTCTCAAGATTCTCTAGCTCATCGCCCTCTTCACCTATTTCACCGAGCTCTTTTTGTGCAGCTTTAATTTGCTCATTGAGATAATATTCTCTTTGAGATTTTTCCATTTGTTTTTTGACTCTATCCCGAACCTTTTTTTCAACATCAACCACATCTAGCTGTGATTCTATAAAAGTTAGAACTTTTTCAGCTCTTTCTTTAAGATCAACTGTTTCTAGAATCTCTTGTTTCTTTGAAGTTTCAATTGAAAGATGTCCAGTAATTGTATCCATCAATCTTGATAATTCATCTAATGAATCTACTGTTGAGACTATTTCTGGCGGAATTCTTTTCGTAACACTAATGTAGTCTTCGAATTTTGCTTTAATTAGTCTAACTAAATTCTTGGACTCATTTTCTTTTAGGGGTATATCATCTTCTTCAGTAACTCTTGCGATAGTATATGAGTCTTTTTCAATAATTTTATCAATAGAGCACCTTTTATGGCCTTCAACTAAAACTTTCATGGTGCCATCGGGAAGTTTGATTAGCTGTAATAAGTTACTTATGGAAGCATACTGATAAATATCATCAACTTTTGGATCTTCATTACCTGCATCTTTTTGACTAACTAATACCAATTTCTTATTGGAAGTCATGGCAATATTTAAGGCTTCTACAGACTTTGCTCTCCCAACAAATAGTGTTGTTACTATTCCAGGAAAAACTACAACATCTCTGAGGGGTATTAAAGGCAAATCTGATTTAATCTTACTCATAGACTAAATATAGGGATAATTAAGCAAATATCAATTACCAGAAGAGGTTTTTTTAGATTTAGTTTTTAATAATTTTATAGGTTCAGATCTATTAAGAACTGCTTTTTCATCAATGATTACTTTCTCTAAGTCAACATTAGGCAGATCAAACATAGTATCCATAAGTATATCTTCCATAATTGACCTAAGCCCTCTGGCACCTGTTTTCCTTTTAATAGCCTGTTTTGCAATTTCTTTAAGTGCTTCATCTCGGAATACTAATTCAACATTGTCAATTTCAAATAGGTGGCTATATTGATTAACCAAGGCATTTTTAGGCTCTTTAAGAATTCTTACAAGAGCATCTTCATCAAGTTCATGAAGATTAGATATTACCGGCAGTCTACCAACAAATTCTGGGATTAGACCATATTTAACGAGATCCTCTGGCTCAAGATCATCAATGTTTTTTCCTATCTTGCTTACATTTGATTGAGTATCTACATCAGCACTAAAACCAATACCTGTTTTGTTTGTTCTTTGCTCTATAACTTTATTAAGGCCAGAAAATGCTCCACCACAAATAAATAGAATATTGGATGTGTTGATTTGAATAAACTCTTGCTGAGGATGTTTTCTTCCTCCTTGAGGAGGAATTGACGCCACAGTTCCTTCTATTAATTTAAGGAGAGCTTGCTGAACTCCTTCACCTGAAACATCTCTTGTAATGGAGGGATTATCAGATTTTCGTGCGATTTTATCTATCTCATCTATGTAAACAATTCCTAACTCAGCTTTTTCTGGATCATAGTCAGCTTTTTGAAGTAATTTTTGAATAATATTTTCAACGTCCTCACCAACATAACCAGCTTCAGTCAATGTAGTAGCATCTGCAATAGTGAAAGGAACATTAAGTATTTTTGCTAAAGTTTGAGCTAATAATGTTTTTCCACTTCCTGTTGGCCCCAGAAGGAGCACATTACTTTTTTGAAGCTCAACATTATCTTTAGATTTTCCTTTTCTGAGCCTCTTATAATGATTATATACAGCTACTGATAAAACCTTTTTTGCTTTTTCTTGACCAATAACATACTCATCAAGTTGATTGTATATCTCAAGAGGTGATAAAGATTGATCATATGGTGACTCTTCATCATTTTTAATCTCTTCTTCAATGATATCATTGCAAAGATCTACACATTCATTACAAATATATACACTCGGTCCAGCTATGAGTTTTTTTACCTCATCTTGCACCTTTCCACAGAAAGAGCAATTTAATTTATCAGTTTGTGTTTCGTTATTCATTATCTTATTTTCTTTCTTCTAATATTTTATCAACAATCCCATATGCTTTTGCAGCATTCGCATCAAGGAAATTATCTCTGTCAGTGTCTTTTTCAATTTTCTTTATAGTTTGTCCAGTATGTTTTGCTAATATTTCATTAACTATTTTTTTCATATGCAAAATTTCTTTAGCATGAATTTCAAAGTCAGATGCTTGACCTTGAAACCCGCCCAAAGGTTGGTGAATCATTATTCTTGAATTAGGTAAAGCAAACCTCTTTTTATTATCGCCTCCTGCTAACAAAAGTGCTCCCATGCTTGCAGCCTGTCCAATACACATCGTAGAGATTGATGGAGTAACAAATTGCATAGTGTCATATATTGCTAGTCCTGCAGAGATACTTCCACCCGGTGAGTTAATGTATATGGATATATCCTTTTCTGGATTCTCTGACTCCAAAAATAATAATTGAGCAACAACTAAATTAGAGATGTAATCATCAATAGGCCCAGATAGAAATATAACTCTTTCTTTTAAAAGACGAGAATAAATATCAAAAGACCTCTCACCTCTAGGAGTCTGTTCAATTACCATTGGTATAAGCGCTGATTGAATATCGTTCATATAAAACTATCTATTTGCTAATTCTGAAAATTTTATCACTTTCTTCTTAGATTTAAGAACATTTTCTAATTTTTCAACTAATTGTTTTTCTAAAACAATCATTTTAAATTGCTCTAATTGTTGTGGTTGACCAGTTATCCATTTTTTATATTGATCAGGATCCTTATATCTTTTTGACTCCTCATCTATAAAATTATCAATGTGCTGCTTTTCTACTTTTATATCAAAGTGATTAATTAACTCAGCAAATAGCAAATCAAGTTTTACTCTTTTTTCAGCTTTTTCCATAAAGCTTTCGAGTGGAAAAAGGTCATCACCAGCATTATCTTCGCTATGCCCAATTCTCATCAACGCATCTTTGCGCATCAAATCTGCTTGTTCATTAACCGTAGCATTAGGAATTTTAAATTTATTTGTTTTTAATAGTGTTTCATACATTGACTCTTTAGTGAGTTCTTTCTCTTGAATTGCAACCTCATTTTTCATTCGAGATGTTATTTCATTCTTGAATTCTGATTTGTCTTTGATTTCCATTTGAAGCTTATCAAAAAGATCTTTATCAATATTTGCCTCTTTCATTTCCTGAACATTTTTAAGGTTAATTTCAAATTCTGCTTTAACTCCTGCTAAATCTTTTTTGAAATAGTCTTCAGGAAAGGTACATTCTATTGAAAACTTAGATGGTTTCTTTCCAATAATGCTATCTTCAAATCCTGGAATCATTGATTTACTCCCTAAAACTAACTTAAAGTCATTTGCAGTATTACCTTCAAATTCTTTATCATCAATTTTCCCAATGAAGTCAATTACAACCTGATCATCTAATCTCGCTTCTCTTTGCACATCATTCCAATCGCCATATCTCTTTTTGATGTCATCTATCGCAAGATTTATGTCGTTTTCCTCTATCTCAATTTCAAACTCTTCATAATTTGTCCACCTTGAGAGTTTAGGTTTAATTTCAGGAAATACTTCTATGATTGCTGAATAAGTTAAAGGTTTTTTTGGATCTTCTGAATCAATTGAAACCTGTGGTGATGATGCCGGCCTTATGTTATTTTCTGATATTGCCTTTGGATATGTCTCTTGAATAAGTTCGTTAATAACTTCATTATGAATAGAAGCTCCATACTTCTGTTCTAAAACATCATTTGGTACATTGCCCCTCCTAAATCCATCAACTTTAGCTTTAGTCTTGATATTTTTTAATTTTGCAGAAAATTTTAATTCATATTTATCAACTGGAACTGAAACTAAAACCTTCCTTTCAAGATCTTTTAATTTTTTAATACTTACTTTCATTATTTTACTCTCATAAATGGGGCGAGCGATGGGGTTCGAACCCACGGCCTCCGGAGCCACAATCCAGCGCTCTAACCAACTGAGCTACGCCCGCCACAAGATTCGATATTATAGTTTAAAAAAAATTATTATCTATTCTTGTTACGGCATTTAATAAATTAATGTCAAGCTTATAGTTTTATGAGTTATGTTACTGGAAAATATACCTTTTCAGACCCCTCCTCCCAAACATCAAATTTAAACATCACATCATTAAATAGCTCTGATTTCATATAATTATGAAGAACTTTTTGTATTTTTCTTATGTCTTTTTGACTATCAAACCAGTCTGGATTAGCAATTCTAAATTGTCTTATAAATGGTAAAATTGAAATGTCCAATTTATTTAGCTTTTTTCCAAAAATCCAATTCTTATCAGAAATAATTTTTTCTAGATCACATAGAATATTTAAGCATTTCTTTTGATGTAATTTTGAATCTACTTCTTGATATCTATTTGCATATTTATATCGATCTAGGTGATATTTAAAATCATTGTCAAAATGATTGATGATATTTTCAGTTAACTCAAGATATTCTTTACTTAGATTGCCCTCAAATACATTTTTTTGATCTAAGGCCCAGTTAATAATATCTATGCTTTCATCAATTATTTGGTCTTTCAATATTAAAACCGGTACTGTTCCTTTTGGGGATGCTTTTAACATATGCTCGGGTTTATTGTTCAGTCTAATCTCTCTAATCACACACTTAAAATTTATTAGTTTAATAGCTGATCTTGCCCTTATTGCGTAAGGACATCTAATAAATGAATATAAAATTGGATTACTCATAATCTCTTTATTTAATGACTTCCTCACGAGGTCCAATATGTTGTTTATTTCTTTTCTTCGCAATATCAATTTGCTTTTGTCTACTCATATATCTAGATTTTTGTTCATCTGATGTTTTATCAAAGCATTTTGGACAGGCAACGCCTTTTATAAAATTTCTTGACTTTTTATCATCATCTTTTATTGGCATTCTACAACCATGACACATATCATATGTGCCTTCTGAAAGATCATGTTTTATAGAAACCCTATCATCAAAAACAAAACATTCCCCATTCCATAGACTTTCTTTTTCCGGTACTGATTCAAAATAATTAAGTATTCCTCCTTTTAAGTGATAAACATTTTTGAATCCTTTTGTCCTCATTAAAGATGAAGCTTTCTCACACCTTATACCGCCAGTACAAAACATAGCAACTTTTTTATTTTTTTTATAACTATCTGAGAAATTCTGAGACTCAAGCCATTTTGGAAACTCTCTAAATTTTGTAGTGTTTGGATTTAATGCATTTCTAAAAGTTCCAATTGTGCATTCATATTTATTTCTTGTATCAATTAACAATACATCTTCATCTTCAATAATTTTATTCCATTCATTTGGCTCAACATAATCTCCACGATTTATATTGGGATTTACAGAACTATCTCCAATTGTGACTATTTCTTTTTTAAGCTTTACTTTAAGTCTCACAAAAGGACTTTTTTGTGAGAACGAATTCTTTGTATCAATGTTTTTGAATCCGCTTATAGATCTTATAAATGCTAATGATTCATTAAGATTTTTTGAGCATCTTGCCGAAATAGTGCCATTAATACCCTCAGATCCGACAAGAACTGTACCTTTTATTGAGTTTTTTTTTAGCTCTTCTCTAATTTCATTATGAATCTTACGAGGATCGGGAATATTATGAAATTTATAAAGTGCTGAAATAATATACATACCTATATAATAATGCTTGTTTAAAAAAAACTTAATATCTTTTCAAATGATTGGTAAAAAAATTTACATTAACAGTGAAAAATATATGTCTAATGATCAATATTTAAAAATTATTGGTCAACTAGATTCAATTCAAAGTTCACCAAAACTTTTTCCTTTTAGTTTAGATATTCAAAATAATAAGATAGATTTTGTAGAAATGGAAAAATCTCATTATAAACAAAGCTTTTTTATAATGTCGCCAGGAAAGGGTCCGGGTTACTTAAAAAGCAAATCCTCATTCTCTATGAAATTTGATGATATTGTTGATATTTTTAAAGAAATTGAATTCGTAAATAACTCAGCAATAATATTTAATCATGGATTTTGTTGTGGCACTCTTTTATCAAGGCTTCTTGAAGAGTCTTTCAACGTGCTCTCTCTTAAAGAGCCGCCACTTTTGCATACTCTCAAACATCACTTAGAAAATAATAAAAACGATACTACAATCAAAAATACAATTTTTTGTTTACATAATAGGTCTTTTTCAAAAAAACAAAGAGTGTTGTGGAAGCCTAGTGACTATGCGTTTGATCTTATTGAACATACAGAACTTTTAAATATACCTTCTATATATTTATATTCTCCATTAAGGGAATACATTGCATCATGTTCAAAAGAGAAAAGAGATCAATGGATAAAAAATAGAGCAAATTTTGAAAAAATCTTAAACTATCTTGAAATTTCAAATATCAAAATTGACATTACAAAAACTGCTAACCAAGCAATGCTTTATTGGCTTTACTTTGCAAAAAAATTTACACATTTTAGTTCAAAGAGTAACAATCTTTTTGCATTAAACTCAAGAGATTTACTAAATAATCCATCGGTTATTGCAGTCGTTGGAAAACATCTAAAATTAAACAAAAAAATTAATATTTTTGAAAAGTCCAAAATAAAAAAATTATTAAATACTTATGCTAAAACAGATAATTATGTTTTTAATAAAGATATTAGAGCCGAGCAATTAAATAAAATTATTAAAGATAATCAAAGTGACATTGATGATGCCGAAAAAATTGCAGAAGAAGTGTTAAAAAAGGATATTGGAAATTTTAGGTTTGACAAAGAGCTTATATAAAAATGGCGCGCCTGAAGAGATTCGAACTCCTGACCCACTGCTTAGAAGGCAGTTGCTCTATCCAGCTGAGCTACAGGCGCATGGTCGGGGTAGTAAGATTCGAACTTACGACCACTCGCTCCCAAAGCGAGTGCGCTACCAGACTGCGCTATACCCCGAGGATGCAAATATTAAAGTTAATATAATAAATAAGCAATCATCATGGGCATAAATATCAATTAATGAGATAATAATATCATGTCTGCAATTCTATTAGATGGTAAAGAGCTCTCAAGAATTTCTGAAGAATCTATAAAGAAAAAGGTTCAAGAGTTATCATCAAAAAATATAAAGCCAACTTTGGCAACTATTCTTGTTGGTAATGATCCGGCTTCTGAAACCTATGTGAAAATGAAAAGAAATACCTGTGCAAGAGTTGGAATGGAATCTATAGCTGTTGAATTATCAGAAGATACAACCACAGAAGAACTTTTAGAAGAGATAAGAAGTTTAAATAATGATGTGAATGTTCATGGCATTTTGCTTCAACATCCAGTTCCATCTCAAATTGATGAAAGGTTGTGTTTTGATGAAATAGATATTAATAAAGATGTAGATGGAGTGACCTGCCTGGGTTTTGGAAACATGTCGATGGGGCTTGATGCATATGGCTCATGTACACCTGCTGGTATTATGAGATTAATTAACCATCATAATATTCAGGTAGAAGGCTTAAATGCTGTCGTTGTAGGTAGAAGTGCAATTTTAGGCAAGCCAATGGCAATGATGCTCTTAAATATGAATGCTACAGTGACAATATGTCATTCAAGAACTACGAATCTAGATTTAATAATTAAAAATGCAGATATAATTGTTGGGGCCGTTGGAATACCTAAATTTATAAAGTCTGATTGGATTAAAAAAGGTGCCGTCGTTATCGATGCTGGTTACCATCCAGAAAAATGCGGAGATATTGATCTTGATAATATTGAAAAAATTGCAAGCGCATTTACTCCAGTGCCTGGAGGAGTAGGACCAATGACAATTAATACGTTAATTCTTCAAACGCTTCAATCAGCTGAGAGAGCAGCATCTAATTGATCAGTTTCTTATTTTGAGGATGATTCCTCAATTTCTTCCGCTTCAATTACAACCTCTTCTTCTGAATTGTTTTTGAAAGGAAAAGGTTTTTCTTCGGTTTGAAACAATAAGAATGATAAAGAATCTTCAAAAAACTCAATAACATAAGAATTTACATTAGCAATTGATGGATTTACTTTTGATGTAAAAAGAACAAATAAAAACTGAATAACTGCAAGCCCAATACATATTGGTAAAACAAAATTTAATGCAAACGCATATAGAACCATAAAAATGAATCTAATCCACTTACTTGATTTTAAAATTTCGTCTTTGTTAATAGTTTCCATACTCAGTAATTAAATTCTACATCAATCTCATTCGGATTATTAATTAAATCATCAATTAGTGTGTTTGGTGAAGCATTATTGTAAATTATATTATACATAGATTCGACTAGTGGCATTTTAATATTCAATTTTGATGATTCTTTTAAAACAACTTCAAGAGTTCTTAATCCCTCAGCAACTTGACCAACGCTTTCCTTTGCCTTTGATAAAGACATGCCAGATCCAATATTAAAACCAAGTTGATAATTCCTTGATAAAGTTGACATGCATGTTGCAACTAAATCACCCATTCCCGATAATCCTAAAAATGTTATCGGATTTGCACCTTTTGCAACAGCAAAGCGACTCATCTCAGCCATGCTACGAGTTAGTATTAGTCCAATAGCATTTTCGCCAACTTTAAGTGATTCAGCCATTCCGCATATTACTGCATAAATGTTTTTTAATGCGCCAGCCATTTCAACTCCTTGCATATCTTTACTTGAATATATTTTAAAAGTTTCAGAAGACAAAACTGATTTAACTATATTTATTAAACTTTCATCAGGACTTGCTATGACTGTACCTGCTATTTTTTCATCCGCTATTTCTTTAGCTAGGTTTGGGCCACTCAAAACACCAATAGTATTATTGAGTTTTGATGAAATAATATTTGATAATGGTCTAAATGGATCATCAAGGATACCTTTTGTACATGAAACTAAATATGGTTTTTCATCTATATAATCAGAAATTCTTATTACGATTTGCTCGAAAACAATACTTGGTGTCGCAATAAAAATTATAGATTTATTATTTAAAACTTCTTTTAAGTTATCAGATGCAATTATATTTTTAGATAATTTTAATTCAGGATGATATGTGGTGTTAGCTCCCTCCGAATTTATTCTTAAAGCTTGTTCAGAGTCCCTTACCCACAATGAAACGTTGTATCCATTTGATGCTGCTAAATTTGCTAGAACCGTCCCAAAACTTCCTCCTCCGAGAACTGCAACACTTTTGGAATTTTTCATGACTTATAGAGTTGTTGCTCTAAATATTTGCACTATGGCTATAGCCATTATTACCACAGTATTGAATACACTAAGATTATGTAACCATTTGAAAAGGTTATCCCAGCCTCTATCTCTAGCACTATTTGTGAGTGGAATAATTATGTATCCAAAAAAAGAGAAAAATACAGCCACAATTGCTATATAAACATCGAATATTTCAAAAAATAAATAGGATATTAATAAAGCAAGTAAGGTAATTAATAATAGTAGTAAGTAGTAGCGAGGAAAAATTTTTCTCAAGAATTTTGATGCATTTTGGTCATCCAGTACCTTAAATACCACTGGAGCTGTAAGAAGTACTTGTGCAAAAATGATTCCAAGTACTAGGGAGTAGCAAAGTATTAAAAGACTTATGATTAAAGTATCCATAATAAATTCAGTGGCGGTCCGACGGGGAATCGAACCCCGAACGCCGCCGTGACAGGGCGGAATTATAACCGTTTAACTACCGGACCACTTAAAAGTTGAATCTTATATGTTATTAATAAAAGTTCAACCTTAATGGTGGGTGATGACAGGTTCGAACTGCCGACCCTCTCGGTGTAAACGAGATGCTCTACCAAACTGAGCTAATCACCCTAACCTTCTTAATTAACAATTAAGGGTGCTAATAATACTATTATTAGAAAAAAAATAACATTATTTGTTAGGTTTGTTTTTGTTGATTTCCAGTTAAATTGATTCTTGCTAAATAGATGCCAAAAAGTGCAACAAGTACAAATATTATTTGTGTAATATTTAAAATTTCTCCAAATATAAATGCAGCTAAAATAGTTGCTGTAATGGGTTGCATTAAAAGTCCCACAGATCCTTCAGAGGCAGATATTTTTCCAATTCCATGAGTAATTAAATATTGGCCTCCAAATTGACATAAAACTGCAAGTAATAATAAGTTAATCCATTCAAATGAAGTCGACGGTATCATATTTCCACCTTGAATTAGCATTGGTATTATAGAAAATAAACAACAAAATAATGTTGTGTAAAAAATTATATTTAGGGAATTTTCTTTACCTAATTTTGCAATTATTAATAAATACACTCCATAAAAAAAAGCCGCAATTAAACACAGTATGTCACCAACAACTCTCCCAGTAGCATAATTATTTGAAAAATAAATTAACCCCATTATTCCAATATAAGTAATAAGGAAAGATACAACAAAACTCCTTGATAGTTTTTCCCTAAAAAATATATAGCCAAGTATGGCCACAAATACAGGAGAAGAATTAACTATAATAGTTGCATTGGATACAGATGTTATATTCATGCTGTAATGCCAAAGAGTTAAATCAGTTGTAAATGCTAAAGATGCTAATGCAGCAAAAAAAATTGTTTTACTATCATTTACGGTGAACTTTAATTTTTTATTTAATCTTAAGTTTAATAAGAATAAAAAAGGTAAAGCTAGCAACATCCTATAAAAGCTTATTGCTGATGAAGACAATATGCTCCACTTAACAAAAATTGGTGCAAAGCCAATTAGTACAGCTCCAAGTGTGAGGATAAGAAAGTGATTTGTTCGCTGAAAATTAGTTTTCATAAAGTTATACTTTCAATATGACTAGTAACATTGTAGTGCAGAATGATGAAATTATCTCAGTAGGCGAACTAAATAAATCTGCAAAATATTTATTAGAGAATAACTTCAACAATGTATCTGTTGTTGGTGAAATATCAAACCTTTCAAGACCTAGTTCAGGGCATATCTACTTCACATTAAAGGATGAGGAAGGAGCAATAAGATGTGCAATGTTCAAAAATCAAAATATGAAATTAAATTTTTCTCCTGAAAATGGAGATCAGTGTGTGCTCAAGGGTCAAGTAAGTATTTATGCTCCTCGAGGTGACTATCAGTTAATAGTAAAAGCTATTGAGCCTGCAGGTGCAGGAAATCTAATGCAACAATTTGAAAAGCTAAAGAATAAATTAGAAAACGAGGGATTATTTAGTTTAAATAATAAAGTAGATATACCTCAATCACCTAATCACATTGGGATTGTAACCTCATCATCGACTGCTGCATTTCAAGATATTATTTCAACTGTTAAAAGAAGAGCACCAAACTCTAAAATTTCATTAAGTGATGCCGTTGTTCAGGGCGACAATGCCCACGTCAGTATAATCAATGCACTTAATAGAATAATTTTGCATAACGAGAAAAATCCTAATAATAAAATTGATGTTGTCATTCTAGCTAGAGGCGGAGGTTCAATAGAAGATCTTTGGTGCTTTAATAATGAAGATTTAGCTAGAGAAATTTTTTCATACCCAATTCCAACCATATCTGGAGTTGGCCATGAGATTGATTTTACTATTTGTGACTTTGTTTGCGATATACGCGTTCCCACTCCGACAGCATCTGCAGAGCTTGTCACTGAATTTAATTTTAAACTTTCAGATAAATTAGATGAATTTAAGTTAAGAATAAATAAAAATATAAGAACTTTTATTGAAGACTTAAGACGAAATCTAGATTTTAATCGATCAAAATTAAAAGATCCTTTGTCCTTATTAAGAGAAAAAAATCAATATTTAGACAATCTGGATCTAAGAATACAAAAACAACAAAAATCAATCATTAATGATAGAAAGACTCAAATTGAAAAAATTGATTCTCAGATTAGTTTTAACAATCCAATTAGAAAATTAGATCTTGTTAAAAATAAATTAATTCAAGCTAACGAAAGACTTCATAGAAATATCAATGAAAAGATAATGCTAAATAAAAATTTAATTGATAAATTGCTTAAAAATATAAAAATACTTAGCCCACTATCAATATTAGATAGAGGGTATGCGATCGTTACTAATAAAAAAGGTGAAGCAATAAAGTCTTTTTCAGATGTCACCAAAGGAGAGATTTTAAAAACTAGATTAAATAAAGGCTCGTTAGATGTTGAAGTAATAAAAAATGAGAAATAAGCTTAAAAATTCTTCTATTTGTTGTATATGTTTAATTTCTTTTTTCATTAATGCGGAGAGATTTGGAGATCCTGGCGAAATAATTGCTATAAAAGCTTCAGGTAATGATGTTGATAAATATTTAACAGTCGAAATTAATGAATCTTTGTATAAATTGATACCACTGCCATTTGAAAAACAAAATGATTCAATATATGTAGATGGTGAAAAAATAAATATTAATCAAAAAGATTTTGGTGAATCCAGAATTACTATAGAAAACAATTCTATGGTCAATCTTAGTAAAGAAGATTCTGATAGGGCTTTTAAAGAATCTAAAATTATACAAAAAGCACTCAATAACTATTCAAAATTTTTAGAGCCTGATTTGAATTTTATGAATCCTGTTGAGGGTATTATCTCAAGCAGATATGGTAAAAAGAGATATATCAATGATCAACCTAGATCTCCTCACCTGTCTTTGGATATTGCTGCAGCTGAAGGAACAAAAGTTGTGTCTCCTTCAAAAGGTAAAGTAATTTTAGTTGGTGATTTCTTTTATGCGGGAAATTACATAATAATAGATCATGGGTTTGGTCTAATAAGTTCATACAGTCATTTATCGTCAGTCCTTGTTGATGAAAATGAATTAATTGAAAAAGGGCAAAAAATTGGAGAGATTGGATCAACTGGAAGAGTTACAGGACCTCATTTACATTGGACAGTTTATCTAAATAAAGTAAGAATCAATCCAGAGTCAATTATTAAGGATAACTTTTTAGAAAGCCTGCTTTAAATCCAATAGGATGTCGTTGAGCGCATCTTTTGTTTGTGGTCTAAATAATGAAAGTGATAATTCGCCATTAGGATTTATGAAAAAAGTAGCAGGTACTGCTGGAGGTGTTTGAATGCCCCAAATATCTCGAGGGTGAGTTACCAAAGAAGGAACTTCTATATTAAACTTTTTTGCAATTGGTGCTAAATCTTCTTGATCGAGTTGATCAAAGTTAAAAGTGAATACAAATATATCTTTATTTTCATGCGCAAATTCATTAAGTTCTGGAATTTCTTTTATGCAAGGCGCACACCAGTCAGCCCAATAATTTATTACAACCCAGCTACCTTCCAGCTTTGTAAGATTGGTATTTGATCCGTTAAATACTTCTATGTCATTTTTTTGACATGCAAAAAGAAGTAACAAACAGAAAAGTTGTATAATTTTAGACTTCATCGCGTACATAATATAATTAAAACTTTAAATGTAAACATGGAAAATAATTTTTTATTAGTATTATTTTACTCTGCATCTGGATCAGTTAAAAATTTAGCACATGCTATTGCGGATGGTATTGAGGATGTTGGCTTGGATGTTCGCCTCAGAACAGTTCCAAAAATATCATCAAACTTAGAACAAATTGAAGGCTATATTCCTGAATCAGGCGAAATCTATTGTACCAAGGATGATTTAATTAACTGTAGCGGTCTTGCTTTGGGTTCTCCAACAAGGTTTGGTTCAATTTCATCCCCATTAAAATACTTTTTGGACTCTACAGGTGATTTGTGGGCTACAAATGCATTAGAGAATAAACCTGGAATAGCATTTACATCAACAAGCTCTATGCACGGTGGTCAAGAAACAACTCTTTTTAGTTTAATTACTTTTATGTTACATCATGGAATGGTTGTAGCTGGAACGCCCTACTCTATTGATGAACTAAGTAAAACAAAGTCAGGTGGAACACCTTACGGACCCTCTCATGTTGAAAATTTTAATTCCTCAAATGAATTAACAAAAGACGAATATGATATTGCAAAAAAAACTGGATCAAGGCTTGGCAAATTAGTAATGAAAATTAATGATTAGTATTTCTAATTACAAACTCCTGTTAAATTTAATCTTTATATGTTTGTTTATTTCAAAATTTTTCAATGTTATTCAACAAAGAATTGATATATTTATGTACATCTTTTGGGCACTACCTATATTAATTTTTTACATCTTTATAAATAAATTAATAATTAAAGCCTATCAATGGTTTTGTTTTTTGTTGATCATATACTTTCTATCGTGCTCATTGAGAGTTTTTGGAACAGCCGCATACTGGTTAGATATTTTTGAATTATTTCTTATATGCTCATTATTTATTAGCACCATGTATGGACCAAGAATTATAAATAATATGAACTAAAATGCGTTTACTTAGTCCAATATATGTCATATCATCATAATCTTTTTTTGGAGTAATAAATGAGCAAAGTTCAATCGGTATGGTCAAAAGCGGATAAATTTTTATCTTTATCAAGAAAACTAATTGTCAATACATTTACTGTAATTGTTCTTATAGTTATAACTTTTACAATAATTGGTGGTATTAGTTCATTTTTTACTAGCGAAGAAAAAATTGAGACTGATGGAAAAATTTTATGGTTTAAACCAATTGGCGTTGTCGTTGATTCATCTATCGACTCAACTCCATCATTTGATGCTCTGGTTATAGGTGGTACAACTGTCAAACAGCATGAACTAGGCGATCTCATAAAAGTTTTAAATTCAGCTGCTAAAGATGAAAATCTTTCAGCTGTATATCTAAATGTATCAGAATTAGGTATGTACTATTCATCTGCATTCGAAATTGCTAATGCTGTTAAAAATATTAGAGATAGTGGAAAAGAAGTAATAGCTTATGCAGAAACTTATGGAAATACTTCATATTTAATAAGTTCTCAGGCTAGTAAAGTTATGATTAATGAGTATGGCATGGTTAACGCTGTAGGTTTCTCTAGGAAAAGAGAATTTTACAAAGATCTCTATGAAAATATAAATCTTAACTTCAATATTTTTGTTGCAGGCGACTTTAAAAGCGGCCCAGAACCCTTTACAAGAAATTCTATGTCAGATGAAGATAAGTTAGCATGGAATGATTTTGCTAATCCTTTGTGGTTAAAAATGACTAGTATGATGGAATCTGGTAGAGACTTGCCAATAGGCACTATGCAAAAATATGGTGACACACTTTGGGAGATGACTATAGAAAATCCTGAAACTGCTGAAATTGCTCTTGAACTTGATTTAGTAGATATGGTTGTTACTAGAGAAGAACTTAGACAATGGATGTTCGAGAAATTTCCTAACGAAGAAAATGATAAAAATAAATTTCCTGATTCAATCTCAATATACAAATATTTATCAACTATAGAAGATGTTGAATCGGATTCACAAAATAAAATCGCAATTGTTAATGTTGAAGGCACTATTGTTACTGGAGAAGCAGCATATAATGTTGCTGGTTCTGACACGATTGTAAAAAATATTAGAGATGCCATAAAAGATGACTCTGTTAAAGCTTTGGTGTTAAGAGTAAATAGTCCAGGTGGTGATGTTTGGGCTAGTGAATTAATAACGAATGCCTTAAGTGAATTTAAATCATCTGGCAGACCAATAGTTACTTCAATGGGAGATATTGCAGCTTCTGGTGGAGTATGGGTAACAACCCTATCTGATGAAATATTGGCAAAAGAAGAAACAATAACTGGATCAATTGGTGTTTATGGAATAATTCCTACTCTAGACGGTATTTATGAGTGGGCAGGCATTCAAGTTGATGGAGTTTCATCAACAAAGGCAGGAGAATGGGATGAAAGATTGCCAATGCCAGAATATGTTACTCAAAGCATCCAAGCTAGTGTTGATAATATATATGATAAATTTGTTTCAAAGGTTTCTGATAATAGAGGTATGTCATATAGAGAAGTACTATCAATAGCTGGGGGAAGAATTTGGTCTGGTGAAAAAGCATTAAAATTAGGATTAGTAGATAAAATTGGTGATCTTGATGACGCTATAAAATCAGCGGCTTCTTTTGCAGATCTTGATGATTATAAAATTGTCACATACTCAAAAGAAATGGATCCCTTTGAGATATTTTTAAGTGAACTAATTGATAATTTTGGTGGGAAATTAAAACTAAGCAATGAGGCAAGAGTTTTTTCTAGAATTGTTAATTCTCAATACAAATTTATAAATCCTGATAAGAAAATTAATACTGCAATATATTGTTTTGAGTGTGAATATTTTAATACTAAATAATTTCTTTTATTAACGGTACTGTTATTTTTCTTTTTAGCTCCATCGACAGCTGATCTAGTTTACCGATAATCTCAATGAGATCTGACATATTTCTTTTTGTATATGTAACAAGATAATTAATTTCTTTATCTCCCAAATTAATTGATCTAAGTTGAGAGACAAATTTTATTGCTTCTGGTAAGTTTGCATCACTAATAGGATAAAGTTCAATATGGTCAATTTTTTTTATTCGTGATCTTAAGTCGTCTAAATCAAAATTAATTGATGATGGATTTTTGCATGAAGAAAAAATTAGTCGACAATTTGATGAAAGACAATCATTTATGAGATTAAAAATTCCAACTTCCCAATCTTTATTTGATGCAATTAAATCAATATCATCCAGGCATATAAGATCTAAACCCTCTAATGAATCTATAAAACCAGTTTCATGCTTAATTGCTTCAGAAATTGGTATGTAAACTGAAGATTTATTATCAGATGCATAATAATTACATGTAGATTGAAGTAAGAATGACTTTCCAGAGTCTCTAGCTCCATACAAAAAAATGTCATCATTATTTTTCAAAGCTAATTTAACTTCTTCATTAGGTGAATCAAAGAAAAAGTCATCAAATGTGAATTTATTCTGTTTGCTCCATGGAAATGTTAATTGTTGCGGCTTATTCATTGTGATAAGTCCTAAGATCTTTAATCCAATTATATGTATATACAACTAAACTAAGTACAGTTACAAAAATTATAAATAAATCTAGAGCAAATAATGCAAAATCTATTTCAAGAATTTCTTTAAGGAAAATAATTGCAATATAGATTATCTGTAAAGTAGTTGTTAACTTACCAAGAAGGTTTGGAGTCGGTGTATCAGATTCAATAATTGTCATTCGAATCGCTGCTCCTAAAAGGATAGCAACATCTCTGCTAAAAAAAATAACAAAAATATAAAATGGAATAAATTGATTAAGCCATAATATAAAGATAGATCCTGACAAAAGAATTTTATCTGCAACTGGATCCAAAAGAGTGCCAAGCTCAGTTTGCCAATTCATTTTTCTTGCAATAAAGCCATCCAATCCATCAGTAACTGAAGCAACAATAAAGTAAATAATGCTTATTTCAAAATTTCCTAAATAAATATTATTTAATATTGGATAGACTAGAGCTATTCTAATAATAGTAAGTAAGTTAGGAATAAATATAAAATACTTTTTCATCTAACAAAGTTAATATTTATCTCAGAATTATCTTTATATTGACTGACAATCTCAAAAAAATTACTTTCAGATATTTCTTTGGCAATTGAATCAAAGTCACCATAAATGCCTAGTTTGTAAAAAACAGTATCTATATCAAATCTACTTACGTCTATGTCTCTTAACCCCACAAGATTCTCAATGACCTTGCGTGATCTTTCATAATCTTGATAAGAATTTATATTTGCTACTGAAATGTTAATTACTCCTTTTTTTGATGTATTAATTACGTTTTCTCTGAGCATTTTGTTTATTCTGGTTTTAGTATGATTTTTAAATTGCTCAATAAAAGGATCGATAAAATCTCTTTCATTTAGTGTCATTTTTATATCACCACCAATCGACCACTGATCAATACCTGTTTTTGATATCTTAACTTTAATTAATTCATCAAAAATATATTTTTCCTTAATAATATCTTCGATATCAATAAGTTTCTCAAAATTAATTAGTTGATTGACATCGATCAGATCAAGCTCTGGGATTTCAAGAAAAATTCCTCTTAAAGTTGATTCATTTTTTAAATAGTTTTTTAACAAAACATCTAATTCAGAATTGTTTTGTGAGTTTGTTAAATAATATGGCTCATCATTACCTGAATCAATTTCAATTAAAAATAATATTACAGGTCGAGAGCTGCTTAAAACTGGAATAGAAAGCTCTTTAAAAACTTCAATCAATAAATTTTTGTCAAAATCAACTTCTAAAAAACTCTTATTATCTATATTTTTAATTGAGTAACTTTTGATAAAATTTTTACGTGGATTACCTGCATTAATAATTTTCCATATATTTGATGGTGAATCACTGCCGCTTAACCTATAAATCATGGTATTAAAAGAATTATTTAGTGATTTTTCTATTTGTGACACACTTTCGATTGGTTCTAAAACCACAAAAAGTTTATCAAACTCCTTTCCAAAGCAAGTATTAGAAAAGATAATAAGGCTTAATAAAGTGTTTTTTAAAAATCTCATATTTTTAGTATATGAAGGTATTCTAAATGACAAAAGAAATTATAGAAAATGATCCATACAAATCAGCAGGAGTTGATATCGATGCCGGTAACACCCTAGTAGATAAAATTAAAAAAAGTGTTGCTGTATCTCACAATAAAAATGTCTTAGATAATATTGGAGGCTTTGCAGGCATGTACGAGCTTGATAAAGATATTGCAAATCCAGTTTTGGTTGCATGCACTGATGGTGTTGGAACAAAGGTTTCGCTAGCTCAGCAGTACAATGACCTATCAGGTATTGGTCAAGATCTTGTAGCTATGTGTGTGAATGATTTGATTGTATGTGGAGCAAAACCTCTTTTTTTTCTAGATTATTATGCATCATCTAAGCTCAATGTTAATGAGGCTGCTACTGTTGTAAAAAGCATTTCCAATGCATGTATCGAATCTGATTGTGCACTTTTAGGTGGTGAAACTGCTGAAATGCCCGGTCATTATATTAATGATAATTTTGATCTTGCAGGATTTTCAGTTGGATGTGTTAGCAAGGATAAAATAATTAAAAATGACAATGTCATGTGTGGCAATGTATTGATAGGAATTGAATCAAGCGGTCCGCATTCAAACGGGTTCTCTTTAATAAGAAAAATCATTAAAGAATCTAAATTAACTGAAAAAGAAAAAACTAAAATAGCTAAAAAATGTCTTAAGCCAACTTTACTTTATCCCAGATTGATTATGGAGTTAATTTCAAATTATAAGATTAATTCTCTCTCACATATTACTGGAGGGGGTCTAACAGAAAATCTACCAAGATCTATAACTAATGATCTCTGTGTAGAAATAGATACTAGCTCGTGGGAAATGCCAGATATTTTTAAATGGTTGAAAGAAAACGGAAAAATATCTGATAATGATATGTACAGAATATTCAATTGTGGAATAGGTATGGTGCTTTTTGTTGATGAGGACGAAGTATTAAATATTTCTAAAAGAATAAAAGAATTAGAAATGAATAGTTTCATCATAGGAACGGTCAAAAATAAAAAGGAAGAATCTTCTGTAATATTTGTCTAAATACTTAAAATGAAAAAAATAGTAGTCTTGATATCGGGCAGTGGCTCCAATTTGGAAGCAATTATAGAATCATGCACTGCAAAAAAGATAAACGGAAAGGTTATTCATGTAATATCTAACAATCCAGATGCTTTCGGACTTATAAGGGCATCAAAGTTTAATATTGCATCAAAAGTTATTGATCATAAAAAGTTTTCTTCAAGAATTGATTTTGAAAATTCGTTAGAGGAGTTCTTAGATACACTCAGTCCAGATTTAATCGTTTTAGCAGGGTTCATGAGAATACTTGGAACTAAAATTACATCTAAATTTTCAAATAAAATGATCAATCTTCATCCTTCTCTTCTTCCTGTGTATCCAGGATTACATACTCATGAAAAAGTTCTTGAAAATAAAGATACTCGTCATGGCATTTCAATACATTATGTTTCATCTGAATTAGATGCTGGCCCATTAATTGCTCAAGGATTTATTGATATAAGTAAAGATGAGACTTTGGAAGATATTATTAAACGTATTCATAAGATTGAACACTTGTTACTACCAGAAGTTATAAATGAAATTTGCAATGAAAATATTTATCTAGATAATAACGAAGTTAAATATCGAAATATTAATTTACACAATCAAAAAATAATTAAAAGAAGTTATGAAATCTAATGTAATACGTTTTCTTTCGGTGATTCTTATATCAATCAATGCGGTTTCGTCTGAAATACCTCCTTATTCAGCAAAATATAATTTTGAATCAGAAGAAATATCAATTTCTGGAGTAAGAGAATTTTACAAAACTGAAAATGGTCACGAAATGAGATTCAAGGCGTCAAATCTATTTGCAAGTTTATTTTTTTTATCTAAGTTTGAAATTGAAAATGGGAATGTTATTTCAGATTCGTACGAAATAAAAATCAGACCAAAATTTCTTGATAGAGATCAATACTTAGATTTTGATTATAAGACTATGGAAGTTCGCTCTGAAGGGATTAACAATTGGGTTGCATCTTTGAAAGATAATTTAGTATATGATCCTTTAAATGTTCAAATAATGATAAGAACAAATGTAAAACATGGTCTAAAAAATTTCAAAATTAATATTGTGGATATGGAGGAAGGAGGATCGAAATTATACGAATTTAATGTTGTTGGACTTGAGGAATGTATCTTCAATCGAGAAACATTACAATGCGTTGTACTGGAAAGGTCAAGATTAAATAGTGATAGAAAGGTAACTTATTATCTTGCTGAAGAGCTCGAACACATGTTTATTAAAATAATTGATGCAAGTCCTGAAAGGACAAATACATTAAAGCTTTTAGAGGTTTTAAGTCTTGGGTAAAGTAACGCCAGTTTGTCCTTGATATTTTCCATCACGATCTTTGTAACTTATCTCACACTCTTCATCTGATTCAAAAAACAGCATTTGAGCTACTCCCTCTCCAGCATAAATTTTTGCAGGAAGATTAGTTGTATTTGAGAACTCAAGAGTAACATGACCCTCCCATTCAGGTTCAAGTGGAGTAACGTTTACAATAATTCCACATCTTGCATATGTTGATTTTCCTAAACACACAGTGAGAATATTCCTAGGAATTTTAAAGTACTCAACGGTTCTAGCTAAAGCAAAAGAATTTGGAGGAATAACACAAACATCAGAATTAATATCCACAAAACTTTTTTCATCAAATGACTTTGGATCGACTATTGCAGAATGAATATTTGTAAAAACTTTAAATTCATTGGAGCATCTAACGTCATATCCATAACTAGAAACTCCATAAGAAATTAGTTTATTGCCATCGTTATCAAGCCTAACTTGATTTTTTGAAAATGGATCAATCATATTATGCTCCAGTGACATTTTTTGAATCCATTTATCTGATTTAATCGACATCTATTTGTATCCTTCCTTCTATTGCCCGAGCAATTGTAGTTCCATCAACATACTCTAACTCTCCTCCAATTGGAATACCATAAGAAATTCTTGAAACCTTTGCACTTTTTATATGATCTTTTATAAATATTGCTGTTGCATCGCCTTCTACAGTACTACTGGTTGCAAGGATTACTTCTTTTACTTCATCACTATTAGTAATGTTTATGAGGTCATCAATACCCAAATCTTCCGGTCCAATACCATCAATTGGGGAAAGCCTACCTAATAAAACAAAATATCTACCTCTGAAGCCACCAGTTGATTCAATAGCTAATACATCAGATGGGCTCTCAACAACACAAATACTATTTATATCTCTTGTTGAGTCAGAGCAAACTCCACATAAATTATTTGATGTAAGCATTCTACAATTTGAGCATCTTTGAATACTTTCGATGGCATCGGATAGAGTATTTGCTAATATGCTAGCACCATCTTTATTCCTATCAAGTAAATATAATGCCATTCTTTGAGCAGATTTTTTGCCAACACCAGGTAGGATAGTCAATGCATTTATGAGCTCATTTAATAGATCTTGATTCATTTTTTACTTTGTAGGTTTAATGGTTTCTGGTTTTATCTTTCCATTAAATTTTTCAACGAAATCTTGTATTTCTATATCTTTGCTAATTTGATCTTTTGCCAAGTTTTCTTCTTGTTCAATTTTACTTTCATTTAATTGGATTGGAGAGTTAATTACATCTCCTTTCTCAATTTTAATATTAATTTTGTTTAAAAATATACTTTCCACGGTGGTTTTAAATTCCGACATGATATTCTCAGGAACTTCACCTAAATTTAAATCTGCTTTTAAAATCATACCTTCATCATTGTGAGAAAAAAACGACATATTTCCAAAATAATTTCTTGCAAAGGGACTTAATTGTAGAGAATTAAATAATTTCACCCAATCTTCGTTATTTTTAAGGAACTTTTTTTCGTTTAATTCTTCGGACTGAGGTCTATTAGTTTTTTTTATTTTTTTATCAACTTTTTTTAGACTTTTTTTTTCTGAATTGCTTGAACTATTGTCTTGGTTGTTTTCTGAAAGTTTTTGAAGAGGATTAAAAGTAAGCATTCTTAATAAACAAATTTCAAGACATTCTTTGGGGCTTGGATGTACAGAAAATCTAGTAAAAGAATTCATGCCTATTTCGTATAAAAGTTGACAAAACTCTTTGTCGATTTTCTTTGATATGCTTTTTATATTTTCACTTTCTGTATTATTTAGTACCTGTTCAAGTGAAACTTGATGAAGTATGCTTATCAAATCACGAAGAATAACATCATATTCTGGTAATAACTGTTCAATTTCAAATAGCTTGTCAAAAACTTTCTTACCATCTCCATCGACTACACCTTCCAGAAGCTCAAATAAAAGTGAATCATCGATTGTTCCCAACAATTTCTTTACTTCATTGCTATTAAGCTCTCCATTACCATGCGCTATTGCTTGATCAAGAATCGTCAAAGCATCTCTTACAGATCCATTTGCAGATTTTGATATTAATTGAGGACTCTCATCATCATGTTTGATTTTTTCTTTTTTAAGTATCTTAATTAAGTGGTTGTTCAGCATTTCTTCATTTACTGTTTTAAGGTTTAGCTGTAAACACCTTGATTGAACTGTCTTTGGGATTTTTTCTGGATTGGTTGTTGCAAAAATAAATACAACATGTGGTGGTGGTTCTTCTAAGGTCTTTAAAAGAGCGTTGAAACTTGCAGGTGAAAGCATATGAACTTCATCGATGAGAAAAATCTTATATCTTCCTTTTGCAGGTTTATATTCAACTGTTTCTATTAAGTCCCTTATTTTCTCAACTTGAGTATTGGATGCAGCATCAATTTCTAAAAAGTCAACGCTTCTTCCAGCACTTATTTCAATAGTATTAGAACATTTATTACACGGTACCGATGTTGGTTTGGTCTTACTCTCACAGTTTAAACATTTTGCTAAAATTCTGGCAATAGTGGTCTTACCAACTCCCCTTGTACCTGAAAATATGAATGCCTGATGAATTTTTTCAGACTCAATACTATTTACCAAAGCCCTCACGACGTGCTCTTGACCAATAACTTCTTCAAAGCATGATGGTCTATATTTTCTAGCTAAAACCTCATAAGACATAGCATTGAATCATAACATGTCATTACCAAAAACTGATTCGATTTCTTTAAATCTAAAGCCTCTATTTTGTAGAAAACTTTTTTGTTTTAATTTTTCTTTAGTATCAGGACTAGGCCCATCTTTGAATTTTTTTAAAAAAGCTAATTTAGCAGCCGATTCCCAATCGCCCTCTTCAATAATTACACTATTTGTTACCGATTCATCAACACCTTTTGATGACAATTCAAAAGCGATCTTTTTAGGCCCAAATCCCTTTCTTTTTCTAGCCGATACATAAGCTTCAGCATATCGAGTATTATTTACTAAGTTATTATCACTAAGTTTTTCAATGACAGATTCTATTATTTTTTTATTTTCAAAGCGTGCAGATAGCTTTTCTTTAATTTCTTTAAATGAATGTTCTCTTCTCGATAATAAATCTAGAGATTTGTTATATATGATATTGAATAGATCATCTGACATTATTCAAAAGGAATAACTCTTGATTTTCCATTTCTTTTTATAATTCTTACTTTTTGACCAGTAATATACGAAAAATTACTAACCTCTTGGATAATGGAAATAAAGCTGCCAGACTCGATCTCTATCAATAATTCAACTCCGTCTTTCTTTGTTGCTGCTGAACCAATCCCAGATCCAATAGCTGAACCTACCAAGCTTCCTACAACTGCAGCAATATCAGATTCTGGTTCTGAATCTGTTGTATTTTTGCCAACAACTGCCCCAATAGCTGCTCCAGCAGCAGCACCAACTTCTCTGTCACCTTCAATTGTTACCCTTGAAACATCCCTAATTGTTCCAAAAATCACATACTGTTGTTTTTGAGCATCTGATCTAGAAACAACATCTGGTTGCAATGAATTATTTACACAGGAGGATATAATGAAAGTAAGCACTATTAATAAAAAATTTTTCAAGATTCTTGGCCTTTAGATAATTTATAGTGTCTAATGAGATCGTCTTTTATAACATAGTATTTTCTATTTTTCTCAAAACCGTCTAAAAGCTTTACTTCATATATTTTTTCAAAATGTTTGGAGTTTAAAATTTCAATCCTGTCGCCTTTATTTAATCTAACTAAGTTTCTTGAATCTATAAAAGAGAATCTATCCCAATCTGAAAATATTCTTGCTTGATAGGTATTATATGCATCACTAGAAAAGTAATACAAAACCTTACTTGTTGAAGGATTCAGTTTATTGCTTATTGATTCTAAATACCATGTTTGACCCTGTTCAATAGACGGTAATGATTCTTTTGCATTAAATGTAGCAGTAAAGGAAAATATAATTGTAAGCAAAATAAATTTGGTTTTCATAATAATTTTGACAAATGATTTTTAAAAAAGTTCTTATATAAGGATATTTTAAAATTACAAAAAAATAAAGGTTGAAAAACTTAATAGTGGCTATAAATATATACTGATGAAGATGCCATAACGGATCTTCGCGTTAACAAGTGTATGCTTTTTCAGATACACATATATAAAGTCGCTTTTAAGGAGGACTATTATGATACTTAACTTTACAGACCCATTTTTCACAACACGAGTACTGGGGTTTGAACCTTTGTTTGATAGATTGCAAAGACTTTCTGAGTCTAACGAAAGATCATCAAGCTATCCACCATATAACATTAGCAAAGATGGTAATTATTTTGCCATTGAGATTGCTGTAGCTGGATTGTCAAAAGATGATATCCAGATAGAGCTCGCTGAAGGAGTTCTTTCAGTAAGCTATGATGGGCCATCTACTGAAGTTGTTAATGGTGAAAATAAGGTTGTTTATCAAGGAATTGCTCAAAGAGCATTTAAACAGCAATTTACCCTTTCTGAGGATGTTGTTGTTCAAGGCGCAGAACTTATTAATGGTTTATTAACTATTAGTCTTGAGAAAATTATTCCTGATGAAAAGAAACCTAGGATGATTGAGATCAAATCACCAAAAAGAATCTCAAGTAAATAACTTTTTTAATGTGAAATGGGGTGCATAATGCACCCCAAATGTTAAATAGGATAAAATTATATTTAATGAAATTTCTTAAAATATCCTTTCTGTTATTATTTTGCTTAGCAATAAATGCAGTTACTGTTGATACCGGTCATGCAAATGTCTCGTTGGTAAAGTATGAAAATGTAGACGAAGCTCAAAGCCAAACTCTAATTGGTATTAGAATGGATATGCAAGAGAATTGGCATACCTACTGGAAAAATCCTGGTGATTCAGGAGGCCCAATAAAAGTTAAATGGTCTCATGACGAGAGTGTTTCAATAAGCGAGTTATATTGGCCAACCCCAACTTTAATCCCATATGAACCACTTATGACATATGGTTATAAGAATTTTGTAATTTTTCCCTTTGAAATTAACAATTCCAACAATGTGAATTCACATATTGAGGCAAATATTGATTTTTTAATATGTGATGATATTTGTGTCCCAGAAAAAGCATTTATCAAAACAAATCTTAATGAAATTAAAAACGATGCTTCGCTGTTTGATTGGTTTTTAAAAGTTCCATCTCAGACACTTCCTGTAAAGGCATCACTTAATAGTGAGTTTATTGATATAAGATTTTCTTGGCCTTTTGATGTTAGTTCTGCGATATTTTTTATCGACAATCAAGATATCGCTGAACATGCTGCTGATCAAAATCTTATTAAAGAAGAAAATAATTACCTGCTTAAGATTAAAAAATTAGATGATGTTAAATCTCTTGAATATTTATCTGGAGTATTATCTATTAACGATAACGAGAGTTTTATAATTGATGCTAAAATTGAAAATGCTACTCAAAACTCTCTAAATATTTCGTTTTTACAAGCTTTAATTTTTGCGTTTGTAGGTGGCTTAATTTTAAATTTAATGCCATGCGTTTTTCCAATAATTTCATTAAAAGTTCTAAGTTTTGTTTCAATGAGCAACCAATCTCCATCAAAAATAAGAGCTCATGCCTTATCATTTTGCGCTGGAGTGATGATTTCATTTCTGCTTATTGGATCTGCAATGATTTTGCTTAAACAAGCTGGTTTATATTTGGGCTGGGGATTTCAATTACAGTCACCGCTTATAGTTGGATTACTCAGTTTGTTAATGTTTGTAATTGGTTTAGTGCTTCTAAGCGATATGAATATAGGCTCATCATTGACTAGACTTGGTAGCATAGGAACCAACGGAAGTTTACTAGGTTCCTTTTCTACAGGTATTTTGGCTGTTATTGTTGCCTCACCATGCACAGCACCATTTATGGGCGCAGCACTTGGTTATGCATTAATTCAACCCTCTGGAATTACATTACCAGTATTTTCTGCACTAGGTCTTGGTTTTGCATTTCCTTATTTTGTATTATCAGCCTCGCCAAGTTTGATAAATTATCTACCGAAACCAGGTAACTGGATGGTTGCTTTGAAAGAATTTTTTGCATTTCCCATGTTTGCGACATCAATATGGTTAATATGGGTATTTAGCGTTCAAACATCTTCAAACGAAGTGATTTTTCTTTTAATGACGATTCTAATGATCTCTTTGTTAATATGGATTTCTACAAAGCTAAATAAATCTAGTTATAAATTAGTTATTTTTGTTATTGCAGCTTTCGTAATTTTCTTTCAATTCAGGGATATTCCTTCAAACGAAATACAACCAACAAATGCGGTAAAACTTGAGAGTTACGATTATGTTCAATGGAATAAAAATATAGAAAATGAATATAAAGACAAAAATCAAGCTTATTTAATTAATTTTACTGCTGCGTGGTGTATAACATGCCAAACAAATGACAAAATTGCCTTATCAAGACCAAATGTTAAAGAATACATTTATAAAAATAATATCCAATACATTGTTGCTGATTGGACTAACAAAAATGATGAAATTCTAAAAACTCTTGAATCCTATAATAGAAATGGTGTTCCGTTATATATTTTTTGGAAACCAGGTATGAGCGAGTCAAAAATTTTACCTGCAATTTTAACAGAACAGATTTTACTAGAAAGTTTCAACAACTCTTAAATAATAATATAATTCGAATTTATAAATTTAATAGGGAATAATATGTTTGGTACACCTTTTCAAATATTTGGCACAGTTCACCTTATAACTATATTTTCAGTGATTATAGTTTCAGTATTTTTACCAAAGATCTATAAAAATAAATCTGAAAGTGATAAATCACTTATGAGCAAAATAATCGCAGGAATAATAGCTGCACATGTCATTATTTCACCATATAAAGATCTTTATCTGTTAGCAAATCCTTATGATTGGAGAGAAACAATTCCACTACATATGTGTGATCTTTCTGAAATATTTCTAATTTGGTTTTTATTAGGTGGGCCAAGGATACTATATCTGTGTGCATTTTTTTGGGGCCTAGGTGGAGCATCTATGGCAATTCTTACTCCAGACATAAGTCATCATGATTTAGATTACATATTTTTTATGATTGGTCATGGAATGATTATTGTTGGAATAATGTATGCAACAGTTTCTCTTGGTAATAGACCTTATGCAAAAGATATATTAAAAGTGTCAGCAATTACTGCTTTTATATTATTGCCAATAGTTTATGTGATTAATTTAATGTTAGGTGATCCTGCAAATTTTTGGTATTTGATGGCTAAACCAGATGGAGCTTCTCTAATGGATGTATTTCCAGAACCGCCATTGCATTTGTTAGTTACAACGCCTCTAGCAATTGCAGTTTTTTACTTAATATATTTACCTTATTTTATAAAAGATAAAGCTGCAAGATAACTCATAATTTTGCTTAAATTTATAAAATAAACATAAAATAACAACATTATTATGGAAAATTTTATAAATCTTATCTCTGAAGTCTGGAATAAAGGATTCTTAGGTATTGATCTAGGATCAATAATTTCTTCTTTGTTGGTTATTTTAATAGCATTTCTTTTTAGAGGTTTTATTATTTCAATAATTCTTAATTCTCTTGAAAGGCTTGCCAGTAAAACAAAATCAAAGATAGATGACGAAATTCTTAATGCATTAAGAAGGCCAATTGGATTAGTACCTATCACAATTGCTTTATATATTTGCACTTTAATATTACCTCTTTCGGGTTTAATTGGTGACATAGCAACAAATATAGTAAAAGCCTTTGTAATTTTTACTATTTTTAGTGCCTTGGCAAATAGTGTAAAACCAATTTTCGCTGCCCTCTCCACAAGCTCATGGCTTACAGCATCAATGCAAATGTGGCTTGAAAGAGCTTCAAAATTTATTGTTTGGGTAATTGGAGCAGCAATAATATTAGATATATTTGGTATTCAAATTGGTCCACTCGTTGCTGGTTTGGGATTGTTTTCTGTGGCAGTAGCATTAGGTGCACAAGATTTCTTCAAAAATCTAATCTCAGGAATATTAATAATTGGTGAACATAGATTTCAGCCGGGTGACAGAATTGAGGTAAGTGGACAGCTCCATGGAATTGTAGAAAGTATTGGCTTTAGATCAACTGTCATTAGAACTTTTGACACTGCACCAATGGTTATACCTAATAAAGATTTATCTGACGTTAAAGTAATTAACCATGGTGAAATGATTAATAGAAGAATCAATTGGAAAATTAATCTTATTTACTCAACAAGCGTTGAACAACTTGAGTCGATAAGAAATGAAATAAAAGATTACATAATTAAAAGTAATGACTTTACTTCAGAGGGCGATTTAGATCCTGTTGTAAGAATTGTTGAATTGGGTGGTAGCTCTATTGATTTAATGATTGTTGCTTATGCTGATCCAATGGGATTTGCTGCATTTAACGAAGTAAAAGAAAACTTGATATTCAATATAATGAAAATTGTAAAGAGCAACAAATCTGAATTTGCCTACCCTTCAACTTCTCTATATGTTGAATCCATGCCAAAATAAAATTGATGAATTATGAACGATCAAATCATATTATCCTCAACTTTGATTGCTCTTCTGTGTTTGTTTATATGGGGAAAAATTAGATATGATGCGCTAGCGGTCGGTGCATTATTTGTTTTAGTAGTTCTCGAAATAATACCTGGTAATGAAGCTTTTGCTGGATTTGCTCATCCTGCTGTTATTACCGTCGCACTTGTTCTTATAATTAGCCAAGGTCTAAGTAATTCAGGTATAGCAGGTCTTGTAGGTAAGCTTATTGGAGGTAGGGAGTTTACAGAAATCCAATTTATGATTTCTCTGCTATTAATAGCTGCTATTTTGTCATCATTTATTAATAATATAGGTGCTTTAGCAATTCTCTTGCCCATAACACTTAATATATGTCAAAAGATGGAATGGCATCCCTCTAAGTACCTAATGCCCTTAGCCTTTGCTTGCATTTTAGGTGGAATGAATACCGCAATTGGAACTCCACCAAATATAATAATATCTGAATATAAGGCATCTATATCAAGCTCTGGGTTTAATTTCTTTGATTTTTCGTATGTTGGTCTAGCAGTAACAATAATTTGCATTCTTTTCATTGCTTTTATTGGAAATAGGTTAATTTTTTTAAGAAAAGAGATGCCTTCAACTGAGCATTTAATTGATCTTAAAGGGTACTTATTTGAGGTGCTCGTAAATGAAAAAAGCTCTTCAATTGGCATGACTTTATATGCATTTAAAACACAAGCTGGAGAAGATACAGAAATCCTTGGAATAGTATCCGAAAATGGCTCAATCAAGAAAGTTCAAAATAATATGAGAATTAAAGCAGGGCAAATATTGGTTATTAAGACTCCTCCCGATGATCTTGCAAATATTCTAGATATTTTTGATTTCTCCATTCCCAAAGAACTTCATTCATTTGACGAAGATGATCTTGAAGAAATTGAAGTTATGATCACTCCCGGTTCTAGATTGATTGGAAGAAAGTATGATTTTTTTCAAAAGCTCGCTTTTGAAGAGTTAAATCTTCTTGGACTATGGAGAAAGGGTTCAAAATATAGAACCAGACTTACAAGAGAACAATTTAGAGCCGGTGATGTATTACTTCTAGGAGTTAGAGATCTCGCTGAAGAAGATGTCTCTAATAAAATTAAACATTTAGGTTTAATGCCCCTAAGACAAAGAGAACTTCAAACAATACCAAGTAGAAGTAGGCTTATTAAGGGGCTGTTATTCTTTTTATTATCAATCTTTTTAGTCTCATTCAACTATTTAAGTGCGGCACCAGCATTTTTATTATGTGTTTTAGCTTTTGCAAGAATTAAAATTATTGACAGTGATTTTTACAGAAAAATAGATTGGCCAATTATTGTTATGTTAGCAGCAATGATACCAATCGGAACTGCGCTTCAAACAACAGGAGTGAGTAGCTTGATTGCAACTTCAATATCCACGTATGCATCAAGCCTGAGTTTGTTTTGGATACTCCTCATTATCTTAATTGTTACCATGGTAACAACCGATATTATCAATAATGCAGCAACAGCTGTGATTATGGCTCCAATATCAACTGGAATAGCATTAGAATTAGGGTATGCTATCGAGCCTTTTTTAATGGTCGTCGCAGTTGGGGCAAGTTGTGCATTTTTAACTCCAATCGGGCATCAATGTAATACTGTTGTAATGGGTCCAGGTAATTATAAATTTACTGATTACTGGCGTATGGGTTTACCTATGGATATTTTAATAATATTGGCGTCTATACCAATGATATTATTTGTATGGACTTGATAAATGGATGATAGATATAAAAGATTAAACAGTGCAACTGGAGAGCCATTTCAAGCAGGCTATCAAGATGAAACTGGAAGAATTTTTCTTAGGTATCTAGATAAACAAGGTAATGATGGGTATTATCTTGAAGAATGGAAAAAAGACATTAATACTTTTATAAACAAAGCTGATGAATTAAATATTAGTTACGACTTAAATCAGCAATTGAATCAATAATTTCAGGATATTTTACATAGAATTCGTAAGATTCTCCCTCCTCATCTGTGAAAGGAGTAATCACATCTGATCCAGACTCTATAGTTCCTGATGCTATCAACATCCTGCCAATAGCAATAGCATTTTCGATGCCTGCCCATCTAAGATATTTCATTATGCCCCACTTCTGAGTAGAACCATTGTCTTGTTCTGCATATTTAGAGATTCTTGTTACAACAATATCATTTTCTCTGTCTACAAAAGTATATTGTCCGAACTTTCCACTGGTATTAAATATTTTTGATTCTTCATCATACTTTGAGACCCACCAGTGCAGAGAATAGTAACGTTTATAATCTGTAAATCTGCTTGGTGTTTCCCATACCACCTGAAAAGTTTCATCTACAAATTCTTTAGACACAATTTGTTCATCATTCCACTTACCGTCTCGAGCAAATAATAAACCTAGCTTAGAATAATCTCTTGCTGACATGTCCACGCAACAATATGTCATCACATTTCCTTTTTCGTCTTTCCATAACTTATAGTCATCTATATCCAGAGGTTCTAAGATTCTTTCTTCAAAAAGTACATCAGCTTTTTTACCAGTTGCTTGAAATAAAATGTCACCTAGTAGCATCGAATTGACATTGTTATATTCAAATTTTTCACCAGCATCTTTTTCTACACCAACTTTTTTTGCATATTGAAGATGGTCTACTTGAAAAAACATTTTTTCATGTTCGTGAGATGGAAAATCAAGACCACTAGACATATCGAGAAGATCTCTTAAAGTGATATCTGACCTTTCGTCATCAAAATAATCTAGATAATCTGAAACTTTATCATCGAGACTATTAATCTCACCACGATCAAGCGAAATTCCAATTAACGCAGCATAATAACTTTTAGCCATTGACCAAGATGTACCATGAGAATCAAGATCATATCCATCAGCATATTTTTCTGAAATTATTTTGCCATTTTTAATTACAACAACTGCTTGAGTTGCATCATCTGAAAATGATAAATCCATTAATTTATCAATTTTATTGGGATTTACACCCTCTGCTTCTGGTGATGAAATATCCCAATTTTCACTATTTGGGAAGTAATCTGCTAAAACATTTAATGCAAGCGGAGGTAACAGTATTAATATTAAAAAAGGTCTAATATGATTGATTAATTTCATAGTAAAAATTTAAAAAAATATTGAAGATATATGTTTAATATAATCATTTTTATATTTAAAGCAAATGATTGATGATATAAATTATATTGATATTTAATTATAAATAAATATAATAATACTATGGGCACTATACAAAAATACTTAATCTTTTCTTTAATAATTTCTTTTACAAGTTTGGATCTATCTTCAGAAACTCATACTGTTAAGATGCTTAATCAAGGTGTTACTGGTGTAATGGTTTTTGAGCCTGCATTTTTAAAAATTAATGTTGGTGACACCGTTACATTTGAGTCTACTGATGCTGCTCATAATTCTGCATCTATCCCTGGTATGATTCCATCTGGTGCTTCACCTTGGAACGGACAATTAAGTAGAGATATTTCAGTAACCTTTGAAATTCCAGGTGTTTACGGATATCAATGTACACCTCATGCAATGATGGCTATGGTTGGTGTAATACAAGTAGGTGATGATAATTCAAATATAGAAACTGCTAAAAATGTTGCAGTACAATTTAAGTCTACATTTGTAATGAATCAAACAAGACTTGATGAATATCTTGCAAAAATTAATTAATATTATTTAACAAATTTTTTGTGTAAAATTACTCCTCTTTATGGGCGAGTAACTCAGTTGGTTAGAGTGTCTGCTCGACACGCAGGAAGTCGGGAGTTCGAATCTCTCCTCGCCCACCAACTTAATTATTTTTTAATTTGATCTGCAACCCAACTTATCGACCAGTTATGACCAAGTCTTCTTCCGTTATAGGTTTTAGGTAATCTTGTTACTTTGCTACCCTCAACCTCTATAATTTGAGGATCATAATCTAGATTATTAAATGCGCCATCCAATTCTTTAATTGTTCTCCACTGAAAGAGAGTTACATTATCTCTAACAAATTTAGGTGCAGAATAATTACAAATCTTATTAAAAAGACCTAATCTAAAATCAGATGGTATAGGTCCAGTTAAAGGTCCTGCCACTGCATGCAAGGTCAATGGTATTTCATTTATCCATGTCTCTGAAAACATTGCTATGATCATTGCACCATAACTGTGGCCCATTAAAACTACCTGATCAATGTTTTTGTTTTGAGCTAATACACTGTTAATTTCACTAAAAAGAATTGCATAAGCTCTGTTTGGGCATAAATTATCGTTGTAACGAAAGAAGCTCACTAGATTTTGCTTGTTGTCTAATGTTATTAATGGGTATACCCATTCGTACCCCTCACTATCACTACCGTGAACACCAATAAAAAGTGTATTTTGCATCTCTGATTCTTCCTCAAGATAGTGCAAACCATTATCAAGAGAGATCAAACTTCTTCCGCTATTAAATACCTCTTTTAAATCAAGCTCTTTAAGAGATATATCAGATTTTATATCAAAGGAAATTATTAAAATGATCCACAAATATATTTTCATTTTACTTTTGCATTGATAGTAGTTGTTCTTTTGTTGCAACGAGAATAGCTTTATCTTCTTTATTATTTCTTTCATCTAAAAGTTTTTCAATTTCATTGAGCGCCTTATCAACAGAGCCCCATTTTCCATCTGTATAAACTCTCTCATTAATTAAATCATCAAATCTTGTTTTAATATCATCAGGAATATCTGTTTGATATTTATCACAAATAATTCTTTCAGCTAAAAGTCGAAATCTTTCATCTTCAAAATTTCTTGAGATTTTAATAAGTTGCTCAAGATTATCAGTATGGTGAAATTCTTTCATCAGATCTTGATCTCTATAGGAAGGAAAACCACCAGAATATATGGTTCCTTCAACATAATCTGGTTCTGGAAAATTCATAATTCTATCCTCCATAGCCTGAGAAACTCGTGTGAAGAAGTCTTGATTAGACTTAACTATATCCGCTCGTCTTTGAAGCTCTTCATGAGTTATATCAAAGTGATTATTATTTGTAAGATGTTTGCTTGAGCATATTGGAATAGTTTTGTTAATTTTATATTTTTTTAAAGGTAAGTCCCTTCCTCCAGATTGAATCATTTTATTAATTTCTGTGAAGTCTAGATCAATAATTTCATTTGGATCAAAACTCAAATCAAAGAAACAAATATCATTAGGTCTGGAGTCATCAGCACCACAAATTACAACAGGATACTTAAAAGGATGGCGCCTGTAGACCTCACCAAGAGCAAGAAATTCATCAGAATATAAAAGATTTTTAACACCCTCCTTTGTTGAAATATCCAAAAATGAATCAAAAACTTCAGGTATTTTATCTTTAATAACTTTGCATAGCCCAATCATAAATTTGCAGTCTGAAATTGCATCATGTGCATCACTGGCATCAATACCATGTTCATTTGCTAAATGTTCCAACTTAATACTAAAAGCAGGTCCATCTTCGAATAAGGGAATTGATATTTCGTCTGAAAAAAATGCAGCTATATTATGAATCATCAACATTAAATCAAGTCTTCCATTTTGATTTGTATTTGTAATGTATGGCTCTAATAGATTGCACCAAAACTGCCTTCTGATGAGCTCTTCATCAAAAGCATGTCCGTTGTATGTTACAAATATTGATGGCAAGTCTATACACCAGTCTTTCCATTGATGTTGAATATCTTTCATCATTTGATAATGAGAAGTATTGGATGAAAAGGAATTAATCTTTTTATTAGTAAGCATTGCTTTGGGTTGAGGGATAATCCAAGGCAAAGGTTTACTACCAATATTCTGTTCGTCTAAAACTTTTAATGTGTTATCAGTAAAAATTGAACCACATTGTATTATTTGACTAAAATCTTTATGAATTCCAGTTGTTTCAGTATCGTAAAATATTAAATTGCGAGACAATTCTTTAACTCATATATTTACCTAGCTCATATCTTGCGACGGCTCTTCTATGGACTTCATCAGGGCCATCAGCGAGTCTCAGTGTTCTCATATGAGCATACATAGATGCAAGTGGTGTGAGTTGTGATACCCCTTCTCCACCATGAATTTGAATTGCTCTATCTATAATCTTTAGCGCTACATTAGGTGCGTATACTTTGATTTGTGCAATTTCGCTTGCTGCAATTTTATTTCCAACTGTATCCATTTTAACTGCGGCATCCAATGTTAAGAATCTTGCAGCATTAAGTTCAATTCTTGACTCAGCTATGTAATCAAAATTTGCTCCAAGTTGTGCTAAGTTTTTACCAAATGCTACTTTATTTGGATCCATACCCCTTTTGCACATTAGTTCAATGGCAACCTCACCTGCACCAATTGCTCTCATACAATGATGAATACGTCCTGGCCCTAAACGACCTTGTGCAATCTCAAACCCTCTTCCTTCACCAAGTAAAAGATTTTCCTTTGGTACTCTTACATTGGTAAATTTCATATGTGCATGTCCATGAGGTGCATCGTCATAGCCAAATACATGCATCATTTTAATAATTTCTACACCCTCAGTTTCCATAGGTACAAGTATCATTGAGTGTCTTTGATGTTTTGGATTGTCAGGATTAGTTACACACATAAATATGAGAATTTTACATCTTGGGTCACCAGCTCCTGATGTCCACCACTTCTCACCATTTATTACATATTCATCTCCATCCAAAACTGCTGTTGCTTGCATATTTGTTGCATCTGATGAAGCTGTTCCTGGTTCAGTCATACTAAATGCAGATCTTATCTCACCATCAAGTAATGGTTTAAGCCACTTTTCTTGATGTTGCTCGTTTCCATATCTTGCAATAACTTCCATGTTTCCTGTATCGGGCGCACTACAATTCATTGCCTCAGAAGCGATATGTGATTTTCCCATTTCTTCTGCAAGATGAGCATATTCATAATTTGATAGGCCTGCTCCAAATTCACTTTCTGGTAAAAAAAGGTTCCAAAGGCCTTTTGCTCTTGCTTTTTCCTTTAACTCATCAATAACTGATGGATAACTGCTCCATCTATCTTTTCCAACGTTAATTTGCTCATGAAATACATGCTCTTTTGGTCTAACTTCAGAGTCAATAAAATCTTTTACTTTTTCAACTAATTCAACTGCTTCAGGTCTTAATTCAGGCATCATGAGGTTAAATCTCCCTTTATATCAAAAATTTTGTTACTATTATAAATACTATGAATAGTACTAAAGTAATTCATACTTATAATAGCTTTATGTTACTTACAAATCTATATGATCTAAATATTTATTTAAGGCAATAAAATGAAAATAAGTTCTTTTGATTTAAACCTTTTTGTAATCCTTAATGCTATCTATACAGAAGGCAGTCTTACTAAGGCTGCTGAAGTCGTTGGAATTACACAGCCTGCTGTTAGTAATGCTTTATCAAGACTGAGAGAAAAGTTCAATGACGACCTATTCGTAAGAACTGGTTCTGGAATGGTGCCTACTCAGAAAACTGAAAACATGATACAAGATGTCCAAAGTGCTTTAACTTTGATACAACAAAGCGTCAATGAGCCTGATACTTTTGATCCTTCAACAACAAAAAGAAACTTCAAATTATCGTTGGGAGATGTTTCTGAGGGAAGAGTTTTACCTTACCTAATGAAAGAAATATATAAGAAAGCTCCAAATATCTCAATTGGAAGTTATGCATACCTTAGAAGCGATCAAGTTCATGCTCTTTCTACGAATAATTTAGATTTTGTGGTTGATCCAGTTATACCAAGATCTGATGAAATCAATTCTGAGAAAGTTTTTGAGGATGATTTTGTTGTTATGCATAGAGAAGGACATGATTTATCAAAAATTAAAAGTCCAAGCGTAAACGATATACTTGAACAAAAACATCTTCATGTCTCAGGAAGAAAAAGAGGCCTTCATTTAATAGATGTTGAGCTTGATAAAATTGGTTATAGAAGAAAGGTTGCCTTGAGATGTCAACATTTTTTGATTGCTCCAACTATTATCCAGTCAACTGATCTAGTTTTAATGGGGACTAGAAGTTTTGCTAACAGAAATAATCTGCCATTTGTTGAAATACCGATCGAGATTCCTTTAATGGAATACTTTTTAATCTGGCATAAAAGTGATGAAGGTGATGGCGGCCACATTTGGATGAAAGATCTAATTGTAAGAGCTTTCAAAGACGCTCAAAGATAATCTAACTAAGATCATGATTGGCGGTTTTAACTATTCCACCATCAGATGTTATGGTCTCTCCAACAGTATAAGCTCCAGCTCGAGAACATAAAAAAATTGCCAATCCTGCCATATCTTCAGGAGTTCCAACTCTTTTTCTTGGATTTCTTTTTGCTATTTCAGAATAATCATAACCTACAGCTGGTCCGAGCATATCACTTGGATAAGGTCCAGGAGCAATAGCGTTAACCAAAATATTTTCTTTAACTAATTTTGCAGCCAAAACTCTTGTTAAATGATGAACAGCAGCCTTTGATGCTCCATAAGGATATGTTTCCATTGATGGAACATTTAACCCATCGATAGAGCCTATATTAATTACTCTGGATGGATCATCATCACTCCCATTTTTAGACAATAAGTTTTTAAATTTCTGTGTTAAGAAAAAAATAGACTTCACATTTAGATCCATAACCTTATCCCAGCCTTTTTCAGAGAAACTTTCTAGAGGTTCGCCCCATGCAGCTCCTGCATTATTAACTAAAAAATCAATGGCATCTTCCTTTTCAGTAATCTGATTAACAAACTCATCAATACCATCCATTGAACTCAAGTCACATGGAACTGGTATACATTCTTGATTATATTTTTCAGACAATTCTCTAGCCTTTTCAATCAAAGCCGGAGCTTTTCTTGCTGAAATATAAACTTTTACTCCATTTGCTAAAAAGCCTGAAGTTATCATTTCTCCAATTCCTCTTGAACCGCCTGTAACAACAGCAACTTTTCCAGATATGTTAAATAAACTTGTGATTTCCATTTGTATTCCCTATAAATTTGAAACTAAATTATATTGTATTTTTGGGAACGAAACATAATCTCCATTAATAACTAAGGTAAAATAAATTATGGATTTCCTAATCAACTTCCTAGGTTTAGTTGCTTCCTTAGCTGTATTAATTTGGGGTGCAGACAAATTTGTAGATAACTCATCTTTAATTGCAAAGAAGATTGGAGTTAGTGAATTAACAATAGGATTGACTATAGTTGCATTGGGTACTTCCGCTCCTGAAATATTCGTAGGAATTTCTTCTGTCTTAAATAACAGTGAAAGCATTGCGATGGGCGCAGTTGTTGGATCAAACATATCTAACATTGCACTAATATTTGGAGTTTCATGTATAGGTATTTCTTTTTTACCAAAAAAAACACCAGTAGTTCAGCTAATGCCTTTTTTAGTTTCAGCATTAATTCTTGGATACGTATTAATTGATTTAAACGTCTCAAAATTTGATGGAATCCTTTTGTTATTAAGCTTTTGTTATTTTTTGTATGTAATAAATGCAAATAGAAATACGCAAACATTAATTGATGAGCAACAAGATAAAAATAATTCAATTACTTTAATTTTTTTGACCATAGGATTAATTTCATTAATCTTTGGTTCAAGATATGCAGTCATTTATGCAGAAAAAATTGCTATTTTGTTAAATATTTCAGAATTGATTATTGGATTAACTATCATTGCTATTGGAACAAGCCTTCCAGAATTAGCAGCAACAATAAGCGCGGTTTTAAAAAAGAAAACTGATATGGTAGTTGGAAATGTTATTGGATCAAATGTGTTAAACATTACATTAGTTGTTCCAATTATTGGTTTTTTTTCAAGCGTTCAGCTAGATCAAGTTCTATTAAGCAGGGACTACACAATAATGATCTCAGCAACAATTGTTTTTATGTTGATAGTGCTATTTTATTCAAACAAAGTATTTTCAGTGAATGCTATTCGCCTAATTGGTATATTATTTGTTAGTAGTTATATTTTATATTTATTAAGTTTGAGTAACTTAATTTAATTTCTTTTGAAGATATAACAGCGTTATTCCAACAAAAAAAGCGATGACTTCAAAAACAAAGTAAGGATTATAGAAGCCAGGGGTTGTTGGAAGCATAGAAAAGATTACTCTACCAAATGCAATTGATCCAACTAAAAAGGTTATAAATTTAATTGAGAAAATACCTATGTTTCTTTTAAAAATACCCACTAGACACATAATGCCCAAACATAAGTTTAAACCACCATATAATCCAGCTATTTCAGAATATCCTAATGGAGATGTTATTGAGAGACCTACAGCATTTAAAAAACTTGGATAGCCAAGCTCAAGAGCGCCAAGTAAGGGATCTAATATTGCCCAAACTCCAATCATGGCATATATAAATGCCATAAATAAAAGGTACAATCTAATAATCCAGATCAACTTTTTTTCTCCAACTTTTTAAAATAAAATTAATAATATGTTAAAGAGTGTAATCAAATATATTAATATTTCATACTTTTTTTTAATTTGTATTAATATTAATGGAAATATTATGCTTGATGAAAATGACAAATTAACCACACCACTTCCGTTGCCCTACAATGGAGAAATTTATAGTGTTGAATTCCTGGATAACTTTATTGATAAATCAATTAAAGAGGGAAAACAACCAATACTTATTTTTGGAGCAAATTGGTGCCCGGATTGTAGGATATTCTCTGGAACAATGAATATTCCTAAAATTGAAAAACATATTAATGAAGAATTTAATGTTCTTTATATAGACGTTCTTAGATATGAAATTAATATGAATTTAATGGAGGAATTTGGAATTGCTTCTGCTGAGGGGATTCCAAGAGTTTTGGTCTTTGATAAAAACAGAAATGTAATAAATAACTCAAATACTACAGAATGGAGAACTGCTAGAGATAGATCAAGTCAGGAAATATTTGATTTTTTCCAAAATATGGTCACAAATTAATCGAATTGTTTTTCAACACTTGCAAAAAGTAAATAAAAGGTCCCACCGAATAAAAGTACAAATGTACAGACATAAAATATAGAACTCCAAGAGTTAGTTATTTCAAGAATATATCCTGCAGCTATTGGGCTTATAATTGCTGCAAGCATTCCAATGCTTCCTGCGATTCCTACCAATGAACCAGTATATTTAGGACCTAAATCAGCATGATTAACTCCAAAACCACCTGCACATATGCCAGAACATACATTAATTAAGCTCAATAATATGACAACATTTATAAGAGAATCCTCCAACGATATTAGATATAACAATAATGCCGAACCAAAAAAGCCTATTGAATTTACACTTCTTCTTACGTTTAGTAAGCCATATCCCCTTTTAATTAAGCCATCAGCTAAAAAGCCTCCCAATATTAAAGAAAAAATTGCAACAAGACTTGGTATAAGTATTGAATAAATGAATACATTTGATCCTAAGTCTATCCCCATTCCACCTTGGGCAACAGGAGCGTTAACATATTTTGGTAAGTAAGAAAGAAATGTATATAAAGACCAATTATTACAAAATGTTGCAACGGCTATTGCCATAAAAGGAGCATTTCTTATAAGTTTTAAAAGCGGAATTGTTGGAGCAGATTCTTTAGAAGGTGCTTCAGTCTTTATATAATGTAATTCTTCATCTGAAAGAAGCTTATTATCCTCTGGAAAAGATGTAACTATTCTATTCCAGAAAAAATACCAAAAAAATCCTAGTAATCCAAATGAATAAAAGACCCATTCCCATGAGTAATTTGCGATTATTAATGCTGCAACTGCAAATCCAAATAGTGTACCGGCAGCTATACCACTATTAGTAAAACCTATGGCTCTTGTTCTTTCTTGAAATGGTATCCATCTAGCATATATCGCATGCCATGAAGGAAAAGTAACCCCTTCTCCAAGACCCATTAGAATTCTAATTAATATTAACCACCACAATCCTTGGTATGCAAAAAAAGGAGTAATGATTGTAAATAATGACCAAATTAGTAGAGCATATCCAAGAACCTTTTTACCGCCATATTTATCAGCTAAATATCCGCCAAGAATCATTGTAATCATATATCCAAAATAAAATGATCCCAAAATAATACCAACCTGCGATTCAGACCATCCAAACTGCTCTTGCATAGGAATGATTGCAACAGAAATATTAACTCTATCTATATAACAAATAAAAACTGCTAAGAATGATAAAAAAACTACTTTAAACCTATAAGGTATTATCATTCTTTGGTGAATTTAATTGGCATTTCTTGGATAGCGTGAACAAAATTATTTGGAGCCACCTTCCATTCACCATTCATTTCAAAATCTGGAAATCTCTTAAGAAATTGTGAATAAAATTCATTCAATTGCATCAAAGCAATTGGTTTACCAAGGCATGTATGCCTGCCTATACCAAAAGCAAGATGTTTTTCTGCATTTTCTCTTTGAATATTAAATTCATCTGGTTTATCAAAAATTTCTGGATCTCTATTTGCGGCTCCATACCATAATGCTATCTTTTCATGAGGACCAATCTTTTGACCACCTATTTCTGTTTCAATAAGAGATGTTCTTCTCATATGAATTACTGGTGAAACACATCTTACAGTCTCATTTATAAAACCTGGAAGTAAGTCATAATTATTAATTAATAACTCTTTTTGATGCTGATTCTCATGAAGAAGTTTAATGCCGCCGCTCATTGTATTTCTTGTAGTGTCGTTACCTGCAAAAATTATTAACAGCCAAGATCCATCTAGAAATTCATCAGAAAGCTCTTCACCTTCTATTTTTGCGTTAGCAATAGCACTCAAAAGATCATTTGAGGGATTCTTTCTTTTGTTTTTAAGAATGAACCTTCCGTAATCAAACATTTCATCAACCATTGCATTAAACATATCTATCATCGCTGGATCTGGGGTTGAATCTGTCTTGCCCTCATTTTGCTCTTTTATCATTTCATAAGTAAAGTATTGGGCTAATTCAAGAAATTCCATCCAAGAGACTAATTTTTGTCTGTCTTCATCCGGAATTCCAAGTATTTCTGAGAGAGTATAAATAGGTAATTGTTGAGATACTTCTTTAACAAGATTGCACTCACCCATTGGAGCAATTTGATCCAATAACTCAGTAACTTTCAAAGAAACTTTTTGTTTTAATTCATCTACGTACCCAGGTTTAAAAAATGGCATATGTTCTTTTCTGAGATTAATATGCATCTCTCCATCTAAATTTAACATATGGTCTATAGTTGATTTAAATAATTTAGGATGTCTATTTTCTTCTGATCCTAGTGTTAGCATATTGCCAGTAGCATATTGCGACGAAAAAATTTTTGGATTCATTGATACGTACTTTATATCTTCATATTTAGTTAATACCCAATAACCCGGCTCAGGATCCATAGGCATAGGATCATGAAAATATATTGGTGCATTTTCTCTAAGCTCTTTATAAAGACTGAAGGGTTGCCCTTTAGTGAAGAGTTCTAAATCATTTAATTTACCTGATGCATCAAAGTTATGCTTTTCTTCAAAAGCAGGAGAATTGATCTCATGATCAATAATTTCATCTGATAATATAAATCCCCTAGACATACAGTAATTATAATTGATAATTTTTAAAGTCTCTCATATTCAATCCAATCAATTATAAATCTATGACTATCAGGATTTTCTTTATTTGAGCAGGCTCGATCACTGCAAAATGCATCAAAATCAACCCAATAATCATCATATTTACCTCCAACCGCTACATTTAAAATCATGTAGTAATCTCTATTGAATGGGTACTTATATTTTTGAAATTCTGGATGATCAGAATTTATAGTGAAATATGGATCTGGAGAATTATCAAGATAAAAAGCAATGTAATTTTCCTTCCATACCAAAGATATAGAATGAAATTTGTCCTGGAAGCGAACCTGCCTTGGAATTAAAGCTTCACCCACAAGTGTAGATTTTTTGTTCCATTGTTTGCCAAAATGAAGAGCAGAGCTTGAAATATTAGATATTCTGCCTCTATTTTCTAAAATATCAATTTCTCCTCCAACTGGCCATCTAATATCTTCACTTGGCATCAACCAAAATGCAGGCCAAAATCCAATTCCTTTTGGAACCTTGAAGCATATTGAAATTTTTGATGGATAGGAAAAAGATTTAAGATTTTTGGTATTAATTCTTGCTGAGGTAAAGTTATATGCAGCTTCACCGCTGCTAATTCTTGATTTATCTTTTCTATATATAGGTTGTATTTTTAAATACCCATTTTCAATAAAAAGATTTTTAGACGTATTGGTATTACCTTCTGAATTTCTTGGCTTTGTATAATACTGAAGTTCTCCATTGCCCCAACCACTAATAAATTCTTTTCCATCGTAAAAACCATTTGTTGTCGAATAATTCCATGTATTAGGTGATAAAAAGTTTTTGTTAAATTCTTCAGACCATACTAAATCTTCCTTGCTTGCTCTTTGCTTGCAATAAGAGGTTCTATCCTCTTTATATGCATCTAAATTAACTATTGTGGTTTCAATAATATCTCCTTCATCAGAGCTAATGAATAACGAGAATGAAAAAAGAAATAACTTTAAAATTTTCATTTTGTATTTCATGGTAGGGATGGAGGGAGTCGAACCCCCACGCCTTGCGGCACTTGGTTCTAAGCCAAGCGTGTCTACCAGTTCCACCACATCCCCAGGCATATGCATTATATATAGATATATTGTCTAAGTGGAAAAATTTTTAAAGATCGTAATTAAGTAAATTTTTTCTTTGTCTGTGAATTATTGTCAGGCCGATGAGTGTAAGAACACCTAAAATTGTTGCGATGACATCATGAAAATGATAACCCTCGTAATATAATCCACAAGCTTTTCCTAGTAGCATGAATGCACACAAATAAATTAAAACTGTTCCGAGTTGGACTTTTGATGAGGAAAAAATAAACCGAATAAGAATATAGCCAGATGCTACAAAGACTCCAGACATTGTTCTAATAAAATTAGCTAAGGGAGTATATCTTTCTACACCATCAAAGGCTGGATACCAAGACACAAACTCTGGTCCAAACATTGCCCATAAACCCATTACCATTGAAGTAACACCAATTATGAGTAAATATCCTTTAATTATAAAGCTCATAAAACTCCCAGCATATACAATGCAAGCATGAAAGAAAGGCCGCCAAATGCCATCCATATGTACATTTCTTTATAATTGTTAAATTTATATGAATTAATTGCAAGAAAACAGCAAAAAATTGGTGCTATTACAAGAATTCCATACCCAACTAATATAGCTAGAGGAATAAACGCAAGGAATAAAAAAACCTGTAAAACAAACCTATTCACATTTATATATTAAATAAATTGTTAATTTTGAACAACTTTATCGTTGTTTATAGAATTCTGAACACTCGATATCTGTGTTTGAATCTCTAATATCACCTGATTTAGTTGATTTCTATAGTTATTAAGTGCCTGAACAGAATCATCAAGCAATATCAATTGAGTATCAATATTATTCAAACTTAATTTCAGGGAAATTAAGTCCTCAGAAGATAGACCTAGGTCATCAATTTTTTTTATATTTTTATTAACACTATCTTGTGTTGATAACAAATTCTTTTGATTTGTTTCGATATCATTTCTTATAGTTAACAACAATTTTTCTATTTCATTAGTTTGTTCTTTAAGTTTTTGAATATCTACTTTATTTCTTTTATTGCTTAAATCCCATAATTTTCTTATTTCTTTATCAAGAAATTGTATTGATGAAGTTATATCAGTCATAGAATCATTATTTGTTTCATCAACAATGTTAATTTGCTCTTCAATAAGTGAAAGTCTCTCATCCACTAATTTCATTGATGATTTGTTATTTTCAGACTCAAAAGTTTGCCATATAGCTAAAAATAAAATGCTCATAAACGCAATTACATATATAAATCCTATTAGAAGACCCCCTTTTGAAGATTTCTCAAGGTAAGAAGGTAGATTTTTTGTAATTTTAAGTTTACTAGCCATTGATAATTAAAATTCAAACGTATTTAGCATATAATAATTGTTTATTTTACCTTAACTTAAAACTTTATAATGAATTTAGATTTTTCAGACGATCAAAAGTTTCTTCAAGAAGAAGCAAGAAAATTCTTAGAAAAAGAAAATTCCCTATTGCGAAATAGGACAGTTTTAGAAAATCAGTCATATTTTGATCAAGAGCTATGGTCGAAGATTGTTGAGCTTGGGTGGACTGGTATTAGAATTCCTGAAGAATTTGATGGTCTTGGTTTAGGACATCTGGAGCTATGTGTTATTGCTGAAGAGCTTGGAAGATTTTTAGCCCCAGTTCCTTTCTCATCTTCTGTATATTTATTCACAGAAGCAATAATTAAGTATGGAAGCGAGGAAATGAAGAAAGATCTTCTTCCGAAATTAGTATCTGGAGATGTTATTGGAACCTTGGCGGTAACAGAAGATCTATTTGCACCTTCACAAGATAATATTAAATTATCTTGTGAATCAGGAAAAATAAATGGCAAGAAAATTGCTGTGCCTGACGCGAGCATTGCAACTCATGCATTAGTTGTTGCTAAATCAGAAAAAGGTATTTGTCTTCAAATTGCTGATTTATCTCATGAAGGGGTTTCAATTGAACACCAGGAGAATATTGATGAAAGCAGAGGTCATTTCTCAATAACATTCGACGGTGTAGACACTCAAGCTATTGGTGATGACATTTCTGGATGGGATATTTATGAATCAATTATTAATCAAGCAGCAGTTCTCTTTGCTTATGAACAAATTGGAGGTTCTCAAGCATCACTTGATATGGCCGTTAATTATGCAAAAGAAAGATATGCTTTTGGACGACCAATAGGCTCCTATCAAGCAATTAAGCATAAACTTGCTGATATGTATATTGCGCTCACTCTTGCAAAATCAAATTGTTACTATGCTGCTTGGGCATTATCAACTGATTCAGCTGATCTCCCTTCAGCATCAGCAACAGCACGTGTTAGTGCAATCAAAGCTTATCAATTATGTTCCCAAGAAAATATTCAAACTCATGGCGGAAATGGATTTACATGGGAATATGATTGCCATATGTTTTATAGACGATCTAAGCTTTTATCATTAAATCTTGGGTCTCTAAGTAATTGGAGAGAAAAATTAGTTACTAGTTTAGAACAATCAAATATTAATTAGGAAAGTAAATATGGATTTTAACGACACAAAAGAAGAAGCAAAATTTAGAAAAAAATGTAGAGATTGGCTTGAAAAAAATGCTACCTATAAAGAAGATTCAACACCTCAAAATGATGATTTTGCAAATAAAGATAAAATGAAAGCAGCTAAAGCATGGCAAAAAAAGAAATATGATGCTGGATGGGCAATGCTTCATTGGCCAGAAGAATATGGTGGAATTGGTGCTAGTTCAATGGAAAGGATTATATGGGCTAACGAAGAAGCTAAGTTTGATGTGCCAAAGGGAATTTTTGAAATTGGTTTAGGTATGTGTGGTCCAGTGATGATGGAGTATGCTTCGGAGGAGCAAAAAGAAAGATATTTACCACCAATGGCTGAAGGTAAAGAAATTTGGTGTCAATTGTTTTCTGAACCTTCAGCAGGTTCAGATGTAGCTGGTCTCAGAAGTAAAGCAGTTCAAAAAGGTGATAAGTGGATTATTAATGGTCAGAAAGTCTGGACATCTGGTGCTCATTTTTCAGATTATGGAATTTTGGTGGTAAGACATGATCCAGGCATAGAAAAACACAAAGGTATGACATTCTTCTTTGTTGATATGAAATCACCAGGCATTGAGATAAAGCCAATAAAGCAAATTACTGGTGGTTCAAGTTTCAATGAGGTTTATTTCACTGATGTAGAAATTCCTGACTCTCAAAGACTTGGAGAAATTGGTGATGGCTGGAAAGTTGCCATAACAACATTAATGAATGAAAGACTTGCCGTTGGCGATGCAGGTGGAGCGGATGTTGAGGATGCCTTTAGATGGGCAAAAACTCAAGATAATCTAGGAGAGCCCCTTTTAAATAACAAAGCAGCGAGAGAATCTATTGCTGATTGGTATTGTGAAAAAAGTGGCCTTAAAAATACAAAGCTAAGAACAATGTCTGCACTTTCTAGAGGAGATACTCCTGGTCCTGAGGCATCAATAACTAAGATTGTGAGCGCTGGAAAACTTCAAAATATTGGTAATTTTGGAATAGATTCACTCGACATGGCTGGCATGCTAAGAACAGATAATAATGATGTAAAAGGTTTTCAAAATGCCTGGTTGGGCGCACCTGGAATGAGAATAGCTGGTGGAACAGATGAAATCCTAAGAAACATCATTGCTGAAAGAGTGCTTGGACTTCCTCAAGATCCACGAGCTGATAAAGGTGTTGCATTTAAAGACATACCATCTGGTAATTCTTAGTTAATTTATCTAAATTTGCTAAGGAATTGGAGAAATTCAACCGAACCTCCTTCTATTTGCATGTCTCCTGATGCAATAGATGTAACGGGGTTGGATAATCCAGTTAAAACTTTTTTAAGTTCTATTTCGTCGGTAAAAACAGTAATCGAGCACATATCTTGATTTGAATTACTGATAACTGCTACTTGATTTCTTATGGTAATGTTTTTTGTTAATCCTGAAGAAAAAATAAAACAAACAGTTATGTTTTCTTCAATATTTTTCGGATTATATCTTGTAGATAAAACATCAAATAATGTGCTCATTGAAATATATTCTAATAGTTCTTCAGAAGTCCTATCCAACAATGAAGGTTCAACATAATCTGAGCTCAACTCAAAAGCTGAGGTTAAAAAATAGTTTCTTTTATTTGGATTTGATGATCTTGAACCTTCGTATAACAAAGCATCTATTCTTAAGTTTCTTACTTCCTCGGTAAAATTATCTAATGCGATTAAATAATCACTCAGTTCAAGTGCCCATTGCATATCATTATTACTAACCGCGATCCTTAGATCCTCAATCAAAACATTTATGTCTCCAGCAAGATTTAACACTCTTTTTGCTTTTTCTTCTCTTGAAAGCGGATCTAGTTCAGATGGATTACCGCTAAACCATCCTAAGTATCCATTAAATATGCTCTTAACAGACCATCTAACAGTTCCATAGAATTCTTTTAAATATGGGGAATTTACTATGCTATCGGGTAATTCTATCTTTTCAGCAATCTCATCTGGATACATTCCTTGATTCATTAATCTAATTGTTTGGTCGTGAACATATTGAATAGCATCTCTGTAAACATTTAAGACATCTTGTATTACATCCTTTCCTATAATTGGTTTAGTGTGACTTGGAAAAAGAAATTCTGGATTAAATGTTTTCATATGATCTAGGCTTTCTATCCAGCCTTTTACATCTCTATGTGTGGTACCTCTTATGGTGTATAAGTTTGGAAAAGTCTTATATACATTATCTCCTGGCATTAGAGATTTGTGATTAGGCAACCATACAAAAATCTGATCATTTGTTTCACCAGGTGCATGATACATCTCAATTTCTATACCAGAAATATTGATTTTTAGCTCATCTTCAAAAGTTAAATCTGGCTTTACATATCCTGTTGGTGATTTTGAAACACTTAAGTTTGGACCTATGCCAACATTAATTAAATCTTCTTCAGGTAAGGTAGTGCCAAACATTCTTGTGCTACGAGCAGCAATAATAGGATTAAGAATCCCCATTATTCTTTGAACATAAAAGTCAGTATCTTCATGAGCGATAATTTGCGGCCTTTCTTCTTGAATATTAAGATAATATTGTGTCCCAAAAGTATGATCTCCATGGTTGTGCGTGTAAATAATCGCTTTAATTGGATTTGAATTTTTTTGTTTGAATAAGTTATAGACCTTTTCCGCCTCGTACATGCTATCAGCAGCATCAATAATAATGTTTCCACCATTACCCTCAACCATTATTGAATTTGCAATGCCAAATCCAATTGCAAAGTGAATGAGTCCGCCAGGAGTATCATAAGATAATACTTTTTGCTCAAATTCTTCTGAATGAGAAATAAGATCTTCAACTTCAGATGAATAAGGAATATCAATTTTTTTACTATCAGAATTTGAACATCCTGTAACGACGACAAGTATTAAAAATATTTTAAAGAATTTATGCAAAATATACTTTTATAAAAAGCTTATCATTATCTCATCTACTAACATATTCGACGCATCGTCAGAAGATATTGATCTGCTAGAACCATCTCTCCATACTGTCACAACAGTCCAAAGTGTTTTGTCATCATCAAGATTTCTTAGATTTACTCTTAGTATGTTTTGAGTAACGTTATATACGTCATCTCTATACCTATAATAATCATAGTAATATCTTGAGTAGTAAAAATTCAACGGATCGGACTCTACTGTTTCTTTTGTAGTAAAATTTATATCGAAAACAATATTTGAATCTTTATTGTATTTAAGGCCTCTTTGTTCAACTGCTGTTTTGAGATTTTCTTTAAATCTTTCAAGCACAATGGGGTTTACTTCAGCGCTTATATTTGTATTGTTTATCTTTATATTAAATTCGTTATAATTACTTAAATTAAAAGTCTCGATTGAATCGGTCTTAATATTCGATTGAGTTGCAGTACAGCCTATAAGTATTATTAAGCTTAAAAGTGATGTAATTTTATTCATAAATTATTTATTATTGAAATATGTTTAACTTAGAAGATCAGAAATATATTAAATTATTAGACCTTAATGCTCAAATATATACTGAATCTAATTTCAATTGCAAGCATATTCATCTAGATTCAAAAAGTGATGAAAAAGTCTTTATGGTTGCCTTTAGAACTATTCCTGAAGATTCAACTGGAGTTGCACATATCTTAGAACATACAGCTCTATGTGGATCAAAAAAGTATCCTGTCAGAGATCCATTTTTCATGATGATAAGAAGATCTTTAAATACGTTTATGAATGCTTTTACTTCAAGTGATTGGACAGCATATCCTTTTGCCACACAAAATGATAAAGACTTTAATAACCTTTTAAGTGTTTATTTAGATTCTTCTTTCTTTCCAAATTTAGATGAACTTGATTTCCTTCAGGAAGGCCATAGGCTCGAATTCTCCGAAAGTAATAACGCAGATAGCGATTTAGAAATTAAAGGGGTGGTTTACAATGAAATGAAAGGAGCTATGAGCTCTATAACTAGCCAGTTGTGGCATGGCCTATCAAAGCACCTATATAACTCATCAACTTATAAACATAATAGTGGTGGAAATCCTGAAAACATTATAGATCTAACTCATGATTACCTTGTAGAATTCCACAAAAAACATTATCACCCGTCGAATGCAACTTTTTTTACATTTGGTAACGTTGATCCTACTGAAATTCAAGAATTCATAAATGAGAATGTTTTAAAAAGCTTTCAGCCATCATCTGAGACTATAAGTGTGAAAAACGAAAATAGAATCAGTGAACCAAAAACTATTACCGAATACTATAATCCCATGCCAGAAGATGAAAATAATCATCATGTCGTATTAAGCTGGCTTTTGGGAGAAAGTCATAATCCAGTAGAATTATTAGAATCGTATTTAGTTTCAAACATACTTTTAGATAATTCTGCATCGCCTTTAAGAAAGACGCTTGAAAATACCGATTTGGGTAAATCTTTATCTCCATTAACTGGTCTAGAAGCTGATCATAAAGAGCTAGTATTTGCTGCAGGTCTTGAAGGTGTAAATTCCAATAAGCAACTTGAGGTTGAAGAATTAATTCTAAATTGTTTAAAAAATGTTGTCTCAAATGGCATTTCTGAAGAACTTGTTCAATCATCACTTCATCAACTTGAAATAAAGCAAAGAGAGATAACGGGTTCCGGTATGCCTTATGGTCTTCAAATTATGTTAGGTTGTCTTCCAGCCTGCTTACACAATGATGACCCTCTTAAAGTCTTAGATCTAGATGCATCATTTGATGTAATTAAAAATAATCTTAAAAAAGAAAACTATATTGAAAATCTTATTGAAAAGAAAATTATTAATAATCAACATAGAGTGAACTACTGTCTTGCGCCTGATATTGAATTCAATTCAAAAAAAGAAATGGAAATCCAAGCAAAAATTGATCAAAAATCAAAAAACTTGTCCGTTGATGACAAAGAAAGAATAATTGAACTAGCTAAAAACTTAAAAGCTAGACAAGAAAAATCTGATAATCCAGAAATTTTACCCAAGGTAACTAAAGCAGACATACCAAAATCTCGAGAATATGCAAAATCTCAATCTTTTAAAAATGACAATAAAAATTTCTATTACAACGTTGGTACAAATGGCATTACTTATCATTCAATAATTCTTCCATGCGATCCGCTGACTAAAGAGGAGTTCAAAATTGCCTCGTTATTTACAAATACATTAACTGATGTTGGGATTGGTGATAAAAGCTATGAGGATGTCCAAAAAATGCAGTCTGCGGTAACTGGGGGTATTTCAGCAAGTTTTACACTCATTCCAGATGATAATCAATCGACTCATTCTTTAGGATTAAAAATCACATCTAAATCACTAGAAGATAATGAAAAGAAAATGCAAGATTTAATGATTGAAACTGCAAAGAACCCTAATTTTTCTGATAAAAATAGAATTAAAGATATGCTTAACTTCATATCATCAGACAATGAAAAGTCTTTAATACAAAATGGACATATTCTTTCTATGAGCAATGCTGCAGCTCAAATTAATAACATTTCAGCTACCAATGATTTCGTATCAGGTATAAATTTTATTACCAATACAAACAAGCTCTCAAAGAATATCGAAACGGAATCTAATCTTGATAAGTACATTCAATTATTAAATGGTATAAAAAATAAAATTGATTCAAATCCATCTTATTCATTTACTGCATCTTCTCTTGATATAGATCACTCAAATATTAACTTTGAGTTTGACGATAAAGATACCAACTTTAGTGTTCAGAATTATTTTGATATACAAGAAGAATCCATAGGATGGATTACAGGTGCTCAAGTTACTTATTGTTCTGAGGCTTTTCCGACGGTCGATTTTTTTCATAAAGATGCGCCAGCTTTGAGCGTTTTAGGTGCTGTTTTAAGAAATGGATATTTACATTCAGCAATCAGAGAGAAAGGTGGGGCTTATGGTTCCGGAGCGATGCAAGACTCCAATAACAAAGTATTTAAATTCTTTTCATATCGTGATCCAAGATGTTCTGAAACGTTTGAAGAGTTTCAAAAATCCAGAGAATGGTCACTCAAAAATATTACTCAAGAGCAGCTTGACGAGGGTGTTTTAGGAATAATATCAAGTATAGATAAGCCGCTATCTCCATTTGGAGAGGCGATGAGTGATTTCTCTATGAATCTTGATAAAAAAGATTTAGACGCAAGATTAAGAATTAGGTCATTAGTAAAAAGCTGTTCACTTGATGATCTAGTAAATGTCTCTCAAAAATATTTGTTTAATGAATCAAAGAGATCTGTTATTGCAGGCGAAAATTATATTGATGAGATGAAAAAATTAAATTTCAAAATACAAAATATTTAATTAAAAAAATATAAATTTCTTCCTTTTTAAATCTTTTTCACAACCCCAGTACTGTTTTTGATACTTAGTTGATCTTGCTTGAACTCTATCTGCAACTTTTATTAACCATTGTTTTTTTCTATAAGTTTTTCTTTCAAACCCTGTATAACCCTCGTGATATGCTAAATACAGTGACCTTGCATCAGACCTCTCAAAACCTTGATAGTAACCCTTGCTTGCGTACCAACCTATAAAGTCTGCTGAATCTGCAAAATCTTTTCTGTTCGCCCTAGTATTTCCAGTTTCATCCTTATAATCATCCCAGGTTTTAGTAAGTGCTTGAGAATATCCAACAGCTGAAGATGGTCTAAACCAAGGTATAAAACCAAGGATTTTTTCTCTATCAGGTTTGGCATCTGATTGGAAACTTGACTCCTGATGAACAAATGACATCAATACATAAGGTGGTATTTTCCATCTTTTTTCGCTTTTAATGACTGCTTTGTACCAACTTCTTTTTTCTTTGAAAATCAGACATATATTGTCAGGATTCTCCGGAGGTCTTGTAGCACAAGATTGAATAATCAATATTATTAATATGAAGTAACTATACTTAAATCTTTTCATCCTCTTTAAATCCTCTAAAGTTTTTAAATCTTGGAAATCTTAAGCTATAGTGCTCGCCCTCAATACTTTGAGTTATAGCATCTGCTCTAATTTCTACCATTCTTCCAATAAGTTTATCTTTTGCAGCCCAAAATCTTTCTCTATCATCATCAGTAAGGCCACTTCCAACGCTTAAAGAAAAGAACTTACCATCGTCTTTGCCTTCTACATGAAATGCACCTAACTTACCCTCATGCTTCCCTGACCCCTCTTGAATATCAATAACCTTCAGCGTTACCTCAATGAAAGGTTTAATTTTTAACCAAGCATGACTTCTTTTACACTCATAAAAATTATCATTAGGTTTAATCATTAAGCCTTCAAAGCCTTTTTCAAGTGCTTCTTTATTCATGTTAGAAAATTTAGCTTTTCCATCATCATTATCAAAGTTAATAATTTCATAATCTACAAGCTTTATTGCATCATCAAATGATTTAGCTAATTCATTAAGTTGTTTTTTTCTTTCAATTGAAGTTAGTATACTTTTTCCATTATTAAATTCTTTGAGTGGAAGAATATCAAACAAAGCAAGATAGGCATCGTCAGTTTTTGCTCCAGATTTTCTATAAACTTGTTTCATTAAAGCTTGAAAATCATCGCTCATCACCTCTCCATCGAAAACAAGATTATTAAATTCTTTTTTACTTAGAGCGCTTTCAATATGTGGAAAATTATTAAATATCTTTCCATTTCGACTGTATAAAGTAGCTCTTCCATTTTTAACAATCGCAATAACTCTTACACCATCATATTTGTACTCTACCAAACAATCGCCCTTAATTTTTTTTGGATGTTTAGCACCGTCATGAGCTAACATACATGAAAAAATAGGTACTCTAAATTCCAAGTCCATTTTTTTTGCAACGTTATTTACTGTCTTTTCACTTACTCCACATCTTAGGTCCTTGATAAGAATTCTTCTATACCAATAATTCCACTGATCTGTCTTTGATGATTCAATTAATTCAATAATCAAATCTCTAGCAGCATGGCCAGTTTTGTCTCTATCTATTAATTGATTTGCAGCTTTCTTAAAATCACTCCAATCTAAACCAACTCCATCTTCAATACATTCAGGCACTTGTTTTACTCCAAATGTGGTCAAAGGATCTAAACACATAACAAGTCCCTCTTGAAAAATTTTATCGTTAAGGTGCTTTTCTATCACTCCCTCTTTAAATAGCCGACTATTATCACTTTCAAGTTCTACAATAATCTTCCAAGGTTCTATCATTTATTTAATTTTCCTCATCAGAAATATTAAGTTGTTTTAATCTTGCTGTATCTTGAGCTCTAGACTCAATATGTGAAATCATTTGTTTTGTTATTGGAGTTCTGTCTTGATCACAAAGTGTTGCATAAAATTTTTCTGCAAAGTTAATTGAAAATTCGATCATTTGTTTCACTGTATTTAAAGGATCATCTACAACATTTAAATCAGATACAACTGCAATTGCAAACGATTTAGTTTCATCATCAAAAGTTCCCGGTTTTAAAGCGTTTATGACCCGAAATTTTTCTATTTTATTATCTTGATAAAAAGCAAAGTAATTATTCACAGTTTTTGCTCCATAATTTGATAAAAAACCAAACAATTGATCCATGTCAAACATAGATCTATCCATAGAAATTAAATTTAATATTACTAATTCCTGGTCATTTGACTGATTTATATCAAAATCAAAAGATTGTTGATTTTTATGTGGCTCATCTGAAATATTTAAATCGGATGGATCTTGGACTTTCTCAATTTTAACTTTTAAATTACCATCATTTGAGACTTTTCTTATGAATAAAAAAGTAATTATAAGAAATATCAAAATAGCGAGTCCTATTAGATATATCTCTGAATTTACACTCATTTACGATTCAGCCAACTCGAGAGCTTGATTTACATCCACCGATACCATCCTTGAAACTCCAGCCTCTTGCATTGTTACACCCATAAGGTAGTCGCTTCTTTCCATTGAAACTTTATTGTGAGTTATGAATATAAACTGAACAGTTTTTGACATCTCCTCGACCATATTTATAAATCTTAATGTATTCAAGTCATCCAAAGGAGCGTCTACTTCATCTAGCAAACAAAAAGGTGCTGGATTTAAGTCAAAAATTGCAAAAACTAAGGCCAATGCAGTTAGGGCTTTTTCACCACCAGACAGTTGAGATATTGATGAGTTTTTCTTTCCAGGAGGTCTTGCCATTAAAATCACACCGGCATTTAAAGCATCCTCCTCAGTCAAGGTTAATTCAGCTACCCCGCCACCAAAGAGTTTTGGAAACATCTCTTTTAGTTTTGAGTTAACAGAGTCAAAGCTTTCCTTAAAAATTGTTTTAGTTTCTTGATCTATCTTTTTTATTGCACCAGTAAGTTTTTCTAAAGCTTCTGTTAAGTCATTATATTGTTCATCTAGCTCTTCTTTTCTTTTTGATTCCTCTTCTATTTCTTCTGGCGCGGCTAAGTTAATAGCTCCTAATTTTATTATTTTTGTCTCAATATTGACCAGCTTATCCTCAAGCTCTTCTATAGTCATATCTTCATATTCAGAAAAATCTATTTTATCTATGTCTATTCCAGCTTCTTTAATTTTTTTATTTGAATTATCTAAATTAATTTCGTAAGTTTTTTGCTCTATTCTTATGTTTGTGATCTTTTCAGAAATTGTTCTGGCATCTAAATCTGCAATAGATTTTTTATTTTCAAACTCCCTCAATTCTTCATTAAATTTAGATTGTTTTTGCCTTAGGGAAATTAAAACTGATTCAGCACTAGAACTTTTATCTACAAAGTCTCTCATTTCATCTTCGATAGACTTTTTCAATTTTTCAGCATTTAAAATTTGATCCTCAAGATCATTTTGTCTTGATAAATATTCCTCAGTTAATGTCTTTGATTGAGCAGTCGCTATATTTAGAATATCTGTAAGTAAGCTTTTTAATTCAATTGCTTTTTCTCTGATATTTTCATTTTTTATTCCATATTTCTCTATTGTATTTATCATGCTGTCAAGGATATGCATTGCCTTTTCGCTTGGACTTAACTCTTCAAAATTCTTTTCAGTTTCTTTAGCTTTTTCATAATTTTGTTTTACTTTTTCTAAATTAGACTTTGTTTCCTGTTCATTTTTATTGATGTTGTGAAGATTTGCCTCCCTTTTAGCTATTTCAGCACCTACAGCATAGAAATTCTTTTGAGCTTCTTCATATTCGCTCAGAACAGATTCATTTTCGGTTCTAAATTGATCTATTTGAGATTGTATGGTTTCAGATTCAGCATTTTTTATCTGCAAGTCTCTGTTTAATGAATCTAATTTTTTTTGAAGATCATCTCTACTACTTTTAGCTTCAATAGAAAATAAAACGGCCTTGTCCAGTTCAAGTTTTGCTTTATCTTTTTTAAGTTCATTATATTTTTCAGCAGCTTTTGCCTGATTCTCAAGTCTTTTTATTAATCTTCCTATTTCATCTCTGATATCTTTTACTCGTGATAAATTTTCTCTGGTTCTTTTAATTCTAGATTCTGTTTCTTTTCTTCTTTCTCTATACTTTGATACTCCTGCAGCCTCTTCAATATGCGTTCTTAACTCATCTGGTTTTGCACTTACAAGCTTGGTGACCATCCCTTGTTCAATAATTGCATAAGAGCTTGGTCCAAGGCCGGTACCAAGGAATATATCTTGTACATCTTTCCTTCTACATTTTGTATTGTTTATAAAATAGTCAGACTGAGCGTCTCTTGTCATAACTCTTTTAATTGATACTTCATTAAATGATGCATACTCTCCCCCTATTTTCGCACTCGAGTTATCAAATAAGAGCTCGATACTGCATTGACCAGAAGCTTTTCTGTTCTCTGAGCCGTTGAAGATTACATCCACCATTGATTCACCTCTAAGATTTTTTGCTGATAATTCACCAAGCACCCATCTAACAGCATCAATTACGTTTGATTTTCCACAACCATTTGGACCTACAACGCCGACCATATTTGTTGGGAAAGATATCTTCGTTGGATCAACGAAACTTTTAAAACCTGAAAGTTTTATATGTTTAAGCTGCATTTAAAGAATCAATTTAATATCACCATTATAACTCTTGTGGGGTTTTAAACCATTCATTTAAATTAATTTTGTATGAATTAAAAGGTATATCTTGATTAGGAAATATTTTGTTTTCTACAAAAAATATTTGCTGATCATCCAAGCAATTAATTTTAATTTTCATCTCAATAGATTCTTGATTTAAATATGCAGAAGCTAAGTCAAATCCAGGTATCACGCTGTCTAGATTATTTAATGAAATATTATCTTTGTTTTTGAATTCTTTTTTGGCAATCGGTATTTCAGGACCATTTGCTATGAAAAGAGTAACTTCTCCATTTCTAATAGAACACGGATACAATGAGCTAGAGTCTATCTTAAAACTAGAGCTCTTAAATTTAGGAAATTTCTCATCTCTTAAAGCAGCATATAAGTTATAGAAGATAAGTTTTTCATTATTTGATTTAAAGAATCTCTCTGAAAAAGCTATTAAACTCTCAGCTGACTTAAGTTTTTTTAAATCTATTGATTTGCCAATAAGGCCTACTAGCCAATTTTTTAATTCATCTTCATCAAGAATATTTTCTAGTTGTTTTAGATATTCAACAGATATTCCTTCATCAATATAAATTTCATCAAAAATTTTATTATTTAGTGCTTGTTTTTCATAAGAACCAACAAATGCAAATTTACTTATAAACATAAATAGGCATAAGGAAAGGATTAACAATGATGATCCAAAGATCAGTCCTTTGTTTATGGTTTTCTGAGCCAAAATATAAGCGATTATTGGCAAAGCGGCTAATATTGTTAATAAATAAAAAATAAACATTATTTTTTTCTAAAGAAAAAAATTAAAAATGCTAAAAGTAAAAAAACGAATGGAGAATACCATAAAATATAGGTTGTATTATTTAGCTCAGGTTCGTATAAAGAATCTTGTCCAAATCTTGACGAAACATAGTCTTTAATTTCTTGATCAGTTTTGTTTTCATTGATCATTTGAGCAATCTTAATTTTTAAATCTTCAGATATTGGAGCATTTGAACTTGATAAAGAACCAGAAGTACATTTAGGGCATCTTATATCTTTTATTAAATTATTAAATCTATTTTCATCATACTCATCTTCAAAATAATATAAGTTGTCTGATGAAATATTTAATGATAAGAATAATATGAATGTATATAAACACCGCATCTAAAACATTTTCCTATCTTTAATGATTGGCAAAAACACATCATTCCATATTTGATCATTTACCTCACCTTGATAATGAGCAACAACTCTACCATCGCTTATCAAAAAAGTTTCTGGTGCACCCGTAACACCTAAATCAAGTGCCAAGTTTCCTTTATAATCATGCAATATTGTCTGATATGGATTGCCATATTTTTTTAACCAAATGATGGCATCTTCTTGTTCATCTTTATAATTTAATCCAATAACAGGTATGCCATTTTTGCTTAAGCTTGTTAGGTACGGATGTTCTATGATGCAAGTTATACACCAGCTAGCCCATACATTTAAGACATAGTCACCATTTAAAAGGTCATTGTTAACTGTCATTGTATTATCAAGAACTTTTAATTCAAACTCAGGAATCTGAAACTGATCATAGTCAGCCCCAGGATATGTATCTTCATTAGTTAAAATCATAAAAAATAATAATAAGAAAATTGTTGGGACTATAAAAACTATTAATTTTAATAATAAGTTCATGTTTTGACACTATTTGAAAAAACTAATATTACTCCAGCTAAACCCATCAATAATGCTGATAACCAAATCCATCTTATTAAGTAGTTAATTTGGATATTCACTATCCAACTTCCATCATCAAGCTGGTCTCCAATTGTTATGTAAATATCTCTCAAAAATGTTATGTGAATTGCTGTTTCTGTTGTGATTTGGCCCCTTGTAAAATATCTTCTTTTTTCTGGTTTAAGATTAAATGTTCTTCCGGTTTGGTCTTCCACAAGAAATGTTGCTTTTATTGAATCATAATTAGCGTTATTTTCCACACCAATATCTTTAAAAGAAATTTTTAAGTCTTTGTATGACTCAGTAGTATTCAAATTAATACTTAAAGCTCTTTCAGTACTCAAAAGACTATTGAATGAAATAGATATTAAAAGTAATCCTAGTGACATATGAGCTATGACACTAAAGGGATTTATAAATTTCTTAGTAAAAATAAAGTTAACAATTTCGTATATATATCTAAATATAATTAATGATCCTGCAAATATCGAAGCAAGTATTGAAATACTATGGGATTCAAAATATTGCATAACAAATATAGTGAATGCTAATGATAATAAAATTGAAAAAGATATCGGCGGCGAAATAAATTTGAAGTTGATGCTTCTTGACCATTTTGAATCAACCGAGAAAAATAAAAAAATTGCAGCTAAAGCAACTATTGGGATAAATATTGCATTATAAAATGGCGCACCAACACTAATTTTTTGATCAAATAAAAATTCGTAAATTAATGGGTACGTAACGCCCAGCATCACGGAAAAGATAAGAGCTCCAAAAAGAATATTATTTATAGAAATAAATGATTGTTTTGAAAATTTCTTAATTCTTGATAAGGATTGAATGCTTGATAATCTCAAAATAAATAAAAAAACTGATGTAAAAACAATTAATCCAATAAATCCAAGAAGATATAGACCTCTGTCAGGATCATTTGCAAATGCATGAACGCTATCAATAATTCCAGATCTAACAATAAATGCTCCAAACAAACTGAGCGAAAACACTAAAATTGATAATAAAATTGTCCAAATTCTTAGCTGCGATGATTTTATTGATACTCCAAGAGAATGAATAAATGCAGTAGCCGCAAGCCATGGCATTAATGCAACATTTTCAACAGGATCCCAAAACCAATATCCTCCCCAACCCAATTCATAGTAAGCCCACCAACTCCCAAGAGTAATGCCAACTGTAAGAAAAACCCATGCAGAAACTGACCATGTTTTTACTAAAGCTTCCCAGTTTATTTTGGAATCGCCATAGAGTAAAAAAGCTATTGCGCTAGCAAACGGAATTACAAATCCGACGTATCCCAGATAAAGAGTTGGAGGATGAATTGCTAAGGCAGGATCTTGTAAGACTGGATTAATATCAGCTCCATTTAAAGGTGGAATTGGAAGTATTGTCTCAAAAGGATTTGATGTTGCTAACAAAAATATTAAAAATCCAACCAATATGAAAGAAATTACTCCCATTGTTTTAGGCTTTAAAACTTCATTATTTTTTACCCTAATATTGAATAAGAAACCCCATAAAGATAAAAAAACAATCCATAGAAACATTGAGCCTTCATGTGCACTCCATATCGAAGAAATTTTATAAAAAATTGGAAGTGCTGTATTTGAGTGATTTGCAATATATTGAACACTAAAATTATCTGTAATAGCCAGCCAAACATATATTAAAAATGAGGATAGAAGAAAAAAGAATCCATGCGAATATGTTCTGACAATCAAGTTTGATATGTAGCTAGAATTTGATGAAGGAGTAAGGATAGAGAAATAACCAACGAGTAAAAATAAGCCGGTAGCTAAAACTGATAAAAAATGAGAGATTTCAATTATCATCATTTATCTCAATATTCGGAGGCATATAGTTTTCATCATGCTTGGCTAAAACTTCTTCTGCATACAATATTTTATCTCTTAAATTTCCTAAAACGACAACACCGCTGTCTTCTTTAAATAAATCTGGAACTATGCCCTCATATTCAACTTTAATTGAGTTTTCATAATCAGTGATGACAAAAGAAATTGAAGATGAAATTCTTTCTACTGAACCACTTAAAACCATACCGCCAACCTTAATTCTTTTATCAGCTGGTATATTTCTATCTTTAAGTTCAGTTGGCGTAAAAAAATAATCTAAATTAGAGTTTAATGAGTAAAGTATTAGTGAAATACCTGAAACTGAAAATAAAAATACAAAAAGAATGCTGTATATTCTTTTCTTTCTAATTGGGTTCATTTAATTTATCTTTAATTTTTTTAATTTTTACAGTGAAGCCTATAAAAAAGCCCAATAAACTAATAAATACTAGTATTACTACGCTCCAAACATATAAACCGTGACCATTCATATATATGGCCTCATAAATAGAATTAAATGCAAAATTAAACATAATCTTTCACCCAAGATTTATTTTTTTCTCTATGGAGTATTTGATATTTTGATGAAAGCAAAACTAAACAAATTACTAAGCCAAAAAATCCGATAATTGAACCCATCAGAGGATACAACATTACTGGATCAATACTGGGTTTATCAGTTAATGTTATAGAAGCAGATTGATGAAGTGTGCTCCACCAATCAACTGATTTTTTAATTATAGGTATGTTTACAGCTCCAACTATTACTAACCATGACAGCAATTTATCTGCTTTTTCATGATTGCTGAATGAATTATGAAGCGATATCAAACCTAAATACATGATAAATAGAATTAAAGTAGATGTTATTCTTGCATCCCATTGCCACCATGTACCCCAGGTGGGTATTCCCCATATAGATCCTGATATTAATGCAATAAATGTTGTCATAGCTCCAATTGGCGCAATCGCAATGATTAAGTATGCTGCAAGCTTAACCCTCCAAATTAAATAAGTGATGCTGGATATTGCCATTGCTAAATATAATGTCTGAGATAAGAATGAGGCGGGAACATGCAGATAGATAATTCTATATGAGTTTCCTTGAACAAAGTCTTCTGGTGTAAAAAAAAGACCCCAAATAATAGACATAATATAAATTACCAAAGAGAAGTAAAAAATATATTTATAAAACCTACTTACTTGATATAAGTATGTTTTTGGAGATGCAAATTGATGTATAAATTTTTTAATCACTTTGTTTTGTACTGAAAGACTTTATTCCAAATGAGCCTTAATAACATAGGATACTACTATAGGTATTGCTACTATTATAATAGATAAGCTTCCCAATAATAAAAAAATAAAACTTCGATAATTTATATCTAATTGAATTGCAATTAGCCCTTTTCCTAGTACGATCAAAACAGGTAGTGCTAAAGGCATAGTAACCAATGCACCGAGAACAGAACCTTTATTTAAACTAAGTGCATTACCTAAAACAAATAAATTTAAGAAAATATAAGAGCTTATTATTGCTAGAGGAAAAATTGATAAGCTTAAAGATAAATCTTCTGTAGTACCCAGAGAAAAAACGAAACTTAAGATTGAAATAGGCAATCCTATTAAAAGCCAATGTGTGAATATTTTAGTTACGATGATAATAGAGAATGATGGATTTTTGATTAGAGTTTGTTCAAGAGATCCATCGTTATAATCTTCAGAAAAAATGTCCTCTGTAGCTAGCATCATTGATATTAGTATGGCAATCCAAAGTACAGAAAAAAATCCTATTTCTAATTTATTTTGAAGGAATTCAACAGTTAAAGGATATGCAAGCATAATTAACCAGAAAACTAAAATCGGTCCTAGCCAGCTTCTTGTTTTCTTTCTTAATTTTAGAAATTCTAACTTAAACATGTTTATTTTATTTTGGTATCTCTAAAATCTTAGAATTAATGTTACAAGGAATGTGTGAAGTAAAAACCAATGACTTATTCTTATCTAATTCATTATTTAAAAATGAAGTAAGTACTGTATGAGCGCCATCATCTAACCCCACAAAAGGTTCATCCAAGATTATTAAATCAGAATTATTAAGAAATACTCTTAACAAAGCTAACTTTTTTTGTTGTCCAAATGATAAATTAGATACAGTGACATCTCTATATTTATTGAGTTCTAATTTATCAAGATAGGATTTAAGCATGTCACAATTAGTTAGTTGCATTAAGTTAATGTTATCGTCAAGAGTTAAGTAGGTTTTTAAAGCATTTTTATGTCCTAGGTAACATATCTCTTTTGTTGATTTATTTTCTATAGTACCTTTTACTGGTTCGGTAATTCCTAAAATAATTCTAATTAATGTAGATTTACCCGATCCATTTCTACCTTTAATATGAAGCGCCTCTCCATGGTTGATATCAAATGATATATTATGAAAAAGCTTATTTTCATTAATTTTATAACCAATATTTTGTGCAACTATTAAAGAGTTTTTATTCATTAGAATATTTCAAGATTTGTAGTCCTTATTATAAGTGCTGGTAAGGGATTTTGTGGATCAATTCTTGTATAAAATCTTTTTGAGATTTCCTTAAAGGGGTCAGAACCAAAATCTCCAATTCCACCTACTGAAAAATATAGCCTCTTACTAAAAAAAATACCCTGTTCTAATTTAGGTATGTTTCTTAAAGTTGTGGATATTTTTTTTATGTTTTGTAAAAAATTCTTTTTCTCTTTAAATCGAAACCAACCCCAAGCTGAAAGATCAAGCATAGCAATCTTCTTTAATGCATTCTTAGCTTTTAGGTTTGGGAATGCAGAGGGAGGTAAAAATACTATTAAACTTCCACTTGAATTAGTTACCAATTCATCTAACTTTTTTTCATAAGAAACATTATTTGAAAAATTCGCAAAAATATATTCTTCGTCTTTATTAGAGACTGGACACTTTAATGTCTTAAGCCTTTCTTCAGAGCCAAGAACTATATAAGTTACTAATCCTTGGCTCAAAATTAATTAAATTTTCGATAAAGCTTGTTCGAAGTCAGCGATAATATCATCGGTATGCTCAAGTCCAATTGAAAGCCTTACAAAACCAGGTGTTATCCCAGCAGAGAGTAATTCTTCCTCTGATAATTGACTATGAGTTGTACTACCTGGATGAATAGCTAAACTTCTTGAATCGCCAATGTTTGCAACATGATAAACCATTTCAAGAGCGTTAATAAACTTCTCACCTGACTCTCTTCCGCCTTTAATCTCAAAACCCATTAGACCTCCGTTTCCACGAGTAAGATATTTTTCAGCTCTTTCTTTTGCATAACCGTCCATTACAGATGGGTAAATAACTCTTTCAACAGAATCATGCTCTGATAGATACTTAGCAATCACCTCAGCATTTGCAGAATGCTCTCTCATTCTTAAAGCAAGGGTTTCAAGCCCTTGAATAAACATAAATGCATTAAATGGACTCATTGCTGCTCCCATATCTCTTAAAATTGTTGTTCTTGCTTTAAGAATATATGCAATAGGTCCTAAAGGTTTTACAGCTTCAGTCCATACTGCACCACCATAAGAAGGATCTGGTGAATTTAATGCAGGTTGTCTATCTGGAAAAGCCTCCCAGTCAAAATTCCCACTATCAACGATAATACCTCCAATAGAAGTTCCATGACCTCCAATGAATTTTGTTGTTGAATGAATTAAAACAGCCGCACCATGATCAAATGGTTTACAAATTACTGGTGCTGCAGTATTGTCAACAATTAAGGGAATGCCAAGTGGTCTTCCAATCTCAGCGACTTCGCTTATAGGAAAAACTTCAAAACTAGGATTTGGAAGAACCTCACCATAATAAGCTCTTGTGTTTTCATCAGTAGCTTCTGCAAAATTATTTGGGTCAGCAGGATCTACGAATCTAACTTCAATTCCCATATCCGACATAGGGTTTTTAAATTGATTATAAGTTCCTCCATATAAATGAGATGAAGCAACAATGTTGTCCCCTTTTCTTGCAATATTTTGAATAGCGTAAGCGGATGCTGCTTGACCAGAAGCAACAGCTAGAGCACCTACTCCACCTTCAAGTGCTGCAATTCTATCTTCTAGAACAGCGCATGTAGGATTCATGATCCTTGAATAAATATTCCCTAGTTCTGATAATGCAAATAGATTAGCTGCATGATCACAATCATCAAACTGAAAACTGGATGTTTGGTGGATTGGTACAGCAACAGAATTAGTTGAATCATCTTTTCTCCATCCTGCATGGAGTCCAATTGTCTCTGGATTAGTGTATGTTTTGCTCATTATTTATGCTCCTCTTTCAAAAATTTAGTTCAATTAGTATAGTAAATATTCATGTATAACAACACCCTTATTGGATATATACTGGTATATTGATAGCAAATAATTATAATTAGCCAAGGAAATTAAATTATGGCCAAAAAATATACAAATTTTAGAATTGGTGGCTCTCCATCAAAAGTTACTGATGACTATACAGTATGGACAAATGACTTACTTCAAAGGGTCATTGCAAGTAAAACTGTTATTCAGCCTGGCAAATCAACTATTGGTCATAAGTTAATAGATTCAGACGTCGTATACGTAATTACTAATGGTCGCGGCACTATGGAAATAGTTGAATATATGAATTCTGATGAAGGCCACGGTTCGAATCCGTCCTATGGCATTGAACACAAAGATTCCTATGAGCTCTCTGCTGGTGATGTCGTTTTAGTAGAGTCTGGTGACTATTGTAAAGTTGTTAATGATTCTGAACATGATCAATTAACCTATCTAAGGATATTTGACAGAGGTGGCTGGAGAAAATAAATGCTAAAGGCACAAATGAATTCTGATAAATTAGCTGTTGGATTATCAACAGCTTGTGTAATTCATTGTTTTTTTGCTCCTTCATTAATTGTATTGTCATACAGTTTTTTATCTTTTTCTGTTGATAGTGAATTGGTACATTATTTGATCTTACTTTTTGCATTTCCTATTAGTATTCTTGCTTTGGGGCTTGGATATAAAAATCATAAAGAAACATCATATTTCATAATTGGCATCACAGGATTGATGGTATTACTTTCTGCAGTTTTATTTTCAGATACAATATTTGGTGAAGCAGGCGAAAGAGCTCTTACTTTAATTGGCTCAATGATTGTTGCATATGCACACTTCAAAAATCACAGAATTTGTAAGCAAATGGAATGTGATTGCCATGATAATCTAAAATCTAGTTAAAAATCTCAAATTTCGCCACCATTGGTAGGTGATCAGAGATACCATATTTTTTTGTAGGATTAAAATTAATTGGTTTTCCAGTATCATTATAGGAATTGGATTTTGTTCTATATATTTCTATAGTGTCTTCGATATAAGAAATTCCTCTATCTTTAGATAAAAAAATAGTATCCAAAAATTCCCATGTTTTGCCATAGTTGTAATAAAAAGAGCCTTTACAATCATCACATGCATAAATATGAGCAACACTCCAGTAAATTTCTTGAGATTTATATATGTTTAGTTTGCTATCCTCTTTTGTGTTTACATTAAAATCACCAAGAGCAATAGTTGGGTAATTATGGCTACTAAGTAATCCAGACAGAACATCTAAGGAATCAATTCTCATTGATACATCGTGAAACCCAGAAGGAAAATGGACATTGTATATTTTTAATTTTTTTCCATTTACTTCTATAGTTGCATCAAGAATTGGCCTGGTATCCTTACCCTCAAACTCACCTGAAAACTTTATATAGTGCAACTTAGAATCAATAATATTAAACCTGCTTATCAAAGCAGTATCGATGCCTCTGTAATCCTTTCCTTCTATTAAAACAGAATCAATATACCCATATGGCTTTAATAGATCTAATAATTGACTAAGAATATTATTATTTTCAACTTCCTGAAGAGCAATTATGTCTGGTCCATTTTGACCATAAGAAATAATACTGTTTGCAATATTTCTTAACTTGGCATTTTTTGTTTCTTCATTCCAGTCTAAATATAAGCATTCATTTTTCCATGAGTTAACTCTTATTTTGTTACATGATTTTTTATGAGCTTCCGATTGTTTAAACTCAATTGGAAGATATGCTTTGTCATCTTTTTTTATGTCGTCTAAAGTATCAAATAAATTATCTACATTTAATGTCATAGCACTAAATTCATAACCAAAAGTCTTTGCAGGCACAATCAAAAATAAAACTAGAAGTGTCTTTAAAAAACTACTCATTAATATCTTTAATATGAAGCTTGATATCAAAAGGAATATCTATCATTTTTCTCTGTTCTAAGTAAACATTTTGTAAATGTTTAACTTTTTCATCTGAAAAATTAACTACTTTCCTTTTATTAAGGTCAATATGAGCTAAAACTGTTTCAAATATAGCCGCTAAATCTAAATTTTCATTTTGCAAAATACCAATGAAGTGTAATAATTTTTTGTTACTCTTATAGAGAGTAAAAGACGGAAAAACATTCTCTCCCAATGTAAATTCATCTAAGTATCTAATACTATCTTCTAGAGTAAATGTTGAAAAACCGCTTTTTAAATAGTCTTCGTCAAAACCTAGTTCTTCTATGTAAAAGGATGTATATACACTATCAAAGAGCTTGTAATAATAATTTACATTCATGTGGCCATTGTGGTCACACATTTCTTGAGTAACTTTTATAGTATCGTGAACATAAGGTAGTGATTTCATATTTAAATTATAAATAAAAAAAAGCCCAGAATAATACTGGGCTTTTAAATAATAAAGTACTAATTAAAATTCAGCACCAAATTGTAGACCCCAAGTTCTAGGATCTGTGAAGTTTCCATATAATTGGCCACCTTGGATATTACTTCCAGATCTTATGCTATTAATTATTCTGTCATCAGTTAAATTCTTAGCATATAAACCAACATACCAATCTCCGTTATTTGGAGTAAATCTAATAAGCGAATCCCACATTTTTTGCTCAGGAACATCAAATCTTGAGTAATTAAATGGATCACCATTTACCTCGTCTCTGAATCTATAAGAAAGCCTCCACGAAGTTTCACCATTTTCTGTTGGGAATACTTGTGTCAAAGAGAGACTGTAGGAAAGATCTGCTACACCAGGTAAAGGATTACCAGCAACACTCACAGGAACTCCTAATGATGCAGCTGCAGGACAATCAACACCTGCCGCAGGAGCAAAGCGTGGAGAACTACAGTTAAATCCAGCAGATTTAAAACCTGTGACTCCATTATCAAAAACAGCGCCAGTTTGGAATCCTGTGCCAGCAGTATCAACTGGTCCTAAGTATCTTATAATACTATTAGCATCCCATGGGTTTAGGTAATTAATTGTAGCTGGTGCATCCGTAATTTCTGCATCAACCATTAACCATGAAAGTTCTAATTGTGTTGTTTCAGATAAAAATACATTCATTTGACCCTCAAAACCAGTGATTTCAGCATCAACGTTGTTGTTAAATGATTGCGTATCTCTAATCGTTGCAAGCAACATACCTTCGTTATCATTTTTATAAAGGTTCATATTAAGAAGCATTGCACCGTCAAGTAATCTAGCTTTTAAACCAAAGTCTAGTACAGCAGTTTCTTCCTTATCATAAGGGATAGGATCATCACCTGCGTTTACACCAGCACCCTTGGTAGCAGTTGCATAACTTGCGTATACCATAACATCGTCTCTCAGATATTTTTGAATTGCAATTTTTCCGTTAGTAGCTGATTCATTTTGAACTAGGTAGTCTACTAATCCAGGTACTTTCATTCTGTCATCGTATAAAAAACCACCAGCACGAATCCAATCAGTTGAAAGAATACCACCATTATAAGTTGTGGTAGCATTAGTTAAATCATCAAAACGTAATCCAAAGGTAAGTTTAGTAGTATCATTTAGATCGTAATAAAGCTCACCATAAAGAGCTTGAGATTTAATTCTTACATGTTGATCACTTAAAGTACCTCTAATATCCATAGGAACTGTTACATCAGGTAATTTACCAAGATCACCGATTGATTTTTGCCATGCTTGAAGTGCTGCTATATCTTCTTGAGATACTGGAAGGCCCATTGCAAGCATAGTAGCGGTAGTTTGTGCATCGGTTGCACCTCCAACTACAGCTAATAAACCTTGATAGAAAGGAACACCACCTTTGGCACCAAAGTCTACACCTAATAGCGCAGTAACTGTTGGGTAATAAGGATGTGAACTAAAGTCACCAATATATTGAGTACCTGGAGTTTGAACTCTGTACTCGTTATCATTTCTTGAATCATACATGTAGTAACCAACTGTATAATTAAGAGGTCCATCAAAATCTGAAATTATGTTAATTTCAGCTTGTTGTGATTCATACAATACATCTGAAAAGTCATATGTTCTGTCGGTTGTTACATATTCGCAGAATCCAAAACGAGGAGTTCCAAAGCACTGTTCTGACTCAACAGGTGGTAGACCTAATAATACGCCAGCACCTATAAATGGTGAGTATGAAACACTACCATCATTATCATTCATTTGTTGGAACATTCTTGTTTCATATGAATATTTTGCAGTCATAGTCAGGCTATCACTTAGTTCTTTTACCAACTCTAGGTTTGAAAATTCTATTTTTTGAAGGTGAGTTGGCTCTCTATTTACAGATAACTCTCCAAGCTCAAGAGCTGGAGGTGTTGCTCCATAATCGTTAGTAATGGTTCCGGGATATAAAGCTGCAATAAACGAGAATAATCCAGCACCTATACCTCTACTATCAGCAGCGGTATTAGGAGTTCCTCTTTCCCACGGCGAACAACCAAAAAATGCATCTTGTTTACAGAAAGAAACTTCTTCTTGAGGTCTATTATCATCACTTTTTTGACCTGAATATGTAAATCTTAATTCAGTAGTATCGTTAATGTCCCAGTCAATAGAAAGTCTGACTGCTTCATCGTTTCTATCATCCATAACATTTCCAGTGAAAGGATTATCAACCATTCCATCTCTAGTGTTTGTCATAAATGCTAGCCTTCCTCTTACATCATCAGAAAAAGGAACATTTATTGCACCTTGAACAGTTTCTTTATCATATGAACCACCTTCGAATCTAATAGAACCTTCAAATTCATCAGTAGGTCTTTTGGTAATTAAATTGATAACACCTGCAACTGAGTTTCTACCAAAAAGTGTACCTTGAGGACCATTAAGAACCTCAATACGCTCAAGATCCATGAATCCCATATCTGTCATGATACTTGGATTCACACTATGCCCATTAACACTTGTTACTATTGAACTAACAACAGCAGCACCAACACCATAAGATCCAATACCTCTCATAACAAACCCTGAACCAGAACCGATTCCTTTTGCTACTTCAAAGCCTGGAACAACTTCAGCTAAGTCTGAAAGATCATATAACTGATCAGCTTCAAGTTGATCTGATGTTATAGCAGTGATTGAAACTGCAATATCTTGAGTTGATTCCTCTTTCTTAGTAGCTGTAACAACAACTTCTTCAATTTCTTGTGCAAAAGAAGAAATAGAGAAAGCTAATGTTAAAAGAGAAATAGAAAATAATTTACTAGTAAAATTTATGTTAAACATGAATATCCCCCAATGTTTAAATTGTTTTGCATATTTTATGCTTAAAAGTAGCTTTAGGACAACAAATTTAGATAAAAAATATATATAAAAATAGATGTATTTTTGATAAACCAAACAAAAAAGGCTGGTAAAACCAGCCTTTAATCACTTTACTTAACAATTAGAAGGTAGTTCCAAATGCAATTCCCCAGGTTCTTGGATCAGTTATAGTTGCAAATTTATTACCGCCTTGTAATCCACTTGCAAGATACCAAGAGCCTATGTATCTATCATTAGTAAGATTTTTGCCCTCCAGCCTTACAAACCAATTACCACCATTTGGTCTATAAGTTACCGTTGCGTCGAAAAATTCATGTTCTGGCATTTTTAACCATGGCTGATTAAACACTGTGCCTTCTCTCTCATCCATAAATCTATAGGCAATTCTTGCAGTTGTAATACCATTGTCTCCAACAAAATCTTTATTAAGTCCAATGCTATAAGAAAGTTCCGGTGATTGAGGTAATTTATTACCTGATACATCTACAGGAACACCCAAATCATCGCCTTTACATCCTGCAGCACCAGTAGGATCAAATGGATTAAATGGAGCAAGACACATAAACCCAGCAAATTTATAAACAAGACCTGCATCAGTTGCGCCAACTGACAAAACACCACCAGTAGAAGCGATTGGAAGCATTAAGCCTCCACCGAGAGCAGCAGGAAGAGGAACTCTTGCAGTTGCATTATTGATATTAACTGGATTGATTAAACTTAAGCTGGTTATCTCGGTATCAACTTTTAATAATGTTAAATCAATACTTAATGTTTCGTTTAAATACAACAACATATTACCTTCAAACCCTTCTATCTCCGCGTCTGTATTAACATTCCTTGATCCCGCATTCACAATGGATGAAATCAACATGCCATCAGTGGTATTTTGGAAATAAGTTGCATTTAGCAACATTGCTCCATCAAGGAATATGCCTTTTGCGCCAACTTCAAATACAGCTGTTTCTTCTTGATCGTAAGGATCTGGTGTTCCGGTTGAATTAGGATTATTACCACCTGCTTTTACGGCAGTGGTATAACTTGTATAAACCATTCTGTTGTCATCAAGGTCATGTTGTAATGCCAGCTTATAACCAAGTGCATCATCAGATTCAGTAACCTGAGTTGGGAAGAATCCATACTCAGAAGTGACTTTTTGTGAGTCAGGATAATTTGGACAACTTGCAAATGTTAAACATGATGCAACACTATCTTTTACAACATCATCGTTATATCTAATACCAAGAGTAAACATGGTATCGTCTGAAAGTTCATAGTACATCTCACCAAGAATTGCTTTTGATTTAATTCTTACATGATCTTCATTAACAAAACCTTGAATTTGTAAGGGTGTTGTATAACCAGTTAAAACTGATGGTAGTGCGTCAGCACTAAAGGCAGCTAAAGCCCAAGCAACATGAAAATCAGTTGAACCAGATCCGGTAAGAGCTCCTCCAAATAAGGCATTGTTATATGGATGAACACTTGAATCACGTATCAAGTTCCATGCGGCTGTTTGAACTTGGTAAATATTTGTTGTTGTTAAATCATAATAATAATAACCTATCTGGTAATTTAAAGGTCCGTCAAAGTCAGATATCAATGTTACTTCACCTTGCCAAGTTTCGGTTTCAGTAAATGCAAATTCATATGTTCTATCAGTAGTATTAATTTCACAGAATGTATTATGAAAACCTCCATAACAACCTTCCCACTGCATTGGAATTGCAGATGCTGGATGCCCAGCTGGAAATAATCCCGGAAATGGTTGAGGCGCCACTGCATAATCATTATCACCAACATGCTCATAATCTCTTACGCTATATGTACTTTTTACCTCTAATCTATGATCGTCATTAAGCTCATGATCTAATTTCACTTGAGCAAATTGATATGTTTGCTTTAGAACAGGATCTCTATTGAGATTTACTACTTCTATATCATTGGTAGGCACTACTCCAGCATAAGAATTATATGTTGGATTAGGTGTTAAAGCTGCTGCAAAATTAAAGAATCCTGCAGTACTTCCGTTAACATGAGCCGGTTGACCAAATACACCTTTATCAAAAGGACTACACCCAAATAAAGGATCTTGTTGACAAACATTATGACCAATATTTTGTCTATCATCATCAGCCTTTTGATAATCATATGTTAATTCCATTGAAGTAGAATCACTTATATCAAAGTCAATCGATAATCTTGCACCTAAAGCATCTCTTCCATCAATGTCATTTCCAGTATATAAATTTTTAACAACTCCATCTCTTTCAAATGTAGTTGCAGCCAATCTCATACCAACTCTATCTGAAAGTGGTACATTGAAAACCATATTTGTTCTTGTTGAATTTAGATTACCCATTGAAACTTCAAAAGAACCTTCAAGCTCTGATGTTGGTCTAGCAGTAACAATATTTACCAAGCCTTGAACAGCATTTCTTCCAGATAATGTTCCTTGAGGTCCTTTTAAAACCTCAATTCTCTCAAGATCATGAAAACCTGTATCAGCAAGAGCAGATGATCCGAATTCGTGACCATTCATTGAGACCACCAATGATCCAACTACTGCTGCTCCTACACCATATGAACCAACGCCCCTCATTGAGTAAGATGCGCCAGAACCAATAGCTTTATCAACAATCAATCCAGGTACTACTTCAGCTAAATCGCTAAAGTCATCAATCATATTCTTGTCAATATCAGAAGATGTAAACGCCTCAATAGAAACTGGAATATCTTGAACAGATTTTTCTTGTTTTGTTGCAGTCACAACTACTTCTTCTATTTCTTGAGCGGTTACGAATGCTGTAAAAATTAATGAAAAGCATAATGAAAAATTAAATGCTATTTTTGAATACTTATACATAGTGTTTCCCCCCTAAATGGATTAATAACTAGTATTCAAATGACTATAGCATTCGAAATAAGTATTTAAAATATATATAAAATATAGTTATATCTAATGATATGTTTTTTTTATTTAACGTTTATGTCTTATTAAATTACCTATTAGTTAGACCAAGGATGGCACTTGCTAATTCTAATTACAGATAAATAAGTTCCTTTGAATATTCCATACTTAAGAATAACCTCTATCGCATATGCAGAACACGTAGGGTGAAATCGACATGATGGAGGAAACATAGGTGATATAAAATACCTATAAAATCTAATTGGAAGTATAAAAATTCTTGCTAGCATTACTGAAGAGCTGAGTTTTCTTTGGTAATTTGTTTAATAGCTGCTTTAAGGTCTACAACTTCAGTATCAGTACTTCCAATTCTTCTAATGGAAACGGTTTTATCTTTTTTTTCGTTATTTCCAATTGCTAAAATAATTGGAACTTTTCTATTACTATGCTCCCTTATTTTATAACTAATCTTTTCATTCCTAAGGTCAGCTTCTGCCAAAATGCCCTCTTTTTTTAATGATTCCACGATCTCTAACGAATAATCATTTACATCAGAAATAATTGATGCCACAACAACTTGATGAGGAGATAACCAAAAAGGAAGCTTTCCAGCATAATTTTCAATTAAGATGCCAATAAATCTCTCAAAAGATCCCAAAACAGCCCTATGTATCATAACTGGTGTGTGTTTTTTTCCATCCTCTCCAACGTAACTAGCATCAAGCCTTTCGGCTAGGTTGAAATCTAATTGAAAGGTACCACATTGCCATTCTCTTCCTATTGCATCGGTGAGAACAAAATCTAGTTTTGGTCCGTAAAATGCTCCATCACCCTCATCAATTCTGTATGGATATCCTAAATTTTTAATTGCTGCTTCAAGAGCCTCTTCGGCTTTATCCCATGTCTCATCTGAGCCAACTCTCATCTCAGGTCTTGTAGATAATTTAATATCAAAATTTTTAAATCCTAAATCAGCATATATAGTAGAAAGAAATTTAATGAATAAGCCTGTTTCTGATTCTATTTGGTTCTCAGTGCAAAAAATATGTCCATCATCTTGGGTAAAAGCCCTTACCCTCATCAAACCATGCATAGTTCCCGAAGGTTCATATCTATGACATAAACCAAATTCTGCGTACCTCAAAGGCAAATCTTTATATGACTTTATACCTTGATTATAAATTTGAACGTGACCAGGACAATTCATTGGCTTTAGAGCATTAACTCTTTTCTCGTTAGCATGCTCTTCATCGATTTCTGTTATGAACATATTTTCTCTGTATTTATCCCAATGACCTGAAGCTTCCCATAATTTTCTATCTATCACTTGAGGTGTATTTACTTCAATGTAGTTATTTTCTTTTAATCTATCTCTAACAAAATTTCTCAACTTTCTGTATAAGGTCCAGCCATCTGGGTGCCAAAATACCATTCCTGGAGCTTCGTCTTGAAAATGAAACAAATCCATCTCTTTTCCAAGTTTTCTGTGATCTCTTTTTAGCGCCTCTTCTATGTTATCTAGATAATTTTGTAAATCTTTATCATTACTAAATGCTGTTCCATAAATTCTTGTAAGCATTGAATTTTTAGAATCGCCCTTCCAATATGCGCCTGATACTTTTGTTAATTTAAATGAGCCAATAAATCCTAAATTTGGCAAATGCGGACCTCTACATAAATCAACAAACTCCTCGTCATCCTGATAATAAAGTTGAAAATTATCATCTTGATCTGACTCATTGATAATAATTTCTTTGTATGGTTCTTTGTTTGATTTGAATATCTTTAAAGCTTCTTTTTTTGAAACTAGTTTTTTTGTAATTAATGACTTAGTTTTAATGATTTTTTTCATTTCTTCTTCAATCTTACCTAGATCATCAGAAGATATAGACTCATTGGATTCAACATCATAATAAAAACCATCTTGAACTGTAGGACCTATTGCTAATTTTGATTTTGGATAAAGGTTTTTAATAGCCCTTGCTAATACCTGAGCAGAAAGTGTATGACGCATAATTTCAAGACCTTCATCACTATCAATGGTGATTATTGAAACTGATGCATCAGCATCTATGGCATCATGCAGATCTCTTTGGACACCATCAATTGTTACAGCTATAGCAGATTTGGCAAGACCAGGTCCAATATCTTTCGCAAGATCATAGCCTGAAGATCCCTTAGGCAATTCTCTTGAACTGTTATCTGGTAATGTAATTTTCATCTTTATATTATAGATTGGTTAAAGAATTTTTTATATCGGCAAATATACAACAGTATTGGTAGAGAGAATCATTATAAATATAAAACAAGTAACAATTGGTCCGAGATAGACTCTCCCCGTCATTTCGAAAAAGATTCTATTAAAATAAGGAAGAATAAACATCATTGGTACAATACCAAATAAGAGATTTACACTTAACCAATCTGTTGAATTAGAGCTCCAATAAACTTTACCTGTAGCTGCAAAAACAGAATATTGGATAATGATAATAAAAATCAATCCAAGAGAATTTGCAAAGCCTCCTATTAGTCTTGACTTCCATTCAGCTTGACCTTGAAATCTCATTGATCCATTAATTCTTAGTGAATTTGAAAAAAAGAAAATAAAAAACAAAGGAAAGTACATTAGTAAAACTAATATCATTTCGGGTTGAAATACTCTGACACCCATAAACCAAAATCTATAATCAACATGAAAAAGATAATAGATTAAGAATAATATTAAGTAATATGCACTAAAAACTAATATTCCTAGAAGCACGGTTTTACCAAAATCATATAAAGAAATATTTAATCCCCATGACTCTTTTTGTGTTCCGTGATGACGACCAAAAAAATGGTAAGATAATATAAAAATTATTAAGCCTATTGTTCCATTTAATGCTGCCCATAACATTACAGAATTATTCATTCTCTGAGGAAAAAACCAAGTTAGCTCTCTATTCGCAGCATCAACAAATAAAATTTTTGCAAGATCTACCATTGGTATGAATGAAATGCATGCAACAGTTGCACTTATTAAAAATATAGTCCAAAAGACAACTTTCCCCTTTGTAGATTGCCTTGGTAAAGGATCAGGGGTTACTTTTATTAACGAACTAAAAAATTTAAATTTAAGAAATAATCTTGTCATAGGAACTAACATCAATAGTGAGACAACCATGTTGATTAGAGTAAAGAATTCTTTAAACTGCCAAATTTGATTAGAAGAATTAATTTTATTTGGGAAACCAAACACAATATCAAAAAAGTCTAACTGGTTAGCAGTTGCCTCTTTGTTATATGGTTGAAAAGGATGCAATAGTTTTTCATTAAAGACTACTCTTAAGCTTCTGTTTTTCTTATCTCCATAGTATTTTCCAAGTTCAACTTTATCTATTTTATTTTCATCCGATAAAACATTATTAACTACCCGTAAAGATTCTGGCGCAATTTCCATATTTCCTGCATCCCAGCCCTTAAGCTCATTTCTGAAAGCTCCCTCATCATAGAGAGCATAACTAATTCCCATATTTGATCTTGAATCTTTTAGAATTTCATCTCTTAAAGTTAAAACGTAGCCAGAAACATAAACAGAATGAAGTTTGCTTGCTTGTTCATTTCTTATTGCTTCTTTACCAAAATAGTCAGCACCTCTAATAGCAGCATTTCCTCCCATAGAATGTCCTGTAGAACCTATTTTATCAACATTAACAAAAGGAAAATTCCCTTTATATGCGAAGTCTACAAGTGCAAACATTCCATAACCTTGTGTGGTTGCTGCAATTCTACTAGTTGAAGATGAAGACATTCCTTGTGCGTATGGATCTATCAAAGCTATTGCAATACCTCTTCTTGATAGCTCAATAGCAATATTTGAAAGAGCTTCTTTTGATCTTTGAAACCCTGGAACAACTATTATAAAGGGGACTTTGTTTTCACTATTTGATAATTTAGGCTTGTATAAGTCATACACTAAAGTTTGACCATCATCTGTTTTAAGTTGTTTTAATTCAATTGAAACTTTACCAAAACCTGATTGTATAAATGAAGCAAGAAAGCTTGAAACAAAAATAATTGTTAGACAAATAAAGAAAAACTTATTTGTTTTTATATACTTAATCATAACGAAATTATTCTAATGCCTTCTTAGTTAAATGGATATAACAAATCCCTCCTAAGGATTAGTTGCAGGTTCGATTCCTGCAGAGGGCACCAAAATAAAGCTGACAAGTGCCAGCTTTATTTATTGTACTTAATTCATTTTAATCTAAATTATCAAACAGAAGCTCGTTATAGAAACTATTTGATGGTGCGCATTCCACTAGGTCATTATAGCCTGACTCTATATCAGGATGTTTTTCAACAAAATCACCATAATTATTTGCCATATTCCCTCTTTCCTCAAAAGAATGCCAAAAAATCATATCTACAAAGTCATAAGGATAGTCAGGATCAAATCCTAAATAGGGAGAAAAGGTTCCTCTAGACCAACCTGTAAATCCAAACTTAGTCATTAATTTTCCATCCTCTTCCATATACTTATGAACATCTTCTATTGAGACACCTTCTTTAAGAGAGCATCCAGAAAATTGAACTGGTTTTCTATTATCAGGATCGGACATATCTTTTGTATTAGATATGACGCCCGTATGAAATGCCGCTATTCTGGATTTACATTCGCTTGCAGATTCACTCGAAGAATCCTCATCCATTGTTGTAAAAGATTCATCATAATCATTTAAATAGGATCCCCATTCGTCATACATAGCTTTTCCATCAGGCCATGAACCCCATAAAATGTAATCGTAATCAACTTGTCCAGCATGGATAGGAACTAACATACTCTGTATGTATTTTGTTCCTGCCTGTTTTGAAAACTTTCCGTACTCTTTGGCTTGATCAGCAGCATCTTTTAATGTCATGCCATCATTTAAATCACAATATATAAATTCTGATCTCATTTCATAATCAGCAGCATTAACTGATACAGAAATAGCTGAAACAAATAATATTGATACAAGTATTTTTTTCATAATTTAATCCTCAAAATCTGCAGCAACTGTCTGATGAGTTCCGCCATAAGATGCTGAAGAAAAATGCATTGTTTTTGCTACCCAATCACCTTTTTCACTGACCCATACCCCTGTAACTCTGGTTCTATAAGGTTTCATTCCACCATTCCCGTCAGGAACAACACCTTCAGCATAATACCTGACGTATACTGCACCATCATTAAGTTGATATGCCTCAGGCGCATGAACGTTAATTATTCCAGTACCACTAACATTTTGATCTTCCCAATCTTGGGCAGTTTGTGTATTTTTTGGTTTATGGAAGCTACCATCAGAGTTTGTATTCAACATACCCGATGCACTACTCATTGCAACAACTTTGTCCCAGTCAGCAGAATTTCTTGCATCCCAATATTCTGATATTTTTGATAAAACTTCTTTTTCTGATGAAGAATGATCATCCGCAAAAATTAAACCAGTAGAAAAAATAATAAACGTTGTTAATATATAATTTTTCATTTCTCTCTCCTATGATTAACAAATAAATGATTTTAAATAATACATTATTAAAAGAAATAATTGTTATAGAGAAGGTATAAATTTTTGATATATTTTATGGCACAAGCCAAGAAGAACTATAACCATCATCCCATCTGTGAATAGCTCTTCTATGTCCAGAACTTTTTAGATATAAAAATTCAAGTGAATAAAAATTGAATACTAAAACTGAAAAATTTTTATAACCTTCCTCAACTTCAAAGTCTTTAATATCGTAATCTTCAGGATTTGTAATTTCTTTTGAGGATCCTCCTTTAACTGAATAACATTTTTTTGATCTTAATGTGGATTGATTCCAGGCCGATTTTGTTATTTCATCATCATAATGAGTAGATATGTTTCCCTGTAATTTAATTTGTATTTTTAACTCAGGATCATAACCTATAACCGAAGCAGTTGATATTTCATTGAAATGATTTATTTTGGCAGCGCGATGATCAGTATGAAATCTCATTTTACGATCTTTATGACAAAATTCTCTAAGCACCATGACTCTTGATGTTATTTTATTATTATAAAGCGAGGAAACAACAGGAGTATGAAATAATGTTTTGGCATCATCAACTGCAGCTGTTAAGATCTTTTCTGCACTTTCAAGCGTTTCTTCCAAAGTAGAATAAACTTCAGGTAAGTTAAATTTGGTTTGATTTGTCATTATTTGAGTTTCCACTCAGTCCCGTCACTAGAATCATTTATTTCAACTCCCAGCTCAAGTAATTTATCTCTGATGGCATCAGCTGTCTCAAAATCTTTATTATTTTTTGCTTCCGATCTTTTTAAGACCATATCATTAATTTTATTTTTAAATTCTTCAGAAATCTCGTTAAAAGTTTCATCTTCTAAAATTCCTAAGACTGAGCTAATTAAGCTAAGTCTGCTTTTTATGTTCTCTTTTTTACTATCAGAGGAATTGTATTCTTTTACAATGTTATTTAACTCTGTTATCAATCCAGGAGTATTCAGATCATCCATTAGAATTGATATAGCATCTAAATTATTTTCATTTTTATCAGAAATAGTTACGTTATCTAAGTCATCCTTAATTTCATATAACTTATTAATTAATTTATTTGCTTGGTGAATAACTTTTTCATTCCAATCTAGTCCTTGTCTATAATGTGAAGACAATAAAGCAAGTCTTATTACTTCACCGTGATAATTTTCAGCTAAATCTTTTACTAAAATTATATTTCCTAAAGATTTAGCCATTTTTTCACCATTAATTGTTACAAAACCGTTATGCATCCAATACTTTGCATAAGAATCAGGCTCATCGATACTCGCAGATGTGCAACAACTTTGAGCAATTTCATTTTCATGATGAGGAAAGATAAGATCACGTCCACCTCCGTGGATATCAAATGGAAGTCCTAAAGTTTTTTTAGACATTGCCGAGCACTCAGTGTGCCAGCCAGGCCTTCCAATTCCCCAAGGCGATTCCCAACCAGGCTGCTCATCAGTACTAGGTTTCCATAATACGAAGTCAGCAGGATCTTTCTTGAAAGGTGCGACTTCTACCCTGCTTCCAGCAATTTGCTCATCCCTGTTTCTTTTCGAAAGCTTTCCATAATTTTGATATGTTGGTACGTGAAAAAGTACATGCCCTTCTTTTTCATAAGCAAAATCCTTTTCAATTAACTCACCTATGAGTTCAATCATTTCTGGTATGTACTCAGTAGCTTTTGGTTGAATGTCGGGAGCTAAAACATTGAGTTTTAACATATCATCATTATAAATCTTCGTGTATTTTTCAGTGATAGATGTTATCTCAACATTTTGTTCGTTAGCAGCTTCTATGATTTTATCGTCAATATCAGTAATGTTGGATACGTATGTGACCTTTGGATAAATTACTCTTAGAGTTCTAACTAAAGTATCAAAGACTACAGCCATTCTAGCATTACCAATATGTGCATAGTTATATACGGTTGGTCCACATGCGTAAATTTTTATATGTTTTGGATCAATTGCCTCTAATCTTTCTTTGTTCCCGCTTAAAGTATTAAACAATTGAAATGGTTGTTCGCTGCTCATAATTTATTCTAAATCAATTATCTTTAAATCTCTTAATGCATTTAACAAAGGTAATAATGGCATTCCTCTTACTGTATGTGATGAACCATTTACATAAGAAAAAAGATTACATCCTAATGATTCAAATTTGTATGCTCCTGCAGCATTAATTGGATTCTCAATATCAACATAATTAACAATTTCTTTTTCACTTAAATCATGCATCTTTAATTCAACTGTTTCTGAATAGTCCCATAAGCATTCATTATTTTTATATATACATACTCCACTGTGTTGAAAATGTTTTTGATTAGCTAAAAGTTTCAGACTCTCTATGGCTTTATCTTTAGATCCAGGTTTATGAAGAAGAGTATTGTCTAGAGCACACATTTGATCTCCACCAATTACAATAGAATCAGGATTTTGCTGACTTACCGGCTCTGCTTTTGCTTTAGCAAGATGAACAACCTGCTCGCTATATGGAAGAGATGATATTTTATTTTTAATAAGATCTTCGTCGGTTGGTGAAATTATGACATCAAAAACGATTCCAGCTTCTTCAAGCATCAGCTTTCTACTTTCTGAACCTGAAGCGAGAATAATAGAAACTTTTGGCTTGATACTGGAAGAATCCAGAGATCTAGTCATTTAGTACTTTTTAGGTGAGTGAATGAGACTTATAAATTCTTCTCTAGCTTTATTATCTGATCTAAAAGTACCCAACATCCTAGAAGTGATTGTGCTCGACTCAGTTTTATGAACACCTCTTGTGCTCATGCATTGGTGATTAGCATCTATTACAACTGCAACACCTTTAGGCTGAAGAACTTTATCAATGGTATCTGCAATCTGTGCAGTCATAGTTTCCTGAGTCTGAAGTCTTTTTCCAAATAGATCTACTAATCTAGCTAATTTACTAATTCCAACAACTCTTTTTCTTGGAATATATCCGATGTGAGCAACTCCAACAATTGGTACCATATGATGTTCGCAATGTGACTCAACTCTTATATTTCTAACAATTACTGCATCATCATAGCCTTCTACTTCTTCAAAAGTTCTACTCAAAATTTCTTCAGGATCTTCCTCGTAACCAGAGAAAAATTCTTTATACGCTTTAACAACTCTTTTGGGTGTATCAACAAGACCCTCTCTTTCAGGATCGTCACCAGCCCAAAGAATTAATGTTCTTACTGCTTCAAGCGCCTCTTTCTCAAGAGAACTCTTAGAAATTTCATCAGTAATGGTTTTTACAGCTTTTAAAGCTTCATCTTTTGATACTTTTTTACTCATTTTTTATTCCAATAATGTTAAAAACGCCTATTTTATAGTATTTTTCTAAAAATTAAACCAACCATTTGCATCATACTCAATCCCAGTTGATACAAATCCTTGAACTGCAAACAAACATCCAGTTAATACAAGACCTAAAACTGACCCAATGACACCATTATTTGCAGCATATCCCAATATCGTTGTTGGTTTATATATTAACTCTTTATAGTTTATAGATTCATCAACTTGCTCTAAAAGTGCCTTTGCGCTTGTAAGATCTGTAATTCTCTCTTTATCACCATTTTGAAGCTTTAATTCCCATATCTCCTCTTCAATAATGAATATTTCGTTTCTAATAAAATCTCTATGTTCTGCGCTAAGTGATTGAAGCTTGATCGCTTTATAAATTGCGTACAAGCTAATCGATGAAACAAAAAATATTACGACGCATATTAGATACATAGTGGATATGTGATGTCTCAACTCTGTCCAAACAATCAAATTTAAGATAGCAACGCAAAATAAAGAATAAAATATTAATATTGAGGTATAACTTTGGATACGTAAATAAAAAGCTTCTCCGAAAGATCGAAGTACTTTTCTCATATTCATCCAACTAAATACATTTAATCTTTTCTGTAAATCTACATAAATGTTTTCTGACTCAGAAGTAGATCTAAACATATTTTTAAAACTTAAGCCTGGAAATGCAACCAAGTCACCCAATTTTTTCGAACACCTATATCTTCTTTCATAGTCAATAGAGCATACAAGTCCAAACATGATTAGTTGAAAACCGTTCAGTAATCCAATAAAGGTAGCAACAGATATAATTTTTTCGTTAAGTGTCATTCCAAATAATGGAGTGCCATATAAAAACTTAACCAAAAATGGAGTAAGAGATAGAGATAGAACAGTTATGAGTAAAATAGTCCTAAAGTTTTTCATAGTAGGACTGCTATAAACAGATTTAATTATATTAAATAGAATAAAACCAGATGCAACTTCATTTTTTGATGAAACACTAGTTTTTGCTGGAAAAAGATCACTTGAGTCTTCCTCTAAGAATTTTTTTTCAGCATCTTCATCAACCTCTAAAGGAATTCCTTGTAAACAAATGTCATTTTCATCCATTGCTACTGTTAACTCATCTTCAATTAATCCTGGGAAGAGCCATGGTTGAAGCCAGCCTTGTCCTACTAGACGTCTATTGGTTTTATTTCTATCCCAGTCAGGAGCTGGCAAGCAAAGCCTTTCATTGTCTTCAGGCCTAAAATATCCATATTTTGTTGAGATAATTAGTCTTCGCATAAACAACAATAAGTAAGCAAGGATCATATGAAATGGATCAATATTTAATATTAAAGAACTCTCGCTGAACAAAGCAAGATAAAGTCCAATATTCATAAGCCATGATCCTGGGTAGACAATGCACCACATTTGAATAATTTCGCCAATAGAATGATGTTTTGGCGAAACAGCTATTAACATCCTATTCTGACTTACATGCCAAGCTCTGCTTAATGATTTTTCAAGGAACAATGCAGCAATTGGTGAAAAAATAATAGGAGGAAGATTTTCATATATCATCGTTTTCCAAAAATCTTTCCATGAAAATTTAACTGGTGAATGATATTCAGAAGCTTTAGCATCTCTTGAGGCGCTTCTTAACTTTGCCGCTTCATAAGACGAATTTATACCTGAGATAAATTTTTCATCCTTCTCATTAGTAGGGATTCTTAAACTCAAATAGGATTCGTTAGTTTGTTCAGTCATAATATATTTACAATTATATTTTTTAATATATTGTAAATCATTATGCTCAAAGCTTTAATTCAACCTGTAACTCTTTTTGAACAAAATGCTTCAATAATTTTTTGTGATGAAACAAAAAAATGTGCAATTGTTGATCCTGGAGGTGACATAGAAATATTGCTAAATATTGCTAGAGAAAAAGAGTTATCACCAGAAAAAATCTTGTTGACACATGGTCATATTGACCATGCTGGTGGAGCAACTGAAATATCAGAAATTTTAAATGTAGAAATTCATGGACCTCATATTGACGATAAATTTTTATTAGATGGGCTTCAAAAACAAGGTGAAATGTTTGGATTGCAGTCAAAAAATTGCAATCCAAATAAATGGTTAGATGAAGGTGATGTTGTATCAGTTGGTAACGAAAGGCTTGATGTGTATTTTTGTCCAGGACATACTCCAGGCCACATAATTTTTTTCAACAAAAAAGGTAATTTAGCGCTTGTTGGAGATGTTTTATTCAATGGATCCATAGGCAGAACTGATTTACCAGGCGGTAATTACCAGCAGTTAATTGACTCAGTAAAAAATAAATTATGGCCTTTAGGTGATAATGTTAACTTTATTCCAGGTCATGGACCAGTTTCAACGTTTAAGGCTGAGAGAAGTTCAAATCCATTTGTTTCAGATTCTGTATTAGGTTAGCTAATTATTGGTTGTATCTTCCTGGAGCTAGAATCTTTCCTAACGAAGTTAGGACCCATTGAGGCATGTTTCTTAGCATGAAAACCAAAAACTTATAGGTCTTAGTTGGTACACATAAACTCTGTCCTGATAAAGTTGCTTCAATGGCTTCGTCAGCAACTCTCTCGGCTGTAAATACTAAAAATTTTGGTACCCTATCCATCTGCTCTTGGACCCCACTTGCTGTATGGAAACCAGTTGTAGTGAATCCTGGACAAACTGCAGTTGAGGTAACTCCTTTATGTTTATAGTTAATATTTATACTGTCGCTAAACCTATTCATAAATGTCTTAATTGGTCCGTATAGTGGTTGAATGGCTGAGGGAGCTGCAAAAGATGCGACAGAAGAGACAATCATAATTTTGCCATTACCTTTTTCAATCATTTTTGGTAAGAATAATTTTGTCATCATAATTACTGAAGTACCAAGCACCCTGATAAAGTCTTCTTCATCATCAATGCTTGTTTCATGAAAAGAAGTCTTAATTCCGTATCCAGCGTTATTAACTAAAAAATCTACTGAGTAATTATTTTCTTCACAAAAATCAAAAATTTCTTTTGGTGCTTCGTATTTACTAAGATCTTTGGAAATTATATCTACGTTGATATTATGCTTTTGCTTTATTTCGTTAGCTATATTCTCTAGTAATTCAGTTCTTCTGGCAGTCAAAACAAGGTTGTAACCCTTTTTGGCTAGTTTTTTTGCAATTTCTGCACCAATTCCTGATGACGCACCTGTTATTAAAGCGTAAGAATTATTCATAGTCATATACTACCAGTATGTTGAACTTTGTAATAGAATTACATGCTATTTTAAAAGGTATACCATATGTTTCAAAAAAAATTATCAATCTATTTTCTTTTCTTTTTATCTGTTTTTTTAATTAATTTTGACCTAAATGCTTCCATGGCTAAAGATTCAGAGGAAGAAAGTAATCAAACCGAAGAATCAAAAGATAAATCTGCTGACGAAGATACCAAACCTGAAAATCTTGAAGAATGCATGATGCAAGCAGAAAGCATGAATGATAGCAAAAAATGTGAAAAAGAATTCATGAAAACTATAGAAGAGTTTATTGAAGAAGAGGAGCTTAAGAAGATTGATGGATTCCTAGACATATATTCAAATGATGATGATTCTGTATTTTTCTTAAAGCTCGACAAAGAAGATTTAAACGAGAAATTCATTTATTTCTCATATGTTATGAATGCACCACAAGGCAGCACGCTTACCGGAGGTTTGCCATCTGATGGAAAGGTGTATGAATTTAGGTCATTTAAAAAAGATAAAATTGGTTTATATCAAATTAATACTTCGTACATTAAAGGAGATGAAACAAATAATATTGCAAGGTCATCAATTACGAATATTACTGAAGCGTTTGTAGAAGTTTTTAAACCGACTGCTCGTACTGAAGATTCTGTATTAATTAATCTTAATAGCATAATACTTTCTGAAAAAATGGACTCCATCAGTTATGTTCCTAGCGAGTACAGAGAGTATATTTCAGTAGACTATGGAATGCCTGATGAAGCAAAAACATTTGTAAAGAATATTTATAATAATAAGACTAATACTGCTTTTGAAGTGACATTTGCATTTGAAAATTTTATGCCAAATCCAAATGCCTATTCTGTTTCTGCCGTAACCGATCCGCGTTATCTATCAGTTACAGGAAGACATATTTTTGTAAAAATGCCTGACGATAAATTTGAACCTAGAGTAAATGATCACAGAATTGGTTATTTTGTTAATAAATCTACTGACTTAACTTCTTATGATAATTTTCCGAATTTTGCTTTAATCAATAAGTGGAGATTGATAAAGAAAAACCCTGATGCTGAAATGTCAGAACCTGAAGAACCAATTGTTTTTTGGGTTGAAAATACTACTCCGAAAGAAATAATTCCTGCTGTAATTGCTGGTATTGAAAATTGGAATATTGCTTTTGAAGAAGCAGGCTTTATCAATGCGGTTGTTGCAAAGATTCAACCAGATGATGCGGAATGGGATGCTGCTGATTATGACTATAACGTTGTAAGGTGGTCTTCTGAACCAGATGGAAATTTACTTGGAATCGGGCCAAGTGTAAGCAATCCCTTGACTGGAGAAATCATTTCTGCAGATGTTGTTAACAAGCTTCTAGCAATTAAATTAGGTTATAACTATAGAAAACTATACGGTTACACAGAAGACAATGATCCTTTGATGCAGTACATCACTAATCTAACTTTACATGAAGTAGGACATGTTCTGGGCTTGAGACATAATTTTAGAGGTAGCTATTTATACAGTCCTGATGAAATACATGATAAAAATATTACTGGTAATGTCCTAATGAGTTCTGTAATGGATTATGACCCGATCAATATTGCTCCTGAAGGAGTTGAACAAGGAATTTACTTTTCAACTGAGCCTGGGGTTTATGACAAATGGGCAGTTAAATTTGGATACACTCCTAACTTAACAGACGAAGAGAGAACTGCATTACTTCAACAATCCGTTAAAAGAGAATTAACATTTGGTACTGACGATGATGCAATGTCTTATCCTGGTAATAATATTGATCCAAGAACGAAAAGATATGATATGAGTAATGATCCTATTGGTTATGCTGAAGATATAGTAAAAATAGTTGATCAAAAGATTAATGAATTACCAGAAATATTTTCTGATGAAGAAGGTTTTAATAATTACACAAACTCTTTTTATAGATTATTTAGAACTAAAGGTAGATTTCTTGAAACCGTCGCTCAACAAATTGGCGGAGTTTACATAAATAAAATAGCCTCAAATCAAGACGATTTTGTTTCTTTAGAGCCAGTTCCATACGAAAAACAAAAACAAGCTTTTGAGCTCCTTAAAAACGAGGTCTTTTCAAACGGTGCAATGAACTATGACCCTAAAATTCTTGCAAATCTAATTTTTGAAAGAGATTCAGAAAGTTATTACGCAAATTTCGGCGATAATAATGATCCAGATTTTCATGAGATTGTATTGGCAAGTCAAAGCAATATTCTTAGAAATATACTGCATCCTGCAGTTATGAAAAGATTGGTAAATAGTTCTTTGTATGGAAATGAATATATGCCTGATGAGGTCTTAGAGGATTTAAACTCTGCTATTTTTGTTTCTGGTGAAGAGCCTGATACCTTTAAAAAGAACCTTCAATCTACATACGTAAATTTGCTTACTAATGGATTTAATGAGGGTCCATACGATGATGTTTCTAAAGCAGCAATTTTTTCTGCATTAAAAGAAATATTAGATTTTAGTAGGAATAACAGATTTAAATCTAATCATTATGATTTAATTTATTTTAAAGTTAATAATTTCTTTGATAGTAAATAAGTTATTCACTGTAAGATTCTATTTTTAGCAATATTGATTTAAGTCTAGTGCCTCCGCTTGCGCTATAACCGCCAATCTTGCCATCAGAACATATTACCCTGTGACATGGTCTAATGATCGGAATAGGATTTTTACCACAGGCATTTGCAACAGCTCTAAATGATTTAGGTTTTCCTATAGCTATAGCAATTTCTTTGTATGACTTAGTCTTACCGTATGGAATCTTATCAATTTCTTTGAAAACTAATTTTTCAAAATCAGAATATGTCTGCATTAAATAGCCCTTAATACTTTTTTTATTTTATCGATAGCCCAATCTAAATCTTTTTTTGAGATCATTAAAGGTGGAGCGAATCTTATAACTGTTTTATGAGTTTCTTTACATAAAAGACCTTCATTAAGAAGCATTAAACATAAATCCTTTGCGTTTACTTCCGATTTGTTTAATTCCATTCCTATCCAAAGCCCCTTTCCACGAACTTCTTTAATTATTTTTGAGTTTATTTGTCTTAAACTTTTTAAGAAGTACTCACCCATTTCTTTACTATTCTCTATAAGCTTTTCTTCAAATAAAAGGTCAATCGCTTTTATGGCAATCTTTGAAGCCAATGGATTTCCTCCAAAAGTAGAGCCATGCGATCCTGGATTAAAATGATTCATAATTTCTTTTGAACTCAAGAAGGCAGAAATAGGGAGCAGTGCTCCTCCTAGAGCTTTTCCAAGAATTAATCCATCAGGTTTAATATTTTCATGCTCATAAGCAAAAAGCTTTCCAGTTCTTCCGAGTCCTGATTGAATTTCATCTAAAATCAAAAGGATATTTCTAGAGGTGCATAAAGCACGAAGTTGTTTTAACCATCCATCAGTGGGTACTCTTATTCCAGCTTCTCCTTGGATAGGCTCAACTAAAATGGCACATGTATTTTTATTGATTTTCTTTTCAAATGACTCTATGGATAGGCAGCTATCAATTGATCGACAGTCACAGGAACCACAGTATTCAGCGCTGTTAAATCCTGGAGTGAATGGACCAAAACCATCTTTATATGAGGCATCCGAAGAAAAGCTAACTATTGTGGTTGTTCTTCCATGGAAGTTACCATTAGCTACAATAATTTCTGCCTTATCCTCAGGAATTCCTTTTGAAAAATAACCCCATCTTCTTGCAGCTTTAATTGCTGTTTCAACAGCCTCAGCACCAGTATTCATTGTTAAAATAGATTCAAAACCAGACACCTTTGATAGTTTCTCTAAAAATATTGAAAAGGGCTCTGTATAGAAAGCTCTGGATGTAACTGAGAGCTTTGAAGACTGTTCATGAAGAGTCTTCAATAATTCTGGATGCGAGTGGCCATGACTCACTGCTGAGTATGCCGAAACCATATCTAAGTATTTATTTCCATCAACATCCCAAAGATATGCACCCTCTCCTTTTTCTAACACAACAGATAATGGTGAATAGTTTTGAGCGCCGTACAAAGATTCTTTTTTAATATATTCGTCTTGTAAACTTGATGACATGAGTGTATTTTAACCGCATAGATTTTATCGGCAAGGGAGTATATGTCTAAACAATCAACTTCACATTTATTTATGATTGAGCCTGAATCTTTCTACTCAAATGAACAAACGGCATTTACTAATCATTATCAAGAACAGGTAACTGACGAAACTCCAGAAATTATTGCAGAAAAGGCCTTAGCAGAGTTTCATGGTCTTAAAAATGCAATTGAAGATAAAGGTATTAAAGTTACTAGTTTAAAAGGTTCAAAGGATTGTCCTGATCATATATTTCCAAATTGGTTTATTACTTTTGATGATAAAACTATGCAGATTTTTAGCATGATGGCACCCAACAGAAGAAAAGAAAAAAAACCATCAATGATTGAGCATCTCACAAATACATATGAACTTACGGATGATATGTCTTATTTAGAGGACAAAGAGGTATTTTTAGAATCAACTAGCAGTATGGTTTTTGATAGAGTTAATAGGATAGTTTATGCTGGAATTTCACCTAGAACTAATGCAGTCCAGCTAATAATTTGGTGCAGAAATAATGATTATGAGTTAGTTCTCTTTGAAACTGAAAGCCATACCGGCTCACCAATCTATCATACAGATGTATTGATGTTCGTTGGAACAGATATTATTGGCATATGTCTTGATGTAATAAAACCAGAACATAGGGATTACGTTGAAGATAAAGTTAATGCTCATCACAAGGTTATAGAATTGACTCCGGAGCAAATTCAAAATTTCTGCGGAAATGCTATAGAGGCAAAAAATAATAATAACGAACTGTTCTTAATAATTTCATCAACGGCTTTCAATGCATTAAATCAAGATCAAAAAGAACAACTGCTTAAAAGTTATAAAGATATTATTCACTCAGACATCCCAACAATTGAAAAATATGGTGGTGGTTCTGCACGATGCATGCTTACTGAATTATTCTAAAAAAAAGGAGGGTTGCCCCTCCTCATAGATTCAATATTTCAACGCTTACTTCTTAAACCAAATTGGGAAAAGAATAATTAAAAAAGCCGTCAAATAGAAAACTATTGCTACAGGTTGATTAAGCAAGCTTGGTTCAGCACTCCATGTCTCTGCAAATCTCATAGCACCATCGCTTACTTCCATTCCAGCCTCATTCATTGATTTAAATGCGTTAGCTGTTATAGACCAATTAGCTTGTGCCATTAAATTTATTTGAATACCCCATAGAATTACAGATCCACCAAACAAAGTAAGTAGCACTTTTCCTAATACAGTTTTATTTTCCTCTGACTGTTCAGAAGCAACACTTGAAAATCTAGCTGCAACCCATATAGCAATTATGGTTGTAAGACCTCCAATTGCTCCTGGAATTCTGTTTGTTGCCCAAACATTCCATATTTCCATTTCCATATAATTTCTCCCTTATTATTTAAATGAACTTATATATTACTGGAATTTAATTAATATCACCCAAAAATTAGGTAAATTTTATTTACATAATTAACAGGCTTCTTTTACGAAATCTGATACTTGTTTGATTCCACCTAGCGGGAAGAAATGAACTTTTTCAATATTAAATGAAGGATTATTAGCTTTATAAGTTGCTAATTCAGTTATGATATTCGTTGGCTTATATGGTAAAAGCAATTTAGTTAAATCCTTTGCACGTTTTTGTATAATTTTAATAGAAGCTCCAACTCCACATTCAATCGAATATCTAAGAAGTGTCTGTAATTTTGCAGGGCCAGCTATACCAATATGAACTGGGATATCGATGCCGGCTTCTTTTATATTATTTGCCCAACTAATTACAGAACTTGCATCAAAACTAAACTGTGTAGTAATTGCCATGTTTGCATCAGTTCGCTTACTAAATTCATTTTTCCATGACAGGGCTTGATCAACATTGGTTGTTGATCCATCAGGATCAATATCTATGCTGCCTTCAGGATGTCCAGCGATATGAAGATTATTAAAATCTGCTTTATCAAATAGTTGAGATTCTATTAATTGAATTGAAGAGTCATATTCTCCGTATGGTTTATTTGCACCGCCAGCAATTAAGAGCGCATTTGAAACATTAGCTTCATTTTTATATCTAGAAATCCAATCTTCAAGCACATTCTTATCCTTGATAATTCTTGCAGGAAAATGAGGCATTGCACAAAAGCCTTGATCATTAACCTTCTTAGCTGTTGCAACCATCTCATCAATCGGAGTCCCTTCGATATGTGCAATATATATAAGGGTTCCTGATGGAATATAGTCTTCAAAATTTTCTATTTTAGATGCAGCCTTTGGTGTAACTTCTACTGAAAAACCATCTAAGAATTTTTTAATTGCTTCACTACTCATAACTTATTAAACCATATATCTGGCGGAGAGTGAGGGATTCGAACCCTCGAACCAGTTGCCCAGTTACCTCCTTAGCAGGGAGGCGCTTTCGACCACTCAGCCAACTCTCCTATTTGTATTTAAGAAGAGGGATTATAACTCTTTGAAAATATAAAGATAACTAAATTATCTATCGAATTCTATTTGCATACCGTTTGGTAAGTTTTCTTCAACTTTGCCATCTTTAAAAGCAACATTACCATTAACAATAGTCATAAATATAGAAGATTTAAATGTGTGTCCATCAAAAGGAGACCAGCCACATTTATACAAAATATTATCTTTAGATACAGTATAGGGAGTATCTAAATCTAAAACTGCTAAGTCAGCATAATATCCTTCTCTTATGTAGCCTCTATCTTTAACTTGAAATCTATTAGCAACATTGTGACTTGTTTTCTGAACTATTGTTTCAAGTGACAAAATATCTTGATGATAAAAATCCATAAGTATTTGCATACCATGTTGAACCAGCGGAAGTCCTGCAGGTGCCTTAGAATAGTTTTGATTTTTTTCCTCCCATGTATGAGGAGCATGGTCGGTCGCAATAATATCAATCTTATCCTCGAGCAATGCGTCTATGAGCGCAAGCCTATCAGACTCAAATTTAATTGATGGATTACATTTTATCTGGTTACCAAGATCTACATATCTGGATTCATTAAAGTACATGTGGTGAACGCACACCTCTGCAGTAATTTTTTTGCCATCAATTTTACCTGGTGTAAATAGATCCATTTCTTTCTCTGTCGTTAAATGGAATACATGAAGGTCAGAATCATATTTTTTAGCTAAATCAACTGCTAATGAACTTGATAAATAACAACTATCAACATCTCTTATTAGATGATGATGTTCAGCGCACAAATCTTCTCCATATTTATTTAAATATATCTCTTCATTTTTCTTCACAGTTTTTTGGTCTTCACAATGCGTTACAACTATCAACGGTGAATAATTAAAAATGTCATCGAGTGCATCTATATCATCAACAAGCATTTCTCCAAAAGAAGCTCCCATAAAAACTTTAAGTGCTGATGCCTGATTGATATCAACCTTTTTAATTTCTTCAATATTTGTATTACTTGCTCCAAGATGAAAACTGTAATTAGAAAGAGCTCTGGTACTTGCCAATTCAAACTTCTTTGTTAAATTTTCATTTGTAGTAGTAGTTGGATTTACATTTGGCATTTCAAAGAAACTAGTTACACCTCCTGCAAGGCCCGCCTTTGATTCTGTTGCTATGTCACCTTTATGAGTTAATCCAGGTTCTCTAAAATGGACCTGATCATCAATCAATCCTGGTATTACATATCTACCATTTAAATCTATTACTTCTCTAGCTTCAGAATCTATGGAAGTTGAAATTAATTCTATTCTTTGATTTTTGATCGCAATATCAGATTCTTTAATCTGATTTTCATTCACAATATTGCAATTTTTTAGAATTATGTCGTACATTTATTTTTCAAGTTCAAACTCTTCATGAAGAACATTAACTGCTTTATCAACCAATACTTCATCAATAACCATTGTAATCTTAATTTCAGATGTACAAATAATTTGAATGTTTACATCATTTTCTGAAAGAGCTTTGAAAGCCTTGCTTGCAACACCAGCTTGAGATCTCATTCCAGCTCCAACAAGAGAAACTTCTGCGATGTCTGAATTAATTATTAACTCTTTATAATTAACTTTAGTTTTTAAATCTGTGAGTATCTTTTCAACTGCTTCTTTATCTTCATTTGACACGGTAAAAGTAAAATCAGTTTTATCGTCAATACTCACATTTTGAACGATAACATCAACTTCTATCTCTGCATCACTTATTGGTCCAAGTATCTTGAAAGCTGTTCCAGGAGTATCTCCTACACTATGAAGGGTAAACTTTACTAGATCTTTTTGAAATGCTATTCCTGATACTAGTGCATTTTCCATACTTTCATCCTTTAATGAAATTAAAGTTCCATTTCCATCATTAAAACTTGATAAAACCCTAACTGGAACCTCGTATTTATTAGCAAATTCTACTGCTCTAGTTTGCACGACTTTTGCACCTTGACCTGCAAGCTCAAGCATTTCTTCCATTGTAATTGAATCTAATTTTTTTGCATTAGGAACTACACTAGGGTCTGTGGTAAAAATTCCATCAACATCTGTATATATGTCACATCTAATTGCTGCAATTTGAGCTGCAATAGCTACTGCTGTTGTATCAGACCCTCCCCTGCCAAGAGTTGTTACATCACCACCCTCTGTAACTCCCTGAAAACCTGTAATAATTGGAATCGTATCGTTTTCAACAACATCTAAAATTTTCTTAGCATCTACATCAAGAATTTTTGCTTTAGAGTATGAACTAGTGGTTCTCATAGAAATTTGAGAGGCCGAAAATGATTTTGCTTTTACTCCTTTAGAATGAAGTGCCATAGTCAATAGAGCGGAACTTACTGTTTCACCTGTAGATACTAAGGCATCAAATTCTCTTTTGTCAGGATCATCTCCAAACGCTTTAGCTAAATCAACAAGTCTATTTGTCTCACCACCCATTGCCGAGACTACAACAACTATTTTGTTTGATTTAGAGGCGTTTTTAATTATTTCAGCTACAGAATCTATCCTGTCGACTGTTCCAACAGATGTACCTCCAAATTTTTGAACAACAATTTCAGACATAGTATTTTCTATTTTGCGAGGGATTTTACTGAATTTGGAATAGAAGTCACGAAATCTTTAATATTATCTGTTTCGCCAGCACCTTGGGCAAAATCAGATCTACCTCCACCTTTACCATTAATTTGATTAGATAACTCAGATACAACTTCTTTTGCTGATAAAGATTCAGTTAGATTTTTTGTAACTCCACAGACTAAAGCAATTTTATTTGATGACTCTGTAAAAATAACTACGCATAATTTTTCATTTGTATTTTTCTGTTCATCAGCAAGAGTTCTTAAATCTTTTGTATCCTCAACATCTACTTGCTCAACAATTAATTTCCAATCGCCAAATTCATGCATTTCTGATGAAATTACTGATTTCTTGGCACTTTTGCTCTTTGAAGATTTCTTTAATTTCTTATTCTCTTCAATCAAAGAATTTACCTTTTCTTGAAGTTCATCAGCTGATACGTTAAGAGAATTTTGTAAAGATAAATTAACGTCCCTTAATTTTTTAACATGCTCAATAGACTTTGACCCTGCCAATGCTTCAATTCTTCTAATTCCTGAAGCAACACTTGATTGGTTTGTAATTACAAAAAATCCTATGTCTCCTGTTCGATTGACATGAGTTCCACCACATAGTTCTACCGAATATGAGTTTTCTCCCATAGTAAGAACTCTTACATCATCATCATATTTTTCTCCAAACAATGCCATAGCTCCAGACTTGAGAGCATCATCTAATTTCATTAATTCAGTTTTTACTTCGAGATTTTTTAGAGCCTCTTTATTAACAATATCCTCAATCTTAGTAATTTCTTCTTTCGTAAGTGGTTTAGTGTGAGAAAAATCAAATCTAAGTTTATTTTCGTCAACCAAGGACCCCTTTTGTTGAACATGATCACCCAAAACCGCTCTTAATGCTGCATGAACTAAATGAGTTGATGAATGATGTATAGCAATTGCAGACCTTTTTTCTTTTTCAACACTCATTTTAATAACGTCACCGGTTTTAATGCTTCCTTTGTCAACAATTGCCTTATGAATATATACTTTACCTTGTTTCTTACAATCTAAAATACTACCAGTTGACGATTGAGATGCAAATTTTCCTTTATCTCCAATTTGTCCACCTGCTTCAGCATAAAACGGTGTTTGATTGCATGCAAAAAATATTTCTTCATTGTTCTTAGCTGCATCTATTCTTTCTTGATCTTTCCAAATAACCAAAACTTTTGAATCAGACTCTAAATTTTCGTAACCTAAAAATTTAGTCTCTTCAATTCCAGATGCTGCTGGGAGCGAAGATACAAAACTGCTTGATGCTTTCGAGGTTTGTTTTTGTTGATTCATGCACTCATTGAATCTTTCTTCATCTATATCTAACTGCTTTTCTCTTGCAATATCTGCAGTCAAATCAAATGGAAAACCATAAGTGTCATGTAACTTAAAAACTACATCTCCAGAAAGAGTTTTATTTTTCATGTTGGAAATAGTTTCTTCAAGTATTTCTATTCCTGTTTCAAGCGTTTCAAAGAATTTAATCTCTTCATTCTTTATTAATTCAATAATATCTTTTTGTTTTTTCTTTAATTCTGGGTAAGCAGAATTCATGAGTTTTATTAAATCTTTTACAAGTAAATGCATAAATGGTTTTTTGGCACCAATTTTATATCCATGTCTAATGCCTCTTCTCATTATTCTTCTCAAGACATAGCCTCTTCCTTCTTTTTCAGGAATTACTCCGTCAGATATTAAAAAAACACTTGATCGAATATGATCAGCAATAACTTTATGAGATGTACTTCCTTGGCTGCCAAGAATTTTTTCTGAAGCATTGATTAAGTCTTTAAATACATCTGTTTCATAATTTGAATTTACGCCCTGAAGGACAGCTGCGATTCTCTCTAATCCCATTCCAGTATCAACAGATGGTTTGGGAAGTGGTTCCATTTTTCCACTTTCATCTCTATTAAATTGCATGAAGACAAGATTCCAAATTTCAATAAATCTATCACCTTCATCACCTTCGGCCCCTGGAGGTGTTCCATCAATGTGTTCTCCATGATCATAAAATATTTCAGAGCATGGCCCACATGGTCCTGTATCACCCATAGACCAAAAATTATCATCATCGCCTAATCTAGCTATTCTGCCCGGATCAATTCCAATAATATTTTTCCAAATTTCTTCAGCCTCATCATCGTCTTTATAAACAGTGATCCATAATTTTTTTTTATCTAGCTTAAGTTCTTCTGTTAAAAATTCCCACGCGAATTTAATAGCATCTTCTTTGAAATAGTCTCCAAAGCTAAAATTACCCAACATTTCAAAAAATGTATGGTGTCTTAAGGTATAACCAACGTTTTCTAAATCATTGTGCTTGCCTCCAGCTCTAATACATCTTTGTGAGGTTGCAGCTCGTTTAAAATTTTTAGTCTCAGTACCTAAGAAGACATCCTTAAACTGCACCATTCCTGCGTTTGTAAATAATAAGGTTTCATCATTTGACGGAACTAGAGAGCTTGAAGCAACAACTTCATGATTCTTTGAATTAAAAAAATCTAAAAAAGCTTTTCTAATATCACTTGTTTTCATCTGAATTCATTATTTGCTTATATTTTTTGTAATTTTCTACGTAATGAGAAGCACCAATAGAAACAACGCTTTGCTCTTCTTCACTAAGAACCTTTTTAATTTTTCCTGGAATGCCTAAAACCATTGAACCATCAGGCACTTCCATGCCTTCTGTAACTAGTGCCTTGGACCCGATAATGCAATTTTTTCCTATTTTAGCTCCGTTTAAAACTACAGAACCAATTCCTATCAAACTTCCGTCACCAATAGTGCATCCATGAAGCATAGCCATGTGTCCAACAGTTACCATCTTGCCGATAGTACACTTAAATCCCGGATCTGTATGTAAAATTGCGCCATCCTGAACGTTAGAACCCTCACCAATTTCAATTGGTTCATTGTCACCTCTTAAAACTGCATTGAACCATATACTTGCATCTTTTTTTAAGATTATGTCTCCGATAACAGTTGCGTTTGGAGCAATCCAAAAGTCATCTCCCTCAGTTTTTATTTTTTTCTCGCCCAGATTAATTTTCATCGTATTTTCTTATTAAATCAAAGTCAGTTTTTATGGCAGCATCAAAACAAATATTCAAAAAATCCGCTGCTATCATGGCTGTGAGGCCCCAAATTTTATTACCATTATAAACCCAACTAGGAATATATAGTTTTAAATCATTTTTTTTGAATTCGTTATAGGTTATGTTTTCAGGTTCCATTAGAAATTCTAAAGGTACTGTAAATATCTCATCTATCTCATAATTTCCCTTGAAATCTTGATTCTTTATGAGATGCCCTACATATGGATGAACTTCGATCTTATGTCGCGATATTAAATAATTAAGTGCACCTAATTTTTTTAAATTCTTTGTATCTAAATTTATTTCCTCATTACTTTCTCTTAAAGCAGTTTCATAAAGGTCTTTATCGCCTTCCTCCCACTTGCCTCCAGGAAAACTTACCTCACCAGAGTGAGTTGATAGACTTGAAGACCGTTTAGTAAATAAAATTTTGATGCCTCTATCATTATCATTTTGTAAAAGAATAATCATCACACCAGCTTTTTTATGATCAGTAGTATCAATGAGATTTATTTGTTCAAGTTTTTGCTTTATGCTGTTAATCATATGGATAATTTTAACGTCTAAAGTATCTATAATCTTTAAATAAGGAAGGAAATTGAAATATTGTTCTAATTGCGGCAGCTCAAACCTGGAATTTATGATTCCAGAACATGACAATATTAAAAGATATTGCTGCCAAGACTGTGATTCAATCTTCTACACGAATCCAAACAATGTTGTTGGCGCGTTATGTATAAGAGATAACAAAATACTAATGGCAAAAAGAGATATCAATCCTCGTAAAGGTTTATGGACACTACCTGCTGGTTTTATGGAAAATGCTGAAACTCTCCAAGAAGGTGCTATTAGAGAAACTTTTGAAGAAACTGGTTCAAGGGCAAAAATTAAAATGGCATATTCAATGTTTAGTCTGCCTCATATTAATCAAGTGCATATGTTTTTTTTAGCTGATCTTTTAGATGATAACTATGGTCCAACTTTTGAAAGTTCAGATGTGAGGCTATTTGATATTGATGAAATTTTATGGGATGAAATAGCTTTTCCTACTGTTAAAAAAACACTTGAGTACTATATTGAGGATCTCAAAAAGGGCGATTTTATTTTTAGAGAAGAAGATATAAAACTTTGGTAATTAATTTTTATCGCTAAATTTTTTTGCATTTATAAAAATTTGCATCCAAGGAGAGTACTCATTCCAGTCTTTTCTGTGCCAACTTAGTTGAACTTTTCTAAAAACTCTTTCTGGATGAGGCATCATAATGGTAACTCTCCCATTAGAAGCTGTAATACCTGTTATGCCATTAGGTGAGCCGTTTGGATTAATAGGATACATTTCAGATGAGTTTTCTGATGAATCAACAAAATGCATGGCTATTTGATTGGATTTTTCTAATTCCTGAAGATCATTATTATTAAATTGAGCTCTTCCTTCTCCATGAGCTGATGCAACCGGTATCATCCAATCCTCCATTCCATCTAAAAGAACCGATTCTGTTTTTGATATTTTTACTTGAGCCAAACGGGCTTCAAATTGATCTGATAAATTTCTTTCAAAACTTGGCCAAAATTCAGCTCCTGGAATAATATCTTTTAAATTTGATAGCATCTGGCATCCGTTACATACACCTAATGTGAAAACTTTTTCGTTATTGAAAAATTCATGAAATTGATCTTTAACAAGATTGTTGTACAAAATAGTTTTTGACCAGCCTCCTCCAGCGCCGAGAACATCACCGTATGAAAAACCACCACATACCGCCATGCCCTGAAAGTCCTTTAGATTTGTGTTTCCATCAAGAAGGTCTTGCATATGAACATCAAAAGCATTGAAGCCTGCAAGCGTAAAAGCAGCTGCCATCTCATTTTGTCCATTTACGCCCTGTTCTCTTAAAATTGCTACTTTAGGCTTTATTCTTTTGATATTAATATGCTTAAGCTCATTTTCATCAAACGAGATATTGCTTTTAAGTCCATGAAAATTTCTATCATCAAGCAAACTTAGTTCAGAGTTTGCAATTTCTTCGTTATCTCTTATGGATTGAATAGCATGAGAAGTCTCTCGCCAATTTTTTTCTAATTCAATAACTGACTTACTAAAAATCTCTGAATCATTCTTAAAAATTGAAAATTTCTCACCGTCTATTAATTCAGCTATATTTTTTACATAAATATTTTCATTCGTTAAAGTATTTGTAACTTCATCAAGATTATTTTTCTTAATTTGAATTGCAAAGCCAATTTCCTCAGAGAAAAGGAATTCATTAACACCTGATGAATCATCTAAATTCAATCTCATACCAACTTTTTTGGTAAAGCACATTTCTAACAATGTTGTTATAAGACCTCCATCAGAAATATCATGCATTGCTAATATTTTTTTATTTTTCAAAAGATTTTGAATACCTGAAAACAGTTTTTCGAATACCTCAATATCATCTATGTCTGGGGTATGTTGATATTTTGTTTCAGTGATTTCTGAGAATATTGATCCAGCCAACCTATTTTTATTATTTAACTTAATCAAAAGAATGCTTGTATCATCAGAAGTATTTAATTCTGGAGTAACTGACTCTGTAACATCATCCACTGGTGCCATTGCTGTAATAACTCCAGACAAGGGACTTGATACTTCATAATCTGAATTATTTTCTGACCACTTAGTTCTCATAGATAAGGAATCTTTTCCAACAGGTATAGAAACTTTTAAATCGACCGCAATTTTTGATAAGGCCTCAACTCCAGACCTCAAGGCAAAGTCATCTGAATTTTCTCCAGATGCTGCCATCCAATTTGCAGAAACTTGAACATTATTTAATCCTTTAATAACAACTCCTGACATATTGGTTAAAGCTTCGCCAAGAGCCATTCTCATAGATGCGGCAGGATTTATTAGAGCAATGGTGGGCTTTTCTCCAATACTTAGAACTTCTCCATTATTTGATGTATAAGATCTTAAGCTTAGTGAATAGTCAGATACGGGGACTTGATATGGCCCCACAAATTGATCTCTTGCAACCATTCCACTTACTGTTCTATCACCAATTGTTATTAGGAAAGATTTTGATGAAACAGTCGGATGTTGAAGAACTTTAGTAATTGAATCACTCAGATCGATGTCTTCTGAATTATCTTCATTAAATGTTTCAACAAATTCTTCTTTAACTTCCATTTCTGTAATTGGAAGATCGCCGAAAAGCATTGATAATGGCACATCAACTGGATAGTTTTTGTTTTGCTCATCATAAAGTTTTACAGACATTTCTTTTGTTGTGTGTCCAACAATTGCATATTCACATCTCTCTCTTTGACATATCTTTTCAAAAGCATTTTTATTATCTTTATGAATTGCTAATACATACCTTTCTTGAGATTCATTAGACCAAATTTCCATAGGTGACATGGATTTATCTGCATTTGGAATTTTTGATAATTCAATATACACACCCAGATTAGAATCTTTAGCTAATTCGGGAATTGCATTTGATAATCCACCAGCACCAACATCGTGAATAAACTCAATAAAGCTATTTTCTTGTGATGAACATTTATTAATGACCTCCTGACATCTTCTTTCCATTTCAGCATTGTCTCTTTGAACGGAAGCAAAATCTAAATCTTCGTCGCTATCTCCTGATGAGACTGATGATGCAGCACCTCCGCCAAGACCAATAAGCATTGCAGGTCCTCCTAAAACAACAACTAAATAATCTTCTTTAATTTGTAATTTAAAGTTATTTACATCCCTTACTTCACCTATACCTCCAGCAAGCATTATTGGTTTGTGATATCCAAAAGCTTTGTTATTGTCAAAGTCGGTTTCAAAACATCTAAAATATCCAAGGGTTGATGGTCTCCCAAATTCATTATTAAAAGAAGCTGCTCCGATCGGGGCTTCAATCATAATATCTAGCGGGGATGCAATTCTTGATGGTTTAAGCTCATTCTTTTCCCAGCTTCTCATAAGGTTTGGAATTCTTAAATTAGAAACATTAAAACCAACCAACCCAATTTTAGGTTTTGCGCCCCTTCCTGTAGCTCCCTCATCTCGAATTTCTCCACCAGATCCTGTTGAAGCTCCTGGATATGGTGAAATTGCTGTTGGATGGTTATGAGTTTCGACTTTAATAGTTGAATTTAAATTATCCTCTTTAAATTCATATTCATTAGATTCATTTAAATTCAATCTCTCAACTTTTGACCCCTCAATAATTGCCGCGTTATCTTTATAAGCTGAAATTATTCCATCTGGAGATGATTTGCTTGTCTCTTTTATTAAATCAAATAGTGTATTATTTTTTTGAGAACCGCCTACATTCCATTTAGCATTAAATATTTTGTGTCTACAATGCTCAGAATTAGCTTGAGCAAACATCATCAATTCTGCATCGGTGGGATTTCTTTTTTCATTATTGTAAAAATCATACAAATAATCTATTTCTTGATCGCTCATAGCAAACCCAAATGACTTGTTTGCTCTTTCAAGCTCTGATTTACCTGCTTCTAAAATGTTGATGTGATTCAAGGATCTGGGTTTATCTGATTTAAAAAGATTCTTAAAATCATCTTTATTGTTATAAATCGATTGAGTCATTCGATCGTAGAACATCGAAAGATCTAGGGCATTAATGTCTGAATCACACTCAAGATTAAATCCATATAGTCTCTCAACTCTTTCGATATTATCGAAACCAACATTTCTGATGATGTCCTCTGTTTTAGATGACCATGGCGAAATTGTCCCTAATCTTGGTCCTACATAAAAAGCAAACTCTGCGTCATTCTCTTTTGCAGCAAGAATGTCTTGAAGACCCTCATGATTAATTGTTTCAGATTTAGATTGAACTAAATAAATCTCATTAGATGATATTTTTGCATCGATTTTATTTGAATTTGAGAATTGGTGCTTGATCTGATCAAGCTTAGAACTTGAAAAACTTTGCTTACCCTTAAATATAAAGTTTTTAGTCTTTGACACTTCTTTAAGTCTGAAATATTGTATATAACATATTAATTATAAAGTCTTTATGAATTAAATAATTAAAAATGGGGAATATCTTTAGATTTTTTTTATTTTCAGCCATTACGGTCTTTTTGGTGGGTTGTTCTTTCTTTAACAAAGAAATGAGTTGTGAAGAAATTCTAATAAATTCTTATGAGGAGTCTTCATTAAACAACTTTGAAAAAAATAAATTTAGAGACTTGCTCGAAAATAGATATCCTCAATACGACGAAATGTTTGCATCAGCATCCAGAGAAACAAACATTGAAAAGAATCTTTTAGCAGCAATCTCATTTCAAGAATCTCAATGGGATCCAAGAGCAAAATCTAATATGGGTGTTAGAGGTATGATGATGGTTACATTAGAGACTGCAGCCTTAGTTGGCGTTGAAAAAAGACTAAATCCTGAACAAAATATTAAAGGCGGAGCAAAATATTTTTCCATGCTTCAAAATAAAAATAAAATCGGTCCCTCCGAAGCTGATAAATTATCAATTGTATTGGCAAGTTATAATCTTGGACCAACAAATATCATTAAAATAGCTGGTCAAATAGATTCAAATATTGAAAACGTTACTTGGGAGGATATAAAAGAAAAACTCAAAGTAACTACTGGAGAAGATCTTAATATGATGGATAACGGATCCTACTCGAGGGCTCAACAGGCTATAGATTATGTTGATAGAGTTAAGAGCTATTATCAATTAATGAGTGCTCATGCATGTGTAAATCCTAAAGATCAATTAACTTTCTTTTAAGCGAAGTTATTTTATCTCTGCAAACTGCAGCTTTTTCGAATTCCATTTTTTTTGCCAAATCAAACATCTCATCTTCTAATTTTTGTAAAGTCTCAGTAATGTTATCTACAGTGTCATCCTTAATCTTAAAGGTAACAATTTTATCAATGTCTTCTTTTTTCTTTTTGGTATTTCCCTTAATTATTCTTGCGCCTTCCATAATATCTTTAACTTTTGTTGAAATAGATTTTGGCGTGATGTTGTTTTTGTCATTAAACTCTTCTTGAATGGACCTTCTTCTATCTGTTTCATCTATTGCCCTTTGCATTGATCCGGTTACTTTGTCTGCATATAAAATAGCTTTCCCCCTCAAATTTCTTGCTGCTCTTCCAATTGTTTGAATTAAAGTAGTATCAGATCTCAAAAACCCCTCTTTATCTGCATCTAAAACTGCAACGAGACTTACCTCAGGAATATCTAAGCCCTCTCTTAATAAATTAATGCCAACAAGAACATCAAATTTACCTAATCTAAGATCTCTAATAATTTCAACACGCTCTACTGTGTCTATATCAGAGTGCATGTATCTCGCAGATATATTATTTTCATTTAAGTAATCTGTTAAATCTTCTGCCATTCTTTTTGTAAGAGTGGTCACTAATACTCTTTCTTTCATTGCAACTCTTTCGTTACATTCGCCTATAACATCATCAATTTGTGTCGAGGCAGGTCTTATTTCTACCTCAGGGTCTGTGAGGCCAGTTGGTCTTACTAGCAACTCGACTAAATTATCTTGCTTTTCATTTTCATATTTACTTGGAGTGGCAGATACGTAAATTCTTTGTGGTGCCAACATTTCCCATTCCTCAAATTTTAAAGGCCTATTATCTAAAGCTGATGGAAGTCTAAAACCATATTCAACTAGTGTTTCTTTTCTTGATCTATCGCCTTTATACATTGCTCCTATTTGCGGAACAGAAACATGAGATTCATCAATAAAAACAATTGCATCCTTTGGAATATAATCAAATAAACACGGTGGCGACTCTCCAGGTTTTCTGCCACTTAAATATCTTGAATAATTTTCAATACCCTGACAATAACCAAGCTCACGCATCATTTCGATGTCATAATTGGTTCTCTCTTCTAATCTTTGAGCCTCAACAAGTTTATTGTTGTCTCTTAGAAAGTTAAGTCGTGTTTTCAATTCATCTTTTATATCTGGAATGCAATTTGTAACTGTATCTTTTGGTGTGACGTAATGGGTTTTAGGAAAAATCGTGACTCTTGGAATATCGCTAATAATGACTCCTGTAAGAGGATCAAACCATGATAATTTTTCAATTTCATCACCAAAAAATTCAATTCTTAATGCCTCCTTGTCTGAGTCAGCAGGATAAACATCAACCGTATCTCCTCTAACTCTGAAGGTTGCTCGCCTAAAATCTAAATCGTTTCTTGTATATTGAAGCGCAGATAATCTTAAAACAAGATCACGTTGAGAAATCATATCTCCTCTATCAAGATGAACAACCATTTTTAGATAAGATTCGGGTGCGCCTAAACCATAAATTGATGAGACAGTTGCAACTACAACAGTATCTTTTCTTTCTATAAGAGCTTTAGTTGCAGAAAGTCTCATTTGTTCGATATGCTCATTTATCGAAGCATCTTTTGCGATATATGTATCAGATGTTGGAACATAAGCCTCTGGCTGATAATAGTCATAATAAGAAACAAAATACTCGACAGAATTATTTGGAAAAAAATCTCTAAATTCGCCATATAGCTGAGCAGCGAGGGTTTTATTGTGAGCCATTATAATTGCAGGTCTCTGAGTCTCCTCAATAACTTTTGCCATAGTGTAAGTTTTTCCAGATCCTGTAACACCTAATAGAGTTTGATGCAGCAATCCATCCTCAAGCCCAGATACTAAATTATTAATAGCTTCAGGTTGAGATCCAGCTGGCTCAAAATCAGATACAACCTTTAATGTTTTTGTCATTTACTTATATATAAAAAATTACTTATAATGCTCTGCTATTAGCGTTCCTCAGTAGCTCAGCGGTAGAGCAGTTGACTGTTAATCAATTGGTCGTTGGTTCGATCCCAACCTGAGGAGCCATTTAACTTTACAAATTATTCTCAATCATAAATTTTTTCATCAAATTATAAATATTTTCTCTAGTTTTTTGAAAAGCCATATTTAATTGAACATCGTTTAAATTATTCATAGCAGGATCTTCATTTATCCAGTGTAAAGAAATAGCATCCGTTGGTAAAACTGGGCAAATCTCTTCAGCACATAGTGTTATTGCAAAATCTAGATTATCCAAAAAATCTTTGTCTAAATCATTTATAGATTTTGACTTATTGCTACTGATATCAATCCCAATATCTTTTAGCGTTTTTACAGCAGAAGGATGCACTTCACCAACTGGAGCAGACCCAGCACTTTTAATAGTGTGATTGTGACCGAACATATCAACAGCAAGACCTTCAGCGATCTGACTTCTTGCAGAATTTCCAACACACAAAAAAAGAATATTCATGGATAAATTGTAGATTTGCTTATATAGAGTTATCTTATATCTATTATAAATAATTTTAAAAGTGATTAATAAAATAAGCGTCAAAAGCATGCTAAGTGGACTCGAGGGAAAACTTGGAGGGGATGACTATACTGAGCCACTTGAAATTCTGATAAATTCAGCCAATAAAAATAACGAATTTAATCTTTTTGGTTCCATAGCATTTAAAAATCAGCTTAAAGATAGGCTGAAAATGAGAAGTAAATTATATGACTTTGTAAAAGACAGAGATCTCCCCTCTCCAGCTAATCCAGTTTTTGTTACTGGTCTTCCAAGGTCGGGTACTACTTTTCTTTTTAATTTACTTGCTCTTGATAATAGTCATAGGTCTCCTAGATATTGGGAAATAATGTCCTTAATGCCATTAGTTAAAAATAAATTTGATATTAAAAGACGGGAATGGAAAATCAATGCTGAATTAAAGTTTGCAAGAACAATTATTCCTAAATTAAGAAACATGCATCATATAAGAGCAAATTCACCAGAAGAGTGTGAACTCCTTGCAACCATAAATGTAAGAAGTTTTGTCTATATGTGTATGGCAAATGTTCCTGAATACGTAGAGTATCTAAAAGACTGTAGCTTTGATTCTGTTTTTAAATGGCATAAACGATTTTTTCAAGTCCTAGAAATTAATGGAAGACCAAAAAGATGGTTACTTAAAGATCCAAGTCATATAGGTCATATTCCAGAAATATTAACCACTTATCCAAATGCAAAATTTATAAATATACATAGAGATCCTATGGAATCGGTAGCATCTTTTTGCAGCCTTGCTAAAAATATAAGATCTGCGTTCTCAAAGAATGTAAATCCAGAGCAAATTGGTGAAGTTATTTTAGACTTTTGGCAACACAGTCTTCAAAAAGGCATCCAAGCTAAAGAAAACCTTTCCTCAGATCAAATCATCGATATTAGTTATAGCAATTTTATAGATGATCCTTTAAACATTTTGAAAGATATATACCAAAACTTTGAATTTGATATGGATATAGAAACCGAAAATAAAATTAAAAACTATCTAATAAATCAGAGTAAGTTAAAAAAAGAAAAGCATTCATATTCAATAGAAGAATTTGGTTTAAACGAAGCTAAAGTTAAAGACTGTTTTAAAAACTACATGATGAACTATGAATTTTGATGATAAAATCAATATTAATACCTAAGGCGAATCATTGAAAACTAGAAACTTTAAAATCTTTATACCTCTTTTAGTCGCATTAACCTCATGTGTGGATGTTATTGAAAATGATGAAGCTAATAATCTTATGGAGAATAAAATGACACAAGTAACAATAAAAACATCTGTTGGAGACATTCAACTTGAACTTAATGACGAGAAAGCACCTATAACAGTTGAAAATTTTAAAACTATTGCCTCAAGTGGATATTATGAAGGAACAATATTTCATAGAGTTATAAATGGTTTCATGATTCAAGGTGGCGGATTAACTGCTGACATGAATAATAAGTCTAGTGGAACCGGTCCTATACAAAATGAAGCTAATAATGGATTGCCAAATGACAGAGGTACTATTGCAATGGCTAGAACGATGGATCCACACTCAGCTACAAGTCAGTTCTTTATTAATCACAAGGACAATGCATTTCTAAATCATACCGGGGAAACATCTCAAGGATGGGGATATGCTGTATTTGGTATGGTTACTGAAGGTATGGATATTGTTGATCAAATAGCAGAAGTTGCAACTGGATCATCTGGAGCTTATCAAGACGTTCCTGAAGAAGTGATAACTATTGAGTCAGTTACTATCTCTGAATGACATCCTTTTTTATATCGGACATACATTTAAGCGAAAGTAATAATAAACTATCTTCTGCTTTTATAAATTTTCTTAAAGATTCTAAAGAATCTTGCTCACAACTTTTTATTCTTGGAGACTTATTTGAAGTTTGGATTGGCGATGATTATGAAACAAGTTTTATAAACAACATAAAATCTGAACTTTTAAAGTTTACAACTAACGGACCGGATACTTTTCTTATGCATGGTAATAGAGATTTTTTAATAAGTAAGAAGTTTTTGACTGATACTGGTATTAAACTTCTTCCCGATCCATTTGAAATAACTATGCATAATAAAAAAGTTCTCTTAAGTCATGGAGACTTCTTGTGTACTGATGACGTTGATTACATTAATTTTAGAAATCAAGTTAGAGATAAAGCCTGGCAAGATAATTTTTTGAGTAAGTCAATTGAAGAAAGAAGTGAAATCGCATCAAAACTAAGAAGTGATAGCAATGATGCAACCCAAGATAAATCGATAGAAATCACTGATGTTAACGAGTCATCGGTCAAAAAAATTATTGGCGATTACTCTCCTGACATATTTATTCATGGTCACACTCACAGACCTAATATTCATGAATATGCATCCTCAAAACGTATTGTTCTTGGCGATTGGGATGACTTTGGTTGGTATCTTCGTCTTGACGATGAATCATATAATTTAGAAAAATTTTCTATTGTTTGATTAACTACTTTACAAATAATTAGATTTAAATATACTGTATATATATACAGTATTAATCCATGAAAGTTGACTATATCGGAAAAATTTCTGAAGAAAATCTGCCGGCAATATTTGTGCCCTATTTTCTTGAATCAGTCCATGCCGGATTCCCCAGTCCGGCAAGCGACTATATTGAAAGTCCAATAGACTTAAATAAACACCTAATAAAAAATGGTGCTGCAACTTTTCTGGTTAGAGCGCAGGGACAATCCATGGTTGGTTCTGGCATTACCGATCAAGCGGTCTTAATAGTTGATAGAAGTATAAAGCCTTCTCACAACAGTATTGTGGTAGCAACTATAGATGGCGAATTTGTATGTAAAAGATTAAAGCTCAAACCAAGAATGTGTTTAATGCCTGAGAATCCTGAGTACCCTCCTATCTTCATTAATAGTGGGCAAGAATTAGAAATAGTAGGAACTGTAACTGCAGCAATTAATAAATTCTAATGGCTTTTGCTCTTGTCGACTGTGAAAGTTTTTATGCCTCTTGTGAAAGAATTTTTCGTCCAGACCTAAAGAACGTTCCTATTGTTGTACTTTCTAATAATGATGGTTGTGTTATAGCAAGAAGTACAGAAGCAAAAAAGATGGGAATCGCAATGGGTGTTCCATGGTTTAAGGTTAGAGAATCTTTTCTGAAGCAAAATGGAAAAGTGTTTTCATCAAATTTTACATTTTATGGAGATATATCGGCCAGAGTAATGAATATACTTGAGGGATTTGTTCCAAGAGTTGAGATATATAGTATCGATGAGGCCTTTCTGGATTTAGATACTTTGAAGCAAAACTATAATTTGTATGATTTTGGTTGTCATATAAGATCTTTAGTGAGGCAATGGACAGGAATTCCAGTTCGAATAGGAATAGCTCCAAACAAAACTTTAAGTAAGATTGCTATAAATGAAATTAAAAGAAAAAATATACCGACCTCAGTAATTGATCTATCAAATGAGAAACAAATCAAAATTGCCTTGCAGCATACTCCAGTAGGTAAAGTATGGGGAGTTGGAAGAAGATTAAATGATCACTTAAATAATGCTGGTATCAATACAGCATTAGATCTTGCAAACGTTAATCCTCAAAACATTAGAAAGAAATTTAGTGTAGTTTTAGAAAGGACTGTTCGAGAATTAAGAGGCGAAAGATGTCTTAATATTGAGGATGACATTTCGTCAAAAAAACAAATTGTTGTGAGTAGGAGCTTTGGTGAAAGAGTTTCTAATTTAGAAACGTTAAAACCTATAGTTAGTAATTTTGCTGTTAGAGCAGCAGAAAAGTTAAGAAGTGAAAAGCAAAAATGTTCTCAAGTTTCTGTCTTTGTAAGAACTAGCCCTTTTAATAAAAATAAACCTCAACACTCGGATCTGAGAACAATTGGACTAATTACCCCTACAAACGATACTAGAGATATTCTTACAGCAGCAAAAAAGGGATTATTGCCTATCTTTAGACCTGGATATGATTATGCAAAAGCAGGAATAATCTTAAATAAATTTACTAACGAACAAGTTAAACAACATTCTCTGTTTAAAGACCCTAATGACCCTAAGCAAAATACAAAGCTAATGAAATATCTTGATCAAATGAATTCCTATGAAACTCAAATTTACTATGCGTCACAAAATACAAAAAAATGGTCGCCTATGAGACAGAACATGACTTCACCTAAATATACAACTAATTGGTATGAGCTACCATTAGTGAATTAAGACAAATCTAGCGCAAAATCTTTAAGAATATGCAGATCTATTACTTTTAAAGCTTTTTTGTTTGTTCTTTTAAGGTATATTTTAGGTGCAAAACCACACTCAAAAGCTTCTTTCCATCTTTCAGCACATAGACACCAAGAATCTCCTTCTTTTAAACCAGGAAAATTGAATTCAGGTCTTGGAGTTGATAAGTCATTCCCACGACTTTTAGAAAAATCTAAAAATTCATCTGTTATTTGAGCGCACACAACATGGAGACCTCTATCAAGCTTGTCAGTATGACAAAACCCATCTCTAAAATAACCAGTGATAGGATTTGAACAACATTCTTCAATCACTTCATCAAAAATATTAATCTGTTTCATTTTTATCTAATTCTTTTTTATATTTTTCATAATCTTCCCAGTCATGAGGTGTGCCAACATTCTGAATACCTTTTACTGCTCTAAACAAACTTTTAGATCTCAACGATGTTGAATCTTCCTCTTTTCCAAAAATCTTATTCCAGCCATGTTCAAAAAATTTAAAGAAATTTTTTTTATTTTCCATTTTTACTCTTTTTCAAAGTCGCAGGTCATTTTTGCAACGACCTCTCCCTCAACTTTCAAATTAACTTTTGCTCTTCCTTCCATTGTCCCTGTCACGGTACATTGTTCAATGCTCTCCTCTACAATTAAACGAACAATTTCTTTTAACTCATTAATTGATAGATCACTTACTTTTCTTTCATCAGTTTCTTCTGTCGCAAATAAAAATACTGGCATTAAGAAAATTATGGGTAATAGTAATTTCATAAAAGTCCTCGATAAAAAATTAAATTGTATAATTAATCTAAATTATATATTTTTTTAAAAACAAAAATGAATGAGTCGAAGATATTATTTAATGAAAAATGCTCTGTATGTAATTTTGAAATAAAACATTACAAAAAAAGATCAGATTTAAACTTCGTTAATTGCAGTGAGATGGGAGATAAGTATCTTAAAAAACTTCATGTTAGATTTGAAAATGGAACAGAAATATCTGGAGTTGATGCCTTTGTCTATGTTTGGGAGAGAACTAAAGGTTATGCTTGGATTGCAAAAATAATAAAATTACCAGTGATTTACTCACTATCTAAAATTAGTTATGCAGTAATAGCATTTATATTATTCTATAAATATAAACTACTTTCTAATTGAGAATGATAATCAGAGTGATTATCATTAAAAAAATACCTTATATCAGTACTTTACAATATATATAATAGTATTATACTTTGCGTAATCTAACAAATACTAGGAGAAAAGTTGTAATGAAAAATAACGAGATAAATACTAAAAAGGTTTGTGACATTTTAAATGAAATAATGGAATATGAACTTGCAGGTGTTGTTAGGTATACCCACTCTTCGATGATGGTAAGTGGCCCATATAGATTACCAATCGTTACATTTCTTAAAGAACAGGCTGAGGAATCTCTCCTTCATGCTCAACTTGCTGGAGAAAAAATTGCTGGTCTAGATGGACATCCTAGTCAAAAGATTGCAAAGATTGAAGAAACAAATAGACATACTATTAAAGATATTTTGGAAGAAAGTTTGGAACATGAACTTTTTGCATTAAGTCTGTACAAAAAACTTTTAAATTGTGTTGAAAATAAATCTGTATATTTAGAAGAATATGCTAGAGCACAAATCGGAGAAGAGGAACAACATTCATTAGAATTAAAGATAATGCTAAAAGATTTTAGTTAGCTTTTTTTAAAATATCTCTCGTGGTGTGCTTCTGATAAATCAAGAAGTTCTTTGTTAATAATATCTCTTATAGTTTTTGGATCAAAGTATTCCAAACTTTCTATCCCAAATCTTTCAAGTTCAATAGCCTGCGATCCAGTTGCGCGAAATAAATCAAAGATCCAGGTCAAAGGATCTAAAGAATGATTAAAATTAATTCCCATCTGATCAAGATTATTTGAAAATAATTCTTTGTCTGTAATCTTAAATCTGTGTTTTAAAATTTTAATTTTAAATTCTTCTAAACGATTGTTTACGATTTCTCTTTCTTCTTCTGAGTATTTTGTCCAACTAACAATCTCATGAGCAAAACGCTTACATCCTTTACAAACTTCGTCGCCAAAAGTTGTAGAGCATATACCCAAGCAAGGTGTTGAAGATCGTTTTTTTTGTAATTTTGGCATATTGCAAAATAATAACCGATTTTTAAATAAAATTACCTTATATTTCATCTAATTAGTGGCTATCTTTAGCTATAAGAGTAAAATATGCCCATCGGAGACCAGACGATGTTAGAAAATTATAAAAAACACGTTGCAGAGAGGGCAGAACAAAACATACCGCCCTTGCCTCTTGATGCTGATCAGACTTCTGAGCTGATAAAATTACTAAAAAAAGATCATCAAGAATCAGATTTCTTATTAAACCTATTAAAAGAAAGAGTTCCGGCTGGTGTTGATCAAGCTGCATATGTAAAAGCTGCATTTTTAGCTGATATAACTACTGGCAAAGCTTCTAGCCCATATATTACTAAAATTGATGCTGTAAAAATTCTTGGAACCATGCTCGGTGGATATAATATTCAACCGCTTATTGAGTGTCTTAAAGACAATGAATTAGCTGAAACAGCTGCGCACGTTCTAAGCAGAACTTTACTAATTTTTGATGCATTTAATGAAATATTTGAATTATCAAAAACAAATGAACATGCAAAGAAAGTTGTTGAAGAATGGGCTAATGCAACTTGGTTCACTGAAAAAACAGATATAGAAGAACAAATAAAACTTACAGTTTATAAAGTTACTGGAGAGATAAATACTGATGATTTGTCTCCTGCACCGGATGCTTGGTCTAGACCAGACATCCCTCTTCACGCATTGGCTATGTTTAAAATGCCAAGAACAGGTCTTGATGACCCGCTTGGCACAATTGAAAAATTGAAAGAAAAAGGAAATCCTCTAGTTTTTGTTGGGGATGTGGTTGGTACAGGATCTTCTAGAAAATCTGCAACAAATTCTGTTTTATGGCATATGGGAGATGAGATACCTTGCATACCTAATAAAAAAGAAGGTGGTTATTGTTTTGGTGGGAAAATTGCTCCAATATTTTTCAATACTCTCGAAGATTCAGGTGCATTTCCAATTGAGATGGATGTTTCAAAAATGTTAATGGGTCAGGAAATTATTTTAGAGCCACTTAATGGAAGAGTTTTAGATGCTAATACCAAAGAAGTAATTTCTGAATTTGAGCTTAAAACTGATGTACTTTTGGATGAAGTTAGAGCGAACGGAAGAATTCCATTAATTATTGGTAGACAGCTTACAGATAAAAGCAGAGAAGCTTTAGGCTTGGATACATCAAAAGTATTCAGAAGACCTGATTCTAAAGATAAGAGTAAAGCAGGTTTTACTCTTGCACAAAAGATGGTTGGAAAAGCTTGTGGGGTTGATGGAGTAAGACCAGGAACATACTGTGAACCTAGAATGACAACTGTTGGGTCACAAGATACAACTGGTCCAATGACAAGAGATGAGCTTAAAGAATTAGCATGTCTTGGTTTTTCAGCAGATCTTGTTATGCAATCATTTTGTCATACTGCAGCATATCCAAAGCCAGTTGATATCGAAACTCAACATAGCTTACCTGACTTTATTATGAATCGTGGCGGTGTATCTTTAAGGCCGGGTGATGGAATTATCCATTCTTGGATGAATAGAATGCTGCTTCCAGATACAGTTGGTACAGGTGGTGATAGTCATACAAGATTTCCTATTGGAATTAGCTTTCCAGCAGGATCTGGTTTAGTTGCATTTGCTGCAACGCTAGGTGTAATGCCTTTAGATATGCCAGAGTCAGTGTTGGTAAGATTTAAAGGTGATATGCAACCAGGAATAACTCTTAGAGATTTAGTTAACGCTATTCCTTATGCAGCACTTCAAAGGGGATTACTTACGATAGATAAGGATGGAAAAAAGAATGTCTTTTCTGGCAGGTGCCTTGAAATTGAAGGCCTGCCTAATATGAAGGTTGAACAAGCTTTTGAACTTTCTGATGCTTCTGCTGAAAGATCTGCATCAGGTTGCACAGTTAAGCTTAATAAAGAACCAATAATAGAATATCTTCAGTCAAACATTGTTATGTTGAGATGGATGATTGCAAGTGGCTACGGAGATGCAAAGACGCTTGAAAGAAGAGCTCAATCAATGGAAGAGTGGATTCTTAATCCACAACTACTAGAAGCAGACAAAGACGCTGAATATGCTGAGATAATTGAAATTGATCTTAACGAAATCAAAGAACCTCTCCTTGCATGTCCTAATGATCCAGATGATATAAAACCCCTATCAGATGTTGCAAATACAAAAATCCAAGAAGTTTTTATTGGATCATGCATGACAAACATTGGTCATTTCAGAGCAGCTGGTACGCTTCTTGAGAAATATAAAAATCTTAAGGCAAGACTGTGGGTGGTGCCACCAACAAAAATGGACGAGAAGCAACTAATCGAAGAAGGTATATATAATATCTTTGGAGTATCTGGTGCAAGAACTGAAGTACCAGGTTGTTCATTATGCATGGGAAATCAGGCAAGAGTTTTAGCAAACTCAACTGTAGTTTCAACCTCTACAAGGAATTTTCCTAACAGACTTGGTGATGGAGCTAATGTTTTCTTAGCATCAGCAGAACTATCTGCTATATGTTCAGTTCTTGGTAAAATCCCAACTATTGAGCAGTATCATCAGTATATGAATGATATAAATCCATTGTCTGATCAAATTTATAGGTATTTAAACTTCAATGAGATTGATACTTATGTTGAGAGTGCAAACAATGCTGAAATACCTGCAATTAATATAGTGAATCCCAGTTAACTCTTAGCTTTAGATTTTTCCCTTTGCATTTTAAGCTCATCTTTTCTAGAAATTTCTAGTTCTTCAAGATAATTTTCAACTAAGGGAGTGAAATACTCGCCTGTAAAAATTGAAGTTTCAAATTCACTTATTTCTGGATTACCCTCTCTCACAGAATCTATTAAGTCTTCTAACGTTTGATAAATTAGCCAATCCGCATTAATTTCAGTGGCGACTTCATCATTTGATTTATTTGATGCTATTAGCTCAGCTGTTGCAGGCATATCAATTCCATATAAATTTTGATACTTAATAGCAGGAGCAGCGGATGCAAAATAAACTTTTTTTGCTCCAGCTTCTCTGGCCATTTCTATAATTTTTTTACTAGTTGTTCCTCTTACAATTGAGTCATCAACAAGTAAAACGTTTTTTCCTTCAAATTCTAAATCAAGAATATTTAACTTTCTTCTTACTGATTTCTTCCTCTCTTCTTGATAAGGCATAATAAAAGTTCTTCCAATGTATCTATTCTTTACAAAGCCTTCTCTGTAGGGAACATTCAAATCAACAGCAAGTTGATGTGCTGCGGTTACTGAGCTATCTGGAATAGGTATGACAACATCAATATCATGATCAGGTCTAATTCTTTTGATTTGTCCAGCAAGCTTTGTTCCCATTCTCATTCTCGCTTTGTAAACTGAAATTTCATCAATCTTTGAATCTGGTCTTGAAAAATAAACATATTCAAATATACATGGTCGCTTCTGAGGATTATCAGCACATTGTTGAGAAAATAGTTTTCCATTTTTATCAATAA